>CAITOF010000037.1 GCA_903893945.1 uncultured Oxalobacteraceae bacterium | reverse complement strand
TGCGTTTGTTGCGCCGAGTGCGGATTACGTTGCTTCCAGTGGCAAACAGGTGCGCGCTGTCGACACAGATCTGCTGGTGCGCGCCTTATCAATGGGGAAGCTGCATCACGCCATGATGGGCACTGCAGCCGTTGCGATCGGCACCGCGGCAGCCATACCTGGCACGCTGGTCAATCTGGCTGCTGGTGGCGGCGCACGTGATGCGGTCCGTTTCGGGCACCCTTCCGGTACCCTTCGGGTCGGCGCTGCGGCTGTTCAGGACAGCCGCTCTGGCGTCTGGAGCGTCACCAAAGCCGTAATGAGTCGCAGCTCGCGCATCCTGATGGAAGGTTGGGTGAGGGTGCCTGGCGACGCGTTTTAATCATGTTACGGCTCAGCGCACCCAGGCATGGACAACCACAGGTCCGCCGTAATAGCCGCGAGCCGGTACCACCACGCAGCCAGACAGGGCTGAGACCGTGATGATGGCGACTAAAGACAGTATCAGTTTGCGAGCGATTGTGTTGAGTTTCATGATTTTTCCATTCAAAGTGAGTTGGTATGATCATGAAACGGTACAGCGCAGCAACGGGTAGACAGGCGTTACAATCGATTACAAGGTTTAATAATCCTAACCAAATCTGAAACTGGACACGGTCAGCCAGCCAAAAAAAGAGGTTTCATGATAAAAGCAGCTTGCCGCCTCGGCTTCTGCAGCACCGACGGCCACCATCAACGGTAGCAGGTGCTCTTCGCGCGGATGGGCTTCCCGTGCAGACGGTGCCTGGCTCCAGTTTTTCAGAAGGTCGTTTCGTTGTGCCGGGTCCGATTGAATCAGTGTGGTTTGCAGCCACGCATCAAAGGCGGCCGAAGCGCCGTAACCGTTCGGACCGAATATACGCAGATTATGAAAGCTGAGACCGCTCCCTATAATCAGCACGCCCTCATGCCGCAAGGGTTCCAGTGCCCGCCCCAGGGCCAGATGCGTTTCCGGATCCAGCTGTTTTTTCAGCGACAACTGGACCACCGGCACGTCCGCATTCGGGTACATCGGGTATAGCGCCGAATACATGCCATGATCAAATCCGCGCTGGTCATCAAGCCGGGCGGTTATTCCCGCATCGTCAAGCAACGCTTTTACCTGCGCGGCCAGTGCCGGGGAACCGGGCGCCGGATAGCTGATCTGGTAAGTGTAATCAGGAAAACCTTTGTAATCATAAATCATGCCTGGCGCGCTGCTGGACATCAGCGTAAATTCCGGTTCCTCCCAATGGGCGGAAATCAGGAGTATGGCTTTGGGCGTTGTCCCGATCTGGCGAACAATGTCCTGAAGCGCAATGTTTAGTTTCAGATAGGTTTTGCCATATTCATTTTTCATGAATGGCCAGGGACCACCGCCATGCGAGACGAAATAAGTCGGAAGAGGGTTCATAGATAACCATGGAGAGCGGACGGTAACGATTTTAGTATAGGGCGAATACCCGCCTGCATAAGGAATTTCTGTAACACAACATTTCAACCCTCCAATCCCGGCGCCGGTAAAGTTGCTGAAAAATTAATAATGAGGCCGGACGCCTGCACCATTCAGTCCGATTAGCGGTGGGGTCGCCAGCAGATCTTGATACGGATCAACCTTATCCCCGTTATCTGCCAAGGATTAATGTTTGGCGCTTGTAAAATAAAAAACATACCTAATCTAGGGGACAACACTGTTCCGGAGAATCCCATGCGTTTTGACAAACTTACCACCAAATTACAGGCCGCCATAGCCGATGCACAGAGCCTGGCTGTACGCAATGATAACGCCTACATCGAACCCGTGCATCTGTTACTGGCATTACTGGATGACGACGACGTATCGGCCAAATCGCTGTTGCAGCGCGCCGGCGTCAACGTCGCTGCGCTGTCCACAGCGCTGAATGCGGCGCTGGGACGTATCGCCAAGGTCTCGGGTAATGCCGGCGAAGTCCAGTTAAGTCGCGAATCGTCGTCATTATTCAATCTGGCGGACAAGGAATCACAGCAGCGTGGCGACCAGTTCCTTGCCTCGGAAATGGTCCTGCTCGCGTTCTGCGACGACAAATCCGAAGCAGGTCAGTTGGCCCGCCAGCACGGATTGAATAAAGCGGCCATGGAAGCCGCGATCAGGGCGGTACGTGGCGGAGCGAGTGTTGATGCGCCCGAATCCGAAGACCAGCGTGAGGCACTGAAAAAATACACAGTCGACATTACTGCGCTGGCGCGTAAAGGCAAACTCGATCCGGTGATCGGACGCGATGACGAAATCCGGCGCACCATCCAGATCCTGCAACGTCGCAGTAAAAATAATCCGGTACTCATCGGTGAACCCGGTGTCGGTAAAACGGCGATCGTGGAAGGACTGGCACAGCGTATAGTCAACGGTGAAGTGCCGGACAGTCTCAAGTCAAAACGCGTATTGTCACTGGACATGGCGTCGCTGCTGGCCGGTGCCAAATACCGTGGTGAATTTGAAGAGCGCCTGAAATCGGTTCTGAAGGAAATAGCCCTGGACGAAGGCCAGACCATCGTGTTTATCGATGAACTGCATACCATGGTGGGTGCGGGCAAAGCCGAAGGTGCCATCGATGCCGGCAATATGCTGAAGCCGGCGTTAGCACGCGGCGAGTTACATTGCGTCGGTGCTACCACACTGGACGAATATCGAAAATACGTTGAAAAAGACGCAGCCCTGGAACGTCGTTTTCAGAAAGTCTTCGTTGACGAGCCTTCCGTCGAAGCGACCATCGCGATCCTGCGTGGCTTGCAGGAAAAATACGAGGTCCATCACGGCGTCGATATTACCGATCCGGCGATTATCGCCGCCGCCGAATTATCGCATCGCTATATCACCGACCGGTTTTTGCCGGATAAAGCGATCGACCTGATTGATGAAGCGGCCGCCAAAATCAAGATTGAAATTGATTCACGCCCCGAGGTCATGGATAAACTGGACCGCCGCACCATACAGCTCAAGATTGAACGCGAAGCGATCAAAAAAGAAAAAGACGAGGGATCGATTAAACGGCTGGCGCTGTTAAATGAAGAAATAGTCAAGCTGGAACGCGAGTATGCTGATCTGGAAGAAATCTGGAAAGCAGAGAAAGCGTCTGTGCAGGGCAGCACCCAGATTAAAGAAGAGATCGAAAAAATTCGTCTGCAGATGGAAGAGGCGCGTCGTAAAGGCGATTGGCAAACCATGTCAGAGCTGCAGTACGGTCGCCTGCCTGAACTGGAAGCCCGACAGAAACAGGTCGACAAGGGCGATGCGGCCGCGAAGGACAGTGGCAAAGCCCCCAAACTGCGTCTGTTGCGCACCCAGGTGGGCGCTGAAGAGATTGCCGAGGTGGTCTCCCGTGCAACCGGTATTCCGGTGTCGCGCATGATGACTGGCGAACGCGAGAAATTGATCCATATGGAGGCACGTTTGCACCAGCGGCTGGTGGGCCAGGACGAAGCTGTCGTGGCCGTGTCTGACGCAATTCGTCGTTCCCGTGCCGGCCTCAGTGACACCAGCCGTCCCTATGGTTCATTTCTGTTTCTGGGTCCGACCGGGGTGGGTAAAACCGAACTTTGCAAGGCCCTGGCCAGCTTCCTGTTTGACAGTGAGGATGCGCTGATCCGCATCGACATGAGTGAATTCATGGAAAAGCATTCGGTTGCGCGCCTGATCGGCGCTCCGCCGGGTTATGTCGGCTACGAAGAAGGAGGTTATCTGACTGAAGCAGTGCGCCGCAAACCGTATTCGGTGATTTTGCTGGATGAAGTTGAAAAAGCCCATCACGATGTGTTTAACGTCTTGCTGCAGGTGCTTGACGATGGCAGGATGACCGACGGGCAGGGGCGCACGGTTGATTTCAAAAACACCGTCATCGTCATGACGTCAAATCTTGGGTCACACCGGATTCAGGCCATGGAAGGCAGCGAGCCGTCCCTGGTCAAAATGGAAGTCATGGCCGAGGTGCGGGAACATTTTCGTCCCGAATTTGTTAACCGGATCGATGAAATAGTGGTCTTCCATTCGCTCGATGCCAGACATATCGGCGCTATTGCCAAATTGCAGCTCGACATCCTGCAGGGACGCCTGGCCCGACTGGAGATTGGTTTGCGTGTCAGTGATGACGCCCTGGCGCTGATTGCCGGGGCCGGATTTGACCCGGTGTATGGCGCCAGACCGTTGAAGCGGGCCCTGCAGCAGTTGATTGAAAACCCGCTGTCCAGACTGATTCTGGAGGGGCGTTACGCACCCAAACAGGAAGTTCATGTTCTGGTCAGGGACGGGCAGATCGCCTTTGAGTAATTCGACTGTAATTTGGCGGAGCAGGGGTAGTAAAAAGGGCACTCGACAGTGCCCTTTCGCTTGATGGCATGGAAACAGCCAATCAATCAACTGTGTTTTAAAGCAAAGTAACTTGATCTGCCTGCTTTTGCCAGGTCTTGCAGCAATGCAGCGGGTTGCAACAAATCTTTAAGCCAGAGCACCAGAAATAAGGCAATTAATGCAGTTACGAGATTGAATAGAACTATGGTCAGCATGAGACACCTTTTAATGTTTTGACAAAGAATTCGGATCGAGTATATAAGCGCACATGATTGTGTCGTTTTTACTGAAGTTAGATGCAGTTTAACTCATAACCTATTGATTTTAATAATTTTAATTTTGAATATACATTATACATAAATCGTATAACTGATCATCCAGGCCTACTTTTCCCAATAAAATCAACGGCAACCAGCATATTCCCGCGATGACCGCTCCGTGGCATTGATCGACAATGCTTGTTCAAAATCAAGGCAGCGATTGCGTCAGGTTGCTAAAGTTCCGGCAATGATAATGTTCCTGCAATGATGATTTTTGAAAGCGCAAGTTGATCACTTCTCTGTTTCCCTCCTTAAAACTCAACGGGAAAAACCTGTTACCCATCGTTCAGGGTGGGATGGGCGTCGGCATCTCAGCACATCGGCTGGCCGGAACCGTGGCCAGCTGCGGTGCGGTCGGCACGATCTCCAGCGTTGACCTGCGCCGCCATCATGCGGATCTGATGGAGCAGACGGGCCGCTCGCGGGACAAGCAGGCGATCAATCAAGCCAATCTGGTGGCGCTGGACAGGGAAATCAGGGCAGCGCAGGGTATCGCCCAAGGCAAAGGATTAATCGCCGTGAACATCATGCGCGCGGTCTCGGAATATGCCAATTATGTCAGACAGGCCTGTGCCAGCGGTATCGATGCTGTCGTGGTCGGTGCGGGGTTGCCGCTGGATTTACCTGAACTGACACTTAATTTCCCGAAAGTGGCCCTGATTCCGATATTGTCGGATGCCCGCGGGGTCGGGTTGATTCTAAAAAAATGGCTGCGAAAAAATCGCTTGCCCGATGCGATTATTATTGAAAACCCACGCTATGCGGCAGGCCATCTGGGTGCAGCCAGCCCCGCGGACGTTGATCTGCCGCAGTTCGCATTTCCAAACGTGATCGAGGCAACACTGCAGATTTTCAAGGATCTGGACATCGAATCGGAACAGATACCACTGATTGCGGCCGGTGGAATTCACCAGCATCAACAGGTATCCCACCTGTTCGCAATGGGGGCGTCGGCTGTTCAACTGGGCACGCCATTTGCGGTTACGGCCGAAGGTGACGCCCACATTGAATTTAAAAAAGTGCTGGCGGAAGCCCGTCCGGACGACATCGTCACCTTCATGAGCGTGGCGGGGCTGCCGGCCCGGGCGGTTAACACACCGTGGTTGGCAAAATATCTGAATATCGAACACAAAATGCAGGGCAAGGCGAAAGTTCAGGCATGTACGGCAGGGTTTGACTGTCTGCAGCAGTGCGGTTTGCGCGACGGCAATCCGAAGGCCGGCCAGTTCTGCATTGATACGCGCCTGGGTTTTGCCCTCGAAGGCGATGTCAGGCGAGGTCTGTTCTTCCGGGGATCCGAGCCGTTGCCGTTCGGAAGTTCGATCCGGCCAGTCAAAGATCTGATCGACTATATGCTGAATGGCAAACGGTAACCATCAGCGGCGATGAACTTTCATCAGTTGCTGTTGCTCGCGCTGCCAGTCCCGGTTCTTTTCGGTTTCGCGTTTATCATACTGTTTTTTGCCTTTGGCAAGGCCAATCTGCAGTTTGATCCGGCCTGCCTTGAAGTGCATGTTGAGTGGCATCAGGGTATAGCCGGAACGCTCAACTTTACCGATCAGCTTATTGATTTCACTTTTGTTAAGTAACAGTTTGCGGGTGCGCAACGCCTCAGGGCTGATATGGGTCGAGGCGGTGGGCAGGGCGCCTATGTGGGCACCAAACAGGAAAATTTCACCCTGCTTTACTATGACATAAGCCTCTTTCAGCTGCACGCGGCCAGCACGAATTGCCTTGACTTCCCAGCCTTGCAACACCACGCCTGCCTCAAACTGTTCTTCGATAAAATAATCGTGGAAGGCTTTTTTATTATCAGCAATACTCATATCAGGTAAAATTCGGGGCAGGGAAAACCTGCTTCTTATAAAATGGTTAAAAAACTATGGCAGTCGTACAAAAATCCGTCTTGGTCGGTTATAGCGCTGAGCAGATGTTCACCTTGGTGGATGCTGTTGAGCGTTATCCCGAGTTTCTGCCCTGGTGCAGTGGCGTGAACGTTCAGGAACGCAACGATACTCGTTTAGTGGCAACATTAAACATCAGTTTTCATGGTGTCCATCAGAGTTTTACCACAGAAAATACCAACTCAGCGCCAAGCTCAATGAAAATGAAGTTGATTTCGGGGCCGTTCAGGCACCTCGATGGCACCTGGCTATTTAAGCCCCTGCGGGACAACGCCTGTAAAATTGAATTTGATTTGCACTATGAATTTTCAAGCAGAATTTTAGAGCATTTGATCGGTCCTGTGTTTAATAAAATTGCAAACAGTTTTGTGGATGCATTCTGTCAGCGTGCGGAAAGTGTGTATGGAAAGTGACGCCGGAGTCACCGTGCAGGTATGTTACTGTTCACCGGTGCATCAATATTTGCGGGAATTACGCGTGCCTGACGAGGCTACCGTACAGGATGCCATCGAATTAAGCGGCATTTTGAACGACATACCGGAGCTCGACCTGGAATACGCCAAAGTCGGCATTTATTCAAAAATAAAAAGCCTGACGACCCGCATTAAACCGAACGACCGCATCGAAATATACCGGCCTTTGCAGGTTGATCCGATGGTGGCCAGACGGACCCGGGCCAACCGGCGAAAAACCTGAATTCGTGATGCCGGTGGGCGAATCTGAGCTAGCCTGGTCTCTGCCCCGCCCGCCGGTCTGGCTATCCTAATTACAGTCACTCAGGTTCTGATTGACCGTGCTCGACTCCTGTGCACGTTTTTCATCCGACATGTAAGAGCGGTTGCCACTGGCGTCAGGCTGCAGTATGCGCTGTCCGGAATCGAGTGTCTGTTTATAATCCCGCATCCGCTTGCAATTGTCACTTTTTGCTGCTGCCGCCTTGGCAGCATCCGCTTCTTTTTTCTCTTTGGCCAACTGTTCATCATGGCGCTTTTTAAAGGCCTGCTCACGGTCAGCCACGCTTTCCTGCTGTTTCGAGGTCTTCGACGTATCCGAATCGCCATCCGTTGCCGCATCCTGACTGTCCATCGACTTGCCCGAGAATTTCAGAATTCTGCTTTTGGGAACCGAGGGTGGTGGCGGTTGATCAGAAAACTGCTTGGTGCCTTTTTCATCGACCCAGACATATTGGGCCATGGCCGCAGTGCTGACCAGATACAAAGTCGCCAGAGCAAGCATGGATCGGAAAATTGATTTTTTCATAATAATCACTTCAGTTAGTGAGGCTGGTGTCAGGGACCGGCTCGGGTATCGCAAACGGGTCGTTTCGTCCATGTTAAGCCAATTTGATGGAATTATTCCAAAATATAACTAAAATTCTTAAAAGCAACAAGACGATATGTGTGGTTTTCTGTATAATTCGCTTTTGCGCCTATAGGAAATACTATGCGTCTCCTCCAAAAAGCACTAACTTTCGACGACGTGCTCTTAGTACCGGCTTTTTCAGACATTCTCCCTAAAGAGACCTCACTGGCCACGCGTTTAACACGCAATATCACGCTCAATATACCCCTGCTGTCAGCCGCGATGGATACCGTCACCGAGGCACGACTGGCCATCGCCATGGCACAGGAAGGTGGCATTGGCATTATTCACAAGAATCTGTCGCCCAGAGAACAGGCAAGTGAAGTGGCCAAAGTCAAACGGTTTGAGTCCGGCGTTCTACGCGATCCGATCACCATCCCGCCCGACATGACAATACGTGAAGTCCTGGCACTGTCACAGCAGCATGGCGTCAGCGGATTTCCTGTCGTTGAAGGCAAGGTGGTTGTCGGCATTATTACCAATCGCGACCTGCGTTTTGAACGGGATCTGGATGCCAAGGTGCGCGACAAGATGACGCCGCGCGAGAAACTGGTTTATGTCGATGAAACGGCCGATGTCGTCGAAGCCAAACGCCTGATGAACAAACACCGGCTTGAACGTGTCCTGGTTGTCAATGCCGGCTTTGAATTGCGCGGCCTGATTACCGTCAAGGACATACAGAAATCGACTGAACATCCTTATGCGTCAAAAGACAGCCAGGGTAAATTGCGCGTGGGCGCCGCTGTCGGTGTGGGGCCTGACAATGACGAACGGGTTGATCTGCTGGTCAGGGCGGGTGTCGATGTCATCGTCGTCGATACCGCCCATGGCCATTCCAAGGGTGTGCTGGAGCGCATACGCTGGGTAAAAACCCATTACCCGCAGGTTGATGTGATCGGCGGCAACATTGCGACTGCGGCTGCCGCGCTGGCCATGGTTGAATACGGTGCAGACGGTGTCAAAGTCGGTATCGGCCCCGGTTCCATTTGCACAACCCGCATTGTGGCCGGTGTTGGCGTGCCGCAGATTACGGCGATCTCCAATGTGGCCAATGCGTTAAAAGGCACCGGTATTCCGTGCATCGCGGACGGTGGCGTGCGCTACTCCGGCGATGTGTCAAAGGCATTGGCAGCCGGGGCATCGACAGTCATGATGGGCAGCCTGTTTGCGGGTACCGAAGAGGCGCCTGGCGAAGTGATTCTTTATCAGGGCCGCAGTTACAAGTCGTATCGTGGCATGGGGAGTCTGGGTGCGATGGCCGCGGGCTCGGCAGATCGCTATTTTCAGGAATCCGATGCCAGTACGGAAAAAATGGTTCCTGAAGGCATTGAGGGTCGCGTGGCCTATAAAGGCAGTGTGTTGGCGATCCTGTTTCAGTTAGTCGGCGGTGTAAAGCAATCCATGGGTTATTGTGGCTGTGCAACGATCGAGGATTTGCACAATAAAGCCGAGTTTGTGGAAATTACGTCCGCAGGAATGCGGGAATCGCATGTGCATGACGTGCAGATAACCAAAGAAGCACCTAATTATCGCGCTGAATAGCCTTCAGTCGATGTCAATTTTCGGAGCTTTTATGAAAACACCGGTTTCCAACACGATTGCAGGTCAACCCAACTCAGGGATGGGCAATTTTGCCATTTCTGCCCAGGAAGATCGCATCCTGCGTATTGAGCGGATTGCGATTCGCCTGTTTGGCGTGGCCAACTGTATTGTCAGCTTTGGAAATGTTTCTGCCCGATTTGGCAAGGGAGAGCGTTCGATGGCGGCGCTGGAGGCAGCCTTCTGTGATTCACTGGCTTTTCCGCATGCCCCCGTGATCGTTAACGATGCGCGCACCGACCCCAAAACGGCGGCGAATCCCTGGGTTGTGGGGCCGCCCTATATCCGGTTTTATTCGGTCCAGCCGATATTCGATAATAAGGAAGTGGTCGGAGCCATATTTCTGATCGACTATGTGGCGCGTCAATATCAGGAAGAAGACACATTTTTATTGAATGACCTGGCTGGGCTGGTGGAGCAGGAGTTGCATTTTGATGCGCTGCAGATGACGCACGATGATCTGGTGAAGCAAAACCGGTCGCTGCGCCGCGACAGCATGATCGATCCGATGTTCGGCACATGGAACAGGACTGCCATCATTCGTTCACTCGAAATCGAAGTGTTGCGCTGCAAATCCGCCGATAAACCGATGTCCATTGCAATGGTGGGCCTGGACAATTACGCGGCACTCAAAGAGCAGCATGGCTTGCACGCATCCGAAACCGTTTTGATGAAAATGGTCAGCCGGGTGCGCTCGTGCATACGCCCCTTTGACGCTTTGGGCCGCTATGGTTCAGAAGAATTTCTGATCGTGTTGCCCGGTGCGTCGCACGTCGTTATAAAAGCCGTTACCGAGCGTATCCGCAGCACGGTGCTGGCCCATTCGGAAACCATTAATGACAAACCCATTGATATAACAGTCTGTATCGGCTCTGTGTCGACCGACGTATTTGTCGATGCCAACCCGGAAGAATTGATGAATCAGGTGGAACAGGCTTTATACAAGGCCCGAAAAGCCGGTAAAAACAGCTTTGTCCATGCGTCACTCGCCTGACCGTCTGCTTTCATGTTGATGTCCATGGGAAGGATCACCCCGTCCAGCGGCCTGTCCCGTTGAGCTTATCCGTTGTTGTAGGCAGATTTCATTTACCCGTTTTTTAACTCAGTCAGTTTATTTCATGCACTCCAAAATTCTCATCCTTGATTTCGGTTCCCAGGTTACTCAGTTGATTGCAAGACGTGTGCGTGACGCAGGGGTATTTTCTGAAGTGTATCCCTATGATGTCAGCGATGAATTCATACGGAATTACGGGGCAGCCGGCATTATCCTGTCCGGCGGACCGAACAGTGTCATTGATGACGAAACACCGCGCGCACCCGACGCGGTATTTCAGGCGGGTGTCCCGGTATTCGGGATCTGCTATGGTATGCAAACCATGGCGGCACAACTGGGCGGTCAGGTTGAAAATGGCAAGGTGCGTGAATTCGGCTATGCCGAGGTGCGCGCCCGCGGGCACACCCGGCTTTTTAAGGATTTGGCCGATTTCACGACACCTGAAGGACACGGCATGCTCAAGGTCTGGATGAGTCATGGCGACAAAGTCATCGCCATGCCTCCGGGATTCAAGCTGATGGCGTCAACTGACAATTGCCCCGTCGCCGCAATGGCTGACGAAGAGCGGCATTTTTATGCGGTCCAGTTTCATCCGGAAGTCACGCATACCCTGAAAGGGACCGAAATCATCGGGCGTTTCGTGCATGACATCTGCGGCTGCAAATCAGACTGGAATATGCCTGATTACATCAACGAAGCTGTCGACATGATTCGGGCCCAGGTCGGCAAAGACGATGTTATTCTCGGCTTGTCGGGCGGAGTCGACAGCAGTGTCGCGGCAGCGCTGATTCATCGTGCCATCGGTGACCAGCTGACCTGCGTGTTTGTCGACCACGGACTGTTACGTCTGGATGAAGGCAAAATGGTCATGGAAATGTTTGCGCAGAATCTGGGCGTGAAAGTAATCCATGTTGATGCAACCGATCAATTCATGGGTCATCTGGCCGGGGTCACCGATCCGGAACAGAAACGAAAAATTATCGGGCGTGAGTTTGTGGAAGTGTTCCAGGTCGAATCGGCCAGGATCAAGAATGCCAAATGGCTGGCGCAGGGAACCATTTACCCCGACGTGATTGAAAGTGCCGGCAAAGGCAAAAAAGGCCACACCATCAAGAGCCACCACAATGTGGGCGGATTGCCCGACACACTGCATCTGAAATTACTGGAACCGCTGCGCGAGTTGTTCAAAGATGAGGTACGCAAGCTGGGCGTGGCTCTGGGACTGCCGGAAGCCATGGTGTATCGTCATCCGTTCCCCGGCCCCGGATTGGGCGTGCGGATACTGGGCGAGGTAAAGAAAAATTATGCCGATTTGTTGCGCAGGGCAGACGCCATATTCATAGACGAGTTGCGCAATACACCCGTAGCGGGAACCGACCAGAACTGGTATCAGGCTACCAGTCAGGCATTTGCCGTTTTTTTACCGGTCAAATCGGTCGGTGTCATGGGTGACGGACGCACTTATGAATACGTCGTTGCGCTGCGCGCCGTGCAGACTCAGGATTTCATGACCGCACACTGGGCTCATTTACCGCATGAATTGCTCGGCAAAGTGTCGAACCGGATCATTAACGAGGTGCGAGGCATTAACCGGGTTGTTTATGACATCTCCGGAAAACCACCCGCAACCATCGAATGGGAATGACGAATTGACTGGCGTGGGCAGCGAGTCTAGGCGCTGCGTGCACGCCACGTTGTCCCCGTCAGGCCCGATCGGCCGCCCCTGAACCCTGCTATTTCTGACCCTTTATGACTGGCACCGCAACCCAAAGCAGCTTAAACACGTTTCAAACGTCCCGACTTGGCCTCGGTTGTGCCAGCGCCTGGGGCCAACCCTGGTTCGACGAGAAAAAGGCGGCCGCGATTATAGAGCGCGCGCTGGAATTGGGCATTAATGTGTTCGACACGGGCGCGTCCTATTCGGGCGGAAATGCCGAACCACGCCTGGGACGCATCCTGAAAGGCAAAGAAACCGGCCGGTTGCTGGTATCGACAAAAATCGGCACACGGATCGGCAACAATGGGGCCTTATTTAAAGACTGGGCTCCCGCACATCTGCTGGAATCCATCGATCTGTCCCGAACCCGTCTGGGATTGGAGACGATTCCATTAGTCTACCTGCATGGACCGGCGGTGGACACCCTGAAACAGCCCGAACTGTTTCAGGCACTGCGTCTGGCAAAAGAACGCGGGTGGGTCCGGTGGTTTGGCGTGAACAGTCATGATGACGATGTACTGGAGGCTCTGGTCGACATTGATTTCTTTGATGCTGTCATGCCGGATTACAATCTGCTCAGAGTGGATCGAGAAATCGTTATTGAGCGACTGGCATCTTCCGGTAAAATGGTATTCGGCGGTGCAGCCATGGCCAATCATGTCCACGCGCCCAGGTTCCTGTGGCCGAAAAACAGGGTGGACGTGTGGTATTTGCTGCGTGCCGTGAAGAACCATCGACAGAGTTATATGCGGGCCCGGAGTTTGAATTTTTTGCGTTCAGTCGCCGACTGGACGCCGTCGCAGATCGCCATTGGTTTTGCCTTGCTGAATAAAAATATCAAAACAGCAATGTTTGGCACCACCCGTGTCAGTCATCTGGAAGAAAATTATGCGGGCAGTGATCGGGTCTTCCCGCCAGGACTTGAAGAAAAAATCCGTGCAGTGGTTGCACCCCAGCGCTGAACAGCGCACATAAGGTCAGCCGCACGCGGACTGGCCCAGTCATCACGTGCACCAGGTGCGGCGGCGCAGGTAGTGCCTGAAGACAGGGCACCTATGCCGGACTGTTTTCTGATATTGATTTGATTTTTACGGGTAACACAGTGACCTATAGCGTTAAAGAGATTTTTTATACCTTGCAAGGCGAGGGAAGTCATGCCGGTCGCCCGGCGGTCTTTTGCCGTTTTTCCGGTTGCAATCTCTGGTCTGGCCGCGAGGAGGACAGGGCGAAGGCGGTCTGCCAGTTCTGCGATACCGATTTTGTTGGCACGGATGGCGAGTTGGGGGGGAAATTCAGGCATGCAGGCCAATTAGCGCAAGCCATCGACAATCTGTGGCCGCCAGCCTATCCGGAAAAAAAATACGTGGTATTTACCGGTGGCGAACCCTTGATGCAGCTGGACAGCGAATTGATCGTCGCAATGCACCAGGCAGGTTTCATCATTGCCATTGAAACCAACGGGACGATCGCTGTTCCCGCCGGAGTTGATTGGGTATGTGTCAGTCCCAAAATGGGAGCGGAACTGGTGGTCAGAAAGGGCGATGAATTAAAAGTTGTTATCCCCCAACTGGGGCAGAATATGCAGGACTACGCACAGCTCGACTTTCAGCATTTTTTCGTACAGGCCATGGATGGTCCTTTGCGGGCGGAAAATACCCGAAAGGCTGTGGATTTCTGCAAGAACAACCCGTTGTGGAAGTTAAGCCTGCAAACGCATAAAATTTTACAGATACCCTGATGCCCAACCCTTGAAGTAACCTAGGTAATTACATGCTCACGATAACCCGAAAAATCGAATTCGACGCCGGCCATCGCATTCCTGATCACAATAGCCAGTGCCGCAATCTGCATGGACATCGCTATACCTTGCTGATCACGCTCGTCGGTGAAGTAGTCCGGCAAGACGGCGTTTCGGATAATGGCATGATCATGGATTTTTCGGATATCAAGGCGCTGGCCCATGAACATCTGGTCAGCCTCTGGGATCACGCTTTTCTGGTGTACGAAAAAGATACGGTCGTCAAAGATTTTCTGAACAACTTGCCGGGCCATAAAACAGTGGTGGTCGATCGCGTCCCGACGGTGGAAAATCTGGCACAGCTGGCCTTTGACATGCTCAAGGAGGTTTATCACAACCGGTATGGTCGTACGTTGGCACTGCAAAAAATCACCCTGTATGAAACTCCCAACTGCTGGGCGGAGATTAACGATGCCAGTATTCACGACTGAACAGGCCGACGCCGATGAATTTTTTATGCGTCTGGCACTTGAGCAGGCCGAACGGGCCGCCGCTGCGGGGGAGGTTCCGGTAGGTGCGGTGCTGGTGCAAGACCGCGTTGTTATTGCATCCGGGTACAATCACCCGATAGGATTACATGATCCAAGTGCCCACGCGGAGATGCAGGCGCTGCGCGCTGGCGGTGCGCTTGTGCAGAACTATCGTCTGCCCGGCTGTGAATTGTATGTCACGCTGGAACCGTGCGCCATGTGTGCCGGCGCGATGTTGCATGCGCGGCTGGCACGGGTGATCTATGGTGCCCAGGACCCGAAAACCGGCGTTGCCGGCTCGGTACTGAATCTGTTCCAGCAGGAAAAGCTGAATCATCAGACCACCATAGTCGGTGGCGTACTTGCCGGAGAATGCAGTCAGCTCTTAAGTGCTTTTTTTGCTCAACGTCGTTTACAGAAGAAATCAATCAGCGGATAAACATGATGTCCACCATCGCCATAATTGCACCGAGTGCCTACGCGCCAGATCCGGCTAATGTCTTGCGGGCGATCGAAAGATTACAGGCGCGCGGCTGGACAGTCAAAAATCTGGTTGACCTGGAGTCAAACTATCTGCGGTTTTCTGATACCGACGAGGCCCGCCTGGCCCAGTTGAACCAGGCGGTCGATGATCCGGATGTCAATGTCGTGCTTGCCTTGCGTGGCGGTTACGGCCTGTCGCGGATACTGGAGCACATCGATTTTGATCGCATGGCACACAGTGGCAAATTATTTGTCGGCTTCAGCGACTTCACGCCATTTCATCTGGGCCTGTTTGCCAAAACCGGACGAATCAGTTTTGCAGGCCCGATGGTCTATGAAGACCTGGGTTCGGTGGATCTGCATGAGTTTACGTTTGAGCAGTTCCGCCAGTGCCTTTCGTACGACAACTACAGTTTTACCGCGGACGCCGAAGGTAACCCGGACTTGCAGGTGCAAGGTACTTTTTGGGGTGGCAACCTGGCCATGCTGGTACATCTGGTGGGTACTGCTTACATGCCGGTAATCAATGACGGGATTCTCTTCATTGAAGACGTCAACGAGAACCCGTACCGGGTCGAGCGGATGTTGCTCCAGCTGATCCATGCGGGTATTCTGACCCGACAGAAAGCACTGGTGTTGGGCCATTTTACCAATTACAGGTCGTCGGATTATGATAACGGCTACGATTTCAACACGATGCTGGCGTTCATTCGCAGCAGAATTTCATGTCCCATTATTACCGGATTGCCGTTCGGGCATTGCCCCAACAAGGTAACCCTGCCCATAGGAGCTGACGTCGTCTTGACGAGCGACGCCCGGAAAATCAGGTTTGAATTTGGCTCTCATCCCCATTTGGCGGAAAATTCTGTTTAAATTCAGCGCGTGCACAATAAATGCAGGTTGTTGACAAATTGCGGAATTTATCACAAGTTAAAAATCGTATAGGCAAAACTGCTATAATTCGCGCCACAAATATTTATCGCAAAAAGGTTACACGTGCTTTCCACCGCTAATATCACTATGCAGTTTGGCGCCAAGCCACTGTTTGAAAACATCTCTGTCAAATTCGGTGACGGTAACCGTTATGGTTTGATCGGTGCAAACGGTTGTGGCAAGTCGACTTTCATGAAAATTCTGGGCGGCGATCTGGAACCGAGTTCGGGTAACGTCATGCTGGATGTGGGTGAACGCCTGGGTAAGCTGGGTCAGAATCAGTTCGCGTTTGAAGACCAGCGTGTTCTGGACGTGGTGATGATGGGACACACTGAAATGTGGGCCGCCATGACAGAACGTGATGCGCTGTATGCCAAGCCGGATGCGACCGACGAAGATTACATGCATGCGGCTGAACTGGAAGCCAGATTTGCCGAATGCGATGGTTACACGGCTGAATCACGTGCCAGTGAAATACTGATGGGTGCAGGTATCGAACTGGCCAAACATCAGGGCCCCATGAGCGAAATTGCACCGGGGTGGAAATTGCGGGTGCTGCTGGCACAGGCACTGTTTTCCAATCCGGACATCCTGTTGCTGGATGAACCGACCAACAATCTGGATATCAACACTATCCGGTGGCTGGAAAACGTACTGAACCAGCGTAATTCGACCATGATCATAATTTCACATGATCGGCATTTCCTGAATCAGGTATGTACCCATATGGCCGATATGGACTATGGCACATTGAAAATCTATCCCGGCAATTACGATGAATACATGCTGGCATCCTCCCAGGCGCGTGCGCAACAGTTAGCCAACAATGCCAAAGCCAAAGATAAAGTGGCCGAACTGCAGGATTTCGTGCGTCGTTTTTCAGCGAACAAATCAAAAGCGCGCCAGGCGACGTCGCGTGCAAAGCAGATTGAAAAAATCAAGATTGAAGACATCAAACCGTCCAGCCGTCAGAACCCCTACATCCGGTTTGAGGGTGAGAAAAAATTACATCGTCTGGCAGTCGAAGTGCAGGGTATTTCAAAAGCCTACGATCGCAGCCTGTTCAATAACGTCAACTTCAATGTGGAAGCCGGCGAGCGCATTGCGATCATTGGTGCCAACGGTATCGGCAAGACTACCCTGTTGCGCTGCATCGTCGGTGGAAAGTCCGGACTGCAGCCCGACGCCGGCAACGTGAAATGGGCGGAAAATGCGAACCCCGGCTATATGCCACAGGACCCGACCGAAGAATTCGCCAACGGCAAGATACTGACCGACTGGATGGGAGACTGGACCCAGGAAGGTGATGATGACCAGGCCGTGCGCTCAATTCTGGGCCGGTTGCTGTTCAGCGGCGATGACGTCAAAAAATCGGTCAAGGTGTTGTCCGGCGGTGAAAAAGGCCGCATGATCTACGGTAAATTAATGCTCGGTCGTCACAACGTTTTACTGCTGGATGAACCGACCAACCACATGGACATGGAAACGATTGAATCGTTAAACATCGCGCTGGAAAAATACGCCGGAACATTGATATTCGTCTCTCATGACCGGGAATTTGTGTCCAGCCTGGCCACCCGAATTCTGGAAATTAAAGAAAATGAAATCGTTGATTTCCAGGGTTCCTACGAAGACTATCTGAACAGCCAGGGCATCGAAGCGTAAGTGGGCCCGGTCAGGCCAAAAACAGAAATACGGTCGGCTTCCTGTTGAAGTCGGGCATGTTGCCTGCTGCAATCCGCGCCGCCCACTGTGAGACGGTATGCGTCTGGATTTTTTCAGTGTCCAGGGTCAGATCCGTAGCGATGCACAACTGGGTGGTTGGATGGCAGGCCTGACATAATGCCTCCAGCAAGGCCGCATTACGATACGGCGTCTCAATAAACAGCTGAGTCTGCTTTTCTTTGCGCGACCGGACTTCAAATTCCTGAATCGCCTTCATGCGTTGGGCGCCCTCCGTCGGCAGATAACCGTTAAAGGCAAAACTCTGCCCATTCAGACCACTGGCCATTACCGCAAGTAACAGCGACGAAGGGCCGACCAGCGGACGAACCCGGATGCCATGCTGATGCGCGAGGCGAACCAGATTGGCGCCCGGGTCGGCAACAGCGGGAACACCGGCTTCAGAGATCAGTCCGACATCGTGACCTTGCAGCAATGGACTTAATAGCGATGGTAGTTCAGACACCTTGGTATTGATGTTCAATTCATTAAGTTGAATTTCTTGCAATGGACTGGCAAGCGGAAAATTGGCGTCAACCCGCTTCAAATAGGCGCGCGTCGTCTTTGCATTTTCAACAATAAAATACCGCAATTGCGAGGTTATTTTCTGCACTTCAACGGGAATCACATCCGATAACGGGTGTAACGGATGAGCCTGTCCGAGCGTATTCGGGAGCAAGTAGAGAATTCCAGGTGCCATGTCAGTGTCGTGTCTTGAAACAGGCCTCGATTATAGGGGTTATCGGCCTGCGTTATGATGGTTTTTTCAGCAAGTAGTGCGCCAGGGTGGTCAGAATAGTATTGTTTATTGCCGATTCGTCGCCTAAAGTTAAACTCAGGGTCAGATCCCGGTCGATCCGTATTCAGGAATAACCGCCATGCACAAAGATATCAGTACCATCAGTCCGATTGACGGCAGTGTTCTGGTCCAGCGGCACTGTACCAGCAGCTCGGAAATTGAGGCAATACTTTCCAAAGCCACCTTTGCCCAGCGCAAATGGAGCCAACTGCCGCTGGCAGAACGTTGTGAGCATGTCCGGCGTGGCGTGGCGACCCTGGTCGAATCCAAAGCAGGAATTGCGGAAGAAATTACCCGCCAGATGGGACGGCCCATCCGGTTCACACCGAACGAAATCACCCTGTTTGAAGAAAAAGCCCTGCATCTGATTTCTATTGCCGAAACAGCACTGGCGGACCGGTATCCCGCCTCCGTTCCCGGTTTTCAGCGGCTAATGCGACGCGAACCGCACGGGGTCGTGTTTATTATCGCCCCGTGGAATTTTCCGCTGCTGACCTGCGCCAACAGTTTAATTACCGCTTTGCTGGCCGGGAATACGGTCCTGCTGCGCCACTCCTCGCAGACACCGCTGGTCTCGGAACGGCTGGTTGAAGCCTTTCATGAAGCAGGGGTGCCCGACGGTGTTTTACAATACGTGCATTCGACCCATGCTGATACACGTCTTATCATGAAGGCACCCGAAGTCAACTACCTGTGTTTCATCGGCAGCAGCACCAGCGGGTTAATGGTCGAGCAGATCGAACTGGGACGGTGCATTGGCGTAGGGCTCGAATTGAGCGGCGTCGATCCGGCCTACATCAGACAGGATGCCAATCTGGAAAAAACCGTCGACGAAGTGCTGGAAGGCGCGTTTTTCAATTCGGGACAGTCCTGCAGTGGTGTGCAGCGCGTCTATGTGCACCAATCGGTCTATCAGGAGTTCCTGGACAGGGCCGTGGTTGCAACTGACCGGTACGTGTTGGGCAACCCACTGGATCATTCCACCACATTGGGCCCTCTGGTGCGCATGCCCTATGCAACCACGGTCCGCGAAATCGTCGGTCAATCAATGAGTCTGGGCGCCAAAAATCTGGTTGATAGCAGCAAGTACCCGCTGGATACAATCCACACCTCCTATCTGGGACCCAAAATACTGGCCGGTGCCAATCATGACATGCAGATTATGAAAGAAGACTGCTTTGGCCCGGTGATCGGTGTCATGCCGGTGTCTGGTGACGAGCAGGCTATTGAATTGATGAATGACTGTGATTACGGCTTAAGCGCCTCGGTGTTTACCCAGGATCTGGAGGTCGCCATGCGGATCGGATCACGGGTCCAGACCGGAACGTGGTTGATGAACCGGTGCGATTACCATGACCCCGCCTTGGCCTGGAGCGGCGTCAAACAGAGCGGCCGGGGCGTGTCAGCCAGCTATCTGGGATTTGAACAGCTGACACGCGTGAAGTCTTATCATATGCGGCTCTGGCAGAGCTGACCCGACGCCGGCTGCCCACTTGTTTAGTGGCTTATTTTTTGGTTGCTACAATTTCGTTGACGATTTTATCAGTCCAGGAATCGATGACCGGCGATAGTTCCTTGCCAGTGGCCTTCAGCTGTTTTTTGTCGTCCGAGCGACCAATATTTTTACCCTCTGAGCGATGCACCGCCTCATAAAGTACGTGACCGGTTTTTGAATCGCGAATACTCATTTCGAGTGTGACGACGATCTGCTGTTCCTTGCCCATCGCAGCGTCTTTCAACGGCTTGGTCAGTAACCGCAACGGAATGAAGTCGATCGCAGCACGCCCTGCGTCAACAGTGGCGACTGCGGTGACCACCATCTGAACGGTTGTATCAGCTTCGTCAGGCGTGCCCACCAGAGTCGCTTTTCCCTCCAGTTTTTTCCGTAACAGTTGGTCGAAGGCAGTCATGGTTTCATCAAGAACCGGCTTGTCGACCAACTGAAAATTGACGTCAGCCGGGTAGCCTGTAATTGGCATGAAATATATTTTTCCCATTTTTCGGGCGACACCTTCCGGTGTCGTGTAATGAAAATAGTTATCTTTGGCGGTCTTGTCGGGCATCAGGCGCGCGTAATCGCTCAGAAACCCGGTTGGCGTTACGACTGCTTTATCCTGCGCAAAGGCGTGCGAATACATCACGACCAAAATGGGCAACAGCAATCTGGCTAATTTATTCATTATTTTTCCTTCCTGGGGTTAATGATGGACAGACAAAAAAACAGTGCTGATTATTTCATGCGCATGACAGGCAACGGAAATGAATTGATTTTTCGAAGTATAGGTGAAAAAAAACCACTTATTTAAAAAATAGGGAAATGCCTGAGGGTAATATGTAACCTAAATCGCACGATCTGCTTTTATTTCTAATTTTTTAACTCCAAAACCGGATGAAAAAGTGGATAATTGCGCTTCGATCGATCCCTGTCGTCAAGTCGGTTCATCAAGCGAATTTTTTGCAGAGCAGCCAATATGGAACACTCCCAATTTAACGGTCAGGCCTGGCAACGCAATACGGCGGCCTACCACCAGCCCAACCGTTGGGACTGGATGGCATTGCCGCTCATTCTGGGCATGGTGTTCTTTCTGGCATTTGGTGCTTCACAGATGACCAGCCCCTACCAGATCGGGATGCCCCTGCAGATTACGCTTGATCCGCTTTATTTGCCGTATTACCTGTTGCGCACCACATTGCGCATGCTGACCGCACTGGTCCTGTCCCTGATTTTCAGCTTTGTGTTTGCCGCCATGGCAGCACGCTATCGCCTGGCAGAAAAAATCATGGTTCCGGCGCTGGATATTCTGCAATCGATACCGGTATTGAGCTTCCTGACCATTACAGTAACCGGATTCATCGCATTATTCCCAGGCAGCCTGCTGGGCGTGGAATGTGCCGCTATCTTTGCAATTTTTACATCCCAGGCCTGGAATATGGCGTTCAGCATGTACCAGTCGATGCGCACGGTGCCCTCCGATCTGCGCGAAGCGGCGCGTATTTTTCACCTGTCTGCCTGGCAGCGGTTCTGGCGCCTGGAATTACCGTTTGCAATGCCGGCACTGTTGTGGAACATGATGATGTCGATGTCAGGCGGATGGTTTTTCGTGGTGGCCTGTGAGACGATCACCGTCAACAATCACGACATCAAATTGCCGGGTATCGGTTCCTACATCGCCTTTGCGATTGCCGAAGAAAACTACGTGGCGATGGGCTGGGCGATTGCCGCCATGGTGGTTGGAATTCTGATCTATGACCAATTGCTGTTCAGGCCGCTGATTGCGTGGGCCAATAAATTCAAATATGAACAGACCGGCGACCAGGGTGGCCAGGAATCCTGGTTTCTGACATTAATGCGGCGCACCAACGCCGTCAAGGGACTTACCGAACGCTTTATTTCATACGCCGAACGGGGCTTGGCGTTTTTCAGGAAAAATTACGATGGCACTTCCATCATGGCGCGGCCCGGACGCATCAACCCGACCGTGGAACGGGTGTCGGATGCGGTGATCGCTGCCCTGGTGATGTTCGCGTGCTGGAAAATTACCACTTATATCCACTCGGAAGTGGGCTGGAGTGAAGTGCTGCGTGTTTTTGGATATGGCCTTATCACCCTGTTGCGTGTCGTGATCATGATCACACTGGCATCGCTGGTCTGGGTGCCTGTCGGTGTATGGGTCGGGTTAAAGCCGAAGTACGCAGAGAGATTGCAGCCGATTGCCCAGTTTCTGGCGGCATTTCCGACCAACCTGATGTTTCCGCTGGTCGTCGTGCTGGTCATTCATTTTCACCTGAACGCAAATATCTGGCTTACGCCGCTCATGGTATTTGGTACCCAGTGGTATATCCTGTTTAACGTCATTGCCGGCGCAAGCATTATTCCGACCGAACTGAGTTATGCGGCCGATAATTTTGGATTATCGGGCTGGCTGCGGTGGAAGCGGTTTCTGTTACCGGCGATTTTCCCCAGTTTTGTCACTGGCGCGATTACCGCCTCTGGCGGCTCGTGGAATGCCAGCATAGTGTCAGAATTCATTACCTCCGGAAACCACGTCGTCATGGCAACCGGATTAGGCAGTTATATCGCGCAGGTGACTGCAAGCGGTGATTTCCCGCGTGTGGCACTGGGCACGTCCGTCATGTGCGTCTTTGTTATTGCATGTAATCGTTTCATCTGGCGCAAACTGTACGCCATAGCAGAAGAAAAAATGACGTTCTGAAAATCACCACAGGCGACCGAATACATTGAAAGAGGTGTGGCAATGACCCAAGATACATTACTGGAAGCGAATCCGGCGGCAGACTTAACCAAGAGCAAGTCGCTGATTCATCTGAAAGGTGTGAGCAAAAATTTCCGGACCGCTGACGGGTCCGAACGGGTGGTGCTTGAAGGCGTGGATTTCACGCTCAAAGACGGCGAAATCGTTGCCCTGCTTGGCAAATCCGGCTCGGGAAAATCGACCCTGTTAAGGATAATGGCCGGCTTGCTGCCTGCCGACAAAGGGATCGTGAAGTATCGCGACCAGCAGTTATTTGGCCCGGCACGCGGTATTGCAATGGTATTTCAGTCGTTTGCCCTGTTTCCCTGGTTGACGGTACAGCAGAATGTGGAACTGGGTCTCGAGGCGCAGGGAGTTTCCAAGGAAGCACGTGCCGAACAGGCCGAAGCGGCGATCGAAATGATCGGGCTGGCTGGTTTTGAGGGTGCATTGCCGCGCGAACTTTCAGGCGGCATGAAACAGCGTGTCGGCATTGCCCGCGCGCTGGTCATGAAACCCGACGTGCTACTGATGGATGAAGCCTTTTCAGCGCTTGATGTACTGACGGGCGAAACATTGCGCAATGACATGCTGGAGCTCTGGGAAAGCAAAAAGACACCCATGAAGGGCATCCTGATTGTATCGCATAATATTGAAGAAGCCGTCATGATGGCGGATCGCATCCTGATATTTTCCAGCGATCCGGGCCGGGTGCGCGCTGAAATCAAGGTGTCGCTGCCACGCGAACGATCTGAGGAAATGCCGGAAGTTCGTGCCCTGATTGATGAAGTGTATACCCAGATGACCGCCACTCCGGTTGAAGTCGATACGACCGAAACCAGTGCGCAAAACCAGGCCTACCGCTTGCCCGAAGCGGAAATCAGCCAGATGGAAGGCTTGCTGGAAATGCTGGCCGATGAGCCCTTTAACGGACGCGCTGACTTGCCGAAACTGGCCGAAGAAGCCGGCTTGTCGGACGATGACTTGTTCCCGGTCTATGAAGCACTGCGCCTGATCGGACTGGTTCATATCGAACATGGTGACATTCATCTGACCAGTCTTGGACAGCGCTACTGTCAGGCAGATCAGGCGTTCCGCAAGCATTTGTTTGGTCAGCAGCTGTTGCAGAATGTGCCGTTGGCTGCACGGATCCATCACAGCCTCAAAATGGAAAAATCCGGCGAAATCCGCAAAGAGCCGTTCCTCAACCTGCTCGAAGAATTCCTGTCGGCCGAAGAAGCCAAGCAGATGCTGGAAGTCGCTGTCGAATGGGGGCGGTATGGTGAAATGTACGAATATAATTACCATACCGGTATGCTGAAGTTGCCTGACGCCGAATAAATGCTGATCGATACGCATTGCCATCTGGATGCGGCTGAATTTCACGGTCAGGAAGAGCAACTTGCATTGAACGCCCGTGAGAATGGCGTGCACAAAATTGTCATTCCTTCGGTTTGCCGGTCCAACTTTGCCGATGTCGCCAGACTGGGCCGGTTCGGCGGGTATGCGCTCGGTATACATCCTCTGTATGTTCCGGATGCCCATGACCGTGATTTAACTGACCTGAAAGAACTCGTCAAAACGTCCCTGGGCGATCCGCGCTTTGTTGCAATTGGCGAAATCGGTCTGGATTTTTTTGTCCCGGAATTATGTGTTCCCGCCCTGCGGGACAAGCAGGTTCACTATTATCGCGAGCAATTGCGCATTGCCAGGGAATTCGGGCTCCCGGTGCTGTTGCATGTGCGCCGGTCTGTTGACCTGATATTGAACGGCCTGCGCCAGATCCGGGTGGACGGTGGTATTGCTCATGCCTTCAACGGCAGCCAGCAACAAGCCACGACGTTCATACAGCTCGGCTTTAAAATGGGCTTTGGCGGTGCCATGACGTATACCAGGGCGCTGCAAATCCGGCGACTGGCGACCCATTTGCCACTATCGTCGATCGTACTTGAAACGGATGCACCTGACATTGCACCCAGCTGGCTTGATGCCGGCCCGAATACACCGGACCAGCTTGCACGAATTGCGGACTGCCTGGCCAGCCTGCGCAATCTTTCCGCCCGCGACATTGCCGATGCCACCACTGAAAACACCTATAACGTCTTGCCCCGGTTGAGGGCGATATCGGATCCAGTTTCAGGGTAGGGCATCGATGCGCAGTCTCATTACCGGATTTATAGCAGGCATCATTGTGCTGCAACAACAGGCCCGTTTAATGCAATGGACGTCGTTAGCGGGCCTGTTATTCCTGGCAATTCTTGTTTTATGTCTGCGCCATCGCATGCGTTTCCAGCGGCTCAGCCCGTTCGCCCTTTTTATGAGCGGTGCATTGACAGGCTGGTGTTATGCCAGCGTGTTTGCGCTGATCGGGTTGTCACATCAGTTACCGCTCCAGCTTGAGGAAAAAGATATCACCGTTATCGGCGTTATCGCCAATCTTCCGGTCGAACTCCCTGTGGGACACCGCTTTCAGTTTGAGATTGAAAACGTGGTCAATGGTGATATCGACCGGAATTCATTACCGCGTAAAGTTCTGCTTAGTTGGTACGAGCAGGGCGACCAGCCCAACATACTGCAACCGGGAGAACGCTGGCGACTCAACGTCCGATTGCGACGGCCCCACGGGCTGGCCAACCCGGAGGGGTTTGATTATGAAGTCTGGCTGCTGGAGCAGGGTATCGGTGCAACTGGCAGTGTCAGGGCCGGCAACGACAAATCCAGCCAGATTTCAGCGGGTCACCTGGCGGCGAACCAGCGCCTGAGTCCGTTTGTTTTTACCATCAGGAACAGCATTGAATGGGCCCGAGGCCAGTTGCGACAGAAGATCCTCAATGCCCTGCCCAATCAGCCCTATGCCCCAATCATTGTGGCGTTAGTCATCGGAGAACAAAACGGTATTGCGCAAAACGACTGGAAAATCTTTGCCCGCACCGGCGTGAATCATCTGATTGCCATATCCGGATTGCACATTTCACTGATTGCAGGCTTGGCCGCCAGCCTGATGTTTTATTTATGGAGCAGGTCGTTTTTTACCCGATATGACTTGCCGCTGCTACTGCCGGCCCAGAAAGCAGCCGCCTGGTCCGGTGTGGTCGTCGCTCTGTGCTATGTGGCGCTAGCCGGCTTCGGCCTGCCGGCGCAACGAACCCTGATAATGATTACCGTAACGGCTCTCGGTTCGGTATTTGATCGACACACGCGGCTATCGAATATACTTTTTGTCGCACTCGGGTCGGTGTTGGTGTTTGATCCATGGGCCGTACTGTCGCCGGGCTTCTGGTTGTCGTTCAGCGCGGTCGGAATGATCTACTATGCCAGCATCGGACGCAGTCAGCCCCGGCGCGCCAATCAGCCGGATCCCGCCGTGCCCGCCGCATCGCACCGAGTTGGCGTTTGTCAAACTGCCGTGCAGGCCGGTTTAGCGCGTATCCGGCATATCCGGCAGGCCTCCGTGACCCAGTATGCGATTACGCTTGGGCTGATTCCCCTGACATTGCTGTTTTTTGATCAGATATCCATCATCAGTCCGATTGCCAACGCCATCGCGATCCCCGTCGTCAGCCTGCTGGTGACGCCGCTGTCCCTGTCAGGCAGCCTGCTGCCTGATCCTGCGGGTGGCCTTATCCTGGCAGCGGCACACTTTATTCTGCAGCATCTGGTTGACCTGTTAAGCACGTTAAATCAACTCCCCTGGGCGGTGTGGCAGGCGAGGCGCCCCGACGCGGGTCCGCTGGTCGGCGCATTACTCGGCACCGCCTGGTGCCTGGCCCCCAAAGGCTGGCCGTTACGCTGGGCCGGACTGCTGACGTGGTTGCCGATTTGCCTGAGTGGCAGTACCTACCCCGACCCGGGTGATCTGAAAGTGACTGCGCTGGACGTGGGCCAGGGCATGGCGTTGCTGGTTGAAACGCCGCATCACCGACTCCTGTACGATACCGGCCCGCTCTATTCAGCCAATTCGGATGCTGGCAGCCGCGTTATCTACCCCTATCTGCATTCAAGGGGCATTTACCGGCTGGACGGGATGATCGTCAGCCATAATGACAGTGATCATTCGGGCGGAGCCGTATCGCTGCTGCAGCAGCTTGATGTCAACTGGGTCCTGAGTTCACTCAGCAGCGACAGCACGATCGTGACCGAGGCCAGCCGCCTTTCGCATCACTCCACCTGCATTGCCGGTCAGCAGTGGGAATGGGATGGCATCCGGTTTGAGATTTTATATCCGGCGCAAGACATCTATGACAACAACAAAGCAAGACCAAACGCGAAGTCCTGCACATTGAAAATAAGCAATGGTCCGCACTCCATGCTGCTGGCCGGTGATATTGAGGCCGCACAGGAGAAAACCCTGGTCCGCACCCTGGCGGACAAATTGGCATCCACGGTGTTGCTTGCCCCGCACCATGGTAGCGGTACATCGTCGACCGAACACTTCCTGACAACTGTGCAACCCCGATTTGCGATTTTTCAGCTTGGCTATCATAATCGCTATCACCACCCCAAAGCCGACGTCTGGCAACGTTATGCCGATCTTGGAATACAACGTTTTCGTAGCGATCAGGCCGGTACGATTACCATTAACCTCGGCAAGACGGTGACTATTGATCAATACCGGGAAAGTCATCGGCGCTACTGGTATCCCCATGAGGACATGCAATGAGCAGAACCCCTGTTAATCCGGACCAGGATTTGTCCGGTCTTGGCGTCGAGGCGCTGGCCGAGATCGTGTTCAGACAGCCGCTCGATAGCGGGTTGCATCGGCTCATGGTTGCCAAACGACATGAGCAGGGCGACGAACTGGCGGCTCTGGCCCATTTAATTGCGGCCAATGCCATCGACACCTTTAACACCGGAACCACAACGGTCGCAGGCACCGAAGTCAGCCCGGCCCGGCAGTTGTATATGGTGGCCACGGGTTATTTCATGAAGGGCGATTACAGGGTCGCGGAGCAATGGTACCAGCTGGTGTTAATGATGGAGCCGGATATGGCGGAAGTCTACCAGAACAGTGTTGTCATACACCTGCATTTTGGACGACATGAGGAAGCAGAAAAATGCAGGGCGCGTGCCTACGCGTTGCAGAGGGTATTCATCGAACCGGTAAAAAATCCGCTTCGCCGGTTGTTGATACTGTGCACAGGACGAACGATGGGCAATATTCCTTACGAGGGGTTACTGTCTGCAGAAAAAAGCCAGCGCATCAAATATATTATCGATTATGCCGACGAGGCTGAAGATAGCCGGCTTCCACCCTACGATCTGGTTTTTAATGCGATTGGTGAACCCGATGTTGCCGTGCCGCTAACCGCACGACTGACACACTTTCTGGCACACTGTAGCCGGCCTGTGATGAACCTTCCTGAGACGGTTGCGCGAACACGGCGGCACCTGCTGAAAGAACGGATGGCCGGGATTGCCCATGTTCAGGTCGCCAACTGCTGCCGGATTGACCCAGGCGACCTGTCCCCTGAGTCGCTGAAACGCCTGCTGACGGAGGAAGGTATCCCTTGTCCAGTTTTGGTACGACCCGCCGAGACCCACGGTGGGCAAGGTCTGGTCTGCTGCGCGACCCTGAGCCAGATTTCAGACCAACTGTCGGCCGGCCCTGTTGCACATTATTTAAGCCATTTTGTCGATACCCGGAGTAGTGACGGTTTTTTTCGAAAATACCGTGTGATTTTTGTTGACCGACAACCTTACCCCTACCACTTGGCGATATCGTCACAATGGATGGTGCACTATCACACGTCGGAAATGACCGAATTTCCCTGGAAAATTGCAGAAGAGCGGCGTTTTCTGCAAGATATGGAGGCTGTATTGGGGAAAAATGGAATGGCTGCGCTGATCGACATCGGACAGCGTCTGGACCTGGACTACGCGGGGATAGACTTCACGCTTTTGCCAGACGGTCAACTGTTCATCTTTGAGGCGAACGCCACCATGCTTGTCCATCGCGTTAGCGACCAAGGGCCGCTGGCGTACAAGAATGCCCATATACAGAAAATTGCAGATGCTTTTGAGGCATTACAGGCCAGGCATATGGCAAATCCGAGCATTCCATCTAATCCTGTTTAAATTGGTGCATCCCGGTTCTATTTTTGCAATACTGTCGTTTTACAGATCAGGATAGCCCCGCCAACGCCATGCAAGAGACCGAAACTCCATTCTGGCTGCAACCTTCTGATGCAGTTTCCGACCTGCAGACACTTTATTTTGTGCACGGAAACAGTTTTCCAACCGGAACCTACAGCGAATTTCTGCAGGCGCTGAGGGCCGATTATCAGATTCGCGCAACAGAAATGCTCGGGCATAATCCGGATTTCCCTGTGACCGACGGCTGGCCGCTCCTATGTCAGGAATTGATTTCAAATATCGAGTCCACCCATGCGGCGCCGGTTATTTTGGTCGGCCACTCACTGGGTGGCATTTTGAGTTTGATGGCAGCCCGACTGCGACCGGACCTGGTTCGCTGTGTGGTGATGCTGGATTCTCCCCTGGTGGTGGGTTGGCGTGCCCTGTTGTTGAAGATATGCAAATTAAGTCGCCTGGATCTATTACTTTCTCCGGCAAAATCGTCAAGAAAACGCCGGAAAAGCTGGCCGGATAAAGAAGCCGCGTTTCAGCATTTTGCAGGTAAAGACGCCTTTTCCATCTGGCCGGAAAAGGTACTGCGTGACTACATCACGTTTGGTACCGAACCTTACCCGAAGGGCGTCACATTGCGGTTCAAGCGAGAAATAGAAACGGCCATTTACCGGGCCCTGCCGGATAACATCAACCGGTTTGCGTCCTTGCCGTTCCCGCGGCCCATCGGCTATATATGCGGAACGACGTCGGTCGAATCCCGGCACGCCGGTGTCATTCATACCCGCCAATTCACAGGACCCAACTTTGAATGGATGGAGGGCGGTCATTTGTACCCGCTGGAATCGCCTCGACTGACTGCACAGAAAGTCCACGCAATGATCCAGAAATTATTGCTTGCTGATACGAAAAACGGCGCCTGTTAGCCACAGGTGTTATCAATTTTACTCGCATCGTGACTATTATTTTATTGTTATCAGAGGCTGGCGGGAAGTTCAGAGTTCGGCTATAATCTGGAAGTTTATCTAATTTAATCTCGCCGATTAGCGCTTACACTGTCACCCAACCAATTTTCCTGAGGCATACGTCATATCCGTGGCTGTCGTGTGCAACTGAAGGGCCAAGTTAGCGGACAGTTCGCCACGGCAGTAACATCTCAGGAGTCGCCCTTGCTGCCATCTAAGCAGACTTTACCGAATTCTCTCCGCTTTGGCTTGGAATCTCCAGCCGTTCTTGCACTTTCCGATGGCACTCTCTTTTATGGTTATTCAATAGGTACTGCGGGCCATACCGTCGGCGAAGTCGTGTTCAACACGGCCATGACCGGCTATCAGGAAATACTCACCGACCCGAGCTATTGTCAACAGATCGTCACCCTGACTTACCCCCATATCGGCAATACCGGCATCAATACGGAAGATAACGAGTCGGGCAAATGCCAGGTGGCCGGGCTGATCATCAAGGATTTGCCACTGCTGGTATCCAATTTCCGTTCTGAACAGAACCTGTCCGATTATTTAACGCAGCAGAATATAGTCGCCATAGCAGGTATTGATACCCGCAAGCTGACCCGGATTCTGCGTGAAAAAGGTGCGCAATGCGGCGCCATACTCACGGGCAAAGACGGACATAAAGCGATCCAGCTGGCGCAGTCGTTCAAAGGTCTGGCCGGCATGGACCTGGCAAAAGTCGTCTCGACCGACCGGACTTACGAATGGCACGAGACAGAATGGACTCTGGGCAGTGGTTATGGTACACAGAGCGCACCCGAGTTCCACGTGGTGGCACTGGATTTTGGTGTCAAACGCAATATTCTGCGCATGCTGGCGCAACGTGGTTGCCGCATCACGGTGCTGCCTGCCCAGTCGGGCGCAGAAGACATTCTGGCCCTGAAACCGGATGGTGTATTCCTGTCCAACGGTCCGGGCGATCCGGAACCGTGTACTTACGCGATCAATGCGACCAGAGAAATCATTTCCCGCGGCGTGCCCACTTTCGGTATTTGCCTGGGGCACCAGATCATGGCACTGGCCTCCGGCGCCAAAACGCTGAAAATGAAATTTGGTCACCACGGTGCCAATCACCCGGTTCAGGACGTCGCAACCCGGGAGGTGTTTATTACCTCGCAAAACCATGGCTTTGCCGTCGATGAATCGACCCTGCCGGGGAACTGCAAAGTGACGCACATTTCGCTGTTCGATGGGTCGCTGCAGGGTTTTGAACGTACTGACCAGCCTGCATTCTGTTTTCAGGGACACCCCGAAGCATCGCCCGGCCCCCACGACATTGCCCCCCTGTTTGACCGCTTCATTAGCATGATGCGCACAAAACCGGGGACAGAAAAAAGCACGGAGAATAACAACAATGCCTAAACGAAGTGATATAAAAAGCATCCTGATTATCGGCGCCGGCCCCATTATTATCGGCCAGGCCTGTGAGTTTGATTACTCCGGCGCTCAGGCATGCAAAGCATTGCGTGAAGAGGGTTACAAGGTTATTCTGGTCAACAGCAATCCGGCCACCATCATGACCGATCCCGAAATGGCCGATGTAACCTATGTCGAACCGATCACGTGGCAGGTGGTGGAACGCATTATCGCCAAGGAACGGCCCGATGCCATTTTGCCGACCATGGGAGGCCAGACTGCATTGAACTGCGCGCTGGATCTGCACCGTCATGGCGTACTGGAAAAATACAAGTGCGAACTGATAGGCGCGTCACCGGAGGCGATTGATAAGGCGGAAGACCGCTCCAAGTTCAAGAATGCCATGACCAAAATCGGCCTCGGATCAGCGCGCTCTGATGTCGCACATTCGATGGAAGAGTCATGGGCGGTGCAGAAAACGCTGGGCTTTCCCGTGATTATCCGTCCCTCGTTCACCATGGGTGGCACCGGCGGCGGAATTGCCTACAACGAAGAGGAATTCGAAACCATCTGCAAACGTGGCCTCGAAGCGTCTCCCACCACCGAATTACTGATTGAAGAATCATTAATCGGCTGGAAAGAATTTGAAATGGAAGTGGTGCGCGATTCAGCCGACAATTGCATTATTGTCTGTTCGATAGAAAATCTGGACCCGATGGGTGTGCATACCGGCGACTCAATTACCGTGGCGCCGGCACAGACATTGACGGACAAGGAATACCAGATCATGCGTAATGCATCGATCGCCGTATTGCGCGAAATTGGCGTTGACACCGGAGGATCGAATGTACAGTACGCGATCAATCCGGCGGACGGCCGGATGATCGTTATTGAAATGAATCCGCGCGTATCGAGGTCGTCCGCGCTGGCGTCGAAAGCCACCGGGTTTCCGATAGCAAAGATTGCCGCAAAACTTGCGGTTGGCTATACACTGAACGAACTCCGTAACGACATTACCGGCAGCGCAACGCCGGCATCGTTTGAACCCAGCATTGATTATGTGGTCACCAAAATCCCGCGCTTCACCTTTGAAAAATTTCCCCAGGCTGACCATCATTTAACCACCCAGATGAAGTCGGTGGGTGAAGTGATGGCAATTGGCCGGACTTTCCAGGAATCCTTCCAGAAAGCACTGCGAGGACTGGAAGTTGGCGTAGATGGACTGAATGAAAAAACGCGCGACCGTGAAATCATTGAAGAAGAACTGGGCGAACCCGGGCCCGAACGCATCTGGTATGTCGGTGACGCGTTTGCGCAAGGCTTCAGTCTGGATGAAGTGCACCAGCTAACCCATATCGACCCGTGGTTCCTGGCGCAAATCAAGGATATCGTCGATATCGAACTCTGGCTGGAGACGCAGACCATTACCGATCTGGACAAAGAGATCTTTTTCCGCCTGAAACAGAAAGGGTTTGCCGATCGCCGGCTGGCCAAGCTGTTACGGACGACCGATAAAATCGTGCGTGAAACGCGCCACGCGTTCAAAATCCATCCCGTATACAAACGCGTCGATACCTGCGCAGCGGAATTTGCGACCAAAACGGCCTATATGTATTCGACTTACGATGAAGAATGCGAGTCGCAGCCCACCACCAATAAAAAAATCATGGTGCTCGGTGGCGGCCCGAACCGGATTGGACAGGGGATCGAGTTTGATTACTGCTGTGTACACGCGGCACTCGCCATGCGCCAGGATGGCTACGAAACCATTATGGTGAACTGCAATCCTGAAACCGTGTCAACCGACTATGATACGTCGGATCGCCTGTATTTTGAACCGGTGACCCTTGAAGATGTGCTGGAAATCGTCGCCAAGGAAAAACCGTTCGGGGTCATCGTGCAGTATGGCGGACAGACACCGCTCAAGCTGGCTCTGGATCTGGAAGCCAATGGCGTACCGATTATCGGTACTTCACCGGACATGATCGATGCGGCGGAAGATCGCGAGCGTTTCCAGAAGATGCTGCATGAGTTGAATTTGCGCCAACCGCCCAACAGAACGGCCCGCACTGAAGAAGATGCCATACGGCTGGCGGCTGAAATTGGCTATCCGCTGGTGGTCCGCCCGTCGTATGTCCTGGGTGGACGCGCCATGGAAATTGTCCATGAACAACGGGACCTCGAACGTTACATGCGCGAGGCCGTCAAGGTGTCCCACGATTCCCCGGTCTTGCTGGACCGGTTTCTGAATGACGCGATCGAAGTTGATGTGGACTGTTTATCTGACGGTCACCGCACCTTTATTGGCGGCGTCATGGAACACATTGAGCAGGCTGGCGTGCACTCCGGCGATTCCGCGTGCTCATTGCCGCCTTATTCATTGTCAGGCGACACCATACAGGAACTGAAACGCCAGACTTCGCTGATGGCGAAGGGCTTAAATGTGATCGGCCTGATGAATGTCCAGTTTGCAATTCAGCGCAAGGATGACGCCGACGTGGTCTTCGTGCTGGAGGTCAATCCACGCGCTTCACGCACCGTTCCCTTTGTATCAAAAGTCACCGGGCTGCAACTGGCAAAAATTGCCGCTCGCTGCATGGCAGGCCAGACACTGGAAGCACAGGGCATCCAGAATGAAGTCGTGCCTCCTTATTTCAGTGTCAAGGAAGCGGTATTCCCGTTCGTCAAATTTCCGGGCGTGGATACGATCCTCGGTCCCGAGATGAAATCAACCGGTGAAGTGATGGGCGTCGGTAAGACATTCGGTGAAGCTTTTGTCAAATCACAGATCGGCGCCAGCGTCAATTTACCGCGGTCTGGAAAAGTGTTCATCAGCGTCAAAAACAATGACAAGCCGCGTGCTGTCAAGGTTGCCGCCGACCTGGTCAGTATGGGATTCACCATTCTGGCCACCAAAGGCACGGCCGCTGAAATTGGTGCAGCGGGCGTGCCGGTAACGCCTGTCAACAAGAAGAGCGAAGGTCGCCCGCATATTGTCGACATGATCAAGAATCGTGAAATTGCACTGGTGATCAATACCGTTGAAGAAAAACGGAATGCTATCCATGACAGTGGCGTCATCCGTGTTTCTTCCCTGGCGGCGCGCGTCACCACGTATACCACCATCGCCGGAGCCGAAGCAGCTGTTGAAGGCATGCGTCATCTGGATGAGTTACACGTCTACGATTTACAAGGCCTGCATAAGTCACTACACTAGTCGTATAATTTTACTTTTACCTAACCACAGAGCTTATTTATTTGGCACTTTGTTAACGTGCTTTTTAAATAAGCTCTGTGGTTTTCACTTGAAGACAAACGATGAGCACAGTACCACTGACCAAATTCGGCGCGGAACTATTAAAACAAGAGTTGCACCGCCTGAAAACCCGCGAACGGCATGAAGTCATCGCCGCCATTGCCGAGGCTCGTTCCCATGGCGATTTATCGGAAAATGCCGAATATGACGCTGCCAAGGAACGGCAAAGCTTCATCGAAGGCCGGATTGCCGAACTTGAAGGTAAATTGAGCGTGGCCCAGATTATCGATCCGACCACGCTGGATGCAGAAGGCCGCATCGTATTTGCGTCAACGGTCGATCTGGTCGATCTGGAGAATGCCGAAAAAGTAACCTATCAGATTGTGGGTGAAGATGAAGCCGACCTGAAAGAAAACAAGGTGTCCATTACATCGCCTATCGCCAGAGCCATGATAGGCAAATATTCCGGCGACATCGTTGCGGTTCAGGCGCCGGCCGGCGTGCGCGAATATGAAGTCATTGATGTCCGGTACATCTGAGTTGTCCGGTCTGGCGCTGATGAACAGGCCCGTCCATCGGGCGCTCGTGCTGCTGTCGACGGCCTGGGTGGGAAGTTTATGGACGATAGGTTATCTGGTGGCACCGACCTTATTTAAAACGGTTCCGGATAGCGCGATGGCAGGTACTATTGCCGGACAGTTATTTCACGTGGAAGCCTGGTGGTCGGTGATTGGTGCCATTCTGCTGACCGGGCTCCATTATTACCAGTTCAAAAACGTGCCCAGACTGGTGCTCGGCATGTTGTTTTGCACGTTAATCGGCTACTTCGCGCTGCACCCCTTTATGGCTGAACTGAGGGCGTTAGGATTGGATAACCCTGACATAAGGCGACAATTTGGCCTGTTGCACGGCATTTCAAGCGGAATATATCTGCTTCAAAGTGTATTAGGTGCGATGTGGGTGTTACGTGGATACGCGCCGGACAACCGCGAGGTTGCCCGGTAAAAAGCAGGCACAGCAAAGGGCAGCAGGGTATTACGATTTTTTTAAGGCGGTTTTTTTAGCACTGGTTTGACGTGGTTTTGCCCGTTTTATATTACCCCCGGCGGTCACCCTTTCGTTTCCTTTCAACATGACTTTGGAAACAGTAGGGCGTTTTGTTCCGCTCGGACTGGGTTTGACTATGGTCACTTCCCGCATGCCACCGCCGGTTTTTCGCAATACTTTTTCAGTTTTGACATCCGATTTAGGTCGATAAATGACGAAAAGTTTGCCAATATGCTGTATCGGAGCCGCCTTTAACTGAGTGCAGACCGTTTCATACATGGCGATGCGTGCATCACGATCATCGCCAAAGACGCGCACTTTAATTAACCCGTGCGAATTCAGGCCTGTATCGATTTCCTTTAATACAGCCTCAGACAGTCCTGATTCACCTATGAGCACGACAGGTTTCAGATCATGCGCTTCGGCGCGAAGCGCGCTACGTTCAACGGCGGTTAGTTTTATCATAAATTGTTATTTTCCTTGAAAAGTCCTATTTTACGCGAATGGCCAAGAATAAATTCAACCAGAACTGGTTACATGATCATATTAATGATCCTTATGTGAAATTGGCGCAGCGCGAAGGCTACCGTGCCAGGGCTGTCTATAAACTCAAGGAAATTGACGAAGCCGAAAAGCTGATCAAACCAGGGCAGATTATTGTTGACTTGGGGGCAACGCCGGGCAGCTGGTCGCAGTATGTCCGAAACAAGCTTTCCGGAAAGTCGGGCGGTGGTATTACAGGCGACATCTTTGCACTGGACATGCTGCCGATGGAACCCATTGCCGACGTTCAGTTCCTGCTCGGGGATTTTCGTGAACAGGAAATACTCGACCTGCTGGAATCGCGCTTAGTGGGACGAAAGGTTGATCTGGTGCTGTCCGATATGGCGCCCAACCTGTCAGGCATTCCCTCGGCCGATGCGGCACGTATCGAAGATATTATTGAACTGGCAATAGAATTTGCCAAGGCACACCTGAAGCCCGGTGGTTGTTTATTGGTAAAATGTTTTCATGGTCCGGCGTATAATGTGGTTTGGGCCCGGTTTAAGGACGAATTCAAGGTGGTTTCGTCTAAAAAACCCAAAGCCAGCCGTGATAAATCCTCAGAAATTTTCATTTTGGGCCGGGGCTTAAAAAATGTGGCGAATTAGTTGAAGAATTGTCGAATAATACCCCGCTATACTTGATAAATATTAACCTGGCACAATATGCCAGCAGTATACTCGGATTATTCTGGTCAAAATATGGAACCTAGACCTACTAGGCGCATTAATAGTTGCAGTTGTGAAAGACGCCATACGTGTCTAAGGAGTGTTTGTGAATAATATGTTTTCTAAAGCAGCGATCTGGGTGGTTATTGCCATGGTTTTATTCATGGTATTTCGTCAATTTGACGGCAAGAATCTCAGCGCGGGAGGAGCCAACGTTGCCTACTCCGATTTTTTAGATCAGATCAAAGCCAAGCAACTCAAAGAAGTCACCATCGAAGACCGCAATATCACTGCCGTGACGCAGGAAGGCACCAAAATCAAAACGACTGGCACCTATCTGGATCGTGGCCTGATTGGCGATCTGGTCGCCAATGGCGTCAAATTTGATGTCAAGCAGGCCGAAGAACCATCGTTACTGGTGCAGTTATTGATGTCATGGGGACCCATGCTGGTGTTTATCGGCATCTGGATATTCTTCATGCGTCAGATGCAGGGCGGTGGTAAGGGCGGCGCATTTTCATTTGGAAAATCCAAAGCACGCATGCTTGATGAAACCAATAACAACGTGAATTTTGCTGACGTGGCCGGCTGCGACGAAGCGAAGGAAGAAGTGCAGGAAATCGTTGAATTTTTACGCGACCCGACCAAGTTTCAGAAACTGGGTGGCCGCATTCCCCGTGGTGTGTTAATGGTTGGCCCTCCGGGTACAGGTAAAACCCTGCTGGCGCGCGCCATTGCGGGCGAAGCCAAAGTTCCGTTTTTTACCATTTCCGGATCGGATTTCGTCGAAATGTTCGTTGGCGTCGGCGCCTCTCGCGTACGCGACATGTTTGAAAATGCCAAAAAACACGCACCGTGCATCATATTTATTGATGAAATTGACGCGGTGGGTCGCCATCGCGGCGCGGGTATGGGCGGTGGAAACGATGAGCGCGAACAGACCCTGAACCAGATGCTGGTGGAAATGGATGGTTTTGAACCGAACTCGGGCGTCATCGTTATCGCAGCGACGAACCGGGCCGATGTACTGGATAAAGCGCTGTTGCGCCCGGGCCGATTTGACAGACAGGTTACCGTGGGCCTGCCCGACATTCGTGGACGGGAACAGATCCTGAATGTGCATATGCGTAAAGTACCGATTGCACCGGATGTAAAAGCCGATATCCTGGCGCGTGGCACACCCGGTTTTTCGGGTGCCGACCTGGCCAATCTGGTCAACGAATCAGCACTGTTTGCTGCGCGGCGCAACAAACGTCTGGTTGAAATGCAGGACTTTGAAGACGCCAAAGACAAGATCTACATGGGACCGGAACGCAAATCGATGGTCATGCGCGAAGACGAACGTCGCAATACGGCGTACCATGAATCCGGTCATGCCGTCGTCGCCAGTCTTCTGGCCAATGCCGATCCGGTCCACAAAGTGACCATCATGCCGCGCGGTCAGGCGCTGGGGCTGACCTGGCAATTACCGGAACATGATCAGATCAGCGGTTACAAGGACAAAATGCTGGGCGAAATAACCATATTATTTGGCGGCCGGATTGCTGAAGAGATATTTGTCGGGCAGATGTCAACAGGCGCATCGAATGACTTTGCGCGTGCCACCAAGTTGGCGCGCGCCATGGTTACCCGGTTTGGCATGTCCGAAAAACTGGGCGTCATGGTCTATGAGGACAGCCAGCAGGACGGTTATTTTGGTGGCCCCGCAAAAACCATCTCCGAAGCAACACAACAGACGGTGGATGCTGAAATTCGCCAGATCCTTGACACGCAGTATGCAGAGTCGCGCCAGTTGCTGGAAAATAACCGTGACAAGGTGGAGGCCATGGCCAAGGCGCTGCTCGACTGGGAAACCATCGATTCGGATCAGATAGGCGACATCATGCAGGGCCTGGATCCTCGTCCACCGAAGGTAAGTGGCTCGGTCCGCAAAACCAGTTCCGGTGACGGAATTGCGCCCAACCTGACTGCCACTGCCTAGAAACGGGTGCGCCCAGAGCAGCACGTATTGGCCCGGTAATTTGAAAAAGGGTGGGGAACATATCCTCACCCTTTTTATATTGTTGACGACTATGGATAAATATTTACAGTGCGGACGATTCCGGCTGCCCCTGACCGGCAAAAATGCACGGCCGCTGGTGATGGGAATTCTGAATGTGACACCGGATTCATTTTCAGACGGATCGGCACACAACGATCTGCATTTTATGCTGGATCGTGCCGAAGCCATGATCAACGCAGGCGTTGATATCCTTGATATCGGCGGCGAATCAACCCGTCCCGGCGCACAGAGTGTTGAGCTGGACCAGGAACTGAATCGTGTCATGCCGGTCATCTATGCGCTGCAGGACGCCGGTGTCCCGCTCTCCATCGATACGTACAAGCCGGAGGTGATGCGCCAGGCACAGATCGCCGGGGTGGACATGATCAACGACGTGCACGGCTTTCGTGCAAAAGGGGCACTCGAGGCTGTGGCGAACGGTGATTGCGCGCTCTGTATCATGCACATGCAGAATACACCGCAAACCATGCAGATTCAGCCCGACTATGAGGATGTGATTCTGGAGGTCAGTGACTTTTTTTCAGAACGCATCCGTGCCACGCAACAACATCAAATCGCCAGAAACCGGTTATTGCTTGATGTCGGGTTCGGGTTTGGAAAAAGTTTGCCGCATAATCTGAACCTGCTGAAACACCAGCAGTTATTTTCCGAGCGTTTCAGCCTACCGGTTTTAGCCGGCCTGTCACGCAAGTCAATGCTCGGTGCCATTACCGGCAGACCGGTTGAACTGCGACTGGCCGCCAGTGTGGGCGCGGCCCTGACCGCCGTCGCACACGGAGCCCACATCGTGCGGGTTCACGACGTTTCTGAAACAATCGATGCATTAAAAGTATGGACCGAAGTTGTGCAATTCAGGGACAATAACGGTGAATTCGATCATTGATCGAAACTGTGAATTCAGCGCAGCGTCCGGCACTGAAGCTGGCACTGAGATTGGCACTGGGTTCGGGCCTGCGTTTTGAGGGATAAAAAATGAAAAGAAAATATTTCGGTACCGATGGCGTTCGCGGGAAAGTGGGCGTGGCGCCGATTACGCCCGATTTTGTCATGCGCCTGGGTTATGCCGCAGGTAAAGTGCTGGTCAATGTCATGCATGATGAAGCCAACCGACCCACCGTATTAATTGGCAAAGATACCCGAATCTCGGGTTATATGCTGGAAGCGGCGCTGCAGGCTGGCTTCGCCACTGCAGGTGTGGATGTTGTCCTGGCAGGCCCGATGCCCACCCCGGCGATTGCCTACCTGACCCGGGCATTACGGCTGTCCGCCGGGGTCGTTATTTCCGCCTCCCATAATCCTTATTATGACAACGGGATCAAGTTTTTTTCTCCACAGGGGACAAAACTGCCGGACCACATCGAGCTGGACATCGAGGCGGGTCTGGAACAGGATATGCAATGCGTCCCTTCAGAAAAGCTGGGCAAGGCTCGACGACTGGACGACGCACAGGGCCGCTACATCGAATTTTGTAAAAGCAGCTTCCCCAATGAGCTGGATTTGCGCGGCCTGAAAATTGTCGTCGATTGCGCAAATGGCGCAGCCTACCACATAGCACCCCATGTACTGCACGAACTGGGCGCCGACGTGATTGCAATCGGCAATCACCCCAATGGCACCAACATCAACGATAAAGTCGGGGCGACCGATACCCTGGCGTTGTCCGCTGCGGTCAGGGAACACAAGGCTGATCTGGGCATCGCACTGGATGGCGATGCGGACCGTCTGATGATGACCGATTCTACCGGCCGGGTGTACAACGGTGACGAACTGCTGTACCTGCTGGCCCTGGACAGAATCGGGCAACAGGGTCTGGCCGGCGTGGTCGGAACGCTGATGACCAACATGGCACTGGAAGTGGCGCTGGAAGAAAAAGGTATTCCCTTTGCACGTGCCAGGGTGGGCGACCGGTACGTCCTTGAACTGCTCAGTGAGCGCGGCTGGGTGCTGGGCGGGGAGGGCTCAGGCCATTTGCTGTGCCTGGACAAGCACAGTACCGGAGACGGCATCATCTCCGCCTTGCAGGTTTTGTCCGCATTACGCCGTCATAACAAGACGCTACCCGACTTTTTTACCGGCATCACCATGTTTCCGCAGGCCCTGGTGAATGTACGGGTACCGGCAGGCACCGACTGGACAAAAAATGGCGCGATGGTCGATGATAAAGCCAGAGTCGAAACCGAACTGGGCAAGAATGGGCGGGTATTGATTCGTGCCTCAGGCACCGAACCCCTGATTCGCGTCATGGTTGAAGCGCGTGATGAAGGAATCGCGCAGCAGATGGCAAAACGGCTGGCCGCCCACCTGAACTGAACCACCCGGATCGGGTCTGCGGATCCGGGACGCAACCGTTTATTTTTTGTTATCGATTACTGAATTTTATGCGGTTTTCGCGGCAAAAACCGGTGAAATACCCATTTTAATCCGATTAAAGTCGATATTAATGAAGAATGATCTGTTTTTTCATGCCGGATTTCCGGGCGGTGCATGTTTGCACTGCACAACTATGGCATAATCGAATGCTTCCCTTTAAAAGACTTTTTTTACCGTCCCCAGGTTGTACGAATTATGTTGAAAACGCTTTACGATAAATTGTGGGAATCCCACGCGATTTACACCGAATCTGATGGTACGACAGTTTTATACATTGATCGACATCTGCTCCATGAAGTAACCAGTCCACAGGCGTTTGACGGTTTGCGACTGGCAGGACGCACCCCATGGCGTAATGCAGCCAATCTGGTGGTTGCGGACCATAACGTTCCGACCACGAATCGCGTTAACGGCATCGACGATCCGATCTCACGCCTGCAAGTTGAGACATTGGATGCCAACGCCAGACAATACAACCTGACGTACTTCGGCATGAACGACAAACGCCAGGGTATTGTGCATGTCATCGGACCTGAGCAGGGCGCAACGTTGCCGGGAATGACAGTGGTATGTGGCGATTCACATACCTCGACCCATGGTGCATTCGGCTGTCTGGCCCATGGCATAGGCACCTCTGAAGTTGAACATGTACTGGCTACCCAGACACTGATTACGCAAAAATCCAGGGCGATGCTGGTTCAGGTTGACGGCATCCTGCCACCCGGTGTCACCGCCAAAGATATCGTTCTGGCCGTAATCGGCAAAATCGGTACGGCCGGCGGAACGGGTTACGCCATTGAATTTGCCGGTTCGGCCATACGAAGCCTGTCGATGGAAGGGCGCATGACCGTGTGCAATATGGCCATCGAGGCGGGGGCTCGTGCAGGTATGATTGCCGTTGATGACACGACCATCAATTATGTCAAGGGCCGGCCTTATTCCCCGGTCGGTCCGCAATGGGATCTGGCCGTTGCGTATTGGCGGACCCTGCATTCCGATACCGGTGCCCAATTTGATCTCGTCATCCAGCTCAATGCGGCCGAAATCAAACCACAGGTCACCTGGGGAACATCGCCCGAGATGGTGCTGGCGATTGATGGAAGAGTGCCCGACCCGGACCATGAAAAAGACGCAACCAAGCGAGATGCCATTGAAAAGGCGCTGGTTTACATGGCATTGAAGCCGAATACGGCCATGACCGATATCCGGATCGACAAGGTATTTATTGGTTCCTGCACCAACTCCCGCATTGAAGATCTGCGCGCCGCAGCCGCGGTGGTGCGTGGCAAATATCGTGCATCCAACGTCAAGCTGGCGATGGTGGTTCCGGGATCAGGATTGGTCAGGGAACAGGCAGAACGAGAAGGACTGGACCGCATTTTCAAGGATGCGGGGTTTGAATGGCGCGAACCGGGCTGTTCCATGTGCCTGGCGATGAATGCTGACCGGCTGGAACCCGGCGAACGCTGTGCCTCCACCTCCAACAGGAATTTTGAAGGGCGGCAGGGACAGGGCGGTCGCACCCATCTGGTGTCGCCAGCCATGGCCGCTGCCGCCGGTATAGCCGGGCATTTTGTGGATATACGCAAGTTGTAAATCAGGTAGAGTGGAAAATTAACGTCAGGAATCTGAAGATGAAAGTTAAAACAATTTTTTTATTGTGTGCGCTGATCTGGAGCATGCTCAGTCTTTGCGCATGCAACACGATGGAAGGATTCGGGAAAGACATGAAACAGTTAGGTCAGTCCGTTGAGAATGCGGCCGCCAAAAAAACCGGTGATTAGAACAGAATGGAAAAATTCATTATTCATAAAGGCATTGTGGCGCCATTGGACAGAGCCAATGTCGATACCGATGCCATCATTCCCAAGCAGTTTTTAAAATCAATCCGTCGAACCGGGTTTGGGCCCAATCTGTTCGATGAATGGCGCTATCTGGACCACGGCGAACCCGGTATGGATAACAGCAAACGCGCCCCGAACCCGGCATTCGTTCTGAATCAGCCCCGCTATCAGGGCGCAACCATTTTATTGACACGAAAAAATTTTGGCTGCGGATCTTCACGCGAACATGCGCCCTGGGCATTGCAGCAATTTGGATTTCGTGCGGTAATCGCGCCCAGTTTTGCGGACATCTTTTTTAACAACTGCTTTAAGAATGGATTGCTGCCGGTGGTGTTGCCAGAAACCAGTATCGATCTACTGTTCAACAATACGCACGCATTTGCGGGTTATCAATTGCAGATTGACCTGGAGCGTCAGCTGGTATCGACGCCGAACGGCGATATGACTATTGAATTCGATATTGAACCCTTTCGAAAACATTGCCTTATCAACGGGCTGGATGACATCGCGCTGACGTTGCAGTCGGCCGATAAAATCCGGGAATTTGAAGCGCGCCACTTAAGCCGGCAACCCTGGCTGGACAACACGATTTGATGGGCGAAAGAGCCCGTCGGAGCAACTTATTTTAATACTTACCCTGAATTTTACCCAATGAAAATTGCAATTTTGCCCGGCGACGGCATCGGTCCGGAAATAATAGCCCAGGCTGTCAAGGTACTGAAGGTATTGGATCTGCCCCTGGAAATGGAAACGGCGCTGGTGGGCGGTGCGGGTTATGCTGCGCACGGGCATCCCTTGCCGGAATCGACCCTGAAGCTGGCCAAACAGGCTGACGCGGTTCTGTTCGGCGCTGTGGGTGACTGGCAGTACGACAGTCTGGAAAGGTCGTTACGACCCGAACAGGCCATTTTGGGCTTGCGCAAGAATCTCAATCTGTTTGCCAATTTGCGGCCGGCAATCCTGTATCCGGAACTAGCCGGCGCCTCGACCCTGAAACCGGAGATTGTTTCCGGACTGGACATACTGATCATTCGTGAATTGACCGGCGACATTTATTTTGGCAAACCACGCGGTGTCCGCGTTGCCACGGACGGTGAATTTGTCGGTGATCGTGAAGGTTTTGATACCATGCGATATGCCGAATCAGAGATCCGGCGCATCGCGCATGTCGCCTTTCAGGCAGCAGGCAAGCGCTCAAAGCGCTTGACCAGTGTCGACAAGGCGAATGTTCTGGAAACGTTCCAGTTCTGGAAAGACATCCTGATTGACGTGCATAATGAGTATCCGGATATCACGCTGGAACACATGTATGTCGATAACGCGGCAATGCAGTTGATCCGTGCGCCGAAAAAATTTGACGTCATCGTCACTGGCAACATGTTTGGCGATATTCTGTCGGATGCGGCGGCAATGCTGACCGGTTCCATCGGCATGCTTCCCTCGGCCTCGCTCGACGCAAAAAATAAGGGACTGTACGAACCTTCACATGGTTCTGCCCCGGATATTGCAGGCAAGGGAATTGCCAACCCGCTGGCCACCATATTGTCGGCGGCAATGATGCTGCGCTATACCTTCTCGTTACCACAGGAAGCCGATCGTATTGAGGCAGCTGTTAAGAAAGTTCTGGCCTCAGGATTGCGAACGGCCGATATCCATGTCGAGGGCACCACCCGGGTGGGCACGGAAGAAATGGGTAATGCAGTCGTGCAGATGTTAAATTAAATTTTCAAGAGTGGGACATTAAAATGAAATTAGTTGGAATAGTTGGCTGGCGCGGCATGGTAGGTTCTGTTTTGCTTCAACGTATGCAGGAAGAGAATGATTTCGCGCATATCGAACCTGTCTTTTTTTCGACATCGGATGCAGGCGGCAAGGCGCCGGCCATGGCAAAAAATGAAACCACGTTACAGGATGCCGGTGATATTTCTTCACTCAGTAAATGCGACATCATCATTACCTGTCAGGGTGGCGACTATACCAGTGAAATATATCCGCAACTGCGTGCCAGCGGCTGGACTGGTTTCTGGATTGACGCCGCTTCAACGCTGCGCATGAATGACGACGCCATCATCGTTCTGGATCCGGTTAATTCGGACGTGATTAAATCGGGACTGTCCAAAGGCATTAAAAACTATATTGGCGGCAATTGCACCGTGTCGTGCATGTTAATGGGCCTTGGCGGGCTGTTCAGGCATGAATTGGTGGAATGGGTTACCAGTATGACCTATCAGGCCGCTTCTGGCGGTGGCGCGCAGCATATGCGCGAGTTGCTGACGCAATTTGGCAAGGTCAATGCATCGGTAAAATCATTATTGGACAATCCGGCTTCGGCGATACTGGAAATTGATCGCCAGGTGCTTCAGCAGCAGAAAGCATTTTCAGCCGACGAGACAAGACAGTTTGGCGTGCCACTGGCCGGCAATCTGATCCCCTGGATCGATAAAGATCTGGACAATGGCGTATCAAAGGAAGAATGGAAAGCCGGTGCGGAAACCAATAAAATTCTGGGACGCGGTGCCGGTCTGGCCAAGTCGGCCATACCGATGGACGGTCTATGTGTGCGTATTGGCGCGATGCGCTGTCATTCACAGGCCTTAACGATCAAGCTGACCAGGGATGTACCTTTGGACGAGATCGAGCAGATCATTGCAGAAAGTAATCCCTGGGTAAAACTGGTTAAAAATACCAGGGAGGCGTCGATCCACGAACTAACGCCGGCCGCCGTGACCGGCAGTATGACCATTCCGGTTGGACGTATCAGAAAATTACAGATGGGCAATAACTACATCTCCGCCTTTACAGTGGGCGATCAGCTTTTGTGGGGCGCGGCTGAGCCATTACGTCGTATGCTGCGAATATTAGTGGACTAATATGTAACTTTTTCAACAAAAAGGGCGAATTTGTCCGTTTTTTTAACATTATTACTTTTCCAATTTAAAAGTGCGACATATAATTGTTACTCTATGAAATGATTATCCAAAAGCAATAATAGTTAAATATCTGTTGCTTCCACGTCATTGATATTGCTATTAAACAAGATAAACTTGCAAGCGTAAGTTCCTGATGTTAATGTGAAAACCAGAATAGTTAATTGGAGACAAACAATTAGTTCAAGATTAACAGCGTAGCATTGCTAACGATCAACAATTAATTGTAATTTCTGAGTTTGCCGGCTCACTATGGCGCTCCCCACAATCAATCTAAAATCACAGAAAAATGCAACCGAAAAAATTCGCAAGATCTGCTTCTTTGAGTGTTAAAACCTTGAGTTTGGCGATAGCGTCATCTTGTCTGTTCTATTCGGGAGCAGATGCTGCTGGTTTGGGTAAATTGACTGTTTTGTCTGCGCTGGGTCAACCGCTCAGGGCAGAAATTGAATTAACGTCAATAGCAAAAGATGATGCCGGCAACCTGGTCACCAAATTAGCGAGCGCCGAGGCGTATCGCCAGGCCAATATCGGTTACGACAACAGCCTGACGTCGCTGACCTTTTCAATTGAACAACGGGGATCACGCCATTTTGTACTGGTGACGTCGACGCAATCGGTCAATGAACCGTTTCTTGAACTTCTGGTGGAGCTGAATTCAAGTACCGGAAGACTGGTCCGCGAATATACCGTCCTGCTCGACCCGGCGGAATTTCAGGCCAATAACGGCGCCATCAGTTCCTCCAGTGGCACGACCGTCAGTGTCCAACCGGTTGCAACACAGGCGCCAGCCGCGACTGCACCCTCTGCAACCAGCGGCACCACCACGGCACTGCCGGCGGCGGGCAATACCGTGGCTCGCCCACCCAAAAATACCGAAAGTGCCACTGACAAGGGCGCCACATACGAAATCAAGAGTGGTGACACCTTGGGCAAAATTGCCAACCAGTACAAGCCCCAGGGCGTCACGCTGGAGCAGATGCTGGTCGCACTGCAACGGAATAATTCCGCTGCATTCATCAACAACAATATGAACCTGATCCGCTCGGGCCGGATTATTGCGATTCCTGATACGGCCGAGATTGAGCGGACCAATCAGGCTGAAGCCAGAAAAATAGTGCTGGCCCAGTCAGCTGATTTCAATGGATTCCGCAACAGGCTGGCCAGCCAGGTTGAACAGGCCAAACCGGAGAAAGAAGTCGCGCCCCGGAAATCCGAAGGCGGAAAGATTACTGCCAAAGTGACCGAAGCGCCAACACCGGTCAGCGAAGCCAGGGACAAGCTCAAATTATCGAAGGCGCAGCAACAGGAACAGGCAGATAAAAAAGCACTCGAAGAAGAAAAAATAGCCAAGCAGCGCGCTCTCGAAGCGGCCAATGCCCGCTTGAAAGAACTTGAAGCGAATACCGCCAAGTTACAGAGTATTCTGGATCTCAAAAACAAGGCGGCCGCAGCCAAAGCTGCGAGTGAACACGTTGCTGCACCGGCCGTTGCATCTGCACCGGTTGCTGCCTCGATGCCGGCGGTGGCGGCAAATGTGGCTGCTCCGGCAGAAGTGTCCAAACCAAAAGCCATGCCACCCGCACCGGCGCCTGTCGCGAAAACCGGTTTTCTTGACAACTGGATGAAGTATCTGCCCTACGGTGCCGCCGGATTGCTGCTGATTGGCCTGATTGGCCTGTTAGCCAGCAAGCGCAAGAAAAAAGTTGAAAAATTTGATGACGAAAGTCTTCTGACCGGCTCCAGTATCAAGACCAATTCACTGTTTGGTTCAACCGGCGGTCAAAGTGTCGATACCAACAACAGCGTGTTCAATTCGAATTTTGCGCCCTCGGCCAGCCAGCTGGATGCAAACGAAGTTGATCCGGTCGCGGAAGCCGATGTGTACATCGCTTACGGACGTGATGAGCAGGCTGAAGAGATTCTGAAGGAAGCATTGCGTTCCCAGCCGGATCGTCAGGCGGTACGGGTAAAATTGCTTGAAATTTACGCACATCGCAAAGACACACGCACCTTCGAAACTGTCGCCAGTGAACTGTATGGCATGACCAGTGGCGAAGGCCCGGATTGGGCTCAGGCCGCGGCATTGGGCATTATCATCGACCCGCAGAATCCGCTTTATGCCGGTGGTCATGCAATCGAAAACCCTGCCGTACTGGGAGCCTCGACATTGCCGGTGGAAAGCCTTGATCCTGAAGCCCTGCTGGGCAATTCACTGTCGCAGGAAATGCTGGATTCGTTAACCGCCAAAAACGACGCAAGCAGTTCCGGCATGCTGGGTGACATCAACGAACGAACACACCGGTCCGATGAAGTTGAAGCGGGACTGGATTTCGATCTTGGTCTAACCACCAGTGACGAAATTGCCGATGAATATGGTGCGCCGATAAAGCCGGCAGCCGCACCGGGAAATCCGGCTGACTTCGCGCTTGATTTACAGAATGAAAATCAGGCAGACGAGCATGGTGTCCTGGATCTGTCACTTGACAATCCGCACACTTCAACAGCGTCCGAACCCGACATGAAGTCGGCTGGTACGCCACCTGATGCGGGCACGGTCGATTTCGGCGCGCTGGATTTTGATTTTGATATTCCCAAGTCCGGATCGGATGAATCCGTAGTCGCCACCAGTGCATCGCAGCCTGATGCACCGGACGTTGACGAACCTGTCAAGGCAGCCGCACCAAAATCTGGCAGCAGCGCACTGGAATACGATCTGTCCAATATTGACCTCGACCTGACCAAGGCACCGACTGACGCGGGATTCGATTTGCCGTCACTGTCCCCAAGCCAATCTGCTGACCAGGGTGCCGGTATGGATATCCCGGATCTGCACGATATTGCCTCTGACGAACCTAGCGCAGAAATGGCCACTAAACTTGATCTGGCCGTGGCGTATCAGGAAATCGGTGACAAGGATGGCGCACGTGAATTATTGGATGAAGTGATCAAAGGTGGCAACTCGGAACAGATTGCCCGCGCCAGAACCATGTTACAGGAATTGGCTTGAATAATACGAGCCGGTAAAAGTGGGCGCTGCTTTCTGACAGCGCCCTTTTTATTTGTCGGGACTGGAATTATCCTCCGTTAAAATCAGCATGGCATTGGAATCAAGGTTGAAACGAATAGTGTTAGGTATTCAGTACGACGGGCAGCCGTGGTTGGGCTGGCAGTCGCAGCCGCATGGTCAGACCGTTCAGGACCGGCTTGAACATGCGCTGGAATGCATCGCGACTCATCCTGTCAGCGTCTCGTGTGCCGGACGAACCGATGCCGGGGTTCATGCATTGGAGCAGGTCGTTCACTTTGATACCGCGATTGAAAGGCCGCTTAATTCATGGGTCCGGGGAGTCAATGCCCATTTGCCCAGGTCGATTGCGGTACGTTGGTCAACGGCGCTCGACAGTACCGTTCTGGACGGACAGGAATTTCATTCCCGATACAGCGCCAGAGCCAGAACGTACCATTATATTTTATACAATAATCCAGTACGTTCACCGCTCTTTGCCGGTCGTGTCGGGTGGGTATTTCGGCCTCTGGATGTGGTGAAAATGCGTGAAGCAGCGCAATTTCTGCTCGGCGAGCACGATTTTTCCTCGTTTCGTGCAACGTATTGCCAGGCCAAATCCCCGGTCAAGCAAATGCATGCCATCACCCTGCGCAGGCAGGGGGACCTAATTTTGTTTACCTTCAAAGCCAGCGCTTTTTTGCACCATATGGTGCGAAACATTATCGGCAGTCTGGTCGTGGTGGGCACCGGTAATCAAGAACCGGTCTGGATGAAACATGTTCTGGAGACCCGCGACAGAAGTATTGCCGCACCCACCTTTATGCCAGACGGCTTGTATCTGGCCAAAGTCGATTTTGATGCGAAATGGAATCTGCCCCAGCAGGAATTTGCACTCCCTTTTAACTGAACCCGAGTATGGTTACCCGAATTAAAATCTGCGGATTAACAAGAACTGCCGATGTTGAGGCGGCGCTGGCGTTGAATGTGCACGCGCTGGGCTTTGTATTTTATCCGGCCAGTCCAAGGTATGTCAGCCCCGGGCAGGCGCAACCATTGACCCGGCTCGTCCCGCCGTTTGTGACATCGGTCGGACTTTTTGTGAATGCAAGCCCGCAGGACGTACGCGATGTATTGCTAAAAGCGCAAATAAATCTGCTGCAGTTTCACGGCGATGAAACACCGGAGCAGTGCCATAACCTTGCACAAACGGTACAGAAGCCCTTTATACGTGCTTTGCGCATCAGGCCAGGCATGAGCGGCGCTGATTTGGTACAATACGAGGAGTCGTACCGTAACGCCAGCCCATGGTTTAAGGCCTTACTGTTAGATACGTTCGTTGATGAATTTGGTGGAAGTGGAAAGGTTTTCGATTGGTCAATTATCCCAAAAGAACTCGCGCCTCGGGTCGTTTTAAGTGGTGGATTAACCGCGCACAATGTAACTGGCGCAGTGACAGCGTTGCGTCCTCACGCTGTTGACGTCAGTAGTGGCGTTGAACAGTCCAAGGGCATCAAGGATCAGGCAAAGTTGCTGGCATTCGTGAATGCTGTACAACACGCTGACGCCTGATCACTGTCTGGTCTTCCATGACCCGTCTCTCATTTACCAATGAAACCCTATGAACTCCAATCTGAAAATGCAAAACTCCGAAGAAATCATTTCTTCAACCCCCTCCGGCATGGCGGCCTCCCACTATAGCTTACCCGATACACACGGTCATTTCGGCATTTACGGTGGCAGCTTTGTCTCTGAAACCTTGAATCATGCGCTAGATCAGTTAAAAGAGGCCTATCAGCATTATTCAGTCGATCCCGCCTTTCTGGAAGAGTATCACCGGGAATTGAAACACTTTGTCGGACGTCCATCCCCGATTTATCATGCCAGGCGCTGGTCTGATGAGCTCGGTGGCGCGCAGATTTTTTTTAAACGGGAAGATCTGAATCACACCGGGGCCCACAAAATCAATAATGTGATCGGTCAGGCCCTGCTGGCGAAACGTATGGGCAAACCACGGGTCATCGCCGAAACCGGCGCCGGACAGCACGGTGTGGCCACAGCCACCATCTGTGCCCGATTTGGTCTGGAATGTGTGGTTTACATGGGGTCTGAAGACGTTGCCCGTCAGGCGCAGAATGTCTACCGGATGAAGCTGCTGGGCGCCACGGTTGTGCCGGTCAATTCGGGCTCCAAAACACTGAAAGATGCATTGAACGAAGCCATGCGCGACTGGGTCGCCAATGTCGACAATACATTTTATATTATCGGCACGGTAGCAGGTCCGCATCCTTACCCGATGATGGTGCGTGATTTTCAGGTGGTCATAGGCAAGGAATGTCTGGTTCAAATGCCCGAGCTCACCGGCCGGCAGCCCGATGCCGTGATTGCGTGTGTCGGTGGTGGATCCAATGCCATCGGCATTTTTCATCCTTACATTGATTATCCCGCGGTGAAGTTGATCGGTGTCGAGGCCGCGGGCGACGGGATAGAAACCGGACGTCATGCGGCGTCACTGACTGCCGGTTCGCCCGGCGTATTGCACGGCAACCGGACCTATCTGCTGCAGGATAAAAATGGCCAGGTCATCGAAACGCATTCGGTGTCAGCCGGACTGGATTACCCCGGTGTAGGCCCTGAACATGCCTGGCTGAAAGACGCCGGACGTGCGAGTTACGTTACCATTACTGACCAGGAAGCCTTAAAAGCCTTCCATGAATGCTGCCGGATTGAGGGTATTATTCCTGCTCTGGAATCGAGTCATGCCATTGCCTATGCGACAAAACTGGCCAAAACATTATCAAGCGATCAATTATTACTGGTCAATCTGTCTGGACGTGGTGATAAAGATATGCATACCGTCGCACAACAAGCCGGTATTCAACTCTGAGGAACCACCATGTCCAGAATAACGACAAAATTTGATGAGCTCCGCAGTCAGGGGCGTAAGGGCCTGATTCCATTCATCACGGCAGGCGACCCGGATCTGAGCACAACCGTACAGCTAATGCATGCGCTGGTAAAGGGCGGGGCGGACATTATCGAGTTGGGGGTCCCTTTTTCTGATCCCATGGCCGACGGACCGGTGATTCAGCGTGCCTCCGAGCGTGCGTTAAAACATGGTGTTGGCTTATCTGATGTATTACAATGCGTGCGTGAATTCCGTTCGCAGGACAATGTGACCCCCCTGGTACTGATGGGTTATGCCAATCCTGTCGAACGTATGGGTACGGAACATTTTATTGAAGAATCGGCAAGATCGGGCGTTGATGGGGTTCTGGTGGTGGATTACCCACCGGAAGAATGCGTGGACTACACCGCAAGCATGAACAGGCATGGAATGGATGCCATTTTTTTACTGGCGCCGACGTCCACCGAGCAGCGGATTAAGCAGGTTGCCCGTATAGCCAGCGGTTACGTTTACTACGTGTCGTTGAAAGGTGTCACCGGAATCAATACCATTGATTTAAGCGAGGTGGATAACATGCTGGCCAAAATCAAACAGCATGTAAAAACGCCGATTGCCGTTGGATTTGGCATACGTGACGGTGCGACGGCAAAATTGATTGCAGGCCTGTCCGATGCCGTGGTGATTGGCAGTCGAATTATTCAGGAAATAGAAGCACACGAATCTGAGTCGGGAAACGAAAAACTGATTTCATCCGTGCACCGGTTTATCAACGATATTCGTCTTACCATGGACCAATCGCATTGACCAAAAGTTGATGTCAGCAATCAGGAGAATACTATGAGTTGGTTGGAAAAATTACTGCCACCGCGAATTCAGCGCAATGATGCGTCAACGCGCAAATCGATACCGGAAGGTCTCTGGGTTAAATGCCCGTCCTGCGAAGCCGTGTTATATCGATCCGATCTCGAAGCCAACCTGCACGTGTGTCCCAAATGCAGTCATCACATGCGTATCAGTGCGCGCGAACGTCTGGATGGCCTGCTGGATGCCGGCGGCCATTATGAGATTGGTCAGGAAACGCTCCCGGTCGACACGCTCAAATTCAAAGACAGCAAAAAATACACGGACCGTTTGAAAAGTGCGATGGAAGCGACCGGTGAAACGGACGCGTTAGTCGTTATTGGCGGTTCGATCCTGAGTATTCCGGTGGTGGTTGCCTGTTTTGAATTTGATTTCATGGCGGGCTCGATGGGCTCTGTGGTGGGAGAGCGGTTTGTGCGCGGGGTTCAGGCTGCCCTGGAGCAGAAGGTGCCGTTTATCTGCATTACGGCTACCGGCGGAGCGCGTATGCAGGAAGGTTTGCTGTCCCTGATGCAGATGGCCAAGACCACCGCCATGCTGACCAAACTCTCGGAAAAGAAACTTCCATTTATTTCGGTGTTGACCGATCCGACCACCGGCGGTGTGTCTGCATCATTTGCATTCATGGGCGATGTCGTGATTGCTGAACCAAAGGCGTTAATCGGCTTTGCCGGAGCGCGTGTCATTGAAAATACCGTACGCGAAAAGCTGCCAGAGGGATTTCAGCGTTCCGAATTCCTGATACAGAAAGGGGCGATCGATATGATCGTTGATCGCCGTAAAATGCGCGAAGAAATCGCCCAGCTCCTGGCGCTTTTGCAAAACCAGCCTGTTGAAGCGGTGGCTTGATCCTGTTGTGTACAGTTCAAAACCACGGTGCGCCGTGGTTTTTTATTTAGTCCTTTTACTTCTGGCATTTTTTAAGCAATGACAACGTCAATGACAAGCCCGTTAACCACCCTCGCTGACTGGCTAACCCATCTGGAAAACGCCCATCCAACCGCCATTGAACTGGGCCTGCAGCGAGTCGGCACCGTGAAAAACCGGATGGAGATCCGCTTTGACTGCCCCGTCATTACGGTCGGTGGCACCAATGGCAAGGGCTCCACCTGTGCCATGCTGGAGTCCATACTGATGCAGGGCGGCTACAAGGTCGGGCTATACACGTCGCCGCACTTAATCCATTTTAATGAACGTGCCAGGCTGAATGGCATTTCTGTCTCCGATCAGGAATTTGTCGACGCGTTTGAATGCGTCAACCAGGCAAAACAGGATATCTCGCTCAGCTATTTTGAATTTACCATGCTTGCGTGCATGAAAATATTTGCTGATGCGCGACTTGATGCCGTCATTCTGGAGGTCGGGCTGGGCGGGCGCCTCGATGCGGTCAATATTTTCGATGCGGATGTGGCGATCATTACCAGCGTCGATCTTGATCATATGGAATACCTCGGTAACACCCGGGAAGCGATCGGCTTCGAAAAAGCCGGCATTTTCCGGACCGGGCGACCTGCCATCTGTTCAGACCCGGTGCCGCCGCAATCGCTCATCGATCACGCTGTTGAAATTGATGCCGACCTGTGGCTGTTCGGCCGCGATTTCAATTATTCCGGCGACAAACAGCAATGGAGTTATGCCGGCAGGCAACTGCGGCGCAATTCGCTGGCCTACCCAAGTCTGCGTGGTGCCAACCAGTTACTGAACGCGTCGGCGGCCCTGGCGGCTCTGGAAGCACTCAAGGACCGGCTCCCGCTCGGGGCACAGCAGATTCGTACCGGACTGGTCATGATCGACCTGCCAGGCCGGTTTCAGGTCCTGCCCGGCAAGCCGACCGTCATTCTCGACGTGGCGCATAATCCCCATGCTGCGGCCACCCTGCAGCAGAATCTGGGGAATATGGGTTTCCACCCGTATACCTACGCTGTCTTTGGCGCAATGAAGGACAAAGATATTGCCGGCGTGATTCATCAGGTCAAAGACCAGATTGACCACTGGTGCGTCACTGATTTACCCTTGCCACGAGCCGCCACGGCAGACCAGCTGAAAACGCTGCTGATGCAGCAGTCCGTGCTGGCCGACAACCAGCGCAGTATTCAGTGTTTTGACAATCCGGCAAATGCTTACACATATGCATTAAGTAAAGCAGGGGAAAATGATAGAATAGTGGTTTTCGGATCATTCTTAACCGTTGCTGGTGTTATTAGCCAGCGACAGTCGTGAAACGACAAGGTCGCCGGGCTGAAATTGCGATTTCTTCATCATTCATTGAACTGATATTACGCATGAACCTGTTTTCAATATTCAACAAGAAAAAGCCGGAACCGGCGTCGGTTGCAGAAGCGTTGAGCGGTGTCGCAGATACGTCAGCGGCAAGATCCCGGGGGCGACGCGCTGAGCAGCGCAACACGGATGCACAGAATGAACAGTTAGTACCGGAAAAAAAGCGGGCACGACGACGGCTTATTGGTGCCATCGCAATGGTATTGGCGATTGTTATCGGCTTACCGATGGTGCTGGATTCCGAGCCGAAACCGATCAACAGGAATATTGTTATTCAGATTCCGTCGAAAGATGTCCCTGCATCGTTTCCCGATTCAAAAGAGGAAGTGATCCAGAACGAGGTACCCGAACAACCGGCCAGGCAGACAGTGGCGCCCACTGCCATCACAGCACCCGCGCTGGGCAGCGCGCCCGTCGCCCTGCCTGATGCGTCTGGCGCAGGTCCCGCCGCATCAAAACCGGCCAGTAAAGACGTTGTGAATTCCGCACCTGACGCGGGATCCGCGCCCGG
>CAITOF010000036.1 GCA_903893945.1 uncultured Oxalobacteraceae bacterium | reverse complement strand
CGTTTCGAAATTTCTTAACAATAGATATTTAATTTTTCTTGGTCAAATATCATTTAGCTTATATTTAGTTCATATACCAATACTGGCAGGAGCTTTGTTTCTCTTGAAAGGCACTTCAACAATTACGGCGATAGTAATAGCATTGCCCATAATTTTTATAGCGTCTTTTGTATTTCACAAAGTTGTTGAAGTACCAGCACATACATTTGGAAAACGAATCATGCAACCTAAGAAAATTTTTGTTGGAGAGTCGTAGATTGGAACAAAATATATCCCGACTTTTTAAATGCCACCTTCGTAAGAAGAAGTATGGAAGTTCCGACCAGGCTACCCATCGGGCTAACAAATGAATTTGCCAATGATCAATCACGAATGACAATTTGGCTTGCGTTTCTCAAAAAAAATCAGCTTGCCATAACCCCGCTAACCACCGTTGTCGGGACAATACGAGCAGAACTTGAGCCAGCACTTATTCAAGCAGCGGCCTATCTCAAAACCACAAAAGGAAAATGAAGTATCAGCCAAGATATTGCGAAAGAAAACATTGATAAAAAAAGGAGCCTGAACAGCTCCTGTTTTTATCATGCAAATCGACTTGATACTGCGTGTAAATTACCACTGGTGCCCGAGGCCGGAATTGAACCGGCACGCCCGTTATTCACGAAAGCGGCGGATTTTAAGTCCGATGTGTCTACCAATTTCACCACTCGGGCACGTTTCCACGCATTGCTGCATAGACATTCAAGATACTCGCGTATCGTTTGTTCTGGAGGCGGGAATCGGAATCGAACCGATCTAAACGGCTTTGCAGGCCGCTGCATAACCTCTTTGCTATCCCGCCGTGGGTTGGTTATTTCAGTGAATATCTGACGTTCAGTTGCCACCAAACTATCCAACAAAAAAGGAAGCTTATCATGCTTCCTTATTTTTGATCTGGAGCGGGAGAAGAGTCTCGAACTCTCGACCTCAACCTTGGCAAGGTTGCGCTCTACCAACTGAGCTACTCCCGCATTGTTACTGCTCGCCGTATAACAACGTTATACGACCGTTAAAATCTGGAGCGGGAAAAGAGTCTCGAACTCTCGACCTCAACCTTGGCAAGGTTGCGCTCTACCAACTGAGCTATTCCCGCATTGTTAGCTTTTTGATCACTACCACAGAAAGCATTTCTCGTCGGTTAATATTTTTCCAAATACAACAAAAGAGAAGAGCGAGATTTTAACCAAATAGAGCCGCCCTGTCCAGCCCTTTTTCAGCATGACCTGACTGAGCAGATCGTGCGCCCAGGGCAGCTTATTACCAAATCAGCCACAATCACGGTCCGTCACTTCGTCAGGGCAGCTTGCCGGAATGTTCCCTGATGAGCGGCCAGGCCAGCTTCAGATAATAAAACATCGACCAGACAGTCAGTATCGCCGCTATCCACATAAATAACTGCCCCCAGTAGGCCGTATCGACCAGACCGAACAGGCTGCCGTTGAATAACAGCATGGGTATGGCTGTCATTTGCGCGGTGGTTTTTATTTTCCCCAGCGAACTCACTGCAACCGATTTTGATGCGCCGATCTGTGCCATCCATTCACGCAACGCCGATATCGCAATTTCACGACCGATGATGATAAAAGCAATGGACGCATAAACCCGGCCGAGGTGCACCAGTTCGATCAGTGCGCCGGCTACCATCAGCTTATCTGCCACCGGATCAAGAAAAGCACCAAAGGCCGAGGTCTGGTTCCAGCGTCGCGCCAGGAAGCCGTCAAACCAGTCAGTGATGGCCGCCACGATAAAAATAATCGTTGATGCAACGCCCTGATCAAATGGGGATAGCCACTCAGGCGGCAGATAAAAGACACCCACCACGAGCGGAATCAGGGCGACCCGTAACCAGGTCAATAGTATGGGAATGTTAAAGGGCATTGTCGGTTGCTCAATATGTCTCTTATTAATGTAACTGCTTATAAATCTGTTCGGCCAGCTGATGTGAAATTCCGTCAACCGACGCCAGATCGTCAATGCTAGCATCTGCAACGCCTTTTAGGCCACCAAATCGTACTAATAATTTCTGGCGTCGCCGGGCTCCTATGCCTTCTATTTCTTCGAGCCGTGAGGTCTGGCGCGATTTTGCCCGTTTTGCGCGCATACCGGTAATTGCAAAACGGTGGGCCTCGTCACGGATCTGTGCAATTAACATCAGCGCGGCAGATTCCTTGCCCAGTTCCTGCGGCGCACGTCCGTCGACAAACACCAGTGTCTCCAGTCCGACTTTACGTCCTTCACCTTTAGCCACACCGACGATCAGGCCGATATCCAGACCCAGTTCAACAAAGACCTGCCGCGCCATTTCGACCTGCCCTTTACCACCATCGATCAACACCACATCGGGCATGACACCCTGGTGACTGGCGACTTTTTCATATCGACGCTGCAGTACCTGACGCATTGCAGCATAATCATCGCCCGGCGTAATATCGCTGATATTGTAACGGCGATATTCACCGTTTTGCATGGTGTGATGAGCAAACACAACACACGACGCCTGCGTCGCCTCACCCTGCGTATGGCTGATGTCAAAACACTCAACCCGCAGCGTCTCCAGATCGCTCACCTCCAGGCCGAGTACCTCTGCCAGAGCGCGGGTACGCGACTGCTGCGAACCCTGCTCGGTGAGCAGCCGCGCCAGCGCCAGCTCAGCGCCCTTCTGCGCCATCTCCAGCCAGTGCCGCCGCTGTTCCTGCGGTTGTGTGATGACATGTATTTTATGGCCGCACTGTTCCATCAGGGCCAGCATTAATTCCGGCGCATCCAGCGCACAGTTCATTACCAGTATGGATGGAATCGCCTGATCCAGATAGTGCTGCGCCAGAAATGCCTGCATGACTTCCTTGTCCAGCTCATGTTCGGTAACGGCTTCATCGACATGATTCGGAAAGTAGGCCCGGTCGCCCAAATGGCGCCCGCCACGTACCATGGCCAGATTGACGCAGGCCCGGCCACCCTGGAGCACCACCGCAATGATGTCCAGATCCACATCATTGCTGCTTTCCATGCCCTGCTGATGCAATACTTTTGCTAACGATGACAACTGGTTCCTGACCACCGCTGCTTTTTCAAATTCCAGTTTTTCTGCGAAATCCATCATGCGTTTCTCAAGAACCTGGATCACTTCCGACTGTCGTCCGCGCAAAAACTGCGCGGCATGGTTGACATCCTGGAGGTAATCATCCTGGCTGATAATGCCGACACACGGCGCGCTGCAGCGTTTGATCTGATGCAGCAGGCAGGGTCGCGTGCGATTGGCATAGACACTGTCTTCACAGCTGCGAAGCTGGAAAATCTTCTGCAAAATCTGTATCGATTCCTTGACTGCCCAGGCGCTCGGAAAAGGTCCGAAATACTGATTTTTTTTATCGATGGCGCCGCGATAATACATCATGCGTGGCACGCTTTGCCCGGTAATCTTCAGATATGGATAGGATTTGTCATCGCGAAACAGGATATTAAAACGCGGACGCAGTGACTTGATCAAATTATTTTCAAGAATTAACGCTTCCGCTTCGCTGCGTGTAACGGTGGTCTCGAGTCGCACTATTTTGCCTACCATCAGCGCAATGCGCGGACTGGCCAGGGTTTTCTGGAAATAACTGCTCACGCGCTTTTTTAAATCACGCGCCTTGCCGACATACAGAATCGTGCCGCTGTCATCAAAATAACGATACACGCCCGGCAGATGCGGAAGCTGGCCGACCGTTTCAAGTAACAGTGCTCGGTCTGATAACGGCTCGTCCATGGCTGCGCTTCAATCAGTTAAGTGGGTCAGGCACCCGAAAATCCGACCGGTGCCAGCGACGCCAGACGGGCCTGAACCATGATGGCTTTCATTTCACGCACGGCGTTTTCCCATCCGGCAAAAACGGCGTGGGCAACTATCGCGTGACCGATGTTCAATTCACTGATTTCAGGCAGGGCGGCAATCGCCTGCACATTCGTGTAATGCAGTCCGTGCCCGGCGTTGACACGCAAGCCACGCTGTATGCCCATCTGCACGCCGTGCCGGATCCGCGCCAGTTCGGCCATTTGCAGCACCGGATCGTCGGCGTCGGCGTAACGGCCGGTGTGAATTTCAATGACGGTTGCACCAGCTTCGGTGGCTGCCTGAATCTGTTCGTCGACCGCGTCAATAAACAGGCTGACACGGATTCCTTCGTTACGCAATTGCCGCACCGCCGCTTCAACCTGCCTGAAATGGGTAACCACATCGAGTCCGCCTTCGGTCGTGACCTCGGCGCGGTGTTCCGGTACCAGGCAAACATCCTGCGGTTTGATTTCACAGGCAAAATCCAGCATTTCAGCGGTAATCGCCGCCTCCAGATTCATGCGGGTAATCAGTGCCGGACGCAGGGCACGAACGTCAGCATCTTTTATGTGGCGCCGGTCTTCGCGCAGATGCAGGGTAATCACATCGGCTCCCGCATATTCCGCCAGTTGGGCGGCACGCAGCGGGTCCGGATACACCGTACCGCGTGCATTGCGCAATGTCGCGACATGGTCAATATTCACGCCAAGTTCAGGCATGCAGTTCCTATCATGAGTCATCATAAATTTTGCAGGTCCACTAAAATCTGACGGGTATGGATGGGGCTTCCGTTTAAATGGTGCGCAAACAGGGCGCGCATCAGCAGCTTGCTTTGTGTTTGGGTGATTGCGTCAGAATAGTCGGCATTCTGCATATCGATCAGGGTTTTACCGTGTACCTTCAAACCCGATTCAGCATCCCGTGCCGGGCGCGTGCCTGATTCAGGGTCGACCACGTACAGGGTTCCCGGAACGACCTGGTTGCGGTGCTGTGTGCAGATCGACAGATCATTGATGACGCCGGCCATTTTAAGCAGTTTCAGTTCAAATTTACGCAACACAATCGGCACCGGCTCGGTATGCGCCAGCTGGTTCAGCGTCGCGACATAGTCATCGAACAACAGCGGCTCCGGTTCATCGCGCTGTAGAAATTTAAGTATGATTTCATTCAGATAGAAGCCACATAACAGTGCATTTTTTTCCAGCGGTCGCATGCCGCCGACCCATTCAGCGGCGGTCAGCGTCTGCAATTCCGATTTCCCGCTCCAGGACAGGGTGAGCGGCTGAAAGGTCTGCAGCACGCCACGCAACTGGGAGTGTGGTCGTTTGGCTCCTTTTGCCAGCAATGAAATGCGGCCGTACTGACGACTGAACACGTCAATAATCAGGCTGGTTTCCTTGTAAGGGTAACTGTGCAACACGAATGCGGGTTGTGCCTGCACGCGAAACGGGCGCGGCTGGCGATGAGCCAGCGTGGCCTGGCTGGGGTGTACCTCGGGCACAGGCAAATGCAAATCAACAGCATTCATCGTCAGACTATCTATTCGTAGCCGTAAGCGCGCAGACCCGCTTCATTATCGGCCCAGCCAGATTTAATTTTGACCCAGATTTCAAGATAAACCGGGCCACCAAACAGCTTTTCCATATCAATCCGCGACTGGGTTGATATCTCTTTCAGGCGCTCGCCCTTCTTGCCAATCAGCATCGCCTTATGTCCGTCGCGATTCACCAGTATGGCAATGAATATCCGCCGCAAATTGCCTTCCTGCTCGAATTTTTCAACCAGTACTGTGGTGGTGTAGGGAATTTCATCGCCGACAAAACGAAATACCTTTTCCCGCACAATTTCAGCGGCCAGAAATTTTTCACTTTTGTCGGTGATGTCATCGTCGGCAAACATCGGCTCATTCAGGGGCAAATATTTTCTTACTTCATTCTCAAGACTGTCCAGCTGAAAGCCCTGCCTTGCTGACACCGGAACGATGGCGGCAAAATTGAACCGGGCCGACACCTGCGCGGCAAAAGGCATTAACACTGCCTTGTCTTTTATGTGGTCTGACTTGTTTATCACCAGAATGCACGGAATATTCTTGGGTAACAATTCAATAACCGCGATATCCGCCTCCGAAAACATGCCTGCTTCCACCACGTACAGCACCACGTCAACCGCGGTTAGCGTGGTGGTGACAGTACGATTTAACGTCCGGTTCAGCGCATTGGCGTGTTTGGTCTGAAAGCCCGGCGTGTCAACATACACGAACTGGGTCTGGTCTTTGGTCTGTATGCCGGTAATGCGGTGTCGTGTGGTTTGCGCTTTGCGCGACGTAATGCTGACCTTGGCACCGATCAGGGCATTCATCAGGGTCGATTTACCGACATTGGGGCGACCGACGATGGCGATATAACCGCATCGGTATTCGCTTGCGGTTAGCCCGGGTGGAGACAGCTCTGTCATGCTATTTTGGGTTGGGAGGTGTTACTTGAACTCGCAACAATTGCTGCGGAAGGCGTTGCCTTGTCATTGGCAGGCTGGACCACCTCGTCGGTCTGCACCGTGGCAATACCTGCCAGTTTGAGTTGTGTGGTACGCGGTTTCGATTTGCGTCGTGAGGCCGGCGATTTTGCCAGCACGGTCAATGCGGCTTCCAGTGCCATTTTTGCAGCAGCCTGTTCACCGGCACGGCGACTCCCACCCGTACCGAAGACCTGTATATCCAGCTTGGGGATCGAACATTCCACCTCAAACTCCTGGCTGTGCGCTGCGCCATGGGTGGCGGCCACTGTATACACCGGCAGTGCTATTTTCTTGCTCTGTAAAAATTCCTGCAGCAGGGTTTTCGCGTCTTTTCCAAGTGTTGCCGGATCCACCGTGTCCAGTATCGGCATGTAAAGGCCGCAGATCACATCCCGGGCGGCATTGAAACCGGCATCCAGATAGATCGCGCCAAACAAGGCTTCCAGTGTATCGGCCAGAATCGATGGGCGTCGAAATCCGCCCGACTTCAGCTCGCCCTCACCCAGTCTCAGAAACTGGGCCAGATCAAGACGCAGTGCAATCTCGTAGAGCGATTGCTGTTTGACCAGATTGGCACGCAGCCGGGACAGATCGCCCTCATCGATCTTGTTGTATTTCTCGAACAGGAGTGAGGCAACAACACAGTTCAGGACCGAATCACCCAAAAATTCCAGGCGTTCATTATGCAACACGCTATGGCTGCGATGCGTCAGCGCCTGACGCAACAGGGACACGTTATTAAAAACGTGTCCGAGTCTGGTTTGCAGTAACGTGTCGTCTATCATGCTGCTCATCTCAATGTTCAGATTGCCTATTTTTTACTGTCAGTCGTTGACGAAAATTCCAGCAACAGGCTGGCCGGACCGACCAGGGGTAATTTCTTCTCGTACGCAAAACTGACCACGTACATGCCGTCTTCCTTGACGATCACAAGATCGCTCCCGGCGACTGAGGTGATATAACCCGACACCGCCGCCTTGTTATAAAAATAGACGATTTCCGCTGCTGAATTGCCTTTATTGCGCGCATCCAGAACAGCCTTCTTGATACTTTGAAACTCCACGACAGCCGGCACCACCTGCATGCCGATGACCGCGGCCAGCCCGATTAAGACTAGCGCCAATATCAGGCCCGATAACGAAAGACCACGTTGCCTGTGAAGATTCGAAACTCCTGCCATATCCATCTCCTAATATCTGGTTTATTTAAAACTGCCGATGCGATTCAATTTCTTCAGATCAAAATTTGTAATAACATTCTGATTCATCCATATGCCAAACGCCTTGCCCACAATATTTTCATCCGGTACAAATCCCCAATAACGGCTGTCTGCACTGTTATCCCGATTGTCGCCCATCATGAAATAATGCCCTTCCGGTACCGTGCAGGTAAATCCTTCCAGATCGAAACTGCATAAATCACTGTGTGGAAAATTATGCGGATCCTGAACATAGGTCGGTGCCCGTTCATCATTTAAAATCTGATGTTGGACTCCTGTTAAATTTTCTTCAAAGCGTTTTGCGTATGTGAGCCGTTCTTCATCAAGAAAATCCGGCAACTCTTTGTAAGAAACTTCTTGACCATTCACTGTTAAGCGCTTGTTCTTATAAGTAATTTTATCACCGGGCACGCCGATCACACGCTTAATATAATCCAAGGTCATATCTCTTGGATACTTAAATACCATCACATCGCCACGTTGTGGCTGATTAATTTCAATTATTTTTTTATTAATAATTGGCAAACGAATACCATATGTGTATTTATTCACCAAAATCAGGTCGCCGACCAGCAAAGTTGGCAACATGGAACTGGACGGGATTTTGAACGGCTCGTACAAAAAGGAGCGTAGACAAAAAACCAATAAAATCACCGGAAAGAAACTTCCCGTGTATTCAACCCAGCCCGGTTGCCGGAGCAGCGACGCTTTGAGTTCCTCGCGGTTGGCACTGTCCAGTTTTAATCCATCGGCCGATAATTTATCGCGTCGCGCATCGTATTCTGCCAGGGCTGCGTCCGCAGCGGCCTGCCGTTTTTTGGCCAGCACGAACAGGTCAAAGAACCAGATGACGCCGGTAAACACGGTCAGAATAAACAGAATTAATGCGAAATTACCCAGAAATGATTGAAAGTTCATTTATCTTCCACTTGTAAAATTGCTAAAAAGGCTTCTTGTGGTATTTCCACAGAGCCTACCTGCTTCATGCGTTTTTTACCTGCTTTTTGTTTTTCCAGCAATTTGCGCTTACGACTGATGTCGCCACCATAACATTTTGCCAAAACATTTTTGCGTAATGCTTTTACATTTTCGCGCGAAATAATATTGGCCCCGATTGCTGCCTGAATTGCAACATCAAACATCTGGCGGGGAATAAGTTCGCGCATTTTGGCCGCAACGGCCCGACCACGATACTGGCTGTTCGCCCGGTGCACGATAATGGCCAATGCGTCGACCTTTTCGCCGTTGATCAACATGTCAACCTTGACCACATCGGCGGGACGGTATTCCTTGAATTCATAATCCATCGACGCATAACCGCGCGACGTGGATTTAAGACGGTCAAAAAAATCCATGACGATTTCGGCCATCGGAATTTCATAAGTCAGTTTCACCTGCCGCCCGTGGTAACTCATGTCCATCTGCATGCCGCGCTTGCTGGTACACAGGGTGATGACCGACCCGACGTACTCCTGCGGCATGTATAAATTGACGGTGACGATAGGCTCACGCACTTCTTCGATACGGGACGGATCCGGCATCTTTGACGGATTATCGACCATCAAAATCGAACCGTCACCCTGCACCACTTCATAAATAACGGTGGGCGCCGTGGTGATCAGATCCATATCGAATTCCCGTTCCAGACGCTCCTGCACGATTTCCATGTGCAACAGGCCTAAAAAGCCGCACCGGAAACCAAAGCCGAGCGCCTGTGACACCTCCGGTTCATACTGCAGGGCGGCGTCATTCAATTTCAGTTTTTCCAGCGAATCACGCAGCGCGTCGTACTGGTTGGCTTCCACGGGAAACAGGCCGGCAAACACCTGCGGCTGCACTTCTTTGAAACCGGGCAGGGGTTCGGACGCCGGTTTGACGAGATGGGTGACCGTATCACCCACTTTGGCGGCCTTGAGTTCTTTAATACCGGCAATGACGAAACCGACCTGACCTGCGCTCAAGGATTCGCGGGTCAGCGATTTGGGGGTAAACACGCCAACGCTTTCAACCAGGTGCTGCGAGCCATTGGCCATCAATAAAATTCTGTCTTTCGGTCGCAGCGTGCCATTTTTCACGCGCACCAGCATCACCACACCCACATAATTATCAAACCAGGAATCGACGATCAGCGCTTGCAGCGGTGCGTCCGGGTCACCGGTCGGCGGCGGCACTTTGGCAATTAATGATTCAATCACCTCTTCGACACCCAGGCCGGTTTTTGCCGAGCAATGGACCGCCTCGCTGGCGTCTATGCCGATGACTTCTTCAATTTCACTGGCGGCATTGTCCGGATCGGCAGAAGGCAGGTCAATCTTGTTCAGCACCGGAACCACTTCAACACCCAATTCGATCGCGGTATAGCAGTTCGCCACGGTTTGCGCTTCCACACCCTGGGATGCATCGACCACCAGCAGGGCACCTTCACAGGCGGACAGGGAGCGCGACACTTCATAGCTGAAATCGACATGACCGGGCGTGTCGATCAGATTCAGGTTGTAAATCTGACCATCCCGTGCCTTGTAATTCAGGGCGGCGGTCTGCGCTTTGATCGTGATACCACGCTCGCGCTCAATATCCATGGAATCAAGCACTTGCGCTTCCATTTCGCGGTCGGACAGGCCGCCACAGCGCTGGATGATACGATCTGCTAAAGTGGATTTTCCGTGGTCGATATGTGCGATGATCGAGAAATTACGAATGTTCTTCATTAAACTGATAATTGAGCCGGTAAAAAGGTGAATTTTTTGGCGCGACAGTGAACATCCCTGCGCTGCAGGAGCAAAAAGGTGACTGCCTGGCTGAAAAAATTGTGGATAAACTAATTCGCCATTTTACCCGAATTTCAACACGGAAAGCTTCTATAACCACGAATTGCCCCCGTAAAACAAAAAACCGCACCAGTTCGATGCGGTTTTTTTGCCATTTAACCATGTATCAAACAGGCAATGGCACTGGCTTAATTAATTTTAAGCAATTTTTTTCATGTCAAAAAACTGCTCATCTTCAGTTGAACCATGTAACGCCGTGGTGGACGACAATCCCTGTTGAATGACCTGGGTGACCTCGTCAAAGTAGCCGGTGCCGACTTCACGCTGGTGTTTGACCGCAGTAAAGCCTTTTTCGGCAGCGGCAAATTCGGCTTCCTGCAACTCAACGAAGGCCGACATCTGGCGGCGTGCATAACCGTGCGCCAGATTGAACATGCCGTAATTCAGGGCATGGAATCCGGCCAGCGTGATGAACTGGAATTTATAACCCATGGCGCCCAGTTCTTTCTGGAACTTCGCAATCGTTGCATCGTCCAGATTTTTCTTCCAGTTGAAAGAAGGAGAGCAGTTGTACGAAAGCAGCTTGCCCGGGAATTTGGCGTGAATCGCATCCGCAAATTTTTTCGCGAACACCAGATCAGGTTTGCCGGTTTCACACCAGATCATGTCGGCATATTCTGCGTAGGCCAGACCACGGGACACAGCCTGCTCCAGACCGGGTCTGGTTTTATAAAATCCTTCCACAGTCCGTTCGCCGGTCAGGAACGGTTTGTCATTGGCATCAATGTCAGAGGTCAGCAAATCGGCCGCTTCGGCGTCAGTACGTGCCAATAATATGGTGGGTACGCCCATGACGTCGGCAGCCAGTCGCGCGGCGTTCAGCTTTTCAACGAATTCACGGGTTGGCACCAATACCTTGCCGCCCATATGGCCGCATTTTTTTACCGAGGCCAATTGGTCTTCGAAGTGCACACCCGATGAACCGGCTTCAATCATCGACTTCATCAGTTCATAGGCATTCAGTACACCACCGAATCCGGCTTCGGCATCGGCCACGATAGGCGCGAAATAATCAATATCACCAACACCTTCGGACCACTGGATCTGATCAGCGCGTGTCAGCGTATTATTGATACGCTTAACCACCTGCGGCACGGAATTGGCGGGGTACAGGGATTGGTCCGGGTACATTTCACCGGCCAGATTGGCATCGCCGGCCACTTGCCAGCCGGACAGATAAATCGCTTTAAGCCCTGCTTTAACCTGCTGCATGGCCTGATTACCCGTCAATGCACCGAGTGAATTGACGAACGGTTCATTGTTCACCATGGTCCACAATTTTTTGGCACCGTTCGTTGCCAGGGTGTAGTCGATTTTTACCGAACCACGCAGACGCACGACATCCGCCGCCGTATAATTACGCTTAACACCCTTCCAACGCGGGTTGGTGTCCCAATCTTTCTGCAGTTCGGCGATTTGCTGTTCACGAGTCAACATAGTGTTTCTCCAATCAATAAGTTTATAAAGGCAAAATCAAGTGCTACCACATCGAATTCACAGGATTCATCATAAACTTTTTTTTGCGTAGCAACAATGTCTTATATAAGACATATAACTTATATTATATTGTTTAAATTCAATATGTTAACTTCCATTTTCCGCGATATGAAACCATTTATCTTAAAATGAAAAAATAAATTGATGCGCCGTGACGATGATATTTCACAATACGAAAAACATATTTCATATTGTGAAATTAAATCAGGAAGGGAAGATCGGAAAATGCCGGGCGAGTTACTGGATGAAAACTGCCCTTGAAACAGGGCCTGCAACGTGTGGTGCGGTCAGGAATAAAAATCCGGGAAGCTCAGACCCCCATACGCAACAGGATATTTCCCAGTTCGCGCAACCCGGATTCCAGATGCGGGCTCTGCGCTGCGAACCTGGCTGACAGGGCAATGGTCCGGTCACCCAGATGACTCAAGGCATCTTCGTCGGGGCGCTCCTTGCTGAGTATCTGGTGTATGTCGTCGTTCAGCACCGAGAGCAGCCCGGATAATTCATCATCAACTTTATCGGTGGTACTCAGATGCTCGTGCAAACTCTTGAGCGATTGTTTCAGTTGTTCGGTACTCATGTTTCATTCCTCGATAAATGGATGGGTCTGGTACAGATTATGCCTGATTTTCCGGGCTGTTATTTGCCATATATCAAAACCACCGCCTCTGCAGCAATGCCTTCTTCACGTCCCAGATAGCCGAGCTTTTCATTGGTCTTGGCCTTGATATTAACGCGCTCTGCCGGCACCTGCAAATCGCGCGCAATGTGTTCTGTCATGGCCGGGATATGCGGCGCCATTTTCGGCGCCTGCGCAATAATGGTGGCATCGACGTTACCGACAGCGAATCCGGCGGCATCAAGCCGCTTGACGGCTTCCCTCAGCAGGGTTCGTGAATCCGCACCCGAAAAAGCGGGATCGGTATCGGGAAAATGCCGGCCAATATCGCCCAGACCGGCAGCGCCAAACAGCGCATCGGTAATCGCGTGCAGCAATACGTCGGCGTCAGAATGGCCCAGCAAACCGGTTTTGTGGGCAATCCTGACCCCGCCTATGATCAGCGCTCTGTTTTCCACCAAAGCGTGGCAGTCGTAGCCTTGGCCAATACGAAACGGAGGATGTAATTTACTCATTGTTAGTCAGAATGGAATCAGTAAAACAGGTTTCGACCAGTGTCAGATCGTCCGGTCGGGTTATTTTGGTGTTGCACCAATGGCCTTCGACAAGAACCGGTGTCCAGCCAGCCGCCTCCATGGCGCCAGCTTCATCGGTAATGTCCAGGTCGCGCTGGCGGGCACCCTGCATCGCGTGCACCAGCTTTTCATAGCGGAACATCTGCGGCGTTTGTGCCAGCCACAATCCGGTCCTGGGCAGCGTGGTGACCGTGGCTTTTCCTTGGTCCTGCGTCCTGAGCTTCACGGTGTCGGCCACCGGCACGGCCAACAACCCGCCGGCCGGATCGTCACCGGTCTGTTCCAGCAGTCGGCTAATCAGCCGGGAATTTATCCCCGGCCGGGCCGCATCGTGCACCAGTACCCAGTCGTACGGATCACATGCGCTGTGCATGGCCATCAGGCCGTTCAGCACGGAATCCGCACGCGAGGCACCACCACAGTACAGTACGCTCAAACGCGGGTCCGGCTCAAGTGCGGTGGCAACATACGCGTCGTCTGGACTGACCACCACAAACACATGATGCATCCGGTCATGATTCAGAAACGCTGAGACGCTCCGTTGCAGGATACTCTTTCCGGCGACAGGAAGATATTGCTTCGGGCAAGCGGCAGCCATCCTGGCGCCGACACCGGCGGCCGGTATTAAAACGAAGTAACGAGCGCAAGGATTCAAGTTATTAGAAATTTAGTAAGTCCCGGGAATCAGGTCTTCAAGTGAGCGTTCTGAACGTGACGCACAGGGTAAAAAAACAATAGTTTATAATACACCGTCCATTGTAGGGTTAAAACCCGGCAATTCCAACACCGGCTTCGGCAAACGACAAATTAAACCTGCATAACTGTTCAAACCACAAATAATGCCATTCGATCTGCAATCCCCGCCCAAACCAGGCTTTCGAATTACGCTGCCCACACTGCACGGTGCGGCCGATTCCTATGCCATCAGTCAGGCGGCAAGTGCATTAAAGGCCCAGCAGCGCATGCTCACGGTATTTGTGGCTGATGCCACCGATGCGCAACGATTGCAGACCGAAATTTCATGGTTCGGCAGCGAAGCACCACTGCGCTGCCATGTCCTGCCCGATTGGGAAACTCTGCCCTATGACGCGTTTTCGCCGCACCAGGATCTGGTCTCGGAACGGCTGGCGACCCTGTATGAAGTGGGACACGGACAATCAGACGTGCTGATTGTGCCGGTTTCAACCGCGCTGCTGCGCATGGCACCTCCCTCATTTCTGGCCGCCTATACCTTCTTTTTCAAACAGGGCGCGACCCTCAATGAAGCGCAGCTCAAATCACAGCTCACCCTGGCCGGCTACAGCCATGTCACCCAGGTGATGTCGCCGGGTGAATATGCGGTTCGTGGCGGACTGATCGATCTGTTCCCGATGGGATCATCGCTGCCTTACCGGCTAGACCTGTTTGGCGAAACCATTGAATCGATACGCACGTTTGATGCCGACACCCAGCGCACGATATACCCGGTGAACGAGGTGCGACTGTTACCTGGACGCGAGTTTCCGATGGATGAGGCGGCACGCAGTGCGTTTCGCAAGCGCTGGCGTGAAGAACTGGAAGGCGACCCGTCGCGCATCCGCATTTACAAAGATATCGGAAACGGAATTGCTTCAGCAGGTATTGAATATTACCTGCCGCTTTTTTTTGAAAAGACAGCCACCCTGTTTGATTATCTGCCGGCCAACGGTTGTCTCTGCATGCTCGGCGACATTGACCTGGCCATCAACCGATTCTGGACAGACACGACGTCCCGTTACACCTTCCTGAAAGCGGATCGGGAACGACCGGTACTGGCTCCAGAAACACTGTTTTTAAAAGCGGAAGATTTTTTCACGCTGGCCAAAAACTGCGGCCGCTACATCATCAAGACCAACGCAACACCCGACGGCGAATTTTCAGCCCCGATTCCCGATGTTGCCGTCAACCGCCGCCTTGACGATCCGCTCGCCAATTTGCGTTCATTTTTATTGCAGACCCGGCAGCGCGTCCTGCTCTGCGCAGAATCAAACGGGCGCCGTGAAACATTGCATCAGTACTTCAGCGAATACGATTTGCACCCGCAACCCTGTGCCAGCCTTACCGACTTCATGACCAGCGACGCCCGGCTCATGCTGGGTGTTGCGCCGCTCTATGCCGGATTCAGCCTGCAGAACGGATTGACTTTTATTACCGAATCCGAGATTTATGCCAACGTGGTACGGCGCGCTTCCGGGAAGAAAAAACAGGAAGGCGCCACCCAGGTTGAGTCGATGGTCCGCGATCTGTCGGAGCTTAAAATCGGCGATCCGGTGGTGCATGTTCAACACGGTATCGGACGCTATCAGGGGTTGATCGCGCTCGATTTGGGCGAGGGTGAAACCGAGTTTCTGCATCTGGAATATGCCCGTGAAACCAAACTGTATGTCCCGGTTTCACAGCTGCACGTTATTTCCCGCTATTCCGGTGCATCGCAGGAAGATGCGCCACTGCACGCGCTCGGTTCAGGTGCATGGGAAAAGGCCAAACGCAAGGCGGCGCAACAATGCCACGACACGGCCGCCGAATTACTGAATCTGTATGCCCGGCGCGCACTGCGCAAGGGTCATGCGTTTGAATATTCGGCGCATGATTACCAGGCATTTGCAGAAAGCTTCGGTTTTGAAGAAACGGTCGACCAGGCCGCCGCCATCAATGCGGTGGTCAAGGACATGACATCGGGCAAACCGATGGACAGGCTCATCTGCGGCGACGTCGGATTCGGTAAAACCGAAGTCGCTCTGCGTGCCGCGTTTGTCGCGGTCATGGGCGGCAAACAGGTGGCCCTGCTGGCACCGACTACCCTGCTGGCGGAACAGCATTCCCAGACATTTTCTGATCGCTTTGCCGACTGGCCGGTCAAAATCGCCGAGTTATCGCGTTTTCGCAGCGGCAAGGAGATAAGCGCGGCCATCAAGGGAATGAATGACGGCACGATCGATATCGTGATCGGTACGCACAAATTGCTGTCTGATGACGTCAAATTCAACCAGCTTGGCCTGGTCATTATCGACGAAGAACATCGTTTTGGAGTGCGCCAGAAAGAACGACTCAAGGCGCTGCGCGCTGAAGTCGACGTGCTGACACTGACCGCCACGCCGATTCCGCGCACACTGGGTATGGCACTGGAAGGCCTGCGTGATTTCTCCATTATAGCTACCGCACCACAGAAACGGCTGGCGATCAAGACGTTTGTGCGCAGTGAAGATGACTCGGTGTTGCGCGAGGCGTGCCTGCGCGAATTGAAACGGGGCGGACAGGTTTATTTTCTGCACAACGAGGTCGACACCATTCTGAACCGCAAGGCAATGCTGGAAAATCTGCTGCCGGAAGCGCGCATCGCTGTGGCACACGGCCAGCTGCATGAGCGTGATCTGGAAAAAGTCATGCGTGATTTTGTCGCGCAGCGGTTTAATATTCTGCTCTGTACCACGATCATTGAAACCGGCATCGACGTGCCGTCGGCCAATACCATCATCATGCACCGCGCTGACAAATTCGGTCTGGCCCAGCTGCACCAGTTGCGCGGCCGGGTCGGCCGGTCGCACCACCAGGCCTATGCTTACCTGCTGGTCCACGATGTCAAAGGTCTGACCAAACTGGCGCAGCGCCGTCTGGATGCCATCGTACAGATGGAAGAACTGGGAAGCGGCTTCTATCTGGCCATGCACGATCTGGAAATTCGTGGTGCCGGTGAAGTGCTGGGCGAAAATCAGTCCGGTGAAATGATTGAAATCGGATTCCAGCTGTATTCCGACATGTTGAGCGAAGCGGTGCGCTGTCTGAAAGCAGGTAAAGAACCCGATCTGGCGGCACCGCTGGCCACCACCACTGAAATAAACCTGCACACGCCGGCACTGTTGCCGAGTGACTTTTGCGGCGATGTGCATGAACGACTGTCGCTCTATAAGCGGCTTTCCAACGCCAGCAGTTATGACGCGATTGACACACTGCAGGAAGAATTGATCGACCGGTTCGGCAAATTGCCGGAGCCGGTGTCCGCGCTGGTGGAAACGCACCGGTTGCGGGTACTGGCCAAATCGGTCGGCATATTCAAAATTGATGCACACGCTGATGCCGCGGTGCTGCAGTTCATCGAAAAGCCACCGGTTGATCCAATGCGCATCATTGACCTGATTCAGAAAAATCGTCACATTAAACTGCATGGCCAGGACAAACTGCGTATCAGTGTCGCCATGCCCGATCTGGCCGCACGTGTCGGACAGATAAAGTCGGCGATACGCGCGTTGACCTGATCGTTAAAAAACCACCCTTCAAAGCCCTATGGAATTAATTTTACAGAGTTTAACGGCCAGTACCGCCACGCTTCGGCAAATTGCCGCACTTGCCGGGCCGGCACAGGTCATCGAGACGTCGCCCAACGTGTTGCGCTGCACGGATCTGGCACCGGGACCCGATCCGGATGCGGTCAAAGCAGCGGTGGCAGCGCTTGCTTTGCAGGAACAGGTTGATGTCTATTGGAAAAATGCATCGATTCAGCTGACTGATTTCAGGCTGCTAGCCATGGACATGGATTCGACCCTGATTACCATTGAGTGCATTGATGAAATTGCCGACATGCAAGGTTTGAAGCCGCAGGTGTCCGCCATTACCGAGGCCGCCATGCGCGGTGAAATCGCATTTCCGGAGAGTCTGGCCCGACGTGTCGCGTTATTGAAGGGACTTCCGGCAGCCGCATTGCAACAGGTCTATAATGAACGAGTCCGATTATCGCCCGGCGCTGAAAAACTGCTGGACGCTGCCCGGGCAGCAGGACTGAAAACCCTGCTGGTGTCCGGCGGATTCACTTTTTTTACCGACCGGATAAGGGACACATGCAATCTGGATTTCAGCCATTCGAACCGGCTTGACATCGTTGATGGCAAACTCACCGGACGGGTGCTTGGGGATATCGTTGACGCGGAAGAAAAAAAACGTACCGTACTGCGCACCTGTGCACAATTGGGCATTTCCAGCCAGGCAGCCATAGTCATGGGCGATGGTGCCAACGATCTGGCCATGATGGGTATTGCCGGTCTGTCGGTGGCCTTCCGTGCCAAACCGGTCGTCCGTGAACAGGCGGATGTTGCGCTGAATTTTGTGGGTTTGGATGGATTACTGAACCTGTTTTAATTTACCTTTTGGGAGCCGTCCATGAGTGAAGAATCGGGCCAGACTCTGGTGTTTGACAGCCGACTCGAGTCGATAAAAAATTTCGCCTGGTGGTTTTATGTGTTCCACGCCTTCAGCATGCTGTTTACGCTGGGTGCGTTATCGTTTATTCCGGTCATACTGAGTTATATCAAACGTGCTGATGCGCGCGGCACTTTCGTCTATAGTCACCACAACTGGCAGATAGCGTCATTCTGGATTTACCTGGCCTGCGTGTTTGTCGGATGGATGCTTTTCATCACCCTTGTCGGCATCCCTTTCGCAGTCATCCTCTGGGGCTGCGCCTGGTTATGGAAAGCATATCGCCTGATTATCGGCATTATGGCCCTGAACGAAAATAAACCCATCGGCAACCCGACAGACAGCGGAGTCTCCCCATGATCAACCTTTATTCCTGGCCCACACCCAATGGTCACAAGATTCACATTATGCTCGAGGAGTGCGGATTACCGTATCAGGTAACCGCTGTCGACATCGGCGCGGGCGATCAGTTCAGGCCGGAGTTTCTGCAAATTTCGCCCAACAACAAAATTCCGGCCATGGTCGATACTGATGGACCCGATGGCCAACCCATTTCACTTTTTGAATCCGGTGCCATGCTGCTGTATCTGGCAGGTAAGACCGGGAAATATCTGGGCAACACCACGCACGAAAAATATGTCACCCTGCAGTGGCTGATGTTTCAGATGGGCGGTTTTGGCCCCATGTTGGGCCAGGCACACCATTTCAGAAATTATGCGCCGGAAAAAATACCGTATGCGATTAACCGGTATACCAATGAGGCGAAACGCCTGTATGGCGTGATTGACCGGCAACTTGCGAAAACAGCCTATCTGGCCGGCGATGACTACACAATCGCCGACATCGCCACGTTTCCCTGGGCCAGATCCTGGGTGAATCAGGGCATAGACTGGGCCGACTATCCGCACGCCAAACGCTGGTTTGACACCATCAGCGCACGACCTGCTGTCCAGCGCGGTGTCGCCGTGCTGGCTGGGCTGCGCAAACCGTTAATGACCGAGCAGGCAAAAGAAGTGTTATTTGGGGCTACGCAATATAAAAACCGTCAAACCTGACCGTCAGGGCGCCTTGATCCAGTCCCTGACCACGAACTTGCTGTTCAGGATCAGCGAAATGGCCCTGTCATCCGTTACCCGGGCCGCACTGGTGTCGGCATCAGGCCTGGACGGCATCAATTTCCAGTATGGCTTCCTGTCTGGATTCTTCCGCTAACAGATACTTGCCAAACCGGTGTGCAATGGCATACAGCAGAACCATCGCTGTGCCGATCAGGCCGACATGCAACAGCCAGAACTGCGTACCGGACAGACGCTCAATCAGGCCTCCCAGCCAGCCGACCAGGTTATTGCACATGAACAGATGCAGGTAATACACGCCCATTAACGTGCCGGCCACGGCTTTGGGTGCCGCGCGGGCATACAGGGCCAGACCGACCGGAAACAGATTGGCAAACCCCAGACTGTTTAACACTTCAAAGCCCAGCACCCATTCCAGTCCCGACTTCTGCCCCTGACCGGCCATGCTGGCTGCCATGACCAGACACAGTACTCCGGCAGCACTCAGCCCCAGACCCAGCGTCATCTTGTAGATTTCACTCGGCTCATTGAACCGTTTTGCATACAGTCGCCAGAAGGCCATGCTCAGTACCAACCCGGACACGCTCACAATGGCATCCAGCGTAATCAGCCACGTGGTTGGCATGGCATGACCGAAGAACACCAGATCAACGTGGTCCGGCACCCACAACAGGTAAGCGTTAAAAATTTCCTGGTTGCCGACGGAGCCCAGCGCAAGCAGAGGCAGCATGCCTACCAGCACAGCCACAGTGACACGTTCTTTTTTTGTCAGTGATGGCTTGGCCGATGTCCGCTCGGACTTGACCACGAAAGTCTGGTCGACCGGCAGCCATTTTCTGCCGGATAAATAAATCACCAGTGAAATCAGCATGCCGATGCCGGCGGCCCCGAAACCATAATGCCAGCCGTATACTTCACCGAGTGTGCCTGCGACGAGCGGTGCGATGATGACCGCCGCGTTGATAAACAGGAAGTAAATCTGATACGCATCAGCGCGTCGCATGTCAGCAGGTGAATAGAGTTCGCTGACCTGACTCGCCAGATTTCCCTTGAAACAGCCAACACCGAACAGCAGGCAGAAGATGGCCACCAGGAAGGAAAAATCAAACGCCATCAGAAAATGACCGGTGGCCATCAATAACGCACCGATAATGACCGTTTTCGTTTTACCCAGCCAGCGGTCGGCAATGAAGCCGCCTGCTATCGGCGTCAGGTAAACAAATCCGCTGTAAAAACCGAAAATGGCCGACGCCAGGGCAATAGTGGTTAACGTGCCGCCACCCCCGTAAATGGTTTCCATCACGGAGCGGAATACCGCAAACCCGGCAATGTTTTCAATATGGCCCGGCAGCAGTAACTGGTGCACCATGTACAGCACCAGCAAGGTCTGCATGCCGTAATAGGAAAATCGTTCCCAGGCTTCGGTAAACGATATGTAGGCCAGTCCGCGCGGATGGCCTACAAAAGAATGGTCTGAATGATTGTGCCCTGCAATGGTTGGTGTCGTCGTCATTATGGTTATCAATATTAGGTTTAAGTTGTCCCCGCAAGCTTCCCTGTAAAACTTCCGCTGTCACTGTGTCAGTTGCCCGCCACCGTCATGCTTTCAATCAGAATGGAACCGGTCTGTTTCGTGCCACGGACGATGGTATCGGCGCCAACAGCCGCAATGTTCAGGAACATGTCGGCCAGATTGCCGGCAATGGTGATTTCTTCAACCGGGTACTGGATCACACCGTTTTCCACCCAGAAACCGGACGCACCGCGCGAGTAGTCGCCCGTAATGTAATTGACGCCCTGTCCCATCAGTTCCGTCACAAATAAGCCGGTACCCATTTTTTTCAACATCGCGGCCAGATTGTCGCGCGGGCGGGTGTGAGCCGATTCGAACGAAAGATTGTGCGAGCCACCCGAATTGCCGGTGGTTTTCATGCCCAGTTTTCGCGCCGAATACGTGGACAGAAAATAACCCTGCAAAACACCGTTTTTCACCACGTCGCGTTTGACTGTTTTTACGCCTTCGCCGTCAAATGGCGAGGAGCCGGCCGCGCCGATAATGTGCGGATCTTCGAGTAGCTGGATATGGGATGGAAAAATGGTTTTACCCAGCGTGTCCAGCATGAACGTGGATTTCCGGTATAACGCGCCACCGGACACCGCCTGGACCAGGGCGCCAACCAGGCCGATCGCCAGGGGCGCTTCAAACAGCACCGGACATTTGCGGGTATCCAGTTTGCGGGCATGCAGACGCGACAGTGCGCGTTCAGCCGCATAGCGGCCTATGGCCTGCGGTTGCGCCAGCTTTTTGGGGTGACGCGACGACGAATACCAATGGTCGCGCTGCATGTGGGCGCCGCGACCGGCAATCGGCGCGACCGAGATGGAATGACGCGACGAGGCATAGCCGCCCATAAAACCGATCGAATTGGCCGCAACAAAGTGGGATTGATGGGCGTTGACGCCTGCGCCCTCGCTGTTTCTGATCTGTGGATCGACGTCAAAAGCAGCCTGTTCACATCGCTGCGCAATCTGTATGGCCTCTTCGGAACTGAGCTTCCACGGGTAAAACAGTTTCAATTCCTGCGGGTGCATTTCCAGCGTATCCGGGTCAGGCAGTCCGGCGCAATCGTCAGCGGCCGTAAATCGCGCAATGTTATAGGCGGCTTCCACGGTCGCTTCCAGGGCCGCGGCTGAAAAATCGGAGGTGCTGGCGTTGCCGCGCTGTTGCCCGATAAACACGGTAACGCCAATGCCCTTATCCTTGTTCTGTTCAATAGTTTCAATTTTGCTACGGCGCACGCCGACGGACAGGCCGACGCTTTCACTGATTTCAACCGCCGCATCCGTTGCACCTTTGTTACGTGCATAGCGTAAAACGTCGTGCGCACATTGTTTTAATTGGTCCTGGCTATAGGTAAAGGAACTCATGGGTCGTTTTAGGTCTTTGGAGACAGGGTTAAAAAGGGTATCATAACAGTCTTTCAGATACATAAAAACAAACAATACGCCTATGCCAAATCCAAATCGCGGCTCTTGCGGATTCCAAAGCACCGAATTCGAACAGGAATACGAACGCCCCTCCAAATCCCAGTTAAAACGGGAAATGACTGCACTGCAAAAGCTGGGACAGGAATTAATCGACCAGCCCCGTGACCGCGTCAAACGCGTTCCCATGCCGGATGATGTTCGGGATGCCATTCTGGAATGCCAGTTGATCAAGGACCACGAAGGCCGGCGCCGGCAACTGCAGTATGTCGGCAAAAAAATGCGCACTCTGGAACCGGAAGAAGTCGCCACGATTCAGCGCACGATAGACAGTTGGCGGGGTGCGTCCAAGGCAGAAACAGCGACCATGCATTCGTTTGAGAAAAAACGCGACAAACTTCTGGCCGACGACAAAGCGCTGACCGAGTTACTGGAACAGCATCCCGAGCTAGATGCCCAGCATCTGCGGACCCTGATACGCAATGCCCGCAAAGAACAGGCTGAAAGCAAACCACCCAAAGCATATCGGGAAATTTTCCAGATTCTGAAACAGTTGCATGCCGGCAGCAAACATGGCACGGACGACGATGCCGCGCAAGAGAGCGAGGACGGGGATGATGCCGGGCACTTCTGATTCCTCGACTGCCGATTCATTGCGCGTCGGGCTGGTCTCGGTTTCTGACCGCGCCTCGTCGGGAACCTATCAGGACCTGGGCCTGCCGGCGTTGCAGGACTGGCTGGCCGGCTGCCTGCAAAGTCCCTATCACCTCACGACACGCCTTGTCCCTGACGAACGCGCGCTTATTGAAGCCACGTTGATAGACCTGGTCGACCAGCAGCGTTGCCATCTGGTGCTAACCACGGGCGGTACCGGGCCGGCGCGACGCGATGTTACTCCGGAAGCGACGCTGGCCGTAGGAACCCGGCAGATGCCCGGTTTTGGTGAGCAGATGCGCCAGATCAGTCTGCACTTTGTACCCACGGCGATTCTGTCACGCCAGGTCGCCGTCATCAGGGAAACCCCGGATCATGCCGCGTTGCTGTTAAACCTGCCCGGCCAGCCAAAATCAATTAAGGAAACGCTGGAAGGATTGCGCGATGACGCCGGCCAGACCCGCGTACCGGGTATTTTTGCCGCGATTCCGTACTGCATCGACCTGATCGGCGGCCCTTACATCGAGACCAATCCGGCCGTCTGCAAGGCTTTTCGACCGAAATCGGCTGTCAGGCCTGCCCCCACCCCCTCCACCTGAACGACACTGCCATGACGCTATCGACCATTAAACTTGAAACGGGTGCCCATCCGTCTGTCTCCATCATCTGGATGCACGGCCTGGGCGCCGACGGCAATGATTTTGTCCCCATCGTCAAGGAACTGGATCTGCGCGGTTGTCCTGCCATCCGCTTCGTTTTCCCTAACGCCCCCCATATTCCTGTCAGCGTCAATGGTGGCTATGTGATGCCAGCCTGGTATGACATTCGCTCCGGCGATATTGTCAGCCGCGAAGATGAAGCGGGATTGCGGGTTTCCCAGGCGGCGATTGAAGAGCTGATTCAGATCGAGCAATCGGGCGGCGCCAGAAAAATCATACTGGCCGGGTTTTCTCAGGGGTGTGCCATGGCCCTGCAGACCGGTTTGCGACACACCGGGGCCTTAAGCGGTCTGCTGTGTCTGTCGGGCTATCTGCCGCTGAATCAGACGGTGGAAAAAGAACGGCATGGCGCGAATCAGGCCACGCCGATTTTCATGGCACATGGCACAGCGGATCCGGTCATTGCCATTGCGCGTGCCAAACAGTCCCGCGACCTGCTGATTCAGCTCGGCTACCCGATCGAATGGCATGAATATGCCATGCCGCATACCGTGTGCATGGAAGAAATTGTCGATATCGGCAACTGGCTGCGTAAGGTACTGGGCGAATAACTTTACAGTGACGCCACCAGCCAGTCGATAAAAAGCTGGGTCGCTTCGCTGACCGGCCCGTAGGGTAAAATCAACTGCAGGTCAGCAATAATGGCCGCGCCTTCAACCGGGCGGATAAGCTTTTTAGTGCGCAGTTCTTCCCTGATCAGGATTTCCGGGACCAGTGCCACCCCTTCACCGGCGATCGCCAGCTCAATCACTTCGTCGCCGCTCAGATAAGTGATGTCCGAATCCACCGAACGTGAAATACCCTGAGACAGGAACCAGCTTTCCCACCAGCTTCCGTCATCCTGGTGCAGCAGATAGCGGTTTGACAAATCCGCCGCTGACGACGGTTTGTTTTTCTGGTTGGCCAGCCACCTCGGACTGCAGACCGGGAAAATTTCGGGACTGTGCAGGGAGGTAACCACCCCTTTTAACGCATCTCGCGTATCAAAGCTGATCCCCAGGTCGGCCTTGGCCGGATTAATTTCAACCAGGGTGGCATTCGGTTCAATGGAAATTTTGATATGGGGATACTGCTGGCGAAATTCGGGCAGATGACGCCGCAACCAGCGCGTACTGAATTCGGGAATCACCACCAGGCGTACCTTCTGCTCGGTAACCTGTATCGAGAAGGTACGGCTCGCTTCCGAAATTATGGTCAGCGCATTGTTGATCCGCTTGAAGTAACGCGTACCCGCCTCCGTGAGTATCACGCCGCGCGGACCCCGGTCGAACAGCTTGCCGCCGAGGTTGTCTTCAAGGTTCTTTATATGATGACTGATGACCGGATGGCTGACATGCAGCTCCTCAGCGGCGGCAACAAAGCTGCCGAGACGTCCGGCCGCTTCGAAGGCGCGCACAGCGATTAAAGGCGGAAGTGCTATTTTTTCCATGGCTGACTCAGTATAACGGCGTATAAATAATGTCTTATAAAAAGACCAGATGTACAAATAATTGACACCTTAACGCAATTAGTTCTATTTGTCATCTATTGAATGTTCGTATAATATGGCGAACATCAGCACTATCCTAAAAGACGCCACACAAACAGATTAATCAAACTCAATTCTTTATTTTTTCATAACAAACTGGGTGAAAAAATAGAATCAGCATGCAGCAGGCAAACATTATATCAAGGGAAACATCATGACGACCAATAACACATTGACCAATCAGGAAATTAAAGAGAACGATGCCAAACACATTCTGCATCCATGGGAATACTTTGGCGACGTGGAAAATGCAGACCGCACCATCATCACCAGCGGCGACGGTATTTATATTTATGATGAAAATAATAACAAACTGATTGATGGCCCCGGCGGCATGTGGTGCGTGCAGATAGGCTATAACCGCAAGGAAATGGCCGATGCGGTAGCCGAACAGATGATGAAACTGCCTTACATGAATCCGTTTTCATTGACCTCGTCCACGCCGGCGCTGCTGGCAAAAAAACTGGCTGACATGGCCCCTGGCGATCTGAAACACGTGTTCTCGACTACCGGCGGTTCGACGGCGGTCGACACGGCACTGCGGTTTGTCCAGTTCTATAACAATGTCAAGGGCCGCCCCAACAAGAAACACATCATCTCCCGTGAAAATGCGTACCACGGCTCGACGCATCTGGCCGCATCGGTCACCGGGAAGGATCGCGACAAGAACTTCTTTGACCTGCGCTCCGATACCATCCATTTCCTGCCGCACGTCAATCCTGCCAAACGTCCGAAAGGAATGAGTCTGCAGGCCTTTGAAGACGCCAAAGTAAAGGATCTGGAAGATCGTATTTTGCAGATCGGTGCCGATAAGGTGGCTGTATTCATTGCCGAACCCATACTGGCTTCTGGCGGCGTGGTCGTGCCGCCACAGAATTACTACAAACGTTGCTGGGAAGTCTGCAAGAAATACGACGTGCTGTTTATTGCTGATGAAGTTGTGACCGGATTCGGTCGCCTCGGTTACTGGTTCGCGTCTGAAGCGGTGTTTGGCGTGGTGCCAGACATGATTACCTGCGCAAAAGGATTGACCTCCGGTTACCTGCCGCTGGGTGCCTGCCTGATTTCTGACCGGCTCATCAGGGAAATCAGTGGTGATCATTCCAAAGGTGCTTCATTCGGTCACGGCTTTACCTATTCTAGCCATCCGGTTGCCTGCGCTGCGGCACTGAAAAACATCGAGATTATTGAACGCGAAAAGCTGCTGGAACACGTCCGCGAAATCGGCCCCTATTTCCAGAAAAAACTGCACGAGCTGTCTGACATTCCCCTGGTGTTTGATGCACGCGGTATGGGACTGGTCGGCTGTATTGAATGCTCTGTACAACAACTGGAAGACCAGCATGAAGATGATGCAGCATGGCTGGCCTTCGACACCGATCTGGGCGCGCGCATTGACCGTCACTGTCAGGAGCGTGGTTTGATGGTGCGTCCGCTGGTCAACCAGTGCGTGTTTTCACCACCGCTGGTCATCACCAAAGAACAGATCGATACCATGTTTGCCATTCTGCGCGAGGCCATTGTGGTGACCATGCACGAATTACAGGAAGAGCTGGGAATTTCCCTGGTCAAAGCGGCGTAACCAGGTAGTTCCGGTCGACATTTAAAAAGCACAACCATGACGCAACCCCATCGCCTGGACAGTTTGCTGAACCCGCAATCCATTGCCCTGGTGGGGGCGTCGAACCAGCTGGATTCCGTCGGCAACGACATGCTGCTTGAAATGCACCGGTCTGGCTATAAGGGCCGGACTTATGCAGTCAATCCCAAATACCGGGAAATTGAGGGCTTTGCCTGTTTCCCTTCCCTTTCCGCGCTGCCGGAAAAGGTCGACATGGCCATGCTGGCGCTCAGTAATGAGCGCATTGAAGCGGCACTGGATGAAGTGATACGACTGGGTATTCGTGCGGTCATCATTTTTTCCAGCGGTATCCTGGCCAATGAAGCCGGGTCGACACTGATCCAGCGTCTGCATCGAAAAGCACAGCAGGCAGGCGTCGTGGTCTGTGGTGTGAACTGCATGGGTTTTTATAACCACGACTGTTCATTGCGTGCTTTCATCCAGTACCTGCCGCGCGACCTGGCCCAGGGTCATGTCACTTATCTGAGTCAGTCAGGCTCCGCACTGACGGCACTTTTGTGGAATGACCAGAAACTGAAATTCAATCTGGCCGCCTCAACCGGGCAGGAACTCAATACCACGGTGGCGGACTTCATGGATTACGCCCTACAGCAGGACAGTACCCGCGTAATCGCCCTGTTTCTCGAAACCGTGCGTGATCCGGAACTGTTTGTTGCCACGCTGGCCAAAGCAAAGGACCGGGGTATTCCGATTATCGTTTTAAAAGCGGGTCGGACTGAATCGGGTGCGGCCATGGCGATCAGCCATACCGGTGCCATAGCAGGTAACGACGCCGTTTTCGAAGCGCTGTTTGACCGCTACGGGGTTATTCGCGTTAAGACACTGGATGAGCTGGCGGCCACCGCGCAACTGTTATCCGGTGCGCGCCGTGCGCAGCCAGGCGGTCTGGCAGCCATTCTCGATTCGGGCGGCGAGCGCGAAGTACTGGTTGATCTGGCCGATGATCTTGGCGTGCCGATGGCAGCGATAACACCGGCGACCACCGCCCTGCTGACCGAAAACCTTGATGTCGGACTCGAGCCCATCAACCCGCTCGATGCCTGGGGAACGGGCGCCAATTATCTGGCCATTTATGAAAACTGCCTGCAAGCCCTGATGGATGATCCGAACACGGCCATGGGCCTGCTCGTGGCGGACCTGACCAGCGGCTTTTCCCTGCATGAAAATTTTGCGATTGCAGTACGTCGTGTCACCAGACGCACGAATAAGCCCCTGGCCGTTCTGACCAACCATGTTGGCACAGACACACAGGATCTGGCCAAACGCCTTGTCGCCGAAGGCATACCGGTACTGGATGGAACTCATACCGGATTGCTTGCCATTAAACATGCTTTCGAATATCGCGACGCACAGGCAAAGCCACCCGTCCGTGCACCGGCACCCTCAGAAAAAAGTGTCCGCGACTTGTGGCGCAAACGGTTGTCCGAGGCGACGCCGATATCGGAAAACGAAGGCTTGCAGCTGCTCCAGGCTTACGGGATACACGCGCCCCAGTGCCAGACCGGCGACAACCTCAATAACGTCATCATCCAGTCCAAGGATATCGGCTTTCCACTTGCATTGAAAACCGCGATGCCCGACATTCTGCACAAGTCCGATGTGGGTGGCGTCAGGTTGAATCTGAAAAACGAAGACGAACTGAGAGCGGCCTATCAGGACATGGCGCAACGCCTTGGCCCGCGTGTGATTCTGGCACCCATGATTTCGGGTGACATTGAAATTGCATTCGGTATAGTCAACGACAGTCAGTTCGGCCCGCTTGTCATGATCGCCAGCGGCGGGATTTACATTGAAATGTTCAACGACCGGCAACTTGCCCTGGCGCCAATTGATCTGCCCACGGCAGAAAATCTGGTCCGACGGCTGGCTATCTGGCCGATATTGCAGGGCGTGCGTGGTGCCGCGCCGTATGACATTGGTGCGCTGACCCTTGCCCTTGTGAACATGGGGCGGCTTGCCAGTGAATGCGGTGACCTGATTGCCGAGATGGATGTCAATCCGCTGAAACTGTCGCAAACAGGCTGTACGGCTGTTGACGCATTAGTCATTACCCAACCTGGGACGACCTGAGATGACACAACCCACCATGTCCACCGTCGCTTTCAGCCGCGAAGGCTCTGTCGGCATTATCACCCTGAACCGACCTGAAAAATTGAACGCGATTAACGACGCCATGAAGGCGGACCTGCACCATGCGCTCGACCTTGCCGAAGCGGATGACCTGGTTCGCGCGATTCTGGTGCACGGCAATGGCCGTGCGTTTTCAGCCGGATTTGATCTGGCCGGTGGCACGGCAGGTAGTGGCCTTGCCGAAAAACGCAAAGAGCTCGAAGAAGACTTTGACCTGATCATGCGCTTCTGGAATTCGCCCAAACCGACGGTCTCGGCTCTGCACGGATTCTGTCTGGGTGGCGCCCTGGAACTGGCGGTGGCCTGCGACATGACGATAGCCAGCGCCGGATGCAGAATGGGAGAACCCGAACCCAAGTTCGGCAGTGGCATTGTCGCCATGCTGTTGCCCTGGCTGATCAGTCCCAAGCATGCCAAGGAATTACTGTTAACCGGTGAAGACAGGCTCAGTGCACAGCGCGCCTACGACATGGGCCTGATTAACCAGGTGGCCGACGAAGGCAAACACCTTGAGGTGGGCCTGGTTCTGGCGAAAAAAGTGGCGGCACTGGACCGAACCGCCATCACTTATACCAAACAGGCGATTAACCGCAGTTACGATATCATGGGCATGCGGCAGGCCTTATTGGCGGCGCTCGAAACGGATATCATCATCGAATCAACAGAAACTCCCGAATCCGCCGAATTCAATGCCGTATTAGCCGCGCAGGGCCTGAAAGCGGCGTTAAAGTGGCGTGAAGAAAAATATAATTAGCGACATGCGCATCGACGACTATACCTTTGACGTGCCTGCGGAATGGTGTGACTATAACCACCATTTCAGCGACGGCTATTATCTTCTGCCGTTCAGCACAACGCTGGATATCGTGCTGGACGCAGCCGGTCTCGGTGCCCGCTATCGTGATTCCGGCGACTACTCCACATATACCGTCGAGTCGCGGATCCGCTATCTGCGCGAGGCCAAGGCCGGCAATGCCCTCACCATTACCAGCACGATTAAAGACGGCGATGCAAAACGGTTATTTACGTACCATGAAATGAAACGCGGTGACGAGCTGATTGCGACCTGCGATTTTGTATGCCTGCATGTCGATGTACGCATACCCAAAACCGCGCCCTTCCCGCAATCTGTCTTTGACACCATACAGAAACTCAAGTCCTGAAATCCTGATTACTGGAGAACCACGAATGACATCATCATCTTTTAAAGCCCTGGTATTGCGTGAACAGGAAGGCAAGACCAGCGCCTCGGTTGAACAGCTGACAAGGGCCGAACTGCCTGAAGGTGAGGTACTGGTAAACGTCCGGTACTCATCGATCAATTATAAAGACGCCATGGCTGTCACCGGCACCGGCAAAATCATTCGCAAGTTTCCCATGGTGCCCGGCATCGATCTGGCCGGCGACGTCATCGAATCATCCAGCCCTCAATTCAAGCCCGGCGACAAGGTCATCCTGACCGGCTGGAGCGTCGGCGAACGCTTCTGGGGCGGTTACAGTCAGGTACAGCGACTCAAGGCAGAATGGCTTTTGCCCCTGCCGGCCTCCATCAGCCTGCATCAATCAATGACGATCGGTACCGCGGGACTCACCGCCATGCTGTGCGTTATGGGGCTGGAAGAAGCCGGTATTACACCCCAATCGGGCAAAATCATTGTGTCCGGTGCCAGCGGCGGTGTCGGCTCCGTGGCAATCCTGTTGCTGTCCCGGTTAGGTTATGACGTCACTGCCCTGACCCGCGACGTCAATGAGGTCACCCGGAAATACCTGACCAGTCTGGGTGCAAACGACGTTATTGGCGGTGAAGAATGGAAGGTTGCACCGAAACCGCTGGAAGGACAGAAATGGGCTGGCGCGGTCGACACGGTGGGCGGCACCGTTCTGGCCCGGCTGCTGGCAGAAATGGACTACCAGGGTGCGGTTGCAGCCTGCGGCCTGGCGGGTGGCTTTGCCTTGAGCACCACCGTGATGCCGTTCATTTTGCGCGGTGTTAAATTACTTGGCATTGATTCGGTCATGTGCCCCAACCCCTATCGTGAAAAAGCATGGGCGCGTCTGGCACGCGATCTGGATTTTTCAAAATTGGCCAATGCGGAACGTGTGACCGGACTGGACGGTATCGCGGCGATTGCCGGTGACATGATGGCGGGTAAGAGTCGTGGCCGGGTCGTGGTGGACCTGTCCCGGTAATTTCTCGGCCGGTGCGCCTCGTGTACGCAAGGCCGGGGCAGGTTTTTGCCCGTTAAAACAGGTTATGCATAATCCCGGCTATGCGTTTCCAGTTCGCCCAGAAAATGGCTCAAATCAACCAGGCGCAGCGCAATCAGATGACGCACATTATGCTGAGACTGCCACTTGCCATAAACGCCAAGCAGGCGCGCGGCGGATAATTCGATGCGCTGCTTTTCCACCAGATCAGGCCAGACAATGATGTTGACATAACCGGTCTCGTCTTCGATCGTGACGAAGGTCACTCCTTTGGCCGTGCCGGGACGCTGTCTTACCGTGACGATGCCGCAGCCGCGCGCCAATTTGCCGTCCGGAAAAGTATGCAGCAGTTCGGAAGTGGAGAAACGCATGGCCGCCAGTTTGGGGCGCAGCAGTGCGAGCGGATGTCGGCCCAACGTCAAACCGAGGTGCCGGTAGTCTTCCACAATTTCCTGTCCTTCCGTTGGCGCCTGCAACTCCGGTGTTTGTTCGTTTATGACGGCCATTCGCAGCAAACCCTTGTCAGGGACGCTGACCACCGATTGCCATAACGCCTGGCGACGATTTCCTGCCAGACTCAACAAGGCATTGGCTGCAGCCAGAGCACGCATCTGCCCGGCATTTAACTGCGCGCGGGCCGCAAGATCTGACGTATCGGCAAACGGCCGGACAGAACGGGCTTCTTCGATGCGCCAGGCCGCCTCGCGCTCGAGTCCGCTGACGTTATTCATGCCAAGCCGTACCGAGGCGTCCGGCAGAAGGCGGGCGTCCCAGTCACTGGCGGTGACATCCACCGGCAGTATGACCACACCATGGCGCCGCGCATCCTGCGTCAGGGCTGACGGGGAATAAAATCCCATCGGCTGGCTGTTGAGCAGCGCAGTTAAAAACGCCGCGGGTTCATGACATTTCAGCCAGCTGCTGGCATACGCCAATAGCGCAAAGCTGGCGGCGTGGGATTCCGGAAAACCGTATTCGGCAAACCCGCGTATCTGCCCGATAATCGACGCGGCAAACTCGGGGGTGTAGCCGCGCTCGGCCATGCCTGACATCAATTTGTTTTCAAATTGCTCGAGATTACCTTTGCGTTTCCAGGCCGCCATGGCGCGTCGCAGCTGATCCGCCTCACCGGCAGTAAACCCGGCTGCCACCATGGCAATCTGCATCACCTGTTCCTGAAATATCGGAATGCCAAGCGTACGCGACAGTACCGATTCCATCGCCGGACCGGGATAACTGACCGGGTCCAACCCCTGTCGACGGCGCAGATACGGTTGAATCATGCCGCCCTGAATCGGGCCGGGCCGGATAATGGCCACCTCTATGACCAGATCGTAAAATTGCCGGGGTTGCAGACGCGGCAGCATTGACATCTGCGCACGACTCTCAATCTGAAATACGCCTACGGTATCGGCCCGGCACAGCATCTCATAGGTTGCCGGATCTTCTGCCGGAATATCCTGCATTTCAAACGGTTCACCGTTGCGCTGTGCGACCAGTTCCAGCGTGCGCCGCAGACAGCTCAGCATGCCCAGGGCCAGGATATCGATTTTCATCAACCCGACGGCGTCGATGTCGTCTTTATCCCATTGAACGACCGAGCGATCGGCCATGGCGGCGTTTTCTATGGGTACCAGACGCGACAGCTTGGAGTGGGAAATGATGAAACCACCGGGGTGCTGGCTTAAATGACGCGGAAAGCGCATCAGCTTTTCTGCCAGCTCACTCCATTTCTGTGCGAGCGTTGAGTCCGGATCAAACCCGCAATCAACCAGACGCTGATGCAAATCCGCGCTGCCATTCCAGCGGTGACTGGCTTTGGCCACTTTGTCCACCACCGACAAATCAACCCCCAGTGCCTTGCCCACGTCGCGCAGCACGCTACGTGGCCGATACGTGGTCACCACGCCGGTCAGCGCAGCACGCATGCGACCGTATTTGCTGTAGATATACTGGATCACCTCTTCGCGGCGCTGATGCTCAAAGTCGACATCGATATCAGGCGGTTCATTTCTTTCTCTGGAAATAAACCGCTCAAATAACAGGGTGCCGCGTGACGGATCGACCTCGGTAATGCCCAGACAGAAACACACCGCGCTGTTAGCGGCAGAACCGCGCCCCTGACATAAAATGCGCTGCGAACGGGCGAAACGCACGATGTCATAAACGGTCAGAAAATAGCTTTCATACTGCATTTCGGCGATCAGCTGCAACTCATATTCCAGTTGCGCCTGCACGTTGCCCGGTATCCCGGAAGGATATCGCCACTGGGCCCCGATATAACTTTCCTGACGCAGATAACCGGTCGGCGTTGCGCCCTCCGGCACCAGTTCATCGGGGTATTCATATTTCAGTTCATCGAGAGAAAACGTGCATGAATTCGCAACACGAACTGATTCAGCCAGTGCACCAGGTGCATACAGATTATTTAAACGGAGACGGGAACGCAGATGCTGTTCAGCGTTCGGTGCCAATTGGTAGCCGCATTGCGCAATGGGTGTGCCGAGACGGATAGCCGTCATGGTGTCCTGTATCGGCTTATAAGAACGCAGATGCATGCACACCTCACCGGTGGCTGTCACCGGCAGGCCATACTCTGCCGCGGCAGCATTCACCACCGCCTTGTGGATGTCATCATGCACCCGGTGATGCAGCGTCAGTGCAATTCTTGAACGACCCGGGGCGCATTGCAACAACCAGGCGGCCTGACGCTCGAGCTTTTCATAGGTGACACCGTAATCAGGCGCCAGGATGATCTGGCAATCGGGCAGCCCCTTTAAATGCCCGAGTTCAGCCCGAGGCTCCGCAATGTCACGCGGTCTGGCAAGGTAGGTGCCCTTTTCGGCGCGGGTGCGTGCCACCGTAATCAGTTCAGACAGATTGCCATAGCCATTTTTATTCATTGCCAGAATAATCAGATTAAACGCGGCACTACCGTCTTCCGGTGTCATGCGTATCTGGCTGCCTACCAGAAGATGCAGCCCCAGTCGCCTGGCTTCGACATGTGCCTTGACAACACCGGCCAGCGTGCATTCATCAGTGATCGCCAGACTGTGATAGCCCAGTTTAACGGCACGCTGCACCAGTTGTTCCGGTGAGGAGGCTCCGCGTAAAAACGTATAATGACTGAAGCACTGAAGCTCGGCGTAATCCGACAGGTGGGCAGAAGGAAGCGGCATGATCAGGCATACAGTCCATGTAAAAACCAGCGCGGTTCCGTGGTCCGCTCAAGGTAAATCCAGTAGCAGCAGGCATTGCTGTCCTGCGCAACAAAATAATCCCGCGCGGCCATCTGGTTGTCCCACCAGCCAGCCTCGACACGCTCGGGTCCGCGCACCAGTTTAAGCGGCGAAATATAAAAGGGCCGGTCATTGCGCATCAGCAGTGCAATCGGTTTTGCCAATAACCAGAATGGTCGTTCCACGATGTTGTCGCTCTCATTTTTACTGGATAACCTGTCCGTGGCAGGCACCCAGGTATTACAGATTTCAGGACGGTAATCGTCAACGCAGGCAGGTGTCATGACGTTGCTTTTTCCCAGACGTGCAATCAGCAACTCCATTAACCGGTTCCAATCCGCCGGCGAGCCGCCCGGTTCGGGAAATAACGACAGGGTGGGTGGCAGCATCGCGGTCACTTTTTGAACTTCAAGGCGGATGGCGATCACCGGCGCAATCAGCTCTACCCGCCCCAATCGCTCCTGTAACAGGCGAATCAGATGTTCTTCATGCCAGGCCGGTTCGGCCAATCCGACCTCGATCCGGGTCGGATCGATGGCATAGCGCCCCCGTTCATGTTCCAGAAAAAGACTGAACACCGATACCGCCTGCTGTTGTGCCACCAGCCAGCCGATGAGTTGCAGAATCAGGCGTGTCGCACCAAACATCAGGGCTTCAGCATGTTCGATGCGATCGAAGGTTTCCATGCGCGCAGAAAATGTCGCGGGTACCTGAATCCAGTTGAACAGGTCCAGTTCCAGTCCATAAGCGCGATCCAGCTCTGTCAGCAACTGCGCTGCCGTCCGGCGCAACAGCCCGGCGCGGGGCAACTTGCGCAAATCACCCAGCGTATAAGCGCCTATACCCGACAGCCACTCCGCGTAAGGTTGCGTCGACAACAGTGTCGGGCAGCTCAGGCGATCTAACAGCAACGTCAATGTTTTCATTGTCAGGGCGCGACGCCGCAGTGGATGCTGTAGTTGCCGTGGGCGCGATTTGTCACGGAACGATCTGGACAGCAGCCATGCGCCGGTGGCCGTGGGTGCTGCGCCCAGTTTTAAGGTAAACCCCAGGGTGCGGATACTGGCGCGGATCCGCCTGCAAATGGCAAGCGGTCCCTGAAAAAGAGTCAGGCTGGCTGACACGTCCAGAAGCAGGCAGAAATCGTCGGCACAGGCAACTTCGGGGGTGTATTGCAGCAGGGCCAGGGCGATGGCATCCAGAGCGATGCCTTCCCTGTCAGGGTCTCTGTCCAGCACCACGGTGTCTGGTGATACCGTTGTAACACCTCCCGCACGCATGCCTGCGTGCACACCGCTACGGGCCGCGCCGGATGATGCGACCAGAATACGTCCCTGCTGCAGGACGGCGTAACATCCCGGCTCAGACCAGGAGGGTCGTATCGCTTCGAGCGGCAACAGGGGAAGGTGTACGCATAACCACAGGCGCATTTTCTTGATCCGGATAATGACGGGAGACCGGCATGTCTGCCAGCGGAATGAATAAAAGCTGCTTTGCGCCTGGTCCACGCCGCTTGACGATGTTCAGTGAAACACCGCCTGCGGCCGGTCGCAACGCAACACGCAATTGTGCCGGTGACGGATCCATGGCCACGGTCAGGGGTCGCATCAGCCAAAACCAGGTATCGGTACTTTGCGCGGCCAGATGCAGCCGGCGCAATGACTCGGTGCGCACGTTGGCCTGCCACAGAATCACGGCACCACAACAGCCGTTTTTAAGAATCTGCTCCGCAGCCCAGAGCCCGTCTGATGTGCGGGCGGTTTTAATCCAGAACAGGTTGTGAATATTGATGCCCCAACTTTTACATGCCATGGCCTGCGGCAGATACGGAGGCTGAATCAGAACTATCTTCTGGGTCCGGGATAGCTGCGTCAGCACCGGCTTGAGCAACTGCATTTCACCAATGCCCGGCTGCTGAAGCAGCAGCTCAATGAGTGCAGAACGCGGCCACCCGCGGCTGGGAAGTTCGTCATCGAATGAATCAAAACCGGTCGTGCAGGTTGCCGTCCGGCTGACGGCGAGCTCATTGGCCCGCCACACACCGGGAAAATCGAGTCCCCTGGCGTCAGGAAGGGCCTCTTTTGCTTGTTGTAAAAAAGACATAATTTTCCCCTGCATTTTATTTTATACTGTATAAAAACACAGTATAGGTAGCTGGGTATGTCGCGTCAAGAAACAAAAATTTTATTGCAAATTGATTATTTTTAAGCGGGTGTCCGCCTTTTCCCCGTTGAAATGCTTTAAAAGCTGTCACGCCAGGATTTCTGGTTAGTATAATACTGTATGTTCAAACAGTATTTTCGGTTTTACGTGCAGGCCGGGCCAACCTGATTTTTTATTACCATTCATGAATAACGATCTGCCCAACCCCTACTACTATCTCGACAATTTCCGATTTGTCCTGGCGTGGGTGCAGCAACGCTACGCTGATTTACTTGATCAGAATGAACGCAATTTCATCCGGCAATTTTCCGAAGTATCGGTTCCGTCACAGGCACTGCTGGTCCGTATGGTGATGCGACGCGGCAATATGTTTCGCGCCAGTAAATTGCATTATCAGGAAATTGGCGACACGGCCCGCGCGGCACGTGAACTCCTTGCGCGCGGCTGGCTGAACATCGATCCGTGCCTCGACCTTGATCAGCTTTACGCGGTACTGACAAAAAACGAGTTCGCCAGTGCGGTGCAGCTCAGTGAAAAAAAAGAGACGAAAAAAGCAGATCTGCTTGAATTGGCAAAGGAAATTTTTACCGGAGTGCGACGATTTTCCGACTGGTTCAGCCCTGCTGATGACACTCTGTACGAAGTGGCCGTTACCCCACTGTGTGACCGGCTGCGCCTCATGTTTTTCGGCAACCTGTATCAGGACTGGTCGGAATTCGTGCTGGCCGATCTGGGTATTTTCAACTACGAAAAAGTGGCCTTTTCTGACGCGTCGCGTGCTTTTCATGCACGGGACGATATCGACCTCTATCTGCAGCTGCACGACTGCCGCGAACGCCTGCACCTCGGTGCAGCACTACCGGTTATTGAACGTACCATCGACACCCTCGTGTGCAGCAATCCATGGCTGGAAAACCGGCGTGCCAAACTGCTCTTCCAGATCGGTCAGGATTATGAACGGCTGGGTGACAATCGCGGCGCACTGAACATTTATGCACGGTGTCATTACCCCGGCGCGCGCCTGCGCCAGATTCGGGTTCTGGAAAAAACCGGGCAGACCACTGATGCGCAAGCTCTCGCCGAAAGCGCGATGGCGGCACCTGAAAGTGCCGAAGAGAGCCAGAATCTGGCACGCATACTGCCACGCCTGCAACGCAAACTCGGTAAAAAATTGCCACGCGCCAGGATAACCATCACACCTGAACGCACCGATCTCGTGTTGCCCCTGCCTGACGACGATGCGTGTGTTGAGGAAGTCGTGCGCCGGCATATCGAACGTCTGGCCGACAAGGGCGAACCGGCCCCGGTTTACTATGTCGAAAATTCACTCATCAATTCGCTGTTCGGCCTGCTTTGCTGGGACGCCATCTTCAGCCCCCTGCCCGGCGCCTTCTTCCATCCGTTTCAGACCGGACCGGCTGACCTGCACAGCCCGAATTTCCACGCACAACGCGCTCCGGCATTTCAGCAGGCGCTGGCGCAACTGGGTACCGACCAATACCGACAGACCATACGCCAAACGTTCAAGGCGAAGCACGGCATTCAGTCACCGTTTGTTTACTGGGAAATGCTCAATGACGATCTGCTCGAACTGGCGCTGGCCTGCTTGCCTGCGGCACATCTGGAAAAATGGTTTGTACGTCTCCTGGACGGCATCGCCAGCAATCGCAGCGGTTTTCCGGACCTGATTCAATTCTGGCCGCAGCAACAACGTTACCAGATGATTGAAGTCAAAGGTCCGGGTGACCGCCTGCAGGATAACCAGATCCGATTTATTGATTTCTGTCACCAGCATCAGATGCCGGTTTCGGTTTGTTTTGTTGAATGGGCGCCGGACCACAAATGACCGGAGCCGCCCTCCAGCCCGTGACTGAAACGAGCGCCGACCTGACCCCTCGGCCCTACCGTATTGCCGTGCGTGCTTTGTGTGAATTCACGGCAAAAAGCGGCGACCTCGATCTGCGTTTTACGCCGGGACCGTCGTCTGAAGACGGAATCGCCGGACATGCCGCCGTGCGCGCACGACGTCACGCCGCCTATCAGACCGAGGTAAGCGTCAAGGGTGATTACCGGCAATTGCAGGTACGCGGGCGTGCCGATGGTTTTGATCCGCTGCAGAATCGCATTGAAGAGATCAAGACCTATCGTGGTGATCTCAGAAATATCACCGGTAACCGCCGGCAACTGCATTGGGCACAGGCAAAAATTTATGCTTTTCTGATGTGCCAGAAATTGCAACTGTCCGAGATTAATGTCGCCCTGGTCTATTACGAAATCAGTAACCAGACCGAAACCGTCATTAGCGAATCCCATTCCTTTACCAGCCTGCAACAATTTTTTGAAGCACAGTGCAACCGTTTTCTGGACTGGGCCGACCAGGAGATGCGGCATCGGACCGCACGCGATCTGGCACTGCAATCGATGACATTTTCGCACACCGGCTTCAGAGCCGGACAACGGCACCTGGCTGAAGCGGTTTACAGGGCTGCCACACAACAGCGATGCCTGATGGTGCAGGCACCTACCGGAATTGGAAAAACCATCGGAACCCTGTTTGCGCTGCTTAAATCAATGGGTTCAGGCGGCGCGACACAGGCAAACAGTCGCCGTGCAAAAACATCCGACAAAATTTTCTTCCTTGCTGCAAAAACATCCGGCCGCAAGCTGGCCCTGGACGCCCTGAACCTGGTCCGGCAATCCGGCACCGGCCTGCCACTGCGTGTACTGGAACTGGTTGCGCGCGACAAGGCGTGCGAACATCCCGATAACGCCTGTCATGGCCAGTCCTGCCCATTGGCCCGTGGGTTTTATGATCGCCTGCCCCAGGCTCGCCAGGCGATGCTGGCAGTTCCGGTATCTGACAAGGCGGCGTTACGCGCGACGGCACTGGCGCACCAGATCTGCCCGTATTATCTCAGCCAGGAAATGGTACGCTGGTCCGATGTGGTGGTCGGCGACTACAATTATTATTTCGACACCAGCGCCTTACTTCACGCGATGACGACCAGTCACCAATGGCAGGTTGGTGTTCTGGTCGACGAAGCCCACAATCTGATTGAGCGGGCCCGCACAATGTATACCGCAGAGCTGAATCAGTTCAAACTGAATTTGATACGCCACCATGCAGACCCGGCGCTAAAAAAAGCATTGAACCGCGTCCACCGGAACTGGAATGCGCTCAGCAGGGAACAGGTGTCCTCCTATCAGACCTACCCGGCAATTCCTGATGCGTTCACCCAGTCGCTGCAAAACGCGTGCAGCGTGATTGCCGACCATATGGTGGCTGAACCGGATCAGGCCGACCCGAATTTGCAGCAATTCTATTTTGACGCCCAATCATTTATCAAGCTGACCGAATCCTTCGGTGACCATTCCCTGTTTGACGTCACCTTACTGTCGCCGCGGGAGTCGGGCCGGCGTCTTGCCAGGCTATGCATACGCAATGTCGTACCCGCTCCTTTTCTGAAAACCAGATTCACTGACACCCTCACCACCACCCTGTTTTCTGCGACGCTCAGTCCCTGGCAATACTACAGCGACATGTTGGGCATGCCCTCCGGAACACCCTGGGTCAATGTTGAATCACCCTTTACTGCCGCGCAGCTGTCAGTGCAGGTTGCCTCGCATATTTCAACCCGCTACCGTGAACGCAGCCAATCGCTGGCACCGATTGTCGACTTGATGGTGCAACAATTCAGGAAACAGCCCGGCAATTATTTTGCGTTCTTCAGCAGTTTTGAATACCTGCAGAACGTGCTGGCCCACATGCAGGAGCAATCGCCAGAGATTCCTGTCTGGGCCCAGACACGTGACATGAGCGAAACCGGTCGCGAGGGATTTCTGGCACGATTCCGTGCGGGCAGCACAGGCATAGGCTACGCCGTTCTGGGTGGCGCATTCGCCGAAGCAATCGATCTGCCCGGCGAAAAACTGATAGGCGCATTCATTGCCACACTGGGCCTGCCTGAAACCAATATCATCAACGAGCAGATTCGACTGCGCATGCAGAAAATGTTTGCTGCCGGCTACGAATACACCTACCTTTATCCGGGACTGCAGAAAGTGGTGCAGGCAGCAGGGCGAGTGATTCGCACCCCCTCCGATCAGGGTACGATTTTTTTAATGGATGACCGCTTTGCGCGACCCGACGTAAGACAATTATTGCCCGACTGGTGGAATCTGCCTGGGGCGGACAGACAGCAGTGATAACGGTCAAAGCATCCCGGACCGGGAGTCGGACTGGCGGGACAGATAAAAAATCTGCATCATGCAACCTGCGCCGAATTACAGCTCAACAGACCCCTGCACGTCCGGTCAACTGGCCGGTATTGTCAGCGTATGCCCTTCAATCTGCGGCAGCCAGACAGATACAAAAGGATGCGCCGTGTCCCAGACTATCAGCCCCGCCACACCGGCCAGTGCCACACAGACAATAGCTAATGACAAGCGGCGTATCAGGACACGGTGATGGGATCGTACTACAAACGACAGGCTGAAGGCCAGACTGGTAAACGAAGCAATGACAGCACCATTCCCGGCGACCGTGGGTGACAGATGTCCCTGGGAAGCCAAGGTCGCCGCTGCGGCAACTGCGCTGGCACTCGACAACAAACCACCAATGACACTGACCACATAAAAACCGACATCGCCCATAAATCGCTGTGTCAGGCCACCGACAACGTGCAGCGCCAGAAATACCACACCGTACTTCAGCGCCAGCGGCAGTGAAAATGGCAGATCAAAATCAATGTCAGGTCCCGAGTCTTGCAGTTTTCTGTCCCGATGCCGGTAATTCCACAACACCAGAATCAGGCTGGACGCTGTCATCAGCACAAATGCAGGCAATGCCCCGATCAGCGCCAGCGGAGCGAGTATCAGCAATATGCCGGCATTTCGCATCACCATCGCCGAGGTTGCCAGCAGAATGCCGCGATAGGCAGAATCAATAAACTCGCTTGAACTCTGTTGCAGGCGGGAACACATTTCAATGACGGTAAAGTTGCTGTTGATTAAGCCGCCAAGAAAGCCGGACAGTTCCGCACCATGTGTGCCGTAAAGTTTCCAGAGGATATAGTTGACAAATCCTATCCCCGCAATCAGTATGACGGCCACCCAGGCAGCCCTCGGGTCCAGCAGGTTCCACGGCCCGACCGCACCCACCGGTAACGCCGGATAGATGACAATGGCAAGAATCGCCAGCATGATGGCCGAGCGCAATTCGTTTTCACTCAGTCCGGTCGTGAACCCGGCAAGTCCTTCTTTCCAGGCCAGCAACGCGGTTGCTCCCACCATCGTTGCCGCAGGCGAAATCGTATGTCCCTGTCCACAGAGTATGCCCGACATGCAGGCCACCATCATTGCCGCTGACGTCGTCAGCTCGGTGCCCTGGTTGGCACGCAGGGTCTGCACATTCAGCAGCACCACCAGTACACCGACAAGTGCAAGTATCATCAACGAAAATGCGACACCCAACGTGCCACCCATGGCCCCCAGCAAGCATATGAATCCAAAGGTTCGCAGCCCCGCTTCCTTGCCGCGCCGTTCCCGCTCGAGACCCATCAATAAGCCCAGAACCAGGCTCAACAGCAGCCGCACCAGAATCTGGACGTACGGCCATTCTGCGCTGGGTAAATTGACTGTCTGGGTTAGCATTTGAGGCCCTTCATTGCAGTAATTCAGATCGTACTGCAATTATTTGCGCTCGTGAAGCAGATTTTTTACGGCGCAAAACCGTCTGTCCGGTCATCGGAAATACGGCTCAGGCGGTACGACTGACCGGTTCAATAATGTGATTGCGATTCATAAACCACAGCAGCACAAAGGTGGTCAGCGTTGTGCCCACCAGCACGTAACCCAGTTCATTGAAATGCTGCAGTTTGCCGTCTGCGCCAAAACTGACGATGTGCCCTGCCAGTGCCGAAGCGACACCGCCCGACAGTTGCTGTATGGATGAACTGATTGAACTGAACGAACCGCGCTGCACCGGCGACGGCACCGTGGAGATCATGGCCTGAAACGGAATCATGCGTGAAAAAATGCCGATAAACAGCAGGACATTGACGATGATCAGTCCATACAGGGGTATGGTGTGCAGATTGGTATACACCAGAGCCATGACGACGGTAAAGCCGCTGCCGATCGTGAATATCCTGAATTTGCCAAATCTGTCGGCTGCTTTTCCTATCATCGGTCCGAATAAAATGATCGCGATTCCGGTCACCAGATACAGGATGGGCAATTCATGAAAACTGACACCCAGATTATTGACGATGAAGGTACTGCTGAACGGCATCAGCATAAACCCCCCGGTGCTCAACAATGACATCGCGGCAAAGGCAAGCAGATAACGGGGTTCAGTGACGGTATGATAAAGATGCATCCAGGCACTGTGTTCCTGCGCGATGGACAGATGGGCATCGACCGGTTTCATGTTCCACGCCACGACCAGTCCACCCACCAGCCCGAGCACGGCCATGAACAGAAAAGGGGCATGCCAGTTCCAGTGCGCAGACAGATACAGGCCGAATGGCAGTCCCAGCACCTGACTGGCACCAAACGCCGTCTGTAACAGGCCCATGACTCGACCGCGCATATGGGGCGCATACAGATCCGTCGCAATCGCCATCACGACAGAACCGATCACACCGCCAAACAGACCCGTGAAAATGCGCGCCATCATCAGCGAATGATAGGTTTCGGCCAGACCGCACCATACCGTGCCGAGGATAAAACCCGAATAAAAAAACAGTAACAGCTTTTTCCGGTCGAAGCGGTCTGCAAAGCCCGCCGTGGCCAGTCCGGACAGGCCGGCGCTGAACGCGTAGGCGGACACGGCCAGACCAAATTGCTGCGGCGTGATCGCCATGGCCGGCATGATCATCGCACCCAGCGGCGACATCAGCATAAAATCAAGAATCACCGCAAACTGCAGAAAAGCAAGCATGCCGACCACGCGTTTCTGGTACGGTGAAAATGAGGGTAGTGGCGCAATAGTGCCTGAAGTTGGTTTCATGGAGTCCGCTTATTTTGACGGCGACCGCAGTGTGCCGGGATCGGCAGATTCTACATCATTCACCCAACGCCGGCAGGCCAGGTCCATCCTTCATCCCATTTAAACCGCTTTATTGTTTTTTTATAAATTTACCGGTTTTGACGAGCCAGTGCACGGTTGTGCAGCTCATCAGGCGGTCGTGCAGTTCGTCCCCGCCTAATTCCCTTTCATCGCAATCCGATGGGCGAAATGGCGGTTTTCTATACAATTTGCGACACCAAAGCTGGCCCAGCTTTACTTACCCGGGAGACCCTCATCATGAAAAATACCCTGCGACTGATTTTTATCGGTCTGTCCATTCTGCCACTGGCTGCCTTTGCCCAGGACCATGAAGTCCGAAACCTCGCCACCTTCACCCAGATAGGTAATTCGACCTCCGGCGATATTTACCTGACACAGGGCAGTCCGCAGCACGTCGAGATCGTCGGGAAAAAAGACCTTATCGCCAACGTCGACACCGAAATCAGCAATGGTCAACTGAAAATTCAGATGAAAAATCATCACGGCAACTGGTTCTGGCATGACGATGACCATCTGAAAATCTATATCACGGCGGCCAGCATCGATGCCATCAATATTAACGGTTCGGGCGATCTGGTTACCCAGGGTACGTTGACCGGCAATAATATCGTACTGAGCGTCAACGGATCCGGTACCGTCAAGGCCGATCTGGACATGAAGGGTCTGCTGAATGCCGATGTCCGTGGTTCCGGCGACATGACCTTGACCGGCAAGTCGCAGACCCTGAAAAGTTATGTCAGCGGCTCCGGCGACATTGACCTGTCGATTCAGGTGGCCACGTCGGCTGAATTCGATGTGTCCGGATCAGGTGACATCAAGGTTACCGGTAAAGCGAACCGCATGGACGCCTCGATCAGCGGTTCCGGCGACCTCGACGCGGCCGATTTCGAAACGGACAAAAGCACTGTAAATGTGTCGGGCTCAGGTGACGCGCACGTGTTTGCCCGACTCGAGCTCGACGCCACAACATCAGGCAGTGGCGATATTTCGTACAAGGGTCATCCACCCCGGCTAACGACCCACAATTCGGGTAATGGCAGTGTCAGCGCCATGCAATAAACATGCAACAGACGGCGAGTCAACGTATGGCGCAATCCGGTCCGGTTCTGCGCCATTTTCATGTGGTTTGCGGTCCGGTTACCTGCCATTCCGGCAATCCCGGTGAACAATCTGCGCGTCGCAGTGACTGGCGCCACGCCGGAAATATCACGCCTCCATAATTGCTCCACAATGCCCGCCTAGAGTCTGGCTGACGAACTTCAGTTCGCTAAACTGGCTGTATGTATTGATGTGCCATTTTTACAGGAGCTCTCATGAAAACCAATCTCAACCATTTCCGTGGCGCCACACTGGTCAGCGCAATGGCCTGCTGCCTGATCGCGTCCGCCGCCGAGCAAACACCCTGTTCCCAGGGGGCCTCTGATCCGCAGCAGCACCGCGAACCGCCTCCCCAGGCTTATCAGGACTGCAAGGGCAAACAGGCTGGCGATGCAGTACAGATTACGCCGCCGCAGGGCGGTACCATTTCGGCAACCTGCACCAGTTCGCCCAAAGGTCTGTTTGCCCGCCCCGACCATCCCCCGGGTAATCGGGACGATACACAAAGAAACCAGAACAAATAATCCGGCAGCCACGGTGGTCTCCATATTTCCTCCACATTGCGGCTTTAATCTGTACGTAATGAACAGCCGGGCACAGATGACGCGATTCCGGATTGTGCAGACCAGACTTGATGGTTCTGAACGTTTTTAAGTAAGGGCAAACTCGTTGAAAAATGAGGACGCAAAACCTCCGGCCTGCAGCTTGTGTCCTGCAACAGACCAAGTCATGGTAGCGGGGTTGCTGACGATGACAGCATCGTCAATCGAACGCGTCGCCTTTTGTTGTTATCACAAAGGGGGTCATATGAAATTCAAATCGTATCTTTTTCTTCCAAACCTGATCATCAGCATGATCAATTTTGCCGGTATTGCAGTGCTTGCGGGCCAGGCTCTGGACGTGCACGCGGCACCACCGCCTGCACCGCCGGAAACCAGTCTGCAATCATTGGGGCAGCAGATCTTCTTTGACAAGAATCTCTCGACGCCTGCCGGAACAGCGTGCGCCAGCTGCCACAACGCCAGGACCGGATTTGCCGATAATCACGGTTCCACCATCGGCGTCCCGCTTGGCAGCGCACCCGGCGTGTTCGGTTTGCGTAATGCCATGTCGAATGCCTATGGATCATTCGTACCCCCCTTTCATATCAGCGTGACCAACGGAACCCTGACGGCCGCCGGTGGCCTGTTCAGGGATGGACGGGTGGATACCCTCGCGCTACAGGCGCTGGCACCCCTGCTGTCGGCACAGGAAATGAATAATGCCAGTCAGGCAGCCGTGTTGCAGAAAATTGCGGCAGCCAGTTATGCCGGTCAATTCAAAGCCCAGTTTGGCGCGGGGATTTTCAATAACGCGACAGCAGCTTTTCAGGACATCGGTGCTGCAATCGCTGCTTATGAGGCCAGCGCGCAACTCCAGCAATTCTCGTCAAAATATGATCTGTATGTTCAGGGCAAAGTGGCGCTCGCGGCCAATGAAACGCGCGGATTGCAATTGTTCACCGATCCGGCGCGAGGTAATTGCGTCTCGTGCCATACGATGAATCCGGGTTCCAAAAATGCGGCAGACAATCTGTTTGCAGACTTTTCCTATCACGCGCTTGGCATACCCCGGAACAAGGCTATTCCATCCAACAGCAATCCGGGCTTTTACGATCTGGGACTTTGCGGACCGAAACGTCAGCCACCGGCGTTGCCCGCCAATGCACCTGCCAGCGCGAGTGTCCAGCAATTCTGTGGCACGTTCAGAACGGTTTCCCTGCGCAATGTCGCACTGCGCACCGCATTCATGCACAACGGATTTTTCAGGGACCTGCCGACCGTCATTGATTTCTACTCGACCCGAAACAGCAATCCGGAACGCTGGTACGGTTCCACCGGCATTCCGAACGATTTACCCGTGGCCTATCTGCCCAACATCATCCACGACCGGCCACCATTCAATCGTCCTGCGTCGGCAGGTCCGTTATTTACCTCCGGTGAAGCGGCTGATCTGGTGGCCTTCCTGAACACCCTGAGTGACGGTTATGGCACTCAGGCCGGCATCGCTGCGCCACCACCGCATGCAGGCCCGCCACAAGCCACCGGCAGGGCATCAGTGGCCGCCAACCCGTTTTCCACAGCACATTAATCGGCGGGAAACAGCGACACTGCTGGAACAAGGTGATGTTTTCTGCTAAATTGAGCAAAAGCTGCACCGGGGTCATTCCCGGGGCAGTTTTCATTTATCCCGGGCACGGGTAAGCAGTAACCCGAAAAAGAAACGCCAATGAGATTGAGCATTACAAAAAAAATTGCCTTTTCGGTGATTGGCCTCGTGATGATGTGCCTGGTGACCATGGCATGGGTGACCACGCAGAATCTGCAACGCGGGTTCATGGACTACCTCAATGAAGTTCAGGGACAGCAGCTCGACGAACTCAGTCTCATTCTGGCCGGCTACTATCAAAAACACGGCAGTTTCGACGCGCTGCGCAAAAACCCCCGGGCACTCAACACGCTGGCGGACAGTCACGGCGCTGATGATGATTCTGAAAGCGGTATGTGGGGGCCGCCGGATCGACCCGGATTCGAGCGCCCATTCCCGCCGCCCGATCCGCAAGCCGATGAGCGGCCGCCGCCACATCCTCCAGCTCAGCGGGATCGGCGCGGCCCACCGCCCGCCGGGCGAGCGCCGGCCAGCACACAGCACTGGCTGATACTCGGCCCGCGCCTGACCCTGGTCGACGTGTCGGGTGAGGCCATCATCGGACAACCCGGTGCGCCCAGCGAGATCAGCACCCCTGTTACGGTTGATGGCAGGGTGGTTGGCACACTGTCCCTGACTCCGATGACCAAAATAGCCGACCCGAACCAGACCAGCTTCATCGGCAACCAGGTCCGCAACATCGAGATGCTCGCGGCCCTGCTGCTGCTGGTGGCTGTCGTAGTCGCCATCTGGCTTGCACGTCATCTGCTCAGCCCGGTGGCCGCGTTGCGCAAAGTGACACAGAGTATCGCCCGGGGTAACCTCCGCGTCCGGGCAGCCATCATCAATCAGGATGAGCTCGGCGAATTTGCCCGACACATCAACAGCATGGCCGACGCGCTGGAATCGCACGATAAACAGCGTCGCAAAGTGCTGGCCGATATTTCGCATGAACTCAGAACACCGCTGACTGTCATGCGCGGTGAAATCGAAGCCATCCAGGACGGCATCCGTCAACCCGACGAGGCGGCGATCCGATCCCTGCACGCCGAAGTTCTGCATCTGGGCAATCTGATCGACGATCTGTACCAGCTGGCTCTGGCCGATGCGGGCGACCTGCGCTACAGCAAATCGGAACTGGATCTGAATCAGCTGATCAGGGATGTGGCCGGGCGATTTCAGCCGAGAATGCAGGCGGCACAACTTGAACTGTCGGTTCAGTTACCGGCAAAAAAACTGCTGATCATGGCAGATCCGGATCGCCTGGTCCAGGTTCTGAACAACCTGATGGAAAACAGCGTGCGCTATACCAATGCACCCGGTCGCATCGTCCTGACGCTGAACTGTCACGCCGGGCTGGCAACCTTAACCATTGAAGACAGTGCGCCGGACGTGCCACCAGGCATGCATGAACGATTATTTGAACGACTGTTTCGCACCGACCAGGCACGAACCCGTCAAAATGGCGGCAGTGGGCTCGGGCTGTCGATTTGCAAAGTGTTTATACTGGCGCATGGCGGTACCATACAGGCAGCCTCGTCGGCGCTGGGCGGTGTGAAAATAGTGATCCACCTGCCCGTTAAAGAGGAACAGCAAACGTGAATACGATCCGGTCCCCTGGTGCGCATATTCTGGTCGTTGAAGACGATGTGAAAATTGCCGCGCTGCTCACCGATTATCTGGTGGACGCCGGCTACCGCACCACACGAACCGACAACGGTAACAATGCCGTCTCACTGACGCGCCAGCACGGATTTGACCTGATGCTGCTGGACCTGATGCTGCCGGGACTGGATGGTATCGAGGTCTGCAAAGCGGTACGCCTGTTCAGCGAAATTCCGATCATCATGCTTACCGCACGAATAGACGAAATTGAACGTCTGCTGGGACTGGAATCCGGTGCCGATGATTATGTATGCAAACCGTTCAGCCCGCGTGAAGTCGTCGCCCGTGTCAAAGCCCAGTTGCGCAGTCGTCGCCCGCCCGCCCTGCCTGCCAGACCGGCACTGTTTAACGTGAATGACTCCGCCATGCAGGTGGAACTCAAGGGGATAGCGCTGCCGCTGACACCTGTCGAGTTTCGCCTGTTGGCCGAACTGATACGGCACCCTGAACATGTATATTCACGCCAGAAACTGCTGGATTGTCTGCACGACGATTTCCGTGACTGTAATGATCGCACCATCGATTCGCACATCAAGAATGTGCGGCGAAAACTGGCGGAACGGGAACCCGATTTCAAGTTTCTGCATTCGGTCTATGGCATCGGCTACCGGTTTGAAATGCCCGAGTGAATGGCGTTACCTATTTCAGCCTGACCAGATCGACCTGCACGGTCTGATCATCGTCCGTCAGCCACAACTGGCCGTCCTGTATGGTGCACTGCAACTGCATCGTGCGCCGTGCCATTTTTTCCAGCGCCTGCGCGGTCGCCACGGGTACATTCCATACGGTCAAATTCTTTGCACGTTCCAGGCGATTCCCGATTCCCTGCCACCAGATGGCGCTGTTACTGGCATAACTGCAGACAACCACCCGTTCAGCACGCCCACAGGCTTTGAGCATCCGGCGCTCGTCGGGCTGGCCGACTTCCAGCCACAGCTTAATCGCACCGGTATAGTCTTTCAACCAGAGATCAGGCTCCTCAACGTCCGACAAACCTTTGGCAAACACCAGGTTTTCATCCGCATATAAAGCAAATGCCAGCAAACGCACCATCATGCGTTCGTCGGTCTCGGAAGGATGACGCGCCAGAGTCAGGGAATGCGCCGCGTAGTAATGCCTGTCCATGTCAGACAGTTGCAGTTCTGCTTTGTAGATGGTCGATTTCAGTGCCATTCAGGGTTCCGTGCGAATTCAGTCAGGACGCCCAGTTTACTTTATATCAACGCCGCTGGTGACATTTTTCTGCGGCCCGAGGCCCACTGTACGACCGTCAAAGCCGGCCGCATCAAGGTACCGGACCGTTCCAACCTGCTGAAGGTCCAGCCTGGTTTGGAGTCCATTGCAGGCTGGGTCCGATACCAGCGTCATTCGGACCACCTCAGGCGTGGCCCCGTTCAGCAGTGCCTCGTCAATCACGCGTCCGGCAAGCTTGCCCCGGTCAGGCATCGGCAGTTTCAGTAACTTTGCCATCGTTTTACCGATGTCGGCATTGCTTACCGGCGTGTAATCCATAAACCTCTTTTTGAAGTCAGGTCCGTAGGCAGCCGTAAAATTGAAGGTGTCAGCCCGGCTGAAACTGCCGTGCATCCCCTGACCCTGCTGAAGCACGGTGTCGGCAATTTCCGCAGCGCAGAGTGCGGGTTGGGCACAGCCAGTCGGCAATGAGGTAAAGTTGACCAGTATCGAGGGCGTGGGTGTCCGGGCTGATCCCTGCAGATTGATGTCGTTCAGTGTGAGCGTACCGGGGAAACGTCCAAGTCGATCGTCAACAAAAATGCCACTGACATAATCCTGTGCCAGCAGGAACTGGACGATCCTGGCCGTCAACTGGCCTGATTCTGCGCCGGGTCTGCCGTCGGGGAGGTAAATCAGGTCGGTCCCGCCATTGGCAGTGACAATCAGCGCAGGTTTGTCCGGATCACTGCCCACCAGACCATTGGCGCGGCTGCTGTGGGCACGTTGCTTTACCTCGGAATTATCCTGATCCGGGTCCCACAATGGCAGACCCAGCAGGTGCGACAAGTCCTTGGCCAGAAATCCGGGTGGCAAAAACCCTTCAGGTACATCTGCATAATGTTCTTTTACTGATGGACTGGTAACGCTCTGTTTTGAAATGGTAGAGAAGCCGTGGTCGGATGAAACGATGATGTTGGTCGAACTTTCCAGACCCGACGCGGCGAGCGCGTCACGAATCTGCTGCAGATTGCCATCGACATTTTTAATGGCCGCAAGTGACGTCGGACCGTTTATGCCGGGTTCAAGCTGATTCAGACTGTCGCCCTGATTATGCTGCGTGCCATCCGGGTCGCGAGACCAGAAAACGATGACAAACGGTTTGCTGTCGCTGCGGAATTTTTTCAGGATCACCCGGTTCAGGACCGCGACCATCCACTGTTGCTGGTCGCTGTTCGGCACACGGGTGCCGGGTGTGACGGCATCACCCGGCAGTCCGTTATTGCCGCGTGCCGGTGCCGAGGCACTTAAATGGCTGCGCTCCAGGCCTGCGCGGACCCACTCGGGGATCGCGATTCCGTTCGGCTTGCCGGTATTGTCATCCACAATGACAGAAAGCTGCCCGCTGCGTTCGGTGTGGTCAAAAATCAGGACCGGACCCAATTTTCCAATCGCAGCCGTGTTATAACCTGCCTTGCGGGCCGCTGCCAGTATGGTTTCGGCATTCAGATAGTCGCCGGCAAAGTGTTGGTCCATGTCGCCGAGAACAGTATCGTCTTCCAGAAACGGCGTCACCGATTTATTCGCCGACGGCACTGAAAATCCCGCAAACAGCGTATTGGCATAATTGCCGGTGTCACCCAGCGAATGACCGGTTGCGAACGCTGACGCGTTGGCGGTGGTCAGCGAGGGATACAGGGAATGGCTGTTGGCAAACGTGACGCCTGCGTCGCGCAGGCGCGCCATTGCGGGCGCAGTTTCAGGACTGACCATCTGCGCGCGCAATCCATCCGGCACAAAAAGAACAAGGTTGTGCGGCAAGTCGCCGGCGTTTGCACACAAACAGACCAGCATCACCAGCAGACCACTCACTGATCCGGTAATTCGTGACACCATTCAACCTCTCCTGTGCTTGCACCCGGCCACCGCCTGAATGATGGAAAAAGCATCTCGTCGAATCTCAACGTCCTTGCTGGGCATTGCCTGGCTTAATGATCGGATACCGGCGAGTCTTCGAACCAGAACGCCAGCCAGCAAATACAAACCCGTCTGATGCCTGACCATCTGCCAGACATCAGACGGGTTGCATGCAGGTCGCTGTTGCGGCGACCTGCGAGTTTCGATCAGTACTTGAAGTTGACGCCGGCCAGAAAGGTCGGTCCATAGAACTCGCGCTGTATCGGACGGTCAGGTGTACCCTCATAGAACTTCAGCGGTGTATTGGTCATGTTCTTGGCAGAGAAATACAGTGAGTAATTATTGTTCACGGTATATGTGGCGCCAAAATCCAGCATCAGGCGGGTGGCCGCGTAGGTATCCGGCGTTGTCGCGTTTCCGCCAACAGACCACAGGCTCGACGAGACATAATTGGCGCCCAGACGCAGTTCCAGATCATCCCGTTCATAGAACACCTCGAAGTTTGCGTTGTTGCGTGATGTTGAAGGCAACATCGACACCGTACCCGGATGAATGGTTGTTCCCGAATCGTTAAACGTGAAATTCGTATTAATTCCCAGACCGGACCAGATGCCGGGCAGGTTGGTGTATTTCTCAATATAGTTGAATTCAAATCCGCGCGCAAAACCGGAACTGGTATTTTCCCATGATGAAATGGCCGTCACACCCTGCAACCCGGGATATTGGGCATTACCCTGCTGGAACACTTCGTTGTAACTGGTCGCCACAATATAATTTTTGATCTGCTTGTCAAACAGACCGAAAGACAGTATGCCAGCATGCGACAGGTAATGTTCCCAGGACAGGTCATACGAGTCCGCCGTGGTCGGTTTCAGGTTCGGATTTCCTGTGGCGATTGTATTGCTGGCATCACTGACCACCACGGATGGATTGATCTGCTGGAAGCCAGGTCGTGCAATGGTCGATGAAAACGACGCACGCAGCAGTGTGCTGGGTTCCAGTTCATAGCGGGCCTGTATGCTCGGGAACGCATTCGTGTAACTGCGGCTGATGGTTTCCGGCGTGTAGGTATCGTTGCCTGCCACATCGGTTTCATCAACAATGGCACTGTAGTTCGCCTTGGTATTCTCAACCCTTATCCCGCCGATGACACCCAGCTTGCCCGACTTCATCTGATATTGCCAATACACAGAGTCGACGTTTTCTGTGTCATGCTGATAGGTCTGCTCAGACTGCTGGATATCGCCGGCCTGCTGGGTCTGGTAAGGGGCAAGCATGCTGTCCAGGCTCCCTGCATTAATCAGTGGCAGGGTCTGGTAGACACCGCCGTACATGGTGACATTACCACCAGATGATGCACTCGTCAGTGGAATGCCTGGAATGCCGGGGTAACTGTAGGACGGATTTTCATTATCACGGGTCCGCATGCGCGCATCGAGACCGAACTTGACACTTTCCTGCTCATAGGCGCCCCAGTTCACTGGCATTTTCAGGTTGGCTGCCAGGGACCATTCTTTGTCGACTGTCAGCTGGTTCTGGTTGTCATAGGACCCCAGCGTATAATTGGCTGCATTCAGATAGTTGGCTCCGTTGACAGTGAAGCTTGGCAGGTTACCCGGTCCTGTATTGTCATAAGTGACTGAGCCGGTACCGGGCGAGTAATCGAAAACAGCCTTGTGACTGTAAAATTGCGTATACGACCCTTTGGTGTAGCCAAGACGGTAATCAAGCACATTGCCGTTGAATTTGTTCTGTCCGCCGATCATGTAAACCTGATCGTCGATCTTTTCCCTTTCATAGGCCAGTTCCTGCTGGAACGCATTACCGCCGGTCACCGTATCGGTAATGGTACCGTTGGCATTCTGAACCGGATTGCCATCCAGGTTGATGATCAGGTGGTTATCCAGCTTACCCTCGGTATAACCGGAATCAAAACCACGGATGTAATAGCTGTTATCTGCATCCGGCTGAAAACCCAGATCAAGGCCAACCCCATGACGCTTGCGGTCATACTGGTAATGTCGAATGTCTATATCTGACAGGGCATGGCTGGGTGCGACACCGTTGTCAATGTAGGCCGGTTCAACGTCGTCGATGCCGCGCTTGTCCGCATAATAAGCTGCGGTAAAGACCACGGAGTAAGGATGATCCGAATAGCTTGAAATACTGCCGCCCGTGTCACCGGTACCGCCAAAACGGGTACCCATCGAAATGGAAAAATCGGTGATCGCGGTGCCGCGCAGATCCTCATAACCACTGCCGATGTGGCCATCTATAAATGGTTTTCCGTCCAGTGGTGCCGTTTTCGGGCTGATTTCAATCGTGCCGCCGAGCGCTTCAGCATCCTGTTCCGGCAAATTGGTCTTGGTGACAGTAATTGAACCGACCAGTCCGTTCGGGATGGCATCCATGGCCACCGCACGCCCGTTACCCTGCGGCGAGGACGGATTCGACGGCGGCAGGCGCAGGCCCGCAAAGGTGGTACTGTTCAGATCCGAATCAAGTCCGCGAATGTTGATAAAACGACCTTCTCCGGTATCCGTTTCCAGTGAAATACCGGGCAGACGCGCTACCGCCTCGGCCACATTCACGTCAGGCAATTTCCGGATCTGTTCAGCGGTCAGCATATTGATGATGTTAGGCGCATTTTCCTGCGCCTTGATCGCGTTTGCCTGGGTGGCGCGTTGCCCGAGTATCATTACCGCTTCAATCGCGGCATCGGGCGTCGCATACGCCGCGGGAGCCTGCTGGGGCTCCGCATCGGCCGTGACCACATCAGTTGCCAGTACGTCTTGGGTGGCACAGGTCGCGCTGCAGGCCAGCAGGGCGGCAACGGCCAGCGGTGTCAACCTGAAGGCAGACTGTTTCAATATCGGTGACGGAATGGTCAGTTCGGTTTTCAATTGCTTTCCCCTGGTTTTATGAAATGGTTTTGGTGATACGGATTCGGTCGTTATTCATAATGAATTCGAAGGCGCCGCAAGCCGGCAGGCACGCACCGGGCGTCATTGACGGTCCCGTATTCACGCAACCCATGTGCTGCCTCAGACTCTGCGCGGACTGGTGTAACTCCAGCAACATTCTATAAACGCTTTATGACGGCATGGTTACAAAAAATATATAGGGTAAATCTGCGGTTTTTGGGTCTGCTCTAAGTATTCGCTAAGTTTCGGCGTATAGCATCGCGCGCCTTGCAGTCATGAGTTTTCCCCGGTCCTAGCGCAATCGAATTTATTCTAAGTATCGGCTAAGTCTGGATGACTAAAATCATCAACATGTCGTATCATAACCGTCATCCCTGTTTATGAATGACACCACCAGCACCTTGATCGCTGACCTGTCCACCTGACTGACCCTGCCCACATAAGGAAACCGCCATGAAAATCAATCTGCCGCTCACCACCCTGCTGATGGCGCTGTGCGCCCCGGTTCTGGCCGCCGGCCCCGACTACCGGATTATCGATACCATCAAAATTGGTGGTGCCGCCAAATGGGACTACCTTTATATGGACAGTGCCGCACACCGTCTCTACGTTGCCCACGCAACCCAGACTGAAGTGATCGACACGGTCAGCGATAAAGTCATTGGCACCATTGCCAACACAGAAGGCGTTCACGGCATCGCCATAGCGCGTGACCTCGGTATCGGTTTTACCAGCAACGGTATCAGTAACACGGTCGGTGTATTTGATCTGACCACACTGAACAACCGGACCTCGATTCCTGTGGGCAGCAAGCCGGATTCAATTGTGTACGATCCAGCCACCCACAAGGTACTGGCATTTAACGGCAAATCCGGCAATGTCAGCATAATCGATGCAACCACACTGAAAGTGGTTGCCACCCTGCCCGTACCGGGTAAGCCGGAATTTTCGGTCGTGGCACCGGATGGCAATGTCTATTTCAACATCGAGGATGCCGGCCTGATTGGCTCGATCGATCTGAGTACCAACAAGCTGAAAAAAACGGTCTCCCTGAAACCTTGCGAAGAACCGACAGGTCTGGCCGTGGATGACAAATTCAATCTGTATTCGGTGTGTTCGAATAATCTGATGACAGTGACCAACAGCGCCGGCAAACTGCTGGGTAGTGCCAAGATAGGCAGTGGACCTGATGGTGTCGCGTTTCTGGACGGCTATGCGCTCAGCGCCAACGGTGACGATGGCAACCTGACCGCGGTCAGTCAGGTGGACGGCAAATTTGTGCCTGTCGCCACGATACCCACGCAGCCGGGCGCCAGAACCATTGCCGTTGATCCGGCCACGCACCGCATATACCTGCCTACCGCCGACTTTTCACCCGCATCCAAGGGTGAAAAGCGCCAGGGCTTGCCCGACACCTTCCGGGTGCTGGTTCTGCAATAGCAGTCACCGTGAACTCCTTAGCCTGGGGCCATCCCAATGACAACGAGTAACCTGACCAGTATCGCGCTGACCGGTATCGTCGTGGCCAGCGTCTGGCTCACCAGCCTGGACGTTCAGGCACAGACTGACGTTGCCGCACCCGGTTACGTCCTGCAACGAGCGGTGGTTGTCATGCGCCATGGCGTGCGCCCGCCCACCCGATCCGCCGCCGACTTGCAGCAGTATTCCGATCAGGCCTGGCCTGACAACGCGGCCTGGGGCGCGGCGCCGGGTGAACTGACGCCGCACGGTGCGCTGGCCATCACCCGGCTGGGTCAGGATCTGCGCAGTTACTACGCTCAAACCGGGTTGATCCCCGCCTCGGGCGCGTCCGCGCTCCATATGCTGGTCTGGGCCGATGGCGCCGACCAGCGGACCCGCGCGACGGCGCAACGGATGGCGGCTGCATTGTCAGGCGACAATCCATCACCAGGTTCAGCGGACTGGGTCAGCGGCAAGGCCGATCCGCTGTTTGATGGACTGGGTAGCGGAATCTGCAAGCTGAACAAAGACCTGGCGCGGCAGGCTGTACTCGCGCAGTCACCGATCGATACGCCGGAGGTACAGTCGGCGCTGAGAAAAATGCAGAATGTGCTGGCACCCGAAGCCTGCAGCGGCGGTCGCGGAATGTGCCTGAACGGCGTCGACCAGCTCACGGTATCCGAGGGCGGCGTAAAGCTGACCGGTCCGCTGGCGACCGGCGCCACTGTGTCCGAAGCGCTTGTCCTCGAGTATGAGAATGGATTGCCGATGAATCAGGTTGGATTCGGACGTGTGGACGCTGCCAGCATTGCTGCGCTACAGGTACTCCATGAACAGAGCGCCAATCTGACGCGGCGCACGCCTTATATTGCGACACGGCGCGCCTATGCCTTGACCCGGTTCATTCTGGACGCACTCGAACAGGACAGCGACAGTGCGACGGTCCCTGCCATCAATGAACAGCAGCATTTGATCCTGCTGGTGGGTCATGATACCAATCTGAGTAATCTGGCCGGGGTATTCGGACTCGACTGGCATCTGGACCAGCAACCCGACAGCACCGCACCCGGCACTGCACTGGCATTTGAACGCTGGCACAACCCGGTCACCGGCCAGACTGTGCTGCGAATGCGGCTTTTCTACCAGACTCTGGACCAGGTACGTCAACTCTCCGGTGCGCCTGCACGCCAGATCCCGATTGAACCGGCGGCCTGCCGCCATTCCGGTGCATGTGACGTGGCAGGTTTTGCAGCCGCCATCGATGCGACACTACCCAAAGACTGCACACCCTGAATCATGAGAATACTGCTCGCTGAAGACGATGCCATGATAGGCGAAGCTCTGGAATATGCGCTCAACAATTCGGATCATGTGGTCGATTGGGTCCGCGACGGTGAGTCGGCACTCCTCAACGCCAGAACCGAACCGTTTGACGTGATTTTACTTGATCTGGGCCTGCCCAAACTGGATGGCATGGAGGTGCTGCGTCAGCTGCGTAGATCAGGCAATACGACCCCCGTGCTAATTGTTACGGCACGCGATGCCGTCGACATGCGCATTAAAGGCCTTGATCTCGGCGCTGACGATTACATCATCAAGCCGTTTGAAATGCCTGAAATGCTGGCCCGGATCCGCGCCGTGTTCCGCCGCAAAAGCGGTCATGCTGACAGCGTGCTTGAGAATGGCATGTTGAGCCTGAATCTGGTGACCCGGGTCGTCACGGTAAATGGCAGTGATTTCAGGTTATCAGCGCGCGAATATGCCCTGCTGGAAGCCCTGTTAATCCGACCCGGTGCCATACTGTCGCGTCAGGATCTGGAAAGCAGGGTTTACCAGTGGGATCAGGAAGTCGAAAGTAATGCCATCGAATTTCTGATTCATGGACTGCGCAAGAAAATAGGGACGCAATCAATCAAGAATGTAAGGGGTCTGGGGTGGATGGTATCAAAGCAAGACTGAATTCCCTGCAAATTCGCCTGGCACTGACTCTGACTGTCCTGATGTCGATTGCCGCTGTACTGATCAGCGCGATCAGCTATTACGCCACTGAACAGGATACACATGAATTCCAGGACGATCATCTGCGCGATGTTGCATCCATGGTCAGCGCCGGTATCATCAATGTCAATACCACCCCCAACCTGAACCCGACCGCACTCAGGGATCCGGACATTAAAGTCGTGGTGCAGCTGATTGATGTCCCTGGCCAGCCCGTTCCACTGAAGGCAGCCGGCTGGTCAGGTTTTCCCGGCGGACTGGAAACCGGTTTGTACAGTCGCCTCATCGACCACGTCGAATGGCGGATTCTGGTACAACCCTGGGCGCCGGGCGGCAGGCTGGTGGTCGCACAGCGGGCCGAAGCAAAAAATGAAATTGCCCGGCATGCCAGCCACAGCACGCTGATCCGGATTCTGGCAACCATACCGGTCCTGATCCTGCTGATGACCCTGATGTTGCGCTGGATGCTGGCTCCGCTGTCCAGATTGACCGCCGAGCTGATTTCGCGCCGCGCCGAAGATATACATCCCATACCGGGCGGTGATCTGCCTGGCGAACTTCAGATGTTCGTCAACTCGATCAATCAGGTATTGAAAAAAATCGAAGCAGCCATGGAAAGGCAGCGACGTTTCGTCGCCGATGCAGCGCACGAATTACGCTCACCATTGACCGCGCTCACGCTGCAGGCAAAAAATCTTTCCATGCAGGATATGCCAGAACCGGCGCGACAGAAATTGAGCGATTTTGAACGTGGACTCCGGCGCGGCAATGACCTGATTGATCAACTGCTGACACTGGCACGAACCCAACTGGTCACGATTGAAACACATAGCAGCCTGGATCTGCCGGTCATTGTCCGGTCGGTATTTGAACAACTGATGCCGCTGGCAGAAGCAAAGCATGTTGAACTGGAATATCGCCAGTCCGGAATCAGGGCGGTACTGACTACCTGCGCCAGCCTGCCGGAGATGACCATCCTGTTACGCAATCTGGTTGATAACGCGATTCGCTATACGGAACCACAGACCCGGGTCGAAGTCGCCATCCAGACCGATGAATTCAGGGCGATCATCGAAGTGAAGGATGGCGGTCCGGGCATTCCTGACGCGGAGCGGGCCAGGGTATTCGACCCGTTCTATCGCGTGCCTGGAACTTCCCAGCCGGGCTCCGGTCTGGGGCTATCCATCGTAAGAAACATTATCGATAACGCCGGCGGAGAAATCACCCTGAAATTTGTCGATACCGCCAGGCAGAGCGGCACCATCGTGATGGTCAACCTCCCGCAAACGGCGGCGGACAACCGTGTAAGATAAACCCCAAACCCAGACAAGGATGATTTCGGCATGGAAAAAGCGCGATTGATAACATGGTTGAAACCGGTATTTATGACGACTCTGACGCTGTCGGCTGTGTCAGTCTGGGCCGTTGGCGGTCCTCCGCTGGTCACCGATGATCCCGACACACCCGGCGACGGACACTGGGAAATCAATCTGGCAACCATTACCCAACGAACTGCAACCGGTTACAGCGTCGCCGCACCGGATGCCGATATCAACTACGGTCTCGGTAACCAGATCCAGCTCAAGGCCGATCTCCCGTGGACGTTTGCACAACCCTCCGGACAGCCATGGAATTCGGGACCAGGATTTGCCAACTACGGTGTCAAGTGGCGTTTTGTTGATGAAGACGACGCAGGTGTGTCAGTGTCGACCTATCCGCAATATGCACACAGCCTCTCAACCACATCCATAAACCGCGGTATCGCGCCTGCCGGCGGTCAGTTTTTTTTACCGCTTGAGATTGCCGGCAAACTGGGTGAATTTGACGTGGATGGCGAAATCGGACGCAACTTCGTGCAGGATGGCCCGAACCAGTGGGAATTCGGTCTTGTGGCCGGCCATGAATGTGGCCCCGACGTGGAATGCCTGATCGAAATTCATGACACTTATTCGGAACTCCTCGGCGGGCACCCAGGTTCTACCCAGACCCTGTTAAATCTGGGCATGAACTGGAAGCTGACGGAATCACTTACTGTACTGGCTGCGGCCGGACGGGAATTCGGTCCGCCATCACCGGACCAACTGAAAACACTGATTTATCTGGGGATCCAGATCACCCGCTAGATGACTCATCGATACGTGGCGGAATCGCTCATTTCCTCTCAAAAACAGCTGAATTACGTGGAAAATAGCCTTATTTTTTACAAAAAATGCTACACAACCGTGTAACCGTTGTAACCACGGCCTATTTCTCCTTGACGTAGCCTGACGGGCTTCCTTAAACTCACGTATCTTCACAAGTTTGACAAAGGGGTTAGTCCAATGCAGCCGTTTCGCTCAAACCCTGTTCTCCCTGTGTTGCTGACACTGGCATGTCTGATCCCGGCCTTTGCTGCCGTTCCTGCCTGCGCCGACCCGGTCGGCACCGAAACACCCGCCAACATCGCCGGAAAACCCCTGGCGACACCCGGCCTGCCAACCGTTAATACCGCCGCTACGCCTTTGCCGCAGAGCCCGCAGACGGATTTATGGGCCCGGATTCGGCAGGGTTACGGCATCCCTGATTTACAGAGCCCCTTGGTCAACAGTCACCTTAACTGGTACAGCGCGCGAACGGACTATATGCTGCGCACCTCCGAGCGTGCCTCCCGTTACCTGTACCATGTTGTTGAAGAACTCGAAAAACGTGGCATGCCAACCGAACTGGCGCTGTTACCGTTTATCGAATCCGCCTTCAATCCGCAAGCCATATCCAGCGCCAAAGCCTCCGGAATGTGGCAATTTATTCCGTCAACCGGCAAAGACTACAATCTGAAACAGAACATGTTTCAGGATGAACGGCGCGGGGTGCTGGATTCCACCGATGCCGCACTGACTTATCTTCAGAAACTTTATGACATGTTCGGTGACTGGCAGCTGGCCTTAGCCGCTTATAACTGGGGCGAAGGTTCGGTACAGCGTGCGCTGAAAAAACAGCAGGCGGCAGGCTTGCCGACGGACTTTGACAGCATGTCGTATCTGATGCCGAAAGAAACCCAGAACTACGTCCCCAAACTGCAGGCCGTCAAGAACATCATCAGCAATCCCGATTATTTCAATCTCGCTTTGCCGAAAGTGGAGAATCAGCCCTACTTTGCCAGCATCGATAAAACCCGCGATATTGACGTGCGTGTTGCAGCTCAGCTGGCGGAATTGTCGGTCTCCGAGTTCAGGGAACTCAATCCCCAGTTCAACCGTCCCGTCATCACCGGAAATTCCGATACAAAAATTCTGCTGCCCGCCGACAATGTCGAAATATACAAAAACAATCTGAGCAAGTGGGAAGGTTCCCTGTCGAGCTGGTCAACCTATAACGTCGCCAAAAATGAGCGCATTGAAAACATTGCACGACGCATAGGTGCACCCGTCAGTGTCCTGAAAGAGGTGAATCAGGTACCGGCCAACATGATGGTCAAAGCAGGTTCAACCTTGCTGATCCCCAAATCGGAGCGGACTGACGATGTCGACATTTCCCAACTGGTGGTGGATCATGCCAGCCTGGTCCTGGCGCGCGACAACACACGACGAATTAGTGTTACCGCTGCAAAGTCCGATTCTCTGAACTCACTGGCAAAACGCTACAAGGTCACCACGGCCCAGCTTAAAGAATGGAACGGCTTAAAATCTGATTCGCTCAAAGCCGGTCAGAAATTGCAGATCGACGTGGCGGCCGCTCCCATCCGACGAAGCACGTCTCAGGCCAGCGCAACACCAGCGCACAAAAAAATCGTTGCTCTGAAGAAGATCCGAAAAATCGTTGTGGCACAGGCCAAAGCAACCCGAAATCCAGCCTGACAGGCCGGTCCGGTCCGGCTCCGGAGACTGGCGCACCGGTTGGTCCGCGCCTACATCTTCAAATCAAAATCAACACGTGACACTGCTCCCTTATCCTTGATGTCACTGCCCGACAATTTAGGGGCAACCAGAAACAGCCGGTCCGCGCCAATGTGGGCCGAATCGGTCAGGTAGTTCTGTACGACCGACTCTCGCTTCAGTGCCAGATTACGCAAATCATCGTCTGTGATGACCGTGTTGGCAATAATTAACTTTTCCATCTCGGCAGTCGGCAGTGACTTGGCAAACCCGATCGCATTGCGCGGTTTTTCAAATTTCTCGCCGGCATAAATCTTGTCGATGGCGTCAGCACGGTCCACATCGTTAACCGTTACCACGTCAGCGCTGCCGGCACCGGCCTTCATTTTTATAATCCTTTTAGCCAGCAGATAATCCCGCAAGCCGGACGAATCCGCGGCCATGTCGGCGCGACCGATAATATCCAGTTTGAGGGACGCGCGCTGGCCAAGCTGCTTGGCGAGCTGGTCCAGCTTGCCTTTGCTGGCATCGGTCAACTGCGCCGATCCCGGGGCAAATTCGATATAAGCCAATTCCTCGCCACCCGAAAATGCATGAGCCAATAATGAAAACGGCGAGGTCACCACCTTTTCGACCAGATTGATGAATACCCGGAATATAAGACCCCCGATTGAAAATTGCGGATCATTAATGGTGCCGGAAATCGGCAGGTCCAGATTGATTTGGCCGTTGGAATCCGTCAATAATGACACGATAAAATTGACCGGCAGATGCGTGGCATCCGGGCTGTCGACCTTATCGCCAAACGTGAGCTGATCAATTTTCAATGAGTTGTTGGCAGCCAGCTGATTATCTTTGATATGGTATTCCACATCAAGTGAGAGCTTGCCCTTTTCCAGCGCATACCCGGCGTACTTGGCCGAATAGGCCGTCAGGTTCGGCAGGTTGATGCCGCTTGCGGTCATGCGAACGTCAAGCAGTATCGGATTGAACAGCGGATTCAGCGTGCCGGAAATGACCAGCGGTGCGTCGTCGTCGACTTTGCCATTGATACTGATTGGCACGGCCTCATCGGTCGCTGAATTCATGGTCTTGCCTGCTGTACCGATACTGCCGGTCATACCAGTCATACGCATCGAATAATGCGGTCTGATGAAATTGTCGGTGTAATTGATAACCCCGTTATTCAGGGCAATCTGACCGACGCTGATCAATGTCGTCTTGCCGGTTCCCGGCTGAGGCGGTTCCGATGCTGAAACGGTGGCAGGCGCGGACCCGGCGACGATACCCGTTTCATCCGTGGCAACGCCATGGGCCGCAACAGCCGATTTCGGCTGCACTAGAATATCTTCCAGATTCAGCCTGCCCTGCTCTGACAGAATGGCCCTGGCATAAAAATCATTCAGCGTAATCGTCCCCAGCGCAATGCGCGGCTGCTTGCCGCCCAGATCGAGATCAATCCCGCTGATATCCAGCAGTTTCCAGTTCAGAAAATCATCCGACGTTCCCTTGTCCGAGGACGCCAGATTCGACAGTTTGAACGCACCGTGAAACTGGACTTCGGCTGGCGCCAGCCAGGCCAGCTGGCCCCGGGTGCTGAGAGCTCCCCGCTCGAAGGTGATGTTCAGGAAATCGGTGAAGTACGGTTGCAGTGCCACCGCCGAAAAATTCTGCACATCGATATTCAACGCAAACCGGCTTTTCTCAACCGACCCGTCCACCCTGAATTTACCTGTCCTGTTTAATGTCGCCTGCAGCGTCACGGAGGCCGGATGATCAAAGGCGGACGACAGGTTTTTTACCACGGCATTAACGCCGTCTGCGTTCAGCGTGACCGCCGGCTGAACGGACTTGTCGCCAAATGAAAAATGACTGCCATTCAATACAATCTGGCTGATATCAGTCTGCCAGGCGCGGGGCGGACTGGAATTCTGGTCGCCGGGCGGGTGGTGTGGCAGGGTCGCCGTGCGCGGCAATCCGGGCCTGGCCATGATCTTCATCCAGTTAATCTGGCCATCGGCATCACGAAATACATCGCCCTGCACCTGATCCAGCTGCACCTGTTCCACTTTGGCGTGGCGGGATTCACCATCAAGAGAGACATTGTTGACGGCAATATGTCGGGCGGACATGCTGCCATATTGACGGCCTGGCGTCAGTAGTGCCAGATCATCCATGGTGCATGACAATTCAGTGACGCTGAATTGTCGCTGCTGAAAACTGAAATGCGTCTGCAGTCCCAGTCTGCCGGACAGCTTCACGCCGGCAACATGATCGACATACGGCTGAAACGTCGCCAGAGCGATTTCCGATGTCGATAATGACCCGGATACCGCACCATGGACAGGATCCAGCGCACCTTCAAAATGCGCCTGGGGCCCCGCTCCATCGCCAAAGGACAGGTCAATTTTGGCCGGTTCGGACGTCTCGCTGGTGGATAAATTCTGCGCATTGATCGCCAACTGACGGATCTGCATGGCCATGGCCGGCGCGCCCGGATTTACATGGGCGGCATCCAACCAGTCAACCGTTCCCTGCGACAGATGAAAATGCGCCAACTCAACCATCGCCGTGCCTTGTTCAGCAGGCACTGCCGGTTCCGCTGGCGGGTTGCCCGACGCGCCTTTGGCGGATGATCCGGCGCCCAATGCCATCCAGTTCAGAACACCGCGCGGGTCCAGACTCACCCAGACGTGCGGATCGATGACATCCAGCGCATTGAGTCTGACCTGCCTCAGGAGCAGATCAGCATTCTGCACAGCGACGCGTATTTCCCGCGCCCTGAACAGCGGCGCGCCTGAAAAATCGTCCAGCACAATGTCATTCAGGCTGCCGGTCCCCGACAATGTCACGTGGGGGCCATGCTGCGCCCCCTTCCTGTCATCGGAAAAAGCCAGTAATAACCGGGTCGACAACGTTGCCGATGTCACTTTCAGGGGAAGTGGTTTGGGCGAGAACGCCAGCAGCCCGGTTACATCCAGTCGATCAAGATTGATCGCCAGTTGGGTTTCCAGCCTGTCTGTGAACGGCTTGCTTTTGCCCTTGAGCTCAAACAGGCTGCCATTTATTCGGGCCGACAGTTGCGGTTCAACGAAAATATCCCGTTCAGCCGGAAAATTTGAGATGAATGGAATGCCGATCGATAAAGCCTCGGTACGCACCTGTCGTTTTACGATTTGATCATCCCACAGTATGAGGCCCTTCGTCAGCTGGATATTCGACACTGAAAATCGTACCGGATCGCCGCCGCCGGGCTGTGCCGCAAGTCGCAGAATGACATCACTGAAGTTGGTGACCTCTTTGCCGTACTCCTGACGCCGTACCAGTCGCAACTCGGGATGAGTCAGCACCAGCTCGCGTACCACGGGTGCACGATGTACCAGTGAAGTGGGCGACATCCGTATCAGTAAATTATCAGCCGAAAACGCGGTTGACTTTCCGTCTGCTTCCCACAACTCGAGCCGGGTTAAATTCAGTGTCAGCGTAAATGGATTAAACGTGACCTCACCCACCTGAAACTGTCGCCCTGTTTGCGCCTGTACCTGTTGCTCGAGTGTCTTTTTCAGATAGGTCGGCAGCGCCAGCCCGCTGAGCAGCGCCAGTGCAAGTACGAGCCCGGCTCCGATCAAACCCCATCGCAGCAGGCGCGAGGATTGATAAACAGCAAATGAATTTTTCATCGTGCGCTCAGTGGTGAATCAACAGGGAATTTGGTTTGAATTGCGACAAAACTGGCTCTGCACGATAATTCTACATAAAAAATCGCCCAAGGTTGACCTTTGGGCGATTTTAATTTTACAAATTACCTGGGCTTATCAATAGACGCCATGCATTTTACGTAACATCCATTTGTTCAGCAGAAACATGATGAATCCGACACCGATCGGCAGGAAAGTGAAAATCATGAAAAAGGTGCTGAGGGAATAATGGTTTGAAATATCGTCGATCAGGCTTCCAGACACGCCTGCCAGTTTATTGCCAATGGCCGTCATCAGGAACCAGACGCCAAACATGGCGCCAAACAGGCGACTGGGCGCCAGTTTGCTGATATAGGATAATCCGACCGGAGAAAGACAGAGTTCACCCATGGTATGAAACAGGTAGGCCATCACCAGCCATATCATGCTGACCGAGGCCGTCCTGGCGCCGCTGGGTATTCCCATTGAACCAAATGCCAGGAAGCCAAATCCCAGTCCCAGCAGCACCAGACCCACCGCAAACTTCACGGGTCCGCTCGGTTGCCAGTAATCCTGCCACATTTTGGAAAACAGGGGCGCTAAAACGATGATGAAAAATGAATTCAATATACCAAACCAGGTCGCCGGAATTTCCGACTTGTCCGCAGCAAACTCCCGTGCCAGCATCCAGATCAGCAGGCCCCAGATGGCGGCAAAGCAGACATAAATGAACACATTCGAGAGCAGATAGCGTTTCGCCGTGGCACGCGTAAGTAACACCAGTACCCAGGTGAGTACCATCGTTGGCACCACCATCAAAAAGGTATCGACGACTTTGAACAGCATGCCGAAAGAACCTTCCAGTACACGACTGGTATAATCGGCGGCAAAAATCGTCATCGAACCGCCTGCCTGTTCAAACATCATCCAGAAAATAATGGTGAACGTGGAAAAAACGCTGATGGCAATCAACCGGTCGCGCACGATATGCGCGGGTTCTTCGTCATTCTGGGCAGCTGCAGGTTTATCCTTGACCGCGCCGCCAATGTCACCAAAAACCCCCTGCGCAAAGTAAAACTGCAACGCGCCCAGCACCATAAAAAATCCGGCCAGTCCAAATCCATAGGGCCAGGAGATTTTTTCACCCAGATAGCCGCATAACGCAAACCCGAAAAATGCACCGGAATTGACCCCCATATAAAACAGGGTATATCCCGCATCACGCTTCATGTCTTCCGCCTCGCCTTTACCGTATAGTTGCCCGACAATGGTGGAAATATTCGGCTTGAACAGTCCGGTTCCTATGACGACCAGCGTCAAACCGAGATAAAACGACACGTGGGTATCGAGCGCCAGGCAGATATGACCGGCACTGATAATGAAACCGCCAATGATCACCGCCTTGCGTGCGCCAAGAAAACGGTCGGCGAGATAGCCGCCCAGGATGCCGGTCACATAAACCCAGAACGTGTACGTACCATACAGGTTCAATGCATCGGCTCGATCCCATGACCAGCCTCCTTTCGCCGCAGTACTGACCAGGAAAAGCACCAGCAGACTGCGCATGCCATAATAGGAAAACCGTTCCCACATCTCGGTAAAAAACAGGAAGAACAAGCCTTCGGGATGTCCCATGATCGAAACAGCATCGGTTGTTTTTGTTTGTGTATTCAAAGTTTTATCCCCTGAGTTGAATATTTATGGCGTTATGTGCAGCCGCTCGTCGATCAGGCACCGCCCGATTGGCCTTGGTCCATCAGCCTGCCAGGAGCGGTTTCCCCCTGACAATCGCAAAAAGATACCATGAAATCGCGTTCAGTCTGACTGGAAATTATGGTTCAGCGCAGCAATCCCGATTTTTAGTATTTTTTTAATAAGCGATACGCTAAAATAGCGACAAATAATTCGACCCGCCGGTTCAACTGCCCACCTTTTACGCTAATAACTTTATGACCCTCATCCAAATATTGATACTCGCTGTCATTCAGGGTACCGCTGAATTGCTCCCCGTCTCAAGCTCGGCCCATGTCATCATGGCAGAAAAATTCATGGGACTGGATCCAACCTCTCCCGAAATGACCCTGTTGCTGGTCATGCTGCACACCGGCACCATGTTTTCAACACTGGTTTACTTCTGGAGCTCATGGAAAAAAACGTATTTTTCCTCGATGGCGCAATGTCGTCTGAATGGCCGCTTTCTGATAACGGCAACGGTATGTACTGGCATCGTCGGACTGGCTTTATTGTTCATCATTAAACACATCGTGTTTCGCCATTCACCGGATTTCGAGATCGAAAACTTATTTGGCATTGCGTGGCTCATGGCGCTCGCGCTGGCAATGGGCGGCCTGCTCATTGTTGCCTCGTCAAGAATCAAGGAGCAATCCAACGGGCAGTTATCGGTCAGCAAGTCGATGATCATTGGCGCGGTGCAGGGACTCTGTTTGCCGTTTCGGGGCTTTTCGCGATCAGGCGCCACCATTTCCACCGCGCTGGTGCTCGGTGTGGCGCGACGCCGGGCCGAAGAATTCAGTTTTGCCCTGGCGGTTGTGATAACACCGGCCATAATTATCAAAGAAGCGTTGCGGGCTTACAAGGCACAGGCAGCGGCGGCCATGTCGCATCGTGACATGCTGATGCACCTGGCGCTGCCCAGCTTATTTGGCATGGCATTGAGCTTTGTGGCGGGCTTGATTGCGCTACGCTGGTTGTCCCGCTGGCTGGAACACGATCGCTGGCATTTATTTGGCGCTTACTGTCTGGTTGCCGCTGCCGTTGTGTACTGGGTAGGCTGACCGGTCGGCAGCGTCAGGGAATTTACTTCGGCACCGAATCGTTACCGCGTCCCTTGCGCGGCGCCCGGGCAAATACCGCATCGTAAAGCCAGTTGGGCAACACACGCATCAGGTTGGCGACCCATGCCATCTGCCAGGGAATAATCCGGAATGAATCGCCGCGAGCGATCGCCGCCACCGCGAGGTGCGCGAAGCGGTCTGCGCTCATCAGAAACGGCATGGCATAGCGATTTACACGCGTCAGCGGTGTATCGATGTAGCCAGGGCAGATTGTGACAACCTTGATCGGGCTGTCGCGTAATTCAAGACGTAACGATTCACAATAACTGATCATCGCCGCCTTCGACGCGCTATAGGCTTCGGCGCCGGGCAATCCGCGTATGCCGGCCACACTGGCGATCCCGACCAGCCGACAGGGGTGGCCCGGCGGATGCTGCGACGGATTCTGCGACTGCGCCTTCATGACTTCGATGAAGGGCCCGAATGTGGCAACCGTCGCCAATAAATTGGTCGCGATTACCTGTTCAAACACAGGAAAATCTTCCATGTGTTCGGTCAGTGTGCCACGCGATATGCCGGCATTGGCAATGACGATATGCGCACCACCGGTAAGCCGGTTAAATTCGCTGGCTGCATTGGCCAATGCAGCCCTGTCAGTCACATCAACCACAAAAATGAAATGCCGTTCACTGTTGGGCAACTGCTGTCGCAATGCGTCGAGCAGTTCCCTGCGACGTGCCACCAGGCCGACGCAGGCGCCCTGGCGGGCGTATTGCAGGGCCAGCGCGGCACCAATGCCGGTCGAGGCCCCGGTAATAAACACATTCTGCATCGTCTTGTGCCCGGTATTATTGTTCAAGATTGTCGACTCCGCGGTTGGCCAGCAGATCAGCACGTTCATTACCAGCATGACCCGAATGCCCCTTGACCCAGCGCCACTCGATCTGGTGTTTGGCGGTCGCTGCATCGAGTGCCTGCCATAAATCAACATTTTTCACCGGTGCCCGGGCGGCGGTTTTCCATCCTTTTGCTTTCCAGCCGGGCATCCATTCGGTGATACCCTTCAGAACATACTGGCTGTCCGTATGAATAACCACGTGACACGGCCGTTTTAGCGCCGCGAGCGCCTCAATCACCGCCATTAATTCCATGCGATTATTGGTGGTGTTGGCCTGACCGCCGTACAACTCCTTTTCGTTGGCACCCGCCACCAGCAAAGCGCCCCAGCCCCCCGGACCCGGATTGCCTTTGCAGGCGCCGTCGGTATAAATCTGAATGGTGTCCATGCGTTTATCCATGCGTTTCCGGCAAGGCCTTATCAGTGATGTCGATTGGTGACAGGAACAGCGCTGGGTACAGCCACTTTTTTCTTCTTCCACGCCGGACCGATCAGGTGCATACCCTTGACCCGTTTGACAGCCTGTACGATATACGCGGCGCCAAAAACCGGCCACCACCTTGCTCCGGCCGCTTCCATGAAATGACAACGCTGCAACCATGTCTGATTATTCAGCGGCGGGACATAACAACCAAAATGCCCGCGATCGACTTCCATGTTCAATAATTTCAGCCAGTCCTTCAAACGCAGCAGGCTGATGAATTCACCGTTGCGCGGCAGGAAATACCGACCGGCAATGCGGGTTACCGATTGTCTCGCGCCCCACAGGCTGGCTTTATTGAATCCACAGATGATCAGGCGACCTTCCGGAATGAGTACCCGTTCGACCTCGCGCAATATCTGATGTGGTTCCGCTGCAAATTCGAGTACATGCGGCAGTACCACCAGATCAAGACTCTGCGTTTCAAATGGCAGATCTTCAAAATCATGCAAAAGGGCAATTTTATTCGGCGAATTCGGCATCAGCACATTATTCGCCAGCCATCGGTTTGGCATACGCGACGCGGCCAGGCAATTCATCTGCGGCAGACCTATCTGTACCGCATTAAAGCCGAAAATATCCGCGGTCAACTGGTCCAGTAAGCGCTGTTCCCAAGCGTGAATATAACTACCGGAGGGCTGCTTCAGCCAAGCATCCAAGTCTATGTTACAGTTTTGGTTGTACCTATCTGTCATTCCGTTAAACCCAAATTCAGTTGACGCCCAGTTGGCTAACTAACAATCATGAAACCACTTCAAATTCAACAAATACCTGCTTTTGACGACAATTATCTCTGGTTGATCCATAACAGTCAAAACGCCATTATCGTTGATCCGGGCGATGCTGCACCTGTGCAGGCCTATTTACATCAGCATAATCTGCAATTAAGCGGCATACTGATTACACATCATCATCCTGACCACATCGGCGGCGTCGCGGAATTACTGCGGTCTGCCGGCACACCGATCCCGGTTTATGGCCCCAGGGCCGACCAGCAGAGCGGGCGCATTCCCACGATAACACACGGCTGTCAGGACGGTGAATCCATCACCATCGATGCACTGGCCTGTCGTTTCACAGTACTGGACGTTCCCGGCCACACCAGCACACACATTGCCTATTACAGTCCGGATCTGTCCAGCCTGTTCTGCGGCGACACGCTTTTTGCCGGTGGATGCGGGCGATTATTTGAAGGCACGCCGGCACAGATGCTGGCGTCGCTGAAAAAAATTGCTGCACTTCCCGCCAGCACCGCGATTTACTGCGCCCACGAGTACACCCTGTCAAATCTGCGCTTTGCCCGGGCGGTTGAACCGGACAACGCCCGGTTGGCGGAACGCTTCAATCGTGTGACTGAACAGCGCGGACAAGGTATTTCGACTGTGCCAAGCCAACTTGATCTGGAACTGCAAACCAATCCGTTCTTACGTTCAGCGTCCCCGGATATCATTCGCACCCTGCAGCTTAACAATAAATTATCCGGCAACGCCGATGAAGTCAGTGTTTTCGCTGCGGTACGCGAATGGAAAAACAATTTCTGAATGCCACACAGGTTTGGCGCGGCATGCAAGATCCGCCTGCTCAGTCACTGCACCGTCCTGATCTCCACATTCAGCGCGGCGGCGACGGCCACGCGTGATGCTGCCGCCAGATCCCGTCGATGCGCGCCAGTCGTGGATATAAGTGGCAAGCTGCGCAGTTCGGCCGTCACTGTGCCCCCGTTGAGTATCAGCGTCATGCTTTCAAGAAAGGTCATTTCTCCGAGAAAATCCACCGCCTTGTGCAACTGGCCCTGCTGATCCAGATAGCGCAGCGCAAATGGATGAACCGGTACTTTGGCATGGATGGCCGCTTCAAACAGATTGGCGTGGAACGGTAATACATCACCCTGCGCCGCGGTCGTACCTTCCGGAAAAAAAGCCACCCGTTCACCGGCCAGTATCTGGTCTATCAGATGCTGGTAGATACGTTTGACATCCGATTTGCTTCCGCGTGAAATATAGATCGTTCCCGCCTGCAGTGCCAACCAGCCCAGCAATGGCCAGGATCGTATATCCGATTTCGCCACAAACTGGCAGGGCGCCAGGCTGTTAATGACAAAAATGTCCAGCCATGAAACGTGGTTGGACACGATCATCGCACCACTGGCAATGTCGGTGAGATCAGCGTCAACACGGACACGGAAGATCGCCAGCAACTGTGCGGACCAGTTTTTGATCCGTGCTTTTTTTCCGGCCTCATTCACCCATGGAAAAATGAAAAAACAGATGAACAGGCCTTTGAATACGTGTGCCATGACGCAGCTGAATCGCCAGTAGAACGCCAATTTTTTCATCGTGCCGTTTCATTCATAATAGTGACTCATGCAAAAACGGGCAGCCTTCGCCGCCCGACAGAATTCCGGCCGCCCGCACAGAAACGGCGCTGAACTGCAACCCGATTTTGCCCGCCGGGGTCCGGACACTTCAGCGCTCGCTATGCGCGGCTATACACCACATGGCCTGCGACTATCGTGTGCTGCACCACGCCCGGCAGGCTGTAGTTCAGAAAGGGGGTATGTTTGCCCTGACTGGTCAGACCCTGTCCTTCTACCGTCCATTCGGCCACAGGATCAAAAATACACAGATCCGCGCAGCAACCGACCGACAGTTTGGCAGCACTGATTCCCGCCACGCGGGCCGGATCACTGGTAATTTTTGCCATTGCAATGGCCAGTTGAATGTGGCTTTCATGTGCCCATTTCACGGCCAGCGACAATAACAGTTCGAGACCGGTTGCGCCCGGCGACGCTTCGGCAAACGGCAACAGTTTTTCATCGTCATCGACCGGTGTGTGGTCTGAACAGATGGCATCAATGGTGCCATCGAAGACCGCCATGCGTAACGCATCACGATCGCGGCCGGACCGCAGTGGTGGCACCAGCCGGGCATTGGCATCAAAAAAACCGATGTCGGTATCGGTTAAATGCAGATGATGCACGCCCACATCGCAGGTGACATCGAGTCCTTCGCGCTTGGCCTGGCGGACCAGATCCACACCGGCCGCCGAAGAAATGCGGCATAAATGAATCCGGGCGCCGGTTGCGCGCTGAAGTTCAAACAGCGTGTGTAAAGCGATGGTTTCAGCCATAACCGGTACACCCGACAATCCCATGCGTGACGCAAAGGCACCGCTGTGCGCCACACCACCGACACCGATATGGGCGTCCTGGGGTCGCAGCCATACCGTATAGCCGAATGTTTTTGCGTACTGCATGGCACGGAGCAGCACGTTGGTATCTTCAACAGGATGCTCAGCCTGGGAAAATCCGACACAACCGACTTCGGTCAATGCCGACATTTCAGTCAATTGCTTGCCCTGCAAGCCATGTGTCAGCGCGCCCAGTGGGTACACGTTGGCCAGATTTTGTGCTTTGGCACGCTGTTTGAGCATACCGACCAGACCGGATTCATCCAGCACAGGGTCGGTATCCGGCGGGCAGACCAGACTGGTGACGCCACCGCGCACCGCGGCGCGCAGTTCGGACTCCAGCGTTGCCTTGTATTCAAAGCCGGGATCACGCAATCGTGCGCACAGGTCCACCAGTCCGGGCATCACGATCATGCCGGTGGCATCAATCACTTTATCGGCACTGAAATTGTCCGGCGCGTGTCCGATCGCCACAATTTTCCCTGCATGGATAAAAACATCCAGCGATTTGTCCAGATCGTTCAGGGGATCAATCAAATGACCGTTTTTGATATGTAATTTCATGTTCCTGATTTCATAGGCTTAATTACCTGCAAGAATACTCATCACGGCCATACGGACCGCAATGCCAAAGGTGACCTGTGAAAGTATCACCGCCTGCGGGCCATCTGCGACCGCCGAGTCGATCTCCACGCCACGGTTCATTGGCCCCGGGTGCATGACGATGGCATCGGGTCTGGCCAGCGCCAGGCGTTCCGGTGTCAGGCCATAGCTTTTAAAGAATTCCTGCGCAGAGGGGAGCAACGCACCGCTCATGCGCTCGTGCTGCAGTCGCAGCGTGATGATGACGTCGACATCCTTCAACCCTTCATCCATGTTGTTGAACACCCGTACGCCCATCTGCTCCAGACCGCCCGGCAACAGGGTTTTCGGGCCGATCGCCCGCACCTCCGGGACGCCCAGCGTGGTCAGGGCGTGTATGTCCGAGCGCGCAACCCGGCTGTGCAGAATATCTCCGACGATGGCCACGCGCAGTCCGGTAAAGTCTTTCTTGTAATGACGTATCGTATACATGTCGAGCAGGCCCTGCGTCGGATGCGCGTGGCGTCCGTCTCCGGCATTGACCACGTGGACATGATCCTGCCGGGTATCGTGCAGATGTCTGGCAATCAGGTAGGGCACCCCGGATTGTGAATGCCGTACCACGAACATGTCGGCATGCATGGCGGACAGATTGTCGATCGTGTCGAGCAGGGTTTCACCTTTACTGGTGCTGGAGGCCGCAATATTCAGATTGATGACATCGGCAGACAGGCGTTTGGAGGCAATTTCAAAAGTGGTTCGGGTGCGTGTCGAGTTTTCAAAGAACAGGTTAAAAACACTTTTACCGCGCAATAGCGGCACTTTTTTGACATCCCTGTTACCTATCGACACGAAGGAAGCCGCCGTATCTAAAATATGATTGATGATGGATTTGGGCAGACCTTCCGTGGTCAGCAAATGCTGTAATTCACCGTTCTTGTTTAATTGTGGATTATGCATGGTTATCGGGTTGTAGCAGGTGGCGTCGATTCATTGTGATCCTCATTTCGTTCTACCAGTGACAATATCAGGCGCGATGGATTTCCTGCCGAGACGTCGCGAGTCAATTGCAACGACAGGTGTTGCGGCAGCTCCAGGGTTTGCGCCACGAAGTCCGCGGCATACGGCAACTGCCTTCCGCCGCGATCCACCAAACTTGCTAACAATATTTGAGATGGCCTGCCGTAGTCAAATAATTCGTTGATCGCAGCGCGCGTGGTGCGCCCTGTGAACAACACATCATCCACCAGAATGATGGTTGAACCGTCGACATTAAACGGGATATGCGTCGGCTTGACCTCGGCAGGCAAACCTTTCTGGGCAAAATCGTCCCGATAAAAAGACACATCGACATAGCCGACAGGGTTTTTAATTTGGCAATCTTTTGCCAGTCGCTCGGCAATCCAGGCACCGCCGGAATAGATGCCGACCATGGCGACATTGGCCAGCCCGGGTACGGCATGCCTGATTTGCCGGGCCAGTTCCAGGTAAAGTGCTTCGGCATCGAATTGTTGGATGGGATTCATAAAATCAGTCGTTTTCGTCAAAGTATTGCTGCAAAATCAGTGCGGCAGCCTGTGCGTCAATGACATCGCCGCGTCTGGCAGGTATCACTGCCGAAGTATAACGCTCATCGACCAAGGTTGTCGTCACACCAAACCGGCCCTCAAGCTGGTGGGCAAACCGGCGACAACGTGCACTCATGTCATGTTCGGTACCATCAGGATGGCTGGGTAATCCGACGACACAATGGGATACTTGCCATTCTTTCAAGAGAAGGGCGATGGCGTCAAATTTATCCTGGTTGGATTCAGCAGAAATGACAGCCAGAGGCTGGGCTTGTCTTAATAGCGTGTTGCCGACGGCGACACCGATGCGTTTTAGACCAAAGTCAAAGGCGAGTAACTGATTCAATGAATGGGGTGTCAATGCGCAGGCAGTCAAAAAAACCATCCGGTTGGGGGTCACGGTCAATGCCGACAGTATACGTAATTGTGTTACGCATGACCAGCCTCTCCTGACAGCATCATCGGATCAAATCCGAGTAATTTCATCGCCGCCGCCAGCCGCTGCTCGATCGGTAACTCAAACAGAATAACTGGGTCCGCCGGAACGGTCAGCCAGCCATTTTTAATGATTTCTTCCTCCAACTGCCCTGCTCCCCACCCCGAATAGCCAACGCTGACCAGTATATTCCCGGGTCCGCGGCCTTGCGCAACCGCTTCCAGCACGTCACGCGACGTAGTAAAGGCAATGTGTTCGTTAATAACCAGGGTTGAGGAAAAATTCTCCACCGGTGCGTGCAATACAAAACCGCGATCATCCTGCACCGGGCCACCGAACATCACCAGTTTTCTGGTGTCCTGGCAGAGCTTCGGTGTCAGGTCCAGTTTGATATTGATTCGATCGAGCAGCGTTTCAATAGTCATGTCGGTCGGTTTGTTGATAATGACACCCAAGGCACCGCGCTCGTTATGTTCACAGATATAGATCACCGTGCCGCCAAACATCGGATCCTGCATCGATGGCATGGCAATCAAAAAGTGATTCACGAGATTCAGTTCAGGTAACGGCATGAAATCAGTTTGGGTAAAGGAATCAATCGATAGGGTAGCCAGCGCTACAGAGACAAAACAGCTCAATAGCCCTGCGACGAAGGCATTCCGTCGTAGCCACGAGTTGCCAGTTCGAATTTTGATCGATGCCAAATGCGCGCCCAATCAACCCTCTCAGGTCTCTTATCGGTTCAAAATGGATCTGAAATAGCCTGTACATCTCAAATTTCATAAAGTGAGACGAGCCAGCGGGAATTCCCGGATTATGGCGTGAGCTGG
>CAITOF010000035.1 GCA_903893945.1 uncultured Oxalobacteraceae bacterium | reverse complement strand
TTCGAAGTTGAAGGCGCTCCTGCGCCACTGGATTCCCGCCTGCGCGGGAATGACGAATCATAGGATCGTGGATTTGAATGACTGCAAAGTAGAACGTCGACCGTCGCCTCAGGGCACGATCCGGCCATTCGCTGTCACTCGACCTCACGGTTTTCAGACGATTATTTGTGCGATGCGGGAAGTGCTAGTCGGGCAATTTTCAGCAAATTCGACGAGTCAGACAACGTCGCCTATACCAACGGTTTCAATACTCCACAAAAAATCTTGATTCATAGCTTTCAAGGCATTTCAATCACGAAATACGGATACCCAAAAAATTCACGACGGTGTTGTCTTACACCACCCAGGCGCCATCCTTATACACATTCACATCGCCCAACCGGACTGATTCAGTGACAGCGAAAACGTCAACATGGTATCTTGCCTCAGCGCGCCGAATCTGCGGTTTATGGTATTGACCATGCTTGGCCCCGAGTGAAAGGTGTATGCCGCACATGCGTTCATAAGTGCCGATGTCATTGACCATGCGGTCGCTGGTAAAAGCACGGTTCATGCCGAAGCCTAGTTCACGCAACCAGATTTCGCCTTCGTCATCACGGATCTGTTGCAACACGCGGTCAAATTCAACCGTCGAATTCTCTGCGCCGATGACACGGCCCTGGTGCACAATTAACGTAATGGGTTGTTCCGGCCTGTTCACGGTGAACGTGGTATCGCCGAATACAAAAATCCGGATGCGGCCATGCACGGCTTCGAGATTCTGAGCTTCGGTAAACACTTCGCCAATCGGAAATTGCCCACCGATGTTATTCATTTCACTGTAATCACCAATGTTTAATTTGGCGGACTCAAATGGACAATCAAAGAACAATTGGGCGCCTTCTCCGCTGGAAATTACGCCGGTGTCCGCCTGGTCGATATGCTTCTTCAGTGCGCGACCAACCTTGCGATAATAGTCGGGGTCGTAGGCCAGCGATTCGACGTAATAAGCAAGCTGATGGTCGGCCATGCGTTCCAAATGGGGATGTTCGATCACTTTCAACCGGCGTTTAAACAGTTCTATACGGAGCCGAAACGCCTCCAGTCTGAAGTTGGTCGACTGGATGAGTACCACCAGATCGGCTTCCCTTAACTGTTCGAATGCAGCCAGGATGAATTCAGGCGTGACCGCATCAAAATCAATATATTGGGCATCAGGCAAGTTTTGCCGGTAAGCAGAAGTCAGTATGTTTGCTAATTTACAACGTCTATCAAACACAACGATTGCCCTGTTTTCTCCAGTGTGATTAAAGGCGATAGTCAGTATATTATTGATATGTAATGCAGAAATACTAATTAAATCCGGGTTATTTGCTGAGTTTTGATGCATAATATTTTTTTGTTATGACAATAAATTAATATATCTGTTTAAATTGTGCTAAAAATTCAAGATTTTATTTGTACATGAGCAAAGATACGTTACATAAAGACGCTTAAAAAAATATTTCAAAATTCTGTCAACTTAAGTGAATGTGTCTGCGTTTTTAGTCGTACATCTAACATTGAATCCTTGCCTGGAATAGCACATCTGAAGCGATGATTCCTACTAGGAGAACGGAAAACATGGTCTACGAGATACTTATTCGCAGTAATAATAGTAAGCAAATGTCATCAGATAATTTAATCTGGATCGAAAGCAATTTGCCGACCCGCGCCTTTGAAAAATGGCTTGTGGAGCGAAATCTGTTAAATCCGGCTGCCAAAGCACCCGTGATCCGTTGGGGCATCGTACAAACTCAGCGTCCTGCGCATTTTGTACTGAAAACAGAAGCCGCTGCACTGGAACAGCGTATTGCTGAATTGGTTAATCCACCAAAACGTGTTAAAAAAGCATCTCGTGCCAATGTTATGCCAAATTTTGCGGTTCCCGCATTTTCGATGGCCGCATAATACAGCATGCCAATAACAAAAGGGGGCGTAGCCCCCCCTTTTGTTATTTGTACATCGCTGGTATCCGATTCACCTGCCTGTTGACACATTCTGCAGAGCGCCGACCCGGCAGCAACACCCACCTGTTTATCGCCAGTTATTTGCCCCAACTGTCTTTCAAGGTGGTAATCCGGTTAAAAACCGGCTTTCCGGGCTGGCTGTCAATTCGGTCTGCCACAAAATAGCCGTGCCGCTCAAACTGGTATTTATCGTCCGGCTGCGCATGTTCAATTCCTTTTTCCAGGTACGCCGTGACAACCTGCAGCGCGTCCGGATTCAGTAAACTCATAAAGTCTTTACCGCCGGCATCCGGGTTGGCATCTGTAAACAGGCGATCGTACAAGCGGACTTCTGCCGCAACGGCGTGGGCAGCGCTGACCCAGTGAATGTTCCCTTTCACCTTGTAATTGGCGCTGCCTTCCGTGCCGCTTTTACTGTCCGGGAAATAGCTGCAGTGTACCGCAGTCACATTCCCATTTTCATCTTTGTCGCATCCGGTGCATTCGACCACATAGCCGTAACGCAGCCGTACCCTGTTGCCCGGGAACAGGCGGAAATAACCTTTGACCGGTGTTTCGGTAAAGTCGTCCGATTCAATCCAGCATTCGCGACTGATAAAGAAGTCACGATTGCCCTGTTCGGGGTGGTGCGGATGAACCGGCGCGGTACACGCAACCTGTTCATCGGCAGGGAAATTGTCAATAATGAGTTTAACCGGATGTAAAACAGCGACAGACCGTGGCGCTTTCGGGTCAAGGTCCTCCCGCAGGCAGGCTTCCAGTGTGCTGTAGTCAATCCAGCCGTCGGAGCGAGTCACACCAATACGTTCACAAAACAGCTGGATCGCTTCCGGTGTATAACCCCGCCGGCGAATTCCGACCAGGGTCGGCATGCGCGGGTCGTCCCAGCCGGCTACAGTGCCGCTTTCCACCAGCTGGCGGAGCTTGCGTTTTGATGTCACGACGTAAGTCAAATTAAGGCGGGCAAATTCGTATTGATGCGGTACAGGCTGAGGAAAAAATCCTCCTTCAGCACAACGTTCAACCACCCAGTCATAAAATGGCCGGTGATCCTGAAATTCCAGCGTGCAGATTGAATGCGTGATACGTTCGATGGCATCGGACAAGGGATGGGTGTAATCGTACATCGGGTAAATACACCATTTGTCGCCGGTGCGATGATGGTGCGCATGCCGGATCCGGTAAATGGCGGGGTCGCGCATGTTCATGTTGGGTGAGGCCATGGAATTGTCGCTGATCCTGGCGCGCAGAATATGCTGGCCGTCACCAAATTCACCGGCTTTCATGCGCCGAAACAGATCCAGCGATTCGGCCGCAGAGCGGTTTCGAAAGGGCGAATCTTTGCCTGGTTCGGCAAAATTCCCCCGATTGGCGGCCATTTCTTCCGCTGTCTGACTGTCGACGTAAGCGTAACCTGCCTGTATCAGATATTCCGCCATGGCGTAAAGCTGGTCGAAATAATCGCTGGCGTAATACAGATGCGATGCCGATTCATTGCTCTGTTTCCAGTCAAAACCGAGCCAGTGGACAGAATCCATGATGGTGTCAACGTATTCCTGATCTTCTTTTTCCGGGTTGGTGTCGTCAAACCTTAAATTGCAGCGACCCCCGTAATCGCGGGCCAGGCCGAAATTCAGGCAGATTGATTTGGCGTGACCGATATGCAGGTAACCGTTGGGCTCCGGGGGGAAACGCGTGATGACATTCGGCAGGCCAGGGCGGGCGTAGGTATTCGCCGCCAGATCGGATTCAATAATGGCGCGTAGAAAATTGGAACTTGCAGTGGAACTGGTTTCGTTACTCATGGTGTGGTCAATCTCGACAGATCGTCAAAAAGTGGTAAGTCGCTATTTTAACTTAGGAGTCTCTCGTCGCTGTAACAGTTTTGGGCCTTAAATAATATTTTTGGTCCGGAGTGTATTTAATTGTTCATCTGAATAATCCAGCAGTTCCCGCAATATCTGGTCGGTATGCTGACCCAGCATTGGCGGCGCCATGCCGTATTTCGGTGGTGTGGCAGACAGTCGCATCGGGCTGGCCACCAGCTTGACTGTGGAAGCGGTGGGATGCGGCAGTTCAATGGCACAGTTGCGCGCAATGACCTGCGGATCATTGAAGACCTCGTCCAGTTTATTGATCGGGCCACAGGGAACACCGGCCTGTTCCAGCAAATTCAACCACTGCGCTTTGGACTTTTTCCTGACCATATCCGCCAGGATAGGCACCAGTGTGTCGCGTAACTGAACCCGTTGCGGATTGGTCAGAAAGCGCGGATCCGTCGCCAGTTCGGGACAGTCACCTGCTTCGACAAATTTGCGGTATTGGCCATCGTTGCCGGCGGCAACAATGATATGGCCGTCGGATGTAGCAAAGGTCTGGTACGGAACGATATTGGCGTGGGCATTGCCCCAGCGCTTCGGCGCCTGCTGGCTGGCCAAATAATTACTGCCCATATTGGCCAGCATCGCGACCTGCACGTCGAGCAATGCCATGTCTATGTACTGGCCCTGACCGGTTCTGTCGCGATGAGTCAGTGCGGCCAGGACGGCGATGGTCGCGTACATGCCGGTCATCAAATCGGCGATCGCAACCCCGGCCTTTTGTGGTCCGCCGCCGGGCAGGTCGTCGCGCTCACCGGTAATCGACATCAGGCCACCCATGCCCTGAATAATGAAATCATAGCCGGAACGTGACGCGTACGGGCCGGTCTGTCCAAAGCCGGTAATCGAGCAATACACCAGATCGGGTTTTAATGCGGCAAGCGAGGCATAATCCAGTCCGTATTTCCTGAGCTGGTCCACTTTGTAGTTTTCGATGACCACGTCCGATTCCAGCACCAGTTGCCTTATCACCTGCTGGCCTTCGGGGCTGGCTATGTCCAGTGTTATCGACCGTTTGCCACGGTTAGCGGTAAGATAGTAGGCGGCTTCGGTGCTGTTATTGCCCTCGGCATCCCTGGCATAGGGCGGCCCCCAGCTTCGGGTATCATCACCTGTGCCGGGGCGTTCCACCTTGATGACATCGGCGCCCAGGTCGGCCAGGTTCTGTGTACACCAGGGACCTGCCAGCACCCGTGTCAGATCGAGTACGCGTATATGTTCCAATGAAGCTGCTTGGTCGGGATTTGTCATACGATAATGAAATAATTAATTGTTGAGGGAAAACTATGTGGCCATATCCAAGAATAATTGCCCATCGCGGAGGCGGTAGCTTAGCACCAGAAAACACTTTAGAGGCATTTCAGCGTGGATTTAATTCGGGTTTTCGGGCCGTTGAATTTGATGTAATGCTAACAAAAGATCTTGTGCCGGTGGTAATACATGATGAAGAGTTTGGCCGGACTATCCGCGGTGACGGGCGGGTCAGCGATTTTTTGGCTGACGACCTGTTGAAGCTCGATGCGGGAAGCTGGTTTGCGGGCCAGTTTGCCCATAGTCGCGTGCCGACCTACCGGAAGGTGCTGGAATTCTGTACCCAGCACGATATCTGGATGAATGTTGAAATCAAGCCGGCCAGAGGATTCGAGGCACTGACAGGTGAAGTGGTCGCTGAGGCAACGCGGGAATTTTATCAAAACACTAATTATGAATTGCCGCTGATCTCATCATTCAATCTGGATGCACTATCGGTTGCCCGCCCGATACTTCCCGATTTTCCATTTGGCGTCCTGTTTGACCAGTTGCCTGCCGACTGGCAGCAGCAGTTACGGCGATTTGACGCGGTGTCGCTGCACACCAATCATCAATACCTCAATGAACAACGGGTCGGCGACATTAAACAGGCCGGCTGCGCTCTTTGTTGTTATACGGTAAACGACGTAATCCGTGCACACAACCTCCTGTCGTGGGGAGTGGACGCCCTGTTTACCGATAATCTCACTGCAATCATTGCCGATTTTGTTTGAATTTTGACGTTGGTATTGCAGAATTTTAAGTATAATCATCCACCAACATGGCCATAATCTCAGGACTTTCGCAAAAGTCGCCCGGTCATTTCCGTTGCCGGGCTGCTGTTGCGAAAGTCCTCATTCATTAATTACCTAAAGCAAACATGAAATCGTCTGAAATTCGCGAAAAATTCCTCTCCTTCTTTGAATCCAAAGGCCATTCGATAGTCCGTTCTTCCAGCCTGATACCAGGTACTGATCCAACACTGTTGTTTACCAATTCGGGCATGGTGCAATTCAAAGACGTTTTTCTGGGACAGGATCAACGCTCGTATACGCGCGCAACCACCGCGCAACGCTGTGTGCGTGCAGGCGGAAAACACAATGATCTGGAAAATGTCGGTTATACCGCGCGTCACCACACTTTTTTTGAAATGCTGGGAAATTTCTCGTTTGGAGATTATTTCAAACGTGATGCCATCCACTACGCGTGGGAATTGCTGACGGTCGTATTTGGTTTGCCGAAAGAGAAACTGACGGTCACCGTTTATCAGACGGACGACGAAGCCTACAGGATCTGGAAAGATGAAATCGGTGTGCCGCCAGAACGCATAATCCGTATCGGCGACAACAAGGGCGCACCGTATGCATCGGATAATTTCTGGCAGATGGCCGATACCGGTCCATGCGGACCGTGCACTGAAATTTTTTACGACCATGGCGAAGGCATCTGGGGCGGACCACCGGGTTCGGCCGACGAAGACGGCGACCGTTTCATTGAAATCTGGAATCTGGTCTTCATGCAGTACAACAAAAATGAACAAGGTGAATTGCATCCGCTCCCCAAGCCGTGCGTGGATACCGGAATGGGCCTGGAACGCCTGACAGCCGTGCTGCAGCATGTGCATTCCAATTATGAAATTGATGCATTTCAAACACTGATCAAAGCGGCGGCGCGCGAAACCTCCTGCAAAGATCTTGCCCATAATTCCCTGAAAGTGATTGCCGACCATATTCGCTGCGCTGCTTTTCTGATTGTCGATGGCATCATTCCCGGCAATGAAGGCCGCGGATATGTGTTGCGCCGTATCACCCGTCGCGCCCTGCGTCATGGCCACAAGCTGGGGCAGTCGAAGCCCTTTTTCTATAAGCTGGTTGCCGATCTGGTCGAAGAAATGGGTCATGCGTATCCGGAATTGGCCCAGCAGGCGACTCGCGTCGAACAGGTGTTGCTGCAGGAAGAAGAGCGGTTCGGTGAAACTCTGGAACATGGCATGAAAATTCTGGAAGCCGCCCTGGCCAGAGACAGTCATGATCTGGACGGGCAAACCGCATTTACCCTGTACGACACTTTCGGCTTTCCGCTGGACCTGACTGCCGACATATGCCGTGAACGTCATGTCAGGCTGGATCAGGCTGGCTTCGATGCGGCAATGGAACATCAGAAGCAGACGGCCCGCGCTGCCGGCAAATTCAGGATGAATGCCGGCATCGAATACGGTGGCCCAAAAACCGGCTTCGTCGGCTATGCCATTCTGGCCGAAGAATCCAAAGTGGTGGCATTGTATGCCGACGGGAATCCGGTTCAGTACCTCAGTGCAGGCCAGGCTGGCCTGGTGGTGCTCGATACCACGCCGTTTTACGCCGAGTCAGGCGGACAGTGCGGCGATCGCGGTGTGCTGACGGCCGACGGCGTGACCTTTCAGGTGGGCGATACCACGAAAATTCAGCCTGACGTGTTTGGTCACCACGGTGAGGTGCTCAGTGGCACGCTGAAGGTGGGCCAGACGGTTTTTGCCCAGGTGAACCAGCCGGTCCGCGAGCAGACCATGCGTAACCATTCCGCGACCCATTTGATGCATAAGGCCTTGCGTGAAGTGCTGGGACCGCATGTCGCACAAAAGGGCTCGCTGGTTGATGCAGAAAAAACCCGGTTTGATTTCAGCCATAATGCCGCAGTGACACCCGATGAAATTCGCCAGGTGGAGGAGGCCGTGAACCGCGAGATTCTGGCCAACCAGGCGACGCAGGCCCAGACCATGAACTTTGATGATGCGGTCAAACACGGCGCAATGGCCTTGTTTGGCGAAAAATACGGCGACGAAGTGCGTGTTCTGGATATCGGCAGTTCGCGCGAACTCTGCGGCGGCACGCATGTCAGGCGCACCGGCGATATCGGGTTATTCAAAATCGTCTCCGAAGGCGGGATTGCCGCAGGCATACGTCGGGTCGAAGCGGTCACGGGTGAAGTCGCCCTGCAGAGGGTGCAAAATCTGACCCATCAGATCGCCGAGGCAGCGTCACTGTTAAAGGCGCATCCCGATGATCTGGTCAAGCGCATTCTGCTGGTTCAGGAGCAGGTTAAAACGCTGGAGAAAGAAGCGGCAGTGCTTAAATCCAGGCTGGCCGCGAATCAGGGCGAGGCTCTGGCGACTCAGGCGCTGGATCTGAGCGGTGTAAAAGTATTGGCCGCCGTGCTGGAAGGTGCTGATGGAACGACACTCAGAGAAGTGACTGAAAAGCTCAAGCAGACCCTGAAGACGGCCGTGATACTGCTGGCCTCGGTTCAGGACGGTAAGGTCAGTCTGGTGGCTGGCGTCACTGCGAACACGACGTCCAGGGTCAAAGCCGGTGAACTGGTGAATTTTGTTGCGTTGCAGGTGGGTGGCAAGGGCGGCGGACGTCCTGATCTGGCCCAGGCCGGTGGCATTAACCCGGACGCGCTGGGCAAGGCATTGGACAGTGTCGGCGCCTGGGTGGCAGAACGGCTTGGGTGAAGTGCTGCATTGACCAGAAACTTGTAAATTAATGTTGGCACGCCATAATGAGGTGTCAGGTGCGCTGAACAGGGCTGGCGGCCTATGGAATGGTGGTTTGCTTGCCCTTTGGTAAGCCGATAAAGTTAATTTAATGGTAATTTTTAACCCGGCTGTCGGCTAAAAAAGCAACACAAATAGTGTTTAAGTTGAATAGTTATTAAATAGTGGTTAAATAGCGTTGCTGGCATGGATTTTTTTGTTGCAATGCACCATAATTATTTTCATTTGATGTAGAATGATTTGATTGTTTGTCCCATTAATGGATGGAAATTATGCAATTCAATAAAGAGCTGGACGCACGCGGGTTAAATTGCCCACTTCCAATTCTCAAAGCCAAGAAAGCATTGGCTGACATGATGAGCGGTGAAATTCTTCACGTGCTTTCTACGGACCCAGGGTCGATCCGCGATTTTCAGGCATTTTCCAAGCAGACCGGTAACGAACTGGTGGCGCACGCGCACGAGGAAAAACTGAAACTGTACGAATATTTCATCAAGCGCAAGTAGCTTGCCAAAGGGGTGGCCAATTTCCGGGTGATGACCCGGAATCATCCCTGAATAAGCACATGAGAACCTGATCCACAGAAAAGCTCGCTGAATTGGCGAGCTTTTTACATTGCATATCCCGGTATTGACCATTAATCTGATTAAATCAGTATGTCCGCGAAATTAGGCGATTGGTTCTAGTTGCGCGCTGGAATTAATAGTACGATCGTGCTAAATTGGCGCTGGTTAAGAAAACCGGTGGCTGATCAGCCCGATAATGG
>CAITOF010000034.1 GCA_903893945.1 uncultured Oxalobacteraceae bacterium | reverse complement strand
GACTCACGAACAGCGGTACCTGAACGGTGAGCTGATGTGCTTCAATGGCGTTTTCCAGTTTGGCTTCTTTTAACACGTTGCCCGACGTATTGCCTTTAACAGCCGGCTCGGAATAAATAATTTTGCGCACGATGGTGGTCGGCAGTTCAACGGAAATTGCTTTTCCGTCATAAAAAACGGCTTCGCATTCCATGCCGTCTTTCAGAAAATTCAATGCATCGCCAAGATTTTCGCCTTCGATTTCATATTGATTGTATTCAGTATCCATGAAGACATACAAAGGATCGGCAAAATAAGAATACGTCACTTCCTTCTTGTCCAGTACCACCACATCAAATTTGTCATCGCCACGGAACACGTTTTCCTGCGGACTGTTGGTCAGCAGGTTTTTCATTTTCCATTTGTAGGTGAAGCCCGTGCGGCTCGAACCGTTGACATCAGAGCGTAAAACAATCATTGGCTTACTATCGACCATAATGATGTTACCAACACGAATTTCTTTAGCAAATTTCATAGCGTATATCAATTAAAAAAAGGTTGCATAAAAATCATTGGTAGCCTGGAAGTTCAACACAATGCATGCGTACTAATGAAGGAATAAAAAAAGGCGCTTTCAACTAAGCCCTATATTATAGCGTATCCGGACGAATATCTGGGTTGATCGTGGCAGCAAATTTCAGCAAATTCGAGGAAAAATCACCGTTTGTGAGTAATGTGGACTGCCATTCTGGTAACAGCTTGGCAATTTTTTGACGGTCGAACAGCAAATTTTCCCATGCGGCAGCCAGGTCGATGGTTCCGCCGGGCACGTCATTCCAGGCCAGCATCAGGTCATGTTGTGCCGCTGTCAGCGCACTGCAACGGGACAGGAAGGCCCTCAATTTGACATGATGCAGCTGATTGTCCTGTGGATAAATATGCCAGATAAAGGGTCGCGATGCCCACTGTGCCCGCACGAATGAATCTTCGCCGCGCACAAAATTGATATCACACGCCCACAGTAACCTGTCGAAGTCCGGTTGTGGCAGAAACGGCAGTATGTGTACGGTCAGTGAACCTTGTGTGGCGTGCATGCCGGGCGCGGCATCCGTTCCAAAAAATGCCCGGGTGGCAGCCGGGGCGACGCCGTCCGGAACAAGGCAGGTAATGGCCCGGTTGCCGGTTTTCCATACGTCAAATAATTCGCCGACCGGAGCGTGCGGGTAACAGAACAGCGACACTTTGATCGCTGACCGTTCGGCTTCCGTGAGGCCGAGCTGGCTTAGAAAACCAGCGACAGCCGGGTTATCCTGCTGAAATTGCTGACACTGCCCGATCAGGCCGGCTTCGATGATCAAACCGCCGGTGCGGGCTGTAAAGCCGGGGTAGAAAAAATATTTGGCGAGCGACTGCTGTGGCGACGGCAGGGTGTGGCAGCCTTCCACCCAAGCTTCCGCCGTCAAGCCTTCCAGGTTTATCCAGACCGGTTGGCTGGCACGTGCTTTCATTGCTGCCACATACCACGCAGGGATTTCACAGCCAAAAAACTCAAGCACAATATCGGCCGCGTCGCAGACGCCATCATGATCGTTCGTGTCAGTCCAGTGTCGTACCTGGATAGTCTGAACCCGCTGGTGTTTCAGGTTGCAGTCAACTGCAGGACAGAGGCGATGAAAACTGTGCAAATCATCCACCCACAGGGTCACTGACAGGTTGTGTTCAACCGTCAGTTGCCGGGCCAGCCGGTAGCAGATTCCGATGTCGCCGTAATTATCAACAACCTTGCAGAACAGGGCAAGGGTAATCACGGGATCGCCTTGTCGGATTTCACGAAACCGGGCACCCGGCCGGTCTGTACCAGTGGCGCAGCAAGCTGGCAATGGCCTGGCTGATCGTCAAAGAACATGTGGGGTTGAAATGCAGCGAGTACAGCGGATTTCTCAACGCCACCCATGAAAAATGTCTCGTCTATCTGCACATTCCAGGCGCGCAGGGTGCGAATGACACGTTCGTGCGCCGGTGAGGCACGCGCTGTCACCAATGCCGTGCGGATCGGCGACCTCAGTCCATCTGCCGATTTGAAATGCGTCTGTATGAATGCGAGTGCTTTCAGCACCGGCGCGAAGGGACCCGCGGTGAGTGGGCTCAGGGCGTTATCCCGCTCATGCTGCTCAAAGGCTTCGACCCCCTGCTCCTGGTAAATGCGTTCAGATTCATCCGAAAAAATGACCGCGTCACCGTCGAATGCAATACGAATCTGGTCGAGATCCTGCACAGCCATGTCGGGCTTCTGGTAGAGCAGTGCGGCGGCCACCCCGGACTGGGCCGCAGCCTGGACATCTTCCTCGTGCAATGACAGGAACAAGCTGATGTTGAACGCCTTCAGGTACGGGGCAAGATTCGAGCCTCCCGTCAGGGCGGCCCGGGTAATATCAAGCCGGTAGTGTTCGATGGAATTGAAAATGCGCAGGGACGTCTCGGAGGAATTTCTCGACATGATGACAACTTCAACCAGACGCCGTTCCGGCGTTAAGCTGTTCAGTCTGAGCAAGGCACATACCAGCGCAAAGCCGGCCCCGGGTTTCAAAACGCTATTTTCATTGTCGAGCTGGTACTGACGGTAACTCGGTAACCCCTGCTGCTGGAAAATGCCTTCTTCCGTTTCAAGGTCAAACAGGGCGCGTGACGACACGCCGATGACCAACACATTTTCCAGGGAGACGGGCATATTCAGTTCTTCACATTGGGTATCATGAAACCGGACCGGCCTCATGCGCTGCGGTTAATGACGATGCAGTCAGCCCGAGCGGGTTGCAGGTGCGCAGCGTGGTCTCGATTCGGGTTTTTTTCACCCCGGGACTTGTGATCGATATGCTCAGTGTCGACGTGCACATTCGTCAGCCAGCAGCGACAGGGCTGCCATAACCTGTTGGTCGGAAATTTCCAGCATATTGTCGCCGACATACCATTCACTGTAGCTCTGGCCAGGCAGAGCCGCATTGGTCGCATTATTGAATAACCAGACACCGTGCTGTTGTGCGATCTGGTTGCGAATCTCGATGGCGCATTTTGCATCGACCGGCAGGTACAGATGAAACAGGTTGCATTGCGGGGTTGCCGGATTCATCTGCAGGGTCGGGAACTGGCGGATTATTGCCGCCAGTTCCTTGGCCCTCGTAAAACATGCAGGCATGGCGCAAAGACGCTGGTCCAGTTGCATTGCGGCTGAAATGACGTAGGGAGAACGACGGAAGACACTGCCTCCCTGCCTGTGCATCCATGTTCTGGCCCTGTCGACAAATTCCCGGGGGCCCAGCAGCATCGCGCCGGATAATGCGTTGATGCCCTTGTAGAAAGACACATACACCGAATTGAAACCGTTGGTGATTTCAACAAATGAACGGTCGTAGGCAGCCTGTGCCTCCCACAGGCGCGCTCCGTCCAGATGCAGGTGGATATGTTTTTCGCGGCAGTATTGCTTGATGTCCTGCAGTTCATCCCAGCCCGGCAACTGGCCTCCGATTTCACGCATGGGTAATTCAAGTAACACAGCCGCGAGTCGGTCATGGACCGGTTCAAGATCCCTGATAGTCCATGGCCGGTGCGGATCGCCAAACTGAATGACTTTGAACGTGTCAAGTAACTGGTAATTGCTGTTCTCATGTTTGAGAACGTGTGCGCTGGCATGGAGTCCAACCAGTGAGCTACCCCGTTCCATGCAGGCCAGACGTAATGCGACCGATTGTGTCAGGGTGCCGGTTATGCTGAAAACGCCGGCTTCGAAGCCGATCAGTGTGGCAATTTTATGTTCAAAATTCTGGACAAAATTTCCTTCACCGTAGCTGTCATGCTCAATGTGATGCTCGCTGCAATAGGCCGCCATTGCCGCATAGTCCTGCGCTGCATCGTGCTGGCGATGGCCGGTCAGCACGGTATGACATTGCCGCCGTAACTGCCGGATGTCGTGATCGGATAATTTCATGGGCGTGTCAGCTGGCACTTTTTATTTTGCATGGAATGGTCAGCGTAAAGCAGGTGCCGGAACCCAGTTCGGATTTCACACTGATACTGCCTTCCAGTATCGAGGTCGCAATCTGGTGAGCAATGTTCAAGCCGATGCCAGAACCACCGCGACCCAGCCGGGTCGTGAAAAACGGCTCGAATATCTTGTCGATGTTATGCGGTGCTATACCTGCGCCATCATCAGAAAAAACTATCGCGACTGTCTGGTCTTTGTTGTCATCCTCGGCCACGCTGGCGCGTATGGTTATGCAGCCATGATTGCGGCCATCAAAACCATGGCGGATGCTGTTCTGCACCAGATTGATGATAATCTGTTCCAGGGGGCCGGGATAGCTGTCCATCAGAATGTTGTCGGGCACCTCAATCACGAACTTCCACGGATCGTGTTTATAACTTGGGCTGAGGCTGGTAATGGTTTCGCGGATAATGGTGGCCAGATCAAACTGGCGGCGACGTTCCGATGTTTGATCAATCGCGACCTGCTTGAAAGTCACCACCAGATTCAAAGCCCGGTCAACCGACCGGTCGGCCAGCGTGGTTATGTCTGTCAGTTCCCTGATAAATTCCTCGATGCTGCTGCGTTTCAGTGTGCCGTCGACATACTGCTGATTAAAGCCGTGAATTCGGTCCAGCAGGGTTGAAAGTGCCAGCTTGGTGTTGCCCAGCGGTGTATTCAATTCATGGGACACCCCGGCCACCATGGCGCCCAGCTTGGACAGTTTTTCTGATTGCAGCAGATTGTCCTGCATGGAACGCATGTCCGACATGGCCGCCAGCAGCCGATTTTCCCGTTCCTTCAAATGCTGGTAATGGCGAATCCGGTTTAATAAAATATTGTCGTCGAGTGGTTTGGTCAGGTAATCGACGGCACCGACAGCATAGCCACGTTTAACAAATTCTTCGGTTTTGTAGACCGCTGTCAGGAATATGATGGGGATCTCGCGGGTACGCGATGTCATTTGCAGGTGCTTGGCTGTTTCATAGCCATCCATGCCCGGCATCTGCACATCCAGCAGAATCAGGTCGATATTATAATCAACGGTCAGCTGCAACGCTTCCGCACCGCCGGATGCTTCTATCACCTGTACTTCCGGTATGCGGGACAGAAGATCCTTCAGGAGGAACCGGTTTCCCTCATTATCGTCGACGGCAAGAATTACAAATCGCTCATCCATTCCTTCCTCCATTGTTCAAGCGATACACATGACTTCCCGTGACATAGGGTATAAAGCCTGCGGCGCGCGCGAGGTGATGAACACCATCCTGCGGACCCAAAATCAGAAATCCGTCGCGGTGCAGGGATCGAGAAAAACGTTCCAATATTCTACTCTGTAATTCGGGTTTGAAATAAATCATGACATTTCGACAAATAATTAACTGAAATTCATTGAAAATTCCTTCGTCAACCAGAGAATGGCGATGGAACAATGCCGTGTTGCGAAGAGATTCGTGCAACGCGAAATAGCGCGCGTTTTTATCCAGATACCTGTCAAAATCAGCCATGCCACCGCTGTTGCTGTAGTTGGACTGGCTGGTCTCCAATGATTCTATAGGGAAAAGACCGGTTTTAGCGATATCGATCAAATAGGCATTGAAATCAGTTGCAAATAGTCGACACCGTTTTGTTAAACCCAGCTCGTCCAGCAGTATTGCCAGCGAATACGGTTCTTCACCGGTCGCGCAACCTGCCGACCATAATTTAATCACCGGAAAGCTTTCAAGGTAAGGCAGCACTTTGTCGCGCATGATCCGGAACTGTTCCGGGTGCCTGAAAAAATGGCTGACACCAACCGATATTTCGGCAATCAGGCGGTTAAACAGGGCCAGGTCTGAAAAAATGGCGCGCTGAAACTCGACCAGGGTCGTGTAGCCGAATTTCTGCATCAGATTCAGACTGCGTCGCCGGAGACTGTCTGTCTGATAACCCCTGAAATCATAACCGTAATGGTCGAAGAGCGCAGCGACGAATAACGACAGTTGATGCTCGCTCAAGACATTGTCGTCCGTGGCCACGGTCGCCGATGTCAGACTCGAAATAACCGGCAATTTCGCCACGTGATCAAATTTGCCGGCTTCGATTGCCGCATTCGGCAATATGCTGGCGCTGCCGCAGTCATCACCATGTTCGATGATTACGCAGGCACCTGCGTCCTTTAATGCCTGGCATCCCTGCACACCATCCCGGCCGAATCCGCACAGCAATACCGCCATGATCTGCTCACGATATTCGCTGGCCAGTGATTCGAATAACACGTCGATGGAAGGGCGGGCGTATTGTATCGACCGGTCGCGCGTCAGGTAAACCAGTCCGTTTGATACCTTCATATGGTGCCCGGGAGGCGCGATGTAAATGGTGCCGGCCTCGACTGGCACCAGGTTCTGCGGCATGACCACTTTATAGTCGGTCCTTGCCTTCAATAACCTGTCCAGCAGGTTGACCTGATTTTCAAGTATGTGCTGGGCGATGAACACACTGATATGCCCGCTCGGCAGGTCTTCGATAATCTGCAGTATTTTGTCCAGGCTGTTTGTTGATCCGGCCAGTGCCACAGCATGAAACCGTCCCCGATCTGCCTTGACTTTCGTGGCAACATTGACGGGTTGCACCGAGAAATTCAGTCGCATCAGTTGATGGGTCAGTAAGTAATGATAGGTAATGATGTGCAGCGATATCGCACGGTCCAGACACCGCGACATCGCGCTGATTATGTCGAGAGGCAGGGTATCTGCATCGTAGAAGTCTATCTGGTAGTGGCGCTGCTGGTCGGCACGATCGAGCAGGTAAATCAGTTGCGCGCGTTCAGACTCGGTATCCAGTCTTCCCAGTACGCTGATACGTTCCCTGTCATCCGACGAATGCAGTGTGATTTGCATGATCCAGAATCAGGAACCGGAATGTTTTTTTGACGACCAGAGTCCAGCCATGTTCCTCAAGACATCGTAATCAACCGGTTTGGACAGGTAGTCATCCGCGCCAATTTCCAGAATATTTTTCTTGTCATCGGCCATCGCCTTGGCCGTCAGTGCGATGATGGGTATGTGGGACAGGTCAGGGTTGGCCCGTATCGCGGCGATGGTCTGGTAGCCATCCATTTCGGGCATCATGATGTCTGTAATAATCAGGTCGACCGCCGTTGTCTCAAGCACCTCGAGTGCGCGACGGCCGTTTAATGCGTTCAGTACACTGGCACCATTCTGCTCAAGTGCCGCGGTAATTACAAAAAGATTGCGCGGGTCATCATCAATCACGATAATGCGCTTGTTCAGCAACTGGCCTGCGCTTTCAGTGGAGGTGGCGGGGATTAAATGCGGTGGTGTGGGCGAGGACTCGTTGCGCAAAAAGCGTTCAATATTTTCCTGCAATCGCTGACCTGCCTGTGGCGCATTGATAATGATGCTGTCGGTATAAATGCGCAGTTTTGCCTCGTCGCTGTCTACCATGTGTTCATTGCCAAAAAACAGAATTGCCGTCCTGGCGGCATGCTCACGTACGAATTCAGCGGTCTTCAGGCCTGCATCAATGGACAGGTGTATCAAATCGATAATTATCACCCCCCACTCGCGCAAATCAAAGGCGTCACGAAGCTTCTCACCAGCGGCAACGATATGAATGTCGTTCTGCAGTTGCGTGGATTTAAGCAGGGTAATAATTTCCGGGTTGTCGTTCATGCCATCCGTGACTACCAGAACCGCGTTCGAACTGGCCTGGTTCAGGGCGTTGATAAGTGCTGCTTCAGCCTGTTCAATCTGGCTGCCCACGATGGGTTTTTGCAGATAGCCCACGATGTCCTGCTGATTTAATGCTGCATCGTGATCACGTCCGGAGATGATGTAAACGGGAATCGATGACAATTTGCTGTCAGATTTTAATTCGTGCAGAACATCGATACCATCCTTATCGGGCAGCCCCAGATCCAGCAGGATACCCGCTGGATGATAGCGGGCGGCATAGGCCAGCCCGTCAGTTCCCGTATCGGCGACGATGGTCTTATAACCAAGGCGATGGTTGATTTCGACAACCGCGGAACCCAGGTGAGGATCATCGTCTATCAGTAAAATAACCTTGTCCTGTGGTTTCAGATTGTGCCGGTCATCGGCCACTTCGTTCTGCTGATCCTGCGGCAATGTTGCTGTTGCTGATCCGACCGCGAGCTCGGATTTCTGCTGCAATGATTCAGCTTGACTGTCTGACCTGGGGTGCAGAGCCGTGTCGCCTTCTGATTGGGGCGGCAGGTCGGGCAGGCATAACGTGAACTCACTGCCTTTTCCTTCTGTACTGGCGAGCCTTATTTTTCCGCCCAGCAGTTCGGCGAAGCGCAAACTGATGGTTAATCCGAGTCCGGTACCGCCAAATTCTCTTGAGGTGGAACCATCTACCTGGCGAAAGGCCTCGAAAACCGCCTTGTGTTTGCTGGAAGGTATGCCGATTCCGGTGTCGCTGACCAGGATCCGGATCGGCAGCGGATCATTGTCGAGTTTTCTGATGGTTAGCGTGACACTTCCCTGTTTGGTAAACTTGAATGCGTTCGATAGCAGGTTGCGCAGAATCTGGTTTATTTTTGTCTGATCGCTTTTGAATTTGCCCTTGAATTCATCGTTGATGTGGAAATCGATGCCATTTTTTTGCGCAGTCGATTCAAATAAATCGAGCTGTTCCAGGATAAGTGTTTTTGTCGAGACTTCATCCACAATAATTTCCATTTTGCCCGCATCGACTTTGGACAGGTCAAGAACTTCATTGATGATCATCAGTAAATCGTGTCCCGAATGGTGAATGACTTCGGCGCGCTTGATTTCTTTTTCAGACAGATTGCCGTCAGGGTTGTCCAGCATCATTTTTGACAGCAGAATGATGGCATTTAACGGCGTCCTCAATTCATGGGACATGTTCGCCAGGAACTCGGATTTATAATGGTTGGACAATTCCAGTTGCCGTGCCTTTTCATTGATGTCAGCTTCTGAAAGCCGTAATTTTTCGTTGTTCTGTTCAAGCAGCTGGTGCTGCTCTTCCATCTGGGCATTGGTCTGCTGCAATTCTTCAGATTGTTGCTGCAATTGCTGTTGCTGCTCTTCCATGCGCGAATTGATTTCCTGAAGATATTCGTTCTGCTTCCTGACATCGCGTTCGGCCTGCTCTGAGGAGGCCAGCAACGCATGTATCTGTCCGCGCTGCTCGGCCACATACAGGTAGGAAGCAATGATATCAATCGCGGAGCAGAAGTAATCCAGTTTGGTTTCACTGAAATGTTCCAGGCTGCTGAATTCAATGACGCCCAGAAGCATTTTCTCCTTGAGTACCGGATAGGTGTAAGTCGACACCGGCAGATAATGGGCGGTGCCTGTGGTAATGAAAGCCGAGGAGCTGTTAACCGATGCTAATATGATGGGTGCCTGTTCCATGGCAACCTGACCGATTGCGCCTTCGCCCACCCGAAAACTCTTGCGGTAGTTAATATCTTCCGTGTACATGTAGCTGGAAACCAGATCCAGTATCGCGACGTCTTTTCGCAAAATGTAAAATACGCCCCGGCCGGCGTTCAGATAGTGGCCTATCGTTCTCATTGCAATGTCGGCGATCTGCTGGGTGGTATAGTCACCGGTCAATGCAATGGAAAGCTGGTTATTACCGTTGTTGAGCCAGTTTCGCCTGTCGTCCAGAAGCCGGGCGGTGCGCAATGCGACCATCATGTGATTGATCGCCTGACCCAGTCTGTCTTTCTCCGAAAGCACCTGCACTTCGTCGGCCAGATTTCCGCGACTGATAGCGTCGGCACGATTGGCGACATTTTCCATGTTGTGAACGAGCTGCTGAATTTTCGCCATCAGACTGGTCGTGTCACCGGGACGCAGATTGATTTGCGAGGTCAGGTCGCCCTGTGTCATTTTCGTGGCAATCGCGGCGGCATCCTCCGGTTCGCCACCCAGCTGGTTGATGATTGACTTGATGCTCAGGTAACCCAGAATGCCGATGAAAATCAGGGTCGAAAATCCAAAGCTCAAAAGGAGATAAAACGCCTGCTTCTTTTCGTCGACGGCCTGCTGGGCGATTCTGTTTCCGGCAATGACGTTATATCTCTGGTGCTGCTCAATAATAATCTGCAATTTGTCTGCCGCATCACCTGACTCCAGCAACACACTCTGCGCTCTGCCGATTTGTCCGTTTCGCGCTTCGGTCATTGCCTGGGCGAGCGTGTTATTGAATTCCGACAGGAGCACCTTTTCCTGATAATGATATTTTTTTTCCGTGTCATCGGTGATGCACGAGGCATCGGAACAGCCATTAAATTCATATTTGTCGACCGCCTCCTCAATTTTTTGCCGGTATTCGCTCAGCTTACCGGACAGAATTTCGGTATTTGAATTGTCAGGGCTGAAAATGGCCCGGTACGCCAGTGCGCGCGCCAGCAGGAAATTTTTACGGATATCATCGAGCAGCAGCAGGGCGGGAATTACGGATTTATTGGCATTGTTGGTGCTGTCGTAAATTCTGTCGTTCATGGTCAGGCCAACACCGGCCATCAGCGTGACGCCGATAATGGCCGCCACTGTCACGGGAACTAATCTTTTTGCAATGGTTAGTCTCATTTTTGATTCCGTCGCAGGACAGGTGGGTACTCACATTTGATTTACCGGGATTATTGTAAAAAATCCCATAAAGAAACAACGCTCCAGAATTGATATTAGTAGATAAGGGTAAATTTAACAGTTTTTTTTGAGAAACAGGATGCGGTCGCGCCATGGTCTGCAACCTGTTGAGGTGTCCAGGCGTGGCGGGCGGGCCGACCCTGTAGCGGCGATCATTAACATTATTTTTTTGCCAACGCCAGACTGTCAGCAGGGCCGAATCAGGTAAGCCGCCCGAGTGAGTGTCTGCAGGCTCGTTACAACCGGGCTGCCAGCAGCGCGCCGTCCCGAATCGCCCGTTTCGCGTCAAGTTCGGTGGCCAGTTTGGCGCCACCGATCTTGTGAAACCGGGGCCCATTGGGCGACGCGGATAGCGCTTTATTTTTCTTTGATTTCGGTTTGGTTTCCAGGGGCATCAGTTCGGCGAGAGGGTCCTGTCCTGCACACAGGATGACGTTGTCGACATCGAGTACATGGGTTTCACCGTGTATGGTGATGTGCAAGCCAGCATCGTCGATTTTATGGTATTCAACGCCACTTATCATTTGGACGCCCCCGCGAAGTAACGCAGCACGATGTACCCAGCCTGATGTTTTTCCCAGACTTGCACCCATCTTGTTTTTTTTGCGTTGTAACAGATGAATCTGCCGGAATGGCGGTGTGGGTGATCGTGTTGACGCCAGGCCGCCGTTGGCACTGGCGTTCAGATCCACCCCCCAGTCGGCACACCAGTGACTTACATCCTGGGGCAAGCTGATGTCCGGGTTATGAATCAGATATTCCGCGACATCAAAGCCGATTCCCCCCGCGCCGATAATCGCCACTTTTTGACCGACCGGCTTCTTGTGCACTAACACGTCAATATACGACAGCACTTTGGGATGCGTGATACCGTCAATATGGGGAGTACGGGGGACAATACCGGTTGCGACAATGATTTCATCAAACCCCTTGGCGAGCAGTTCCTCGCGGCTAACGCGGTGGTTTAGCAGCAGTTTTACGCCGGTAATTTCAATACGCCGTGCAAAATAACGCAATGTTTCGGCAAATTCCTCCTTACCCGGAATTTGCATGGCAATATTGAACTGACCGCCGATTTTATCGCTGCTGTCATACAGGGTCACCTCGTGTCCGCATTCCGCCGCGACGGTGGCTGCGGAAAGTCCCGCCGGGCCAGATCCAACCACGGCAATCTTTTTGGGCTGCGGCTTTTTGAGATAGTTCAGTTCAGTCTCATGCCCGGCGCGCGGGTTGACCAGGCAACTGGCACGCTGATTTGAAAATGTATGGTCCAGGCAGGCCTGATTGCAGCCAATACAGGTGTTAATTTCATCAGAACGGTTTTCGGCCACTTTATTGACAAATTCCGGATCAGCCAGAAATGGGCGCGCCATCGAAATCAGGTCGGCATCGCCGCTGGCAATGATGTCTTCTGCCACGTCCGGTGTATTGATCCGGTTGGAGGCCACCACCGGAATGCTGACAGCTTTTTTCAGGCGTGCCACGACCGAGCGGAATGCAGCGCGCGGTACCGAAGTGACAATGGTCGGAACCCGTGCTTCATGCCAGCCAAAACCACTGTTCAGAATGGTTACGCCGGCCGCTTCCAGAGCCTGTGCAACGAGCACCACTTCATCCCAGCTGTTACCGCCTTCAACCAGATCAAGGAGCGAATGACGGTACATGATGATGAATTTCTCCCCGACTTCGGCGCGGATCTGTTTGACGATCTCCACCGGCAGGCGCATGCGGTTTTCAATGGTGCCGCCCCAGCGGTCCTGACGCGAGTTGGTGCGCAGGCATAGAAACTGGTTCAGCAGATAACCTTCGCTGCCCATAATTTCGACACCATCGTAGCCGGCGGTCTTGGCCAGTTTGGCACAACGAACAAAATCGAGTACGGTTTTTTGAATGCCCGATTCGGTTAATGCCCGCGGCGCAAACTTTGATATCGGCGATTTTTTGTCCGAGGCCGAAACAACAAAAGGCTGGTAACCGTAGCGTCCGGCATGGAGAATCTGCATCACAATCTTGCCACCCTCTTTATGCACGGCACGGGTAATTTTTTGATGGTTCACCACATCGAGAAGGTTGTTCATCGTGCCACCGAACGGCAGCAGCCAGCCGCTCCGGTTAGGTGAAATGCCGCCGGTTACCATCAAACCGGCACCGCCACGTGCCCGTTCAGCAAAATACGCCGCCAGTTTGGGATAATGGAAAAACCGGTCTTCAAGGCCGGTGTGCATCGAGCCCATGATGACGCGGTTTTTCAGAGTGGTAAAGCCCAGATCCAGTGGTGCAAGCAAATGAGGGTGGCGTGAGGTGGTCATCGTATCGTTTTACCTTGTTTTCTCTCTGGTTTTACTGAACTATCTGCTGAAATTCGGGACAATCGACCTCGAACAGTCGATGGTCGGACAGGCGCATTGCAGTTAATTTTCCGCCCCACACGCAGCCCGTATCCAGTCCGATCAGATTGGGTTGCATCTGCAAACCGAGCGCGGACCAATGGCCAAAGATGACCGTTGCGTTTTCGGTGAGTCTCGGAAGGCTGAACCAGGGCGCATAGCCCGGCGGGGTTCGGTTCAGTCCTTCCTTGCTGTCAAATTCCATTTCATCGTCGACGGTGCAGAACCGCAACCGGGTCAGCACATTGACGATGCAGCGTATTCTTTCCATACCTTTCAGATTTGTGCTCCAGCGCTCAGGCTGGTTGCCATACATGACTTTCAGAAAATCCACAAAGTGCGGACCCTGCAGGACCTGTTCGACTTCATGCGCATAGTCCAGCGTCTGCTCCACTGTCCAGCTTGGTAATACACCTGCGTGAACAATCAGATGGTGATTGATCAGTGCGGCCAGGGGGCGATGGCGCAACCAGTCAAGCAGTTCTTCACGATCGGGTGCGTCCAGAACCGGGCGCAAATAACCGTCGTGGTGCGGCCGGTGTTTGCCGTAGGCGATACCGAGCAGATTCAGATCGTGGTTGCCCAAAACGCTGTTTGCACGCTCACCCATGGCCACCAGGGTACGCAGGGTGGACAAGGATTGCGGACCACGATTCACCAGGTCGCCCGCCACAAATAAATGCGCCTTTTTATCCTGTTTCAGGATCAGCGCATGCAGTTTGTCAAGCTGATCGCAGCATCCCTGAATGTCGCCAATGACATAGATATGTCTGGGATCAGCTGTGGTCATTGCTCCGCACCCAGTCGCCGGGCCAGTTCAGCGCGGCTCTGAGCCTGCTGCTGCATGGCGCGCAATGCGTCAAAGCCGGTCGGCCAGTCATGCAGGTGCGGCTCGGCAATTTCGGACAGGCCCCGTAACCATAACGGATCTTCATTCAGGCAGGGTATATAGTTGAATTCCTTTCCGCCTGCCATCATAAAGGCGCTCCGGACTTCCATATTTATTTCTTCAAGAGTTTCCAGGCAATCGCTGGTAAAACCCGGACACAGCACGTCGACACGTTCTGTAGCACGTTTGGCCAATCCCTCTATGGTGGCCAGGGTGTACGGTTGGAGCCATTCAGCGTTGCCGAATCGCGACTGGAACGTAACGCTGTACTCGTTGTCGCGCAAACCCAGACTCTGGGCCAGCAGACGTGCGGTTTTATGGCATTCGCAATGGTAGGGATCGCCCAGCATCAGGGTGCGCTTTGGGACACCGTGAAAGCTGATTACAAGGTGTCCGCCGCGCTGATGCTGTTCCCAATGTTTTAAGACGGAATTTTTTAATGCGGCTATATAGCCCGGATGATCATGGTAGTGCTTGACCAGACGCAGTTCCGGGATATTTCGGACTTTTTTATAATAGTCAAAAACGACATCGAAAATGGAACCGGTGGTTGCTGCCGCATATTGCGGGTAGGCGGGCAGTATTAAAATTCTGTCCCGACCGCCTGCCTGCAATTCGGCCAGCACAGTCGCGATCGACGGTTGCCCATAGCGCATGGCAGCGACCACATCGACCTGATGGCCACGTTCACCCAGATAACCTTTGAGCAAGGTCGCCTGCTTCCGGGTATGCACCATCAGCGGCGAGCCTTCACTGGTCCAGATTGCCGCGTATTTGGCGGCTGATTTTTTCGAACGGAATGGCACAATAATGCAGTTCAAAATGAACCACCAGATTATTTTCGGAATTTCAACCACGCGCGGATCGGATAAAAACTCCCGCAGATACGGTCGCAACGCTTTGGCTGTGGGCGCATCGGGGGTACCCAGATTGACAAACACAACGGCGGCCTTGGATGTTTTTTCGTGCCGGAATACGGTCGGTTCAGTGGACATGGAATTCAGCAATCCTTAATTGGTCAGTAATTCTCTGGCGTGTTTGCGGGTCGTGGCGGTAATTTCCAGACCACCCATCATGCGGGCAATTTCTTCTATCCGGGATTTGTGGTCAAGCAACTCGATATGGCTGATGGTCTGCGTGGTGGTACCTGTGGTCTGGCTGATTTTGCTGACCTGGAAATGCTGGTTTGCCTGGCTGGCGACCTGGGCCAGATGGGTCACGCACAAGACCTGTGCCTGCTGGCCGAGCCGTTTCAGCAACCGTCCGATGACTTCAGCAACGCCGCCACCTATACCGCTGTCCACTTCATCAAAAATCAGGGTTGGGGTTGCGGTCGATGAAGACGTGATTACGGAAATGGCCAGTGCAATTCGCGCCAGTTCACCGCCCGAGGCGACCTTTGCCAGCGGGCGCAAAGCGACGCCGGCGTGGCCTGCCACCATGAACTCGATGTGTTCTGTGCCATGCAGGCCCGGCTCAATCGTGGTCAGCGCAATATCAAAACGCCCTCCGGTCATACTGAGGTCCTGCATGGCGGCGCTTACCGCGTGGCTGAGTTTGTCCGCAGCGGCCTTGCGCGCATTGCCCAGCCGGGTTGCGCTAGCCTGGTAGAGTGCCAGTGCGTTTTTTTCTTTAATCGCCAGCGATTCAAGATCAGTCGCATCCCCGAGTACGGCTAACTCGGCTGAAAGGGCCTTTAACAGCTCCGGAAGCTGTTCGGGCGCGGTGCGGAATTTGCGAGCACAGGAATGCAGGGCCTCAACACGCTGTTCAACCACCCGAAGACGCTCGGGATCCAGTTCAACGCGGCTCAGATAATCATTCAGGGCCGATGTGGCTTCCTGCAGGTGAATTTGCGCCGGTTCCAGTATATCAACGATAGACTGGAGTTCGCCATCGTATTCAGTCAGTTTGGACAGTCGCTGGTGGATCGCGGCCAGTTTTTTCAGCATCGGCTCCTCGGATTCTGAAATCGCATTTAATGCCGTTTCGGCGCCTTCAATCAAATTGGCGGCATGGGCCAGTCGACTGTGTTCGCTGGTGATTTCCTGCCATTCATCCGGCTGAACACGCAACTTGTCGAGTTCGCTGACCTGCCATTCCAGTCGCTCACGTTCCAGCAGCACCTGTTTGGCGTTGGATTCAAATTGCTGGCGTTGCAAACGCAAGGCGTGCCACTGCCTGTAAAGCTGGCTGACCTCTTTCACCGCCTCAGACAGGTCGGCATGGTTGTCCAGTATTTCTCGCTGGGCATCGGTACTCAATAAAGACTGATGCGCGTGCTGCCCATGTATGTCAACCAGCAGGGTGCCCAGTTCACGCAGTTGCGCCGCGGTTGCGGCCACACCATTGATATAGGCTTTCGAGCGACCCGTGTTGTCAATCACCCGCCGCAGCAGCAGGGTGTTGTCTTCAACGTCAATAGCCTGCTCTTTCAACCAGATATCGCATGCATGATTTGAGGAGAATTCAGCACAGATATCGGCTTTACCGGTACCTTCGCGCACCATGCTGGCATCGCCGCGCCCACCCAGTGCCAGGCTCAGTGCATCGATCAAAATCGATTTGCCGGCACCGGTTTCGCCGGTAAGCACGGTAAAGCCTGCGGAAAATTCCAGCTCAATGTGGTCGACAATTACAAAATCGTGGAGGGTCAGTGTGCGTAGCATGTTTTAATAAAATCGGTTAATGGCCAGGTTGGATGGTAACGGAACGGAAGGCACGGGCGACTGCATTTTAATTCAAAAGTGCAATCCTAGTTGAGTTGACCATTCACTGTCGGATATTCATTCCAGTGCATTTTTTCACGGAGTGTATGGTAATAATTCCAGTTCCTGGGGTGGTAAAAACTGATGTGGTGCGATGAACGCTGAATGTGTATCTGGTCGCCGGCGACCAGATGGGCAAACGACTGCATGTCAAAATTGACGCTGGCATCGCGAACCGCCGAAATTTCGATGACAATCTTGCTGGTGTCCGGCACCACAATCGGGCGATTCGACAGTGCATGGGGTGCGATAGGTACAAACACGATGCCGCCCAGATTGGGGTGCAACAGGGGACCGCCGGCAGACAGGGCGTAGGCGGTCGATCCGGTCGGTGTCGATATGATCAAACCGTCAGAACGCTGGTTGTACATGAAATGGTCATCGACAGTGACTTTGAGTTCGACCATGCCCGAACCGCTGCCCCGGGCAACCACAATATCGTTGAATGCCAGACCGTGGCTTATCTGCTCCCCCTGACGGACGACGATGCCTTCCAGCAGGGTGCGCTGTTCTGACTGGTGGTGCCCATCCAGAATTTCACTTAATACCGAGAACATGTGTTCGCTCGGAATATCCGTGATGAAACCCAACCGACCCTGGTTGATTCCTATCAGGGGAACCCGGTAAGGGGCAATCTGGCGTGCAATGCCCAGCATGGTGCCATCGCCGCCCAGCACGATGGCCAGATTGGCATGCTGACCGATCTGTACCGGGTCCATGACAGGGTATTCCGTCATCGCCAGTTTTGCTGCCGTTTCCTGTTCCACCACGACCTTGTGCCCGGATTCGACCAGAAAATGTGCCAGCCCGAGCAAATCTTCCTTAATACCTGCTGCTGTATATTTTCCCACCAGAGCAATCGTCCTGACCTTTGTTCGCGTGTTTGGCATAATTGTCCTGAATTCCTGGTTATGGCCGGCGTTTTTATGTAAATGCAAATTAAATCATAGTTCAAGCTCCGGTTGAACAAAAAAATCGGAATTCCTTGTCAGGTCCGTACGGGAAACCGGAAATATGAAAAATGAATTGTAAAAATACGGCGAAAAGAGTGCATTTTTAACGCTGATAGCCGATTTTTTTTGCTATTGTGCCCTATTAGTGACTTATGCACTGGATCGTATATCTTATGACATCATGCCCAAAATAGCCGCAAACAGGATGACGCCGACCCCGACATCAGGCGTTGCGCCGAATGTGCCGGTCGCCACAGCGCTGCCTGGCCATGCGTTCTGGCTGTTTAATTCGTTATTCGGGTTGGACGGCGGCTGGCATATCTGGGCAATAACGCACGACCAGTCCGGGCCCGCACTGATATCGAAATTCCTGCTCTGTCTGCTGATGGCGCTGATGCTGAAACGGGAATTGGGGCAACGGGTACCGGCCACCATTCTTGTTGCCGTATTATTCTGTCTGACCGGCGATGTACTGCTGCAGCCGTTGGATATGAATTATGCAGATATGAGCGGATCGAGGCCCGGTCAGTTCGTGCTGGGTGTGGTCTGTTTCTGCCTGGCCTACGGTCATCTGGCACGCTATTTCCTCGATATCAATCCGGACTGGCGCAACGATCTCCGACGCAGACCCGTACCGGCCGGTGTCAATGTCATGGTGACGCTGCTGGTGCTCGGCGCGATGACGCTTTATAACCGCGCGCCAGTTTATTTGTTGCCGGTTCTGTGGATGTACAGTCCGGTTGTGGTTGGAATGGCGACGTTGACGCTCTATTTGCACAACAGGACAGGCTTATTGCCTTTTCTCGCTTTGGTCGCAGGGTGTAATGCGCTAGTATTTTCCGACACACTGATTGGACTGACTGTTTTTGTAAAAATGACAATGCCATGGCAACCCAACCCGGTCTGGATACTGAGTACGTACATGCTGGGAATCGGTCTGGTTTTCAATGCCATAATTTTTATTGAAAAACGTGCGCGAACCGACGATGGAGCAGGCGATTTCCACTAAAATACCCTTATGCAACTAGATACCCGAGCTCAAACACTACTTAAAGCCCTGATCGAGCGCTATATCGCGGACGGACAACCGGTCGGATCACGCGCACTTTCCAAAATTTCCGGGCTGGATCTGTCGCCGGCCACGATACGCAATGTCATGGCGGATCTGGAAGAAATGGGTTTCGTGTCCAGTCCCCATACTTCGGCAGGTCGCATACCGACGCCACGCGGTTATCGCATTTTTGTGGACACTTTATTAACTGTGCAGCAGGACGAGGTGGCGACGCTGGAATCCAGAATGCAGACCCTGGATGCGCATAATCCCCAGCAGAAAATTATTGCCAATGCGGCGCAGATGCTGTCATCGCTGTCCCATTTTGCCGGGGTGGTGCTGACGCCGCGCACGGAATCGGTTTTTCAGCAGATTGAATTTCTGCGATTGTCAGAAAAGCGGATTCTGCTGGTGATCGTTGCCCCCAACGGGGACGTGCAAAACCGTCTGTTATTGACGGAAGTTGATTACACGCCCGGTCAGCTGATTCAGGCCGGAAATTATATTAACCATCATTTTTCCGGCATGGCGATTACCGATGTGCGAAAGAAGCTGCAGGGCGAACTGAATCAGTTGCAGCATGAGCTGAGTGCGCTGATGAAAGCGGCCGTGCAGGCTGGCAGTGATGCGATGCAGGAGTCCGGTGAAGATGTCGTCATTTCCGGGGAGCGCAATCTGCTTAATGTCAATGAGCTCTCATCGAACATGAAATCATTGCGCCAGCTGTTCGACCTGTTTGAGCAGAAATCAGGCCTGATCAATCTGCTGGACATGTCGACCCGCGCCAGCGGAGTGCAGATTTTTATCGGTGGTGAATCGCACCTGGTGCCGATGGACGACATGAGCATCGTGACGTCAACTTACCATGTGAATGGTAAAGTCGTCGGGACACTGGGTGTGGTGGGACCGACCCGCATGGCCTACGAACGTGTTATTCCGATCGTCGACATTACCTCAAAACTGCTGTCCAATGCCCTGAGCTACTGAAGGCGCTTCGGCGCTGGGGGGCCGAACATAAATCATCTGAAAAATCATGCAACAACACACCTTTCTCTGGCACGACTACGAAACCTTTGGCGCCAATACCCGCCGGGACCGGCCGGCGCAATTTGCCGCCGTCCGCACCGATGCCGGGCTCAATGAAATAGGTGAACCCATGATGTGGTACTGCCGGCCGGCGCCTGATTTTTTACCGGTGCCGGAAGCATGCCTGATCACGGGCATCACGCCGCAATATTGCCTGGCGCACGGTATTGCCGAGCACCAGTTTGCCCGGCAGATCAATCAGGCTTTTTCCCAACCGGATACGATAGGCGTGGGCTATAACACGATACGCTTTGATGATGAAATTACCCGTTTCATGCTTTGGCGCAACCTGATCGATCCCTATGCGCGCGAATGGCAGAACCGGTGCGGTCGCTGGGATATTCTGGATATGCTGCGCGCCGCGTATGCTTTACGCCCGGAAGGAATCAACTGGCCTGTCAATGAGCAAGGCAACGTCAGTTTCAGGCTTGAACACCTGTGTGCCGCGAACGGTATTTCGCATGAATCGGCCCATGACGCCCTGTCCGATGTTCGGGCAACCATCGCGCTGGCGAAGTTGGTTCGCAGCAAGCAACCGCGGTTATTTGAATTCTGCTTTTCATTGCATAAAAAAGAGAAGGTGGCAGTAGAAATCGGCATGCCGGAACAGCATCCTTTTTTGCACGTGACCGGCATGGTGCCGGTAGAAAATGGCTGTTTAAGCGTGGTATGGCCGCTGGCCATCCATCCGTCCAATAAAAATGAAGTCATCGTCTGGGATCTGAAGTTCAATCCGCGTGAACTGTCGGGAATGAATGCAGAAACCATTCGTGCCCGGATGTTTTCAAAGGGCGGTGAACTGCCGGACGGCGTCACTCGTCTGCCAATCAAGACAATACATCTCAACCGATCGCCGGTGGTGATCAGAAACACCAAGACCCTGTCCCCTGAAGTGGCCGAAAAATGGGGTATATCGATCGACAGCGTACTCAAGAACGCCGATGCGGCCCGTGCTTTACCTGATATGAATGCAATCTGGGAACGGGTTTTTCAGCGTGAATTCGATGCGGTACAGGATGTGGATCTGGATCTGTATAACGGCTTTATTGGCACGAATGACCGGCGTACGTTGCAGAATCTGGTCAGCTATTCCGGTGACAAGCTGGCCAGAACGACACCCCAATTCCAGGATAAGCGCCTCGATGAATTGCTGTTTCGGTATCGGGCCCGTAATTTTCCGGACAGTCTGTCGGTACAGGAAACCGAACGCTGGGACCGGCTGCGCGCCAGTCGATTTTTTGAAGGAGACGGACAGGCGCTGACGGTGGATGATTTTTTTGCCGACATCGACCGGTTATCTGGCGACGCGAGCCCGCAGAACCAGGCACTGCTGGCGTCGCTGTACGATTACGCTGAAAGCATCGTGCCTGACCGGCATTGAGCCGCTGCTGCCTGGCCCGTACTAGGGCAGGTTCGGGCAGTTCTTTTTGGTACAATTGCCATAGATTGCCAGGGCGTGTTCCGCGATGGTGAATCCGCGTTGCGTCGCGACCAGATGTTGGCGTTTCTCGATTTCCGCGTCGTAAAATTCTTCGACACGACCGCAGTTGAGGCAAACCAGATGATCATGGTGTGACCCTTCATTGAGCTCAAACACGGCCTTCCCGGTTTCGAAATGACTGCGGTGCAGGATTTCAGCCTGTTCAAACTGGGTCAGAACACGATAAACAGTGGCCAGGCCCACATCCATGTTGTCGTTCAATAGAATTTTGTACACATCTTCAGCAGACAGATGGCGTACAGTGCTGTTTTGAAAAATTTCCAGAATTTTCAGGCGCGGCAGGGTGGCTTTGAGGCCGCTGGATTTTAGATTGGGCGGGTTAGGCATTTTTTTTGTTGAATTGGGAATATCTGCTTTATCATATAACGTTTTCGTCCTGTTGCTAATTGAATTAAGGCTATTTATGCGATTGTTGCAAAAAAGTAATGCAAAAAACACTTTCTGGCTGTGCGCGTTTATCCTGGTCGCGGGTTGCGCTACGCAAAACCCACCGATCAAGGGGATTCCGATCAATACCGGCGCAAGTCCTGCCAGCGGTCCTGCCAGCGGCGCTTCGTCCACAGCCACGCCCGGTCAGGCGCAGACCGCATCGGCCGCTGTCGCGACAGGCACCGCAGGCGCCGAACCGGCCAGCGATGATCTGACGACCAAAACCGTAGTCCCGGAAGGTTTTGAAAAATTCATGGGTATTTTTACACCCTATCGCATTACCATTCAGCAGGGTAATTTCGTGTCGAAGGAAATGGCTGACCAGGTCAAACTGGGCATGACGCGCGAACAGGTACGTTTCCTGCTGGGTACGGCGCTGCTGACCGACATGTTCCATGCTGATCGCTGGGACTATATTTTCCGGTTATTGAAACCCAGTGGCGAACAAACCACGTCGAGGGTGACCGTGTATTTCGAGAAAAGTCTGGTGGCCAGAATTGAACGTGGTGAATTGCCGAATGAACAGGAATATTTAACCCGGATTACCAATGCGGCGATTGTCGACGCCATTGAGCATGTCGACGTCAAATCGGATAAACCGAAACCGAAAAAAGATGAGTAGACCAGCATGAGCGCAGTTCCTTTAAAAATAGCCGTGGCCGGGGCGTCCGGCCGGATGGGCCGCATGTTGATCGACGCTGTCGGCTCAACCGACGGCATGGTATTGTCGGGTGCGCTGGATATCCCCGGGAGCCCGTCGCTGGGTCAGGACGCATCGGCCTTTTCCGGTAAGCTGTCCGGAGTAACCATGACCGCCGACCTGTCACAAGGCCTGGCGCAGGCCGACTTTCTGATTGATTTTACCCGTCCGGAAGGGACATTAAGGCATCTGGCTTACTGCACTGAACACGGCATCAAAATGGTTATCGGCACGACCGGCTTTGATGAGTCCGGCAAAGCCGCGCTTGCGGCGGCTGCCGAGAAAATTGCGCTGGTTTTTTCACCCAACATGAGCGTTGGCGTGAATGTCACGATGAAGTTGCTGGAGCTGGCCGCCAGGAGCTTTTCAGAGGGCTACGATATCGAAATCATCGAAGCACATCATCGCCACAAGGTCGACGCGCCATCCGGCACAGCCCTGAAAATGGGCGAAGTCATTGCAGCGTCAATCGGACGGAATCTGAGTGACGTCGCCGTGTTTGCCCGCGAAGGTGTCACCGGTGAACGCGATCCTTCCACAATCGGCTTTTCAACCATTCGGGGTGGCGATATTGTCGGTGATCATACCGTGCTGTTTGCAGGCATCGGTGAACGTATTGAAATTACCCACAAGTCGTCGTCGCGCGTGACCTATGCGAATGGCAGTTTGCGTGCCGTGCGCTTTTTACAGCACCAGCAACGCGGGCTGTTTGACATGAATGACGTACTGGGACTGAAGCAGCCAACCTGAGTCATCCGCACGGGTTGTTGCGCAGCAGACCCGCCCCTAATCCAAGAATTTATTGAAATTACTGAAGCAAAACGACAATGCAAGAAAAATACAGTCCCTCCCAAGTCGAGCAGCAGGCTCAATCTCACTGGCAAAGTACCGATGCATTTCGGACGGTTGAAAACGATCCGCGTTTCCCCAAAGGCAAATATTACGCCTGTTCCATGCTGCCTTATCCTTCCGGCAAATTACACATGGGTCATGTGCGCAATTACACCATCAATGACATGTTGTCGCGGCAACTGCGCATGAAGGGCTATAACGTGCTCATGCCTATGGGCTGGGATGCATTTGGCCTGCCGGCCGAAAACGCCGCAATCGCGTACAGGAAGTCACCGGCAGAATGGACCTATGCAAATATTGCTGACATGAAGTCGCAGATGCAACCTCTGGGCCTGGCATTCGACTGGTCACGTGAAGTCGCGACCTGCGACCCGGCCTACTATCACTGGAACCAGTGGTTTTTTCTGAAATTGCTGGAAAAAGGTATCGCTTACAAAAAAACGCAGGTCGTGAATTGGGATCCGGTCGATCAGACCGTGCTGGCCAATGAACAGGTGGTTGACGGCCGCGGCTGGCGCTCCGGTGCCCTGGTTGAAAAGCGTGAAATACCCGGCTACTACTTTGCAATTACACAGTACGCCGAGGAGCTGCTGAGCAGCATAGACGACCTGAACGGCTGGCCGGAGCAGGTTCGCACCATGCAGCGCAACTGGATAGGCAAAAGTGAAGGCGTACGATTCGCGTTTCCGCACCAGATCACCGATGACACCGGCGAATTGATACAGGACGGCAAACTCTACGTGTTTACCACCCGTGCCGATACCATTATGGGCGTGACTTTTTGTGCGGTCGCGGCCGAGCATCCGCTGGCCACGTTCGCTGCAAGAACCAACCCGGCTCTCGCAGCATTTATTGAGCTGTGCAAAACCGGCGGAACAACGGAAGCCGAAATGGCGACCAAAGAAAAGGAAGGATTACCCACCGGCCTGTATGTAAGTCATCCGCTCACCGGCAAACCGGTTGAAGTCTGGGTGGGCAACTATGTCCTGATGACCTACGGCGACGGCGCAGTCATGGGGGTGCCGGCACATGATGAACGTGATTTCGCATTTGCCAGGAAATACCGGATCGCCATCGAGCAGGTCATAGGTGTGGAAGGGGAACGCTTCAGTACGGACGCCTGGCAGGAATGGTATGGCGACAAGCAGCGCGGCACGACCATCAATTCCGGCAAGTACAATGGCTTAAGCAGTCAGGCAGCGATCAGTGCTGTGGCGGCCGATCTGGTGGCGGCTAATCTGGGCGAAAAGAAGACGACCTGGCGCTTGCGTGACTGGGGGATCAGCCGGCAGCGCTATTGGGGCACGCCGATCCCCATCATACATTGCGATTCGTGTGGTTCGGTGCCGGTGCCGCTGCAGGATTTGCCGGTCATATTGCCGACCGACTGCATCCCTGACGGATCGGGAAACCCGTTAAAGCATCGCGCGGATTTCCTGAACGTCGCCTGCCCGTGTTGCGGCAAGCCGGCCCAGCGTGAAACCGACACCATGGACACGTTTGTTGATTCCAGCTGGTATTACATGCGCTACACCTGCCCTGATGCGACGACAATGGTCGATGACCGCAACGATTACTGGATGGCGATGGACCAGTACATAGGTGGTGTCGAGCACGCCGTCATGCACCTGCTCTATGCACGTTTCTGGACCAAAGCCATGCGCGACATAGGACTGGTCCGGTTCGATGAACCATTCAGGAACCTGTTCACGCAGGGAATGTTGCTGAATGAATCGTTTTATCGTGAAGATGAAACCGGAAAGAAAATCTGGTTTTACCCGAATGAAGTCGATGTGTCCTTTGACGAAAAAGGACGACCGCTGGCGGCGAAGCTGAAAAGCGATGGCGTTGCCGTACAGATGGGCGGTATTGAAAAAATGTCGAAATCCAAGAATAACGTTGTCGAACCCAAAGACATCATCAGTCGATTTGGTGCCGATACCGCGCGCCTGTTCACGATGTTTGCCGGGCCACCCGATCAAAGCGCCGCCTGGAGTGATTCGGGCGTTGAAGGTGCGGCCCGTTATCTGCGTCGTCTTTGGTCCAATGCCTATAAATATGCCGCCATCATCAGGAATGCCGGTCGGGTGCAGCCGGCCGAGGCAAACCAGTACGCGGACCCTGTCAAAGCGTTGCGTCGTGAAGTCCATTTAACCCTGAAACAGATTGATTACGACTACGACAAGCTGCAATACAACACGGTAGTCTCCGGCGCAATGAAATTGTTGAATGCCATTGAAGCGTTTGAGACCCAGGGTAACGGTCATGAAGCTGCCCTGAAAGAAGCATTCAGTCTGCTTCTGCGTGCACTGTACCCGGTCTGTCCGCACATTTGCCACCACCTGTGGAATGAGCTGGGTCTGTCGCAGTCATCGAGGGACGCGGACATCATCAACGCAGATTGGCCGCAGGTCGATGAGGCCGCCCTGATACAGAATGAAATTGAACTGGTGGTGCAGGTGAATGGCAAATTGCGCGGCTCGATCAGGGTGGTGCGTGATGCCGACAAGGCGGCGATTGAAGCCTTGGCGTTAGCCAATGACCATGTGCAGAAATTTCTGACCGGCTCACCCAGAAAAATTATTATTGTACCGGGCAAGCTGGTCAATATTGTGGTTTAACCCGTAGGAACCAGTTTAATGATACTTAATATGCGTTGGATGAAATTCGGCATGATGCTGATTGTGCCTGTCCTGATTGCAGCATGCGGATTTCACCTGCGGGGTGCGAGCGAGTTTCCGTTCAAGACCATTTATGTGGTTGGATCGGAAGCGACCCCGTTTGGTGCGGCACTGCGACGCAACCTCAAGGAACAGGAAAATGCCCGCCTTGTGGACAGTGAAGCCGACGCCGATGTGGTGTTACAGCTGATCGCAGAACGACCTGAGAAAGTCATTCTGTCCCTGACGGTACAGGGCCTGGTACGTGAATATACCCTGAACAGTTACCTTACGTTCCAGGTTCGGAACGCCTACGGAAAAATTTACCTGGCGCCGACCACCATCGTGCTCCACCGCACCATCAGTTATAACGAAAACGTGGTGTTGTCCAAGGCCGCTGAAGAAACCATGCTGTATAAAGACATGCAGGGCGATATGGTGCAGCAGGTGGTTCGGCGCCTTTCTGTATTGAACATGGAATAGCTGTGCAACTTCGATTCGACGCGCTTGATTCTCACCTTGGTAAAAAGCTGGCACCCCTGTACGTGGTGACGAGCGATGAGCACTTGTTGGCACAACAGGCCCTGGATAAAATCAGAGCCAGGGCGCGATCGGAAGGATTTCTCGAGAGGGAAATTTTATCGGTGGATCGCAGCTTTAAATGGGGGCAATTATTGGCCGCCAACCAGAGCCTGTCATTATTCGGCGATAAGAAAATCATCGATTTGCGCATTCCCACCGGCAAACCAGGCAAGGATGGTGCGCAGGCGCTGCAGGAGTATGTGAGCCAGTTAAACAGCAACCCGAATCCGGATAATGTGACCCTGATCAGCTACCCGAAACTGGACTGGGCAAGCCAGAAATCGGCGTGGGTGACGCGCTTGCAGGAGTCGGCCGTTTATATTGATATTGCGCTGGTCGACCGTGCGGAATTGCCGGGATGGATTGCGCGCAGCCTGAAAGAGCAGGGCCAGACCATCGAACGTGATGCGCTGGAGTTCATAGCAGATCGGGTTGAAGGGAATCTGTTGGCGGCCCATCAGGAAATCCAGAAGCTGGGCCTGCTTTATCCTGCCGGCGCGCTGTCGGCAGAACAGATTCAGGCCGCGGTGCTGAATGTGGCCCGTTACGACGTGTTCAAATTGAACGAGGCCATCCTGCAGGGGGATGTCGCGCGACTGGTGCGGATGCTGGAAGGCTTGAAGGGAGAAGGCGAAGCATTGCCGCTGGTGCTCTGGGCCGTGGCAGAAGAGTGCCGGACACTGCTCAAACTGAAACTTGGTCAGCAGGCCGGCAGACCGTTGCAGGCCATGCTGAAAGAGTATCGGATATGGGGCCCGCGTGAACGCCTGATGGACCGGGCATTGCGGCGCCTGAGTATCACCGCCCTGCAGAACGCACTCAGGAATGCAGCCCGGATTGATAAACTGGTCAAGGGTTTGCGGGTCAGAACCCTGTCAGGGGATGCGTGGGATGCTTTATTGCAGTTATCATTATCACTGGCCCAACCCGGCAATTCGATCAGCCGATAACGGCCAACTTCAAACGGAATGATCAATTTTATGGATATGGAAAATTACATGCAGGAGGTGGGGCTGCGGGCGAAACAGGCCAGTCGATTCATGGCCCGGGCGTCCAGTATGCAGAAAGATCATGCATTGCGACTGATTTCAGCGGCGATCCTGCGGGAACGCAAGGCCATCCGCGACGCCAACCGGCAGGACCTGCAGTCAGCGCAGGCGACCGGTCTGGCCAGCGCTTTGCTGGACCGGTTAAGTCTGTCCGACCAGGCGATCGACACCATGGCCGAAGGGTTGCTGCAGATTGCTGCGCTGGCTGATCCGGTCGGAGAAATCAGTGACCTGAAATACCGGCCCAGCGGCATTCAGGTTGGACAGATGCGCGTCCCGTTGGGTGTGATTGGGATCATTTACGAAGCGAGGCCGAACGTGACGGTCGACGCAGCCGGATTGTGCATCAAAAGTGGCAATGCGACTATTTTGCGGGGCGGTTCCGAAGCGATTCATTGCAATCAGGTGCTGGCAAAGCTGGTTCAGGAAGGCCTGGTCGGTGCCGGACTGCCGTCTGACGCCGTGCAGGTTATTGAAACCACCGATCGTGCTGCGGTTGGAAAACTGATTACAATGTCCGGCTACGTTGACGTGATCGTGCCACGCGGCGGCAAAGGACTCATACAGCGCCTGATGGACGAAGCCACGGTACCGATGATTAAACATCTGGACGGCATCTGTCATGTTTATATTGACGACCAGGCCGATCCGGCAAAGGCCGTCGATATCGCGTTTAATGCAAAATGCCATCGTTACGGCACCTGCAACACGATGGAAACCCTGCTTGTGGCGCGTGCCGCAGCAGGGCACATACTGCCCCTGCTGGCTCCGCTGTATGCGGGCAAAAAGGTCGAACTGCGCGGCGATGAGGAAGCGCTGGCGATACTTGACGGCTATCCGCTGCTGACCCGGGCCACCGCGCAGGACTGGAGTACCGAATACCTGGACGCCATCCTGTCGGTCAGAATTGTGGCCGATGTTGATGAGGCAATCACTCACATCAATCAATATTCGTCGCAGCACACTGATACCATTGTGACCGAGAACTATACCCGCGCGCTGCGTTTCATGCGCGAGGTCGATTCGGCTTCGGTGATGGTGAACGCGTCGACACGTTTTGCGGACGGCTTCGAGTTTGGTCTTGGCGCTGAAATTGGTATATCAACCGATAAACTGCATGCCCGCGGACCTGTGGGTCTGCAGGGATTAACCTCAGTAAAATATGTGGTCTTTGGCCACGGTGAAATTCGACACTAACAGATCAGGGATCGCCATGCTGTGGATTAAAGCCTTACATATTGTTTTCGTGATGTCCTGGTTTGCCGGACTTTTTTATCTGCCGCGCATTTTTGTGAATCTTGCGGAAGACGGATCCGCTGCCGGTCCGGTGACCGAACGCTTGCTGAAAATGGCGCGCAAGTTATACCGCTTCACGTCTTGGCTTGGCGTGGTGGCGATCGTGCTTGGACTGATACTGTTTCTGTACTACGGCATCGGCCGTGGCGAAGGAAACGGCTGGATGCACGCCAAACTTGGACTCGTGGTGCTGATTATCGGCTATCAGCACGCGTGCGGCAGTTTATTGAAAAAATTCGAGCAGGGGAAGAATCAGCGTGGCCACGTCTGGTACCGGTATTTCAATGAGATTCCGGTGCTCCTGCTGCTGGCTGTCGTTTGCCTGGTCGTGGTCAAGCCGTTCTAGTTCGCGCCGGCCGGGTTGGCAGTGAAACGGACCGGGACCGGTGAAGGCGGCGAAACGACGATGATCAACGGCGCAGGTCGCCATTAAATGAACGGATAAAGGGTATCCCATGACACACAAGTATTCCTATTTTTGTCCCTGCCCGCGCGGCATGGAACAGGCACTGGCGGACGAACTGGCGGAAATTTCGTCGCTGCACGCACCGACCCTGCAGATTCATAACCAGGTACCCGGTGGTGTGCATTGTTCGGGCCTGATAACCGATTCCTATCAGGTCAACCTGCATTCACGGATCGCCTCGCGGGTTCTGTTGCGCATGGGGCACCGCAGCTATAGCACGGAAAATGATATTTATGATCTGACCCTGGAGCAGCCCTGGGAGAACTGGTTCAGCCTGCACCACACCCTTCGGGTCGATGTCACTGCCATCAAGTCACCCTTGCGGAGTCTTGAATTTACGACCCTGAAAATCAAGGATGCGGTGTGCGACCGGTTTCGTGATCTTTATAATGCGCGCCCTTCGGTCGACACACAGACACCGGATATCCGGATCGTCGGTTTTCTGGATGCACGCAATTTCACGCTGTATATCGATACCAGCGGTGAACCCCTGTTCAAACGTGGCTGGCGTCTGGAAACCGGCGATGCGCCATTGCGTGAAAACCTGGCCGCCGGCCTGTTACGTGTCGCCGGCTGGAAGCCTGGCATGACACTGCTGGATCCGATGTGTGGTTCCGGTACCATTCTGGCCGAGGCCGCGCAAATGCTGGCAGGCATACCGCCCGGATTACACCGTGAATTCGCCTTCGAGAAATTTGGCAATTTTGATGAGGAAAGCTGGAACGCGATCAAGGCGGCCATTAAGGTCAGAAAAATTACCGGCGCCCCGACTATTTTCGGCAGTGATATTTCAGGCGATATGGTGGTCATGTCGCGCAACAATCTGAACAAGGCGGGGATCGATTTCGATGTTCCCCTGAAACAGATTGAAGCCCAGCAGATTCAGGCCCCGGGCGACACCCCCGGCATCCTGCTGACCAATCCCCCCTATGGTGAACGCATCGGTGTGCGAGGCGACAGTACGCTGGAAACCGATGAACTGGCCACGGCGTTTTTCAGCGCGTTCAGCGCCACGTTAAAGCAGCGTTTCGCAGGCTGGCAGGTGTTTCTGTTCACTGCCGACCTGACGCTGCCCAAGATGATGCGATTAAAAGAGTCGCGCAAGACGCCGTTTTTTAATGGCGCACTTGAGTGCCGTCTGTTCCGGTTTGACATGGTGGCAGGGTTTAACCGACGGGACGCCGCCAAGCCGAAATGAACTCTGCCTTTCCACGACCACCTGGTATGACTGAAGTTAATTTATGTCTGCAAACCCACTGACCACCCCGTCGTCGACACGCAAACAACGGATCCATTTAGCCATGCTGCTGGCCGCACTGGCGATGCTGGGCCCGTTTTCGGTGGATACCTATCTGCCCGCTTTTCCGGCCATTCAGTCATCTCTGAACACCAGTGCCATTGAAGTCCAGCAGACCTTGACGGCGTACATGCTGTCGTTCGCTTTCATGATGCTATGGCACGGCGCGATATCCGACGCGCTGGGCCGCCGCAACATCATTCTGGTGGCGCTGTTCGTGTTTGCGGTTGCCACGCTGGGATGCGCATCGGCACATACCATCCATTATTTATGGGTATTCCGTATCTTGCAGGGACTCTCGGCGGGTGCCGGCATGGTGGTCGGGCGCGCGATCATTCGCGATCTGTATTCCGGACCGGCAGCACAGCGGTTGCTGTCGCTGGTAACCATGATTTTTTCAATTGCTCCTGCGCTTGCTCCGGTGCTGGGCGGGTGGATCGTCACACTTCTGGACTGGCGCTCGATATTCCTGTTTTTATTTTTTTACACGGTGGCGTTATTCGGGTTCTGTTTTCGCTTCCTGCCGGAATCGCTGCCCAAAGAAAATCGCCATGAATTCAGTGTTCCTGTTCTGGCCGCCAGTTATAAATCGGTGTTCGGATCGGCGGCATTTCATCTGCAGTCAGGCACCATCGCCTTCAATTTTGCCGGCCTGTTTCTGTATGTTGCGTCGGCACCGGTGTTTCTGACCCGGCATTTAGGCCTTTCCGCGCATCAGTTTGCATGGCAGTTTGTACCGATGGTGGGCGGGATTTTTCTTGGTGCATTGGGTGCAAACCGGCTGGCTGGACGGATTCCCCTGAACCGGCAGGTCCGGATCGGCTATTTTTTCCTGACCGGCGCCGCTGTCTGCAATGTCACGTACCACCTGTTTTTTCCCGCCGCAATTCCATGGTCGGTGGTTCCCCTGTTTTTTTATGCCATAGGCATGTCACTGGTGGCGCCCGGAGTGACGTTAATGACGTTGGATCTGTTTCCGAATACCCGCGGTATCGTCGCGTCCTGTCAATCCTGTGTGGTCACGTTCCTGGCCGGCATAGTGGCCGGGGTGATAGCGCCGATTCTTGATCATTCTCCTGTCTGGCTGGCCTATGGCCAGTTCGGATTCGCCTGTTGTGCCATGTTGTGCTGGCACCTGTCAAAAAAAGCGCGTTCAGAGCCGCTGACCCATTAGTCGCCCGCAGAATTATTGCTGAATAAACAAGCTAAATATACAAATTAAATACCGTATATTTGCGAGGTTGACGTAGCTAAATGATAACGTTAAAGTCCATAAAGCATATACCAATGTGCGTCGCAGCAATTAGTAAATTACTATTTTTAATGGCTCATCGGCCAGCGAAAAGCATGTTCAGGTTCAATTCAATGATGAATAAGGCAACAAATGGGGTGTTTGTTGTATTAATGAATTTTTCCTGCTGCATTGCAAAAAATTAATAATTGAGTATTGCTGCCACTTGTGATGATTTCGCACGATTCATGCTGAATTCGGCGAAAACGTCGTTTAATTCTTTTAGGAAAGATACATTAACATGAAAAAAGTTTTACTCGCTATGGCATTTATGGGTGCTTTTGGCTCCGTGTCGGCGCAATCAAACGTCACCGTTTATGGGACACTGGATGCCGGTGTCAGCTCAATTAACGGCACAAAACCTGCGGGCATAGTGACTAAATTGTCAAGTGGTCAGCAATCTTATTCGCGTTTCGGTTTTGCGGGCACCGAAGATATGGGTGACGGTCTAAAAGCGTTATTTTTATTGGAAGCCGGTGTGGAACTCAACCGGGGCAACACCGGTCTGGATAGCATCGATTATAATGTGCGGAAATCCCATGATACCAACCTGTTCGGCAGCCAGGCCTATGTTGGTCTGACTGGTAATTTCGGTACGCTAAAACTCGGACGACAATTTACGCCGCTGTATAATGCGTATGGCGCCATTGATCCATTCATGAACGGCTTCGCAGCGAACATCAATAACTTCTTTGGCATCAATAACCTGTACACCTCCGACTATCAACGAATGAGTAACGCTGTCGTTTACGAGGCACCGGACAATCTGAATGGCTTTAAAGCGTCAGCGGCGTACGGTTTTGGGGGTTTTGCCGGTGATCTGTCCGCACAAAGTCAGGTCGGGGCATCGCTGGGCTACCTGAACGGTCCGTTGACGGTGTCTTATGCTTATCACGAGGCCAACAATGAGAAGACCACGGTCGAAGGTGCATTGACCGATACATTCAGAACGAACTTTATTGGTGCAGCCTATGATTTTGGTCTTGTAAAACTGCATGCTGCTTATGACCAGAATGAACAGGGCCCGCGATTTAAGACCGAAGACTATCTGTTCGGGTTAACACTGCCTGTTGGAGCGCATGCCGTGTTTGCCGACTATACGCACAAAAAAAATAAGATAGTGGACAGTGCCGACGCGGATCAGTATGCGGTTGGATATACCTATAATCTGTCTAAACGCACCAACGTTTATACCGCCTATACGTACGTACAAAACCAGTCCAATTCGTCGATTGATACTGAAACCCCGGGTAAATCGGTCGGGACAATTCAGGCAGGTTTGAGGCATACGTTCTAACCCGGATCAGCTGACCTGTTGTATCGTAAAAAAAGTGGCCTTAAAGTCCGACAGACTTTGAGGCCATTTTTTTACTGTAATTAGTTTCAAGTGCATGGCATTGCGGACCTGTCAGCCATGATGAGTGCTGAACTGTCGTCGGGTTAATAAAAAATTTTCTGGAGTAAGCATGGGGATGGCAGGTAAATTGATTCTGGCGATTCTCGCTGCAGGAGCGCTACCGGGCGCTTTTGCACAATCGACACAAAAGCTGTATGGCGTTATGGATGCGGGATTCTCCTACAGTAACGGGAATTCAGCGGGGGCTTTGACATCACTGGAAAGCGGTATCGAATCCGGACCGCGGCTGGGTCTTAAAGGCGAGGAAGAATTGGGCGACGGATTACGAGCCATTTATGTACTCGAAGCTGGAATTAATATTAACGACGGCACATCCGGACAGGGCGGCCGACTTTTTGGTCGGCAGGCGTTTGCCGGTTTCAGCGGTGTCTGGGGCACCACAACGATGGGGCGTCAGTACACCCCCATCTTTCTCGCATACGACTCGATTGATCCTTTCAATACCGGCACCACCGGCGATATGACAACCCTTTTTGGAAGAAACTCCGGCTTTGCGTCGATTGATACTCGCATGGACAATGCCATCGTTTACAGCTCCCCGGTAACGACAGGAAACTTCAGTGCGTCCGTCGCCTATAGTTTCGGCGGACAGTCAGGCGACGTCAGCGCGGACAGTCAGTCAGGCCTGTCTTTACGTTACCTGAATGGGCCCGTCAAGGTGGTTTACGCCTATCACGAAATGAATAATGCAAGCTCACTGATTGATACCAGCACTTATAAATCCCATTTTCTGGGGAGTGTCGTTGATGCCGGCAAGGTCCGATTGCATCTGGCATTTGATCAGACCACGCAGGGCGAGGGTTATAAATCGCAGAGTTACCTGCTTGGCTTCACGTTGCCGTCAGGCCAGGATTCATTTTTCGGCGATTATAAATACACCGAAAACAGACATGCGGGCGCAATGAATTCTGGCCAGTATGCGCTTGGCTACAATTATTATTTATCCCGGCATACGAATTTATATGCAGCGGTTTCCTACACGTTAAATGATGCAGATTCGTCGGTAAATACCGATGTGGCTGGCAAGTCGGTCACACGCGTTCAATTGGGATTGCGGCATATTTTCTGAACTGATCCAGCGCCGCGCACTGTTCTGGTCAAGGCATTACCGATAAAAAAACGACCCGGTCAATTGCTGAGCGGGTCGTATTTTTTAACTTGATAGACAGGGAATCAGGGGACAAAATTCCATACGTCGCCAAGGCGACCATTGGTACCTGCGGCATCATAGCCTTCGCCACCAAAAAGCCAGAAGTTCCCACTTGAATCGTTCCAGACTGAAGCAGCATAGCGGCTACCTGGCATATTGCCTGCGCTAAGCAAACCTAATGTTCCATAGTAACCGGCGGCACTACCATTGTAAGATCCGTTGTACCAGACCCACTGTTTTGTGGAAGCCTGATACTCCCAAAGGTCGTTCAATATGACGAGAGTGCCTGTGGTAGTGCTCAGGTTAACACCGGTGGGTATTCCGTTAATGCCATAGCCACCGAATAACCACAAGTTATTACTGCTGTCGATCCAACCGGCAGCACCCGAACGTGCGCCCGGCAGATTGGTCGTTGCAGCGACCGCATTTGTGCCATAGACACCGAGGTTGTTCACCGTACTGGAACCTGATACCCAGGTCCATTGATGGGTGGCAGTGGAGAATTTCCACAAATCACCGAGCTGACCAACCGTCCCGGCTGCGTCCACACCCGTACCGCCATACATCCAGAACGTCCCGGTAGAATCAACCCAGGTCGTTGCCGATTGCCGCGCGCCGGGCAAATTTGCCGCCGATGCAACACCGATGGTGCCGTAGACACCCTTTACCGCTTGCAATTGTGAACCACCTACCCAGGTCCATGCCAGTGTGGTTGGATTAAACTCCCACAAGTCATTTTGAACACCCGTCGTATTGTTTAAATAGCCCTCGCCACCAAACATCCAGAAATTACCTGAAGCATCTTTCCAGAACGCGCTGTTGCTGCGCGGCGCAGGTTGGTTGGACGTCGACGCAGTGCCTTGCGTACCCCAAACAACAGGAGCCGACAACGAACCGGCCTGATCAGAGCCTGCAGCGCCTTCCCAGGTCCACAGATTTGATACGGGATTGAACATCCATACGTCATTCAGATAGCCGATCAGGCCGTTTGAGTCCGTTCCGTAACCGCCAAACATCCAGAGGTTACCCGACGCATCGGTCCAGGTGGCGCCGGAATCGCGCTGCCCGGGTAAGTTGGTCGACGCGGCAACTCCGATGGTTCCGTATACGGCCGTGGTATTCGTCGCGGTACTCGCGTTGCCGGCCATCCAGGCCCATTGCAAGGTTGTCGTATTGAATCTCCACATGTCACTGACACCGCCAACGCCGCTGAACACCCAGAATTGGCCGCTGCTGTCTTTCCAGCTCATGGCGCCATAACGCCCGCTCGGCAGGCCGGTTGTGGTCGCAGTACCTTCGGATACGTAGTACCCCAGACCATTCGCGGCATTGGTGCCCGCTTTCCATGTCCAGTTGGTCAATGATTGGGGAATCGTTGTGGATGAGGAGCCATGCCCTTTGCAGCCAGCCAGCAAGCTACCAGCGACTGCAGCGAAAACCACATAACGGGCATAACGGTTAACTCTTGTTGCAAACATAATAATTTCTTTTCATAATTAGGACAGGCATTATCTGGGCAGGAAATACATAAAGTCAATATTAAAATTGTTGTTTCCAGTCTGGTTTATACGGCGCGTCAGGTTAAATGGGGCAGGTTCCACAAATAAGTGAAATCAGCGCCGATGCGGACCTCAACGCTGACCCATTTCAGCAAAGGCCTGTTCGGCACATTGGAGCGTTGCCGCAATCACGGCGTCGTCGTGTTGCGCGGAGACAAAACCTGCTTCGAAGGCAGACGGCGCAAGATAAACGCCACGATCCAGCATCAGATGGAAAAACTGGTTAAATTTTTCTTTTTCAGACAGCATCATCGCCGCATAACTGTCAGGCACGTGTCCGGTAAAATACAGGCCGAACATGCCGCCGATCGAATCAGCACAGAAACGGATGTTATTTTCTTTGGCTAACCTTGTCAGACCGTTTGCCAGTTTGGCAGTCTGGGTGCTGAGCTTGTCATAAAAACCGTCTGCCTGAATCAGTTTTAAGGTTGTTAATCCCGCTGCAACCGCGACAGGGTTTCCGGACAGGGTGCCGGCCTGGTAGACACCACCTAATGGCGCCATGTGCGCCATCAGGTCAGCACGTCCGCCAAACGCGGCAACCGGCAATCCGCCGCCGATGACTTTTCCCAGCGCGGTTATGTCGGGTTTGATCTGATAAATCGATTGCGCCCCGCCCAGTGCAACCCGGAAGCCGCACATCACTTCGTCGAAAATCAGGATGGCACCGTGCCGGGTGCAGAGCTCGCGCATAGTCTGAAGAAATTCGGGTGTGGCCCGGATCAAATTCATGTTGCCGGCAACCGGTTCCACAATCACACAGGCGATCTGGTCGCCCAGCGCCGCAAATGTGTCCACAAGCTGCTGCGGGTTGTTATAGTCGAGTACCAGGGTATGTTTGGTGAAATCGGCAGGTACGCCCGATGAACTGGGATTACCCAGAGTGAGCAAGCCACTGCCGGCCTTCACCAGCAGGGCGTCCGCATGGCCGTGATAGCAACCTTCAAACTTGATGATCTTGTCGCGCCCGGTTGCACCACGCGCCAGTCGCAGTGCGCTCATGGTGGCTTCGGTTCCGGAGGAAACCAGACGAACCTGTTCGATGGAGGGCATCAGCTTGCAGATTTCTTCCGCCATTAAAATTTCGCCTTCGGTCGGCGCGCCAAAACTCAGGCCGCGTGCCGCCGCGACCTGAACCGCGTGAACCACCTCAGGGTGAGCGTGTCCTGCGATTGCAGGTCCCCACGAGCCTATATAGTCGATATATTTTTTATTGTCGGCATCCCAGAAATAAGGGCCTTCTGCGCGTGTGATAAACCGGGGCGTACCACCGACAGACCGAAAAGCACGAACCGGAGAATTGACGCCGCCTGGCGTGGTGAGTTGAGCACGTTCAAAGAGTTCAGTATTGCGCATATTCATTTCAGGTTGAGTAACACAGGTAAATGCAGCCTGTTACGGATTAAATAAGGTTGACCATGTTCACGTGTGCCTGATCTCTTACGCTGCACTGTCAGGCTGATCGAGATCTTGCATGTCGTCCGGCTCGCGTGCCCAGAAAAAACGATCGGGTACCAATTTCCCCATGCCAAAACGCTGTGCGTGAGCCAGGGCCGCGTTGGTAAATTCCTGTGCTTCCAATACAGCTTCCGGGAAATCAAGTCCATTGGCGACCAGGGCTGCAATGGCTGCGGACAGTGTGGAACCCGAACCCAGAAATGATCCGTTCTGTCGTGGCCAGCTGTCCTGGCGTATCAGTCCGGATTCATCGAACAGGCAGTTGGTGATTTCATGGCTGGTGGTCGCGGTACCCGTGACGAATACATATTCGCATCCGGATTCAATCAATCGCTGGACATCCAGCGCCAGCGTGTCGTCGGTGGACGGTTCGCGCCAGGTTTCAGCCAGTCGTGCTATTTCCACCACAGATGCAATGAGCAAGGTGGTTTGAGGGATGATCAATTCGCTTGCGGCCAGATAAATATCCTCGCTGTCCTGACCCTGGTCCGGAATGGACGATGAAAATGGGTCAAAAATCAGGGGAACTTCGGGGTAATCGGAAACTATCTCGGCAATCGCGCTAACATTTTCTATACTGCCAATAGTACCCAGTTTGAAGGCGGCGACCGGAACATCTTCCAGGATTGATCTGGCCTGTTCAATGACAATTTCCGCTTCGATGGGTTCAATATCGGTAATCTGGGTCGTGTCACCCATCAGTATGGCGGTAAGTACCGTCAAACCGTGACAGCCCATGGCAGCAAAACTGCCCAGATCGGCCTGAATTCCGGTTGCACCAAGGGGATCTGAACTGCCAAAACTTAAAACGAGGGGGGAAATTTGGTTTTGCACGTTGGGTAGATTAAGATAGTGAACTTTATATTTTATTCGATTTCTTTATCAAAAACGCACTTTAATGAATTCGTTTTTGAATATTGGAAATTTTTCACGTGGCAATTGCGCAGTCATGATTAGAAAAGAAATGTAAATTATTAACAATTTAATTAAAAAATGGCGCGAAAGGAAAAAACAGTGAGCAATAATATGGGAACGAATATTTCGGATAATTCAAATCAGAATAGTGAATATCAAACGTGGATGTGCCTTATATGTGGCTGGATTTATGATGAGGCGGCAGGACTGCCGGACGAGGGAATCCTGCCGGGCACACGGTGGAAGGATGTTCCGATGAATTGGACCTGCCCCGAATGTGGCGCGCGCAAGGACGATTTCGAAATGATTTCAATTTAATAATCTTTATACAACATTGTGAAAAAAATGAAACATTTCCGTATGGAACGCTATAAATACGGTAGAATTTTTGACGAATTTAGGTATTCTTAAGGAAATTTGTTTTGGATGACTGTAATATTGATTGAAACAAGGCAATTCTTGGTCCTGTCTGAATTTTTTGAGATGATCTATGACTATGCAGGTTGAAAAACAAACGTTAAAAATCATGGTTATTGACGACAGCAGCACGATCCGTCGGTCAGCTGAAATTTTTCTGGGACAGGTGGGGTATCAGGTCATATTGGCTGAAGATGGCTTTGATGCGCTGGCAAAGATCAATGACTATCATCCGGACCTGATTTTTTGCGACATATTGATGCCGCGTCTGGATGGTTACCAGACCTGCGCACTCATCAAAAAAAGCGCAAAATTTCGCAATACGCCGGTCATTATGCTGTCATCCAAAGACGGTTTGTTTGATCGGGCGCGCGGCTCAATTGTGGGTTCAAACGAGTATTTGACAAAACCGTTTACGAAAGACAGCCTGTTGAAAACTGTGCGGAGTTACACGGCGCAGCCCCAATAAAACGGGACACTGGATGTTGTTGACACTATCCTTGCAGTTCAGATTTTCTAAGGAATAAATATGGTGATTAAAAAGATTTTGGTGGTGGATGATTCTCCAACTGAACGCTACTTTCTGACCGATATACTGGCGAAGAATGGTTTCTCGGTGTCGACGGCCGAAAATGGCGAAGAGGCCCTCTTGAAAATTAAGGCCGATAAGCCACACCTGATTCTGATGGATGTGGTGATGCCAGGCCAGAACGGATTTCAGATTACCCGGGCAATTGCCCGCGATGCAGAAACACAGGATGTCCCTGTGATTATCTGCACCAGCAAAAATCAGGAAACCGATCGTATCTGGGGAATGCGGCAAGGTGCACGTGACTATCTGGTAAAACCGATCGATCCCCAGGAATTGCTGGCGAAAATTGCCAGCCTGTCGTGAAATTTTCCGCGACATCCTCTTGGCTACGTAAAACGGAAACCGCATGAATCAGGTCACATCACTTGACAGTCCGAAGGAAGATAAACGTGGCGACCGCCGTGAGCGTTTGCGCGACTTTCAGTCGCAACTGCTGGAACGCATGCAGATTGCACGTAGCAGCGATGCCGTCAGTACCAATCAATTGGGTGTGATGGTAGGCAAGACGCGCTATTTACTCAATCTGAGGGAAGCCGGCGAAATTGTGGCAGTCGGACAGATTTCTCCGGTTCCATTGACGCGTGACTGGTATCTGGGTTTGCTGAATCTGCGCGGAAACCTGATCGGCATAGTGGATATTCAACGCTTTCAGGGGCAGGATAAAGTGGAGGTGGATGTCGAGAGCCGCATCATCGCTTTTTCATCCGGTCTCTCGTTTAACGCAGGCTTGCTGGTAAGCAAAGTTCTCGGTTTGCGTAACGTCGGGGAAATGAGTGCAATTGAAAACCCGCATGACCATAGCCCGTCAGACCAACCGTTCTGGCTTAAAAAAAGCTATGAAGACAGCAATAACCAGGTCTGGTTTGAGCTGAGTTTTGCAAACCTGATTCAAGACAGTAATTTTTTACATATTGGCCTGTAAAGCGCCTTCAGTGCTGCGTGCTACAACCGTGTCTGTAACTGGGTGGCATTCAGACTGGTGCAAGCAGAGCGTTTGCCTGATAGCGTAATTTATAAAAACACCGACTTGCGGTTCAATTGGAAATAGGAGATTTGGTAATGGCATTAAAATCACCGTTGCGTCCCGAAGAAGCGGCTTCTGCCCAGGATGCAGATAAACTATCTGACAACATGAATCCGGCAACCCTGATTGATCTGGAGTCTACCCAGACGACCTACTCCGCTTCTGACGACACGAAATCCGCTTCAGGAAAGAATGACCACGATAACAACCTGACGTTTATCGGCGACGTGCTTGAACAGGCACGCGACATCAAATTGCCGATTATCGGACACATGTCGCTACAGCGACAGATTCGTACCCTGTTTATCACGATGTTTCTGTTACTGATTTTTGGTGGTGTGTTTGTTTATGTTAACAGTAACCAGAAACTGATCGCTTCCCTCCAGAACCAGATTGCCGGGGATGCGCTGATGCACTCGCAGCGTATAGGTAAAGCGGCACCGAATGCGATTCAGGGTAAGCCTGAGGCCTTCAAGGAACTTGAAGAAAGCCGTACGGAATTGAATAACGATTTGAACCTGTTGATCAAAGGTGGCAATTACACCGGTCACAGTCTGGATAGTGCCCGCGGCGCTGACCTGCCGGTGCTGAAAGAAGGTGAAAAAATCTGGTCGAATTCGGACAAAGCGGCCGACACGATCCTGAAACTGAAGAAAGAGTTAACCGGGTTCGGCCAGACACTGGAAAAACTGAATTCAATTTCGCCTGTGTTGCTGGAACTGACTGAAGAAGTCTCGGCCCAGAAACTGCAGGGCGGTGGATCAGCAAGGGAAATTTCAGCATCCGGTCAATTGGTCATGTTGACCCAGCGTTTAGGTCGCAGCGCCAGTGAATTTCTGACCTCGGAAGGTGTCAATCCCGAAACGGCGTTTTTGCTGGGTAAAGATACCAATACGTTCCGTGATCTGGTCGACGGATTTTTGAACGGCAGTGATGTTCTGAAACTGGCACCGACAAAAGACAATGACACGCGCGCCAAATTGACTGAATTGAAAACAACGTTCGCCGAATACCAGGCATCGGTATCGACCCTTTTGGGTAACCTGCAAAACTTTATTGCTGCGAAACAGGCGGAGCAACTGGTGTTTACGGAAAATGAAGATTTGCGTATGCGCCTGATCTCTGTCCAGAATATCTATCGTGGTCACCTTGACTCCACAACGATCAGTTTTTACCTCATGCTGTTGTCCTTCCTGCTGGCGATTGTACCTGCAGCAGGTATTGCGGCGGTGCTGCTGCAGGACAGTCGTAATCGCGCAAAAGAAGCGAATGCGCGCCGGGTTGAGGCTGATATCCAGATGATGCAGGCGCAAAAACAGGAAAACGAGGCGAAGCAGGCAAACGATCAGAACCAGGCAGCGATTCTGCGACTGATGAATGAATTGCAGGAGGTGGCGGACGGCGACCTGACGGTGCAGGCAACCGTGTCGGAAGATATTACCGGTGCAATCGCCGACTCGGTTAACTATACGGTGGAAGAACTTCGTGGTCTGGTCGGACGGGTAACGACCACGGCGGAGCAGGTGACATCGGCGTCCAATCAGGCGGAAGATGTGTCACTGGCCCTGTTGAACGCGTCACAGCAGCAGGCGCGTGAAATCAAGGATGCCGGTGAAGCGATGCTGACCATGGCCAATGACATTACTGAAGTGTCCAAATCAGCGAATGAATCGGCCGACGTTGCGCGTAATTCCGTGGCTGCGGCGGAGCAGGGTGCGAACGCGGTGCAGAATGCCATCAAGGGTATGGATGAAATCCGCGAGCAGATTCAGGAAACGTCAAAACGGATCAAGCGACTCGGTGAATCGTCACAGGAAATTGGTGAAATTACCGAACTGATTTCAGACATTACCGAACAGACCAACGTGCTGGCTCTGAATGCAGCGATTCAGGCTGCATCGGCCGGTGAGGCAGGCCGGGGTTTCTCGGTGGTTGCTGAAGAGGTGCAGCGACTGGCGGAACGTTCAGCCGAGGCGACCAAGCAGATCGGTGCGCTGGTTAAAACGATTCAGACCGATACTCACGACGCTGTATCAGCGATGGAAAAATCGACTCAGGGTGTGGTTGAGGGAGCGAAACTGTCTGATGCGGCGGGCGCTGCGCTGTCGGAAATCCGGCGAATTTCAAATCAGCTGGCCGATCTGATTCAGGGTATATCGCATTCAACCGAGCAACAGGCTACCTCGGCGAACGGTGTGGCACAGAATATTCAGCATATTTTAACGATTACTGAACAGACGCAGGACGGTACCCAGCAGACGGCACAATCAATTCGCGAACTGTCCGGTCTGGCGCAAGAGCTGAAAAATTCGGTATCGCGATTCCGTGTTTCTGTCTGACACGTATTTTTATGGTAACGATGAAATGGCGATAACCCGGGATGGTGTGTCGCCTTTTTTGGCCTGTGAGGTTTCATGATCTCTTCGGATTCGACGCAAAACATGCAAAATAAATTTGATACGGGCCCTTTATCGTGGGTGATCGCGGAAACACGTGAAGCGTTGATGAACGCCAAGCGTGCACTGCACGATGCCCTGGAGCAAAATGAAGAATCGCAGTCGACACTGCTCAAGCATGCCAAGACTTATCTGCACCAGGCGCACGGTGCGTTGCAAATGGTTGATGTGGATGGCGTCGTAAAACTGTCTGAGGCGATCGAAGTTCTGCTGGACCGGATGAATGATGGCCAGCTTACGATAGAGTTTAAACATGTCAACCCTGTTGAACTGGCACTGGATGCCCTGCAGGAGTATCTGGATAACCTGTTGGGCACGGCCATACAGCAGCCAGTCCGGTTGTTCCCCTATTACCGCGACCTGTTATTGATCAAGGGCGCGGACAGGATCAATCCGGTGGACCTGTTCTTCCCGGATTTGCTGCCGGTGATGCCCCTGACGCTGGTGGAAGACGGGAAAACCAAATCACGGTCGCCAGAGAAAAATCAAACTGTAAATTACGCCAACCTGCGCAAACGGTTCGAGGCCTCGTTGCTGCCGTTTCTGAAGCAGACTGATGAAAAACTGCTGGGCGCCAGCGTGAAACAGATGCAGGGTCTGATTGCAGAAATATGGCAGGCACAAACTCATACACCATCGCGTTCGTTCTGGGCCGTAATGCATGGATTTGCTGAACTCACTGCAGATCAGCATCTGTACGGCGAGCAGAATGTAAAGCAGTTGTTTGGCCGGATTAATCTGCAGATTCGCCGTCTGGTGGATGGTGCATTGAGTATTCCGGAAAGTTTGATGCGGGATGCGTTATTTTTTATTGCACGTGCCACCAGCCTGCCACCGAACGCAGCCCATATTCGACAGGCCTACCAGCTGGAAGGTCAGGTGCCGGCAAATTTTGACGTACAGCAGTACGGTGAAATTGAATCAGGTACACTGGCTTTGTGCAAGGAGCGGCTCAGCCAGGTTAAATCCCTGTGGGGCAAAATCGCCAACGGGGAAAATGCGGTATTTGAGAAATTTGAAGTAAAAATGAAAGAATTGGCAGAGGCGAGTGAAAAATTAAAATCACCTCCCCTGACCAAATTGCTGCGTGAACTGAATGGCCTGTCCCGACATGTAAAGCAGAATCGACCCACGGAAGCATTTGCGCTTGAGCTGGCGACGAGTTTGCTGTTCATTGAAAGTGCCCTGGACCAGATCACTCATCTGCCTGCCGATTTTTCAGAACGGGCCGAAATTCTGGCAGCGCGACTGTTGTCACTGGTAAGTGGCGAATCACTGGACCGGAGTGCGCCGTGGCTGGATGAAATGTCGCAGAAGGTGCAACAACGCCAGACTATGGAAGCGCTGGTCGGCGAAATGCAGTCAAGCTTGCGTACAGTTGAAAAAACCCTGGATGAATATTTCAGGGATCCTGAAGACAAGAGCAATCTGGCCCAGATTGAACCTGTCATGCACCAGATTGCCGGCGCATTGGCTATCCTTGATCAGGATGAAGCGAATCAGGCCCTGATCCATACCCAGGAATTAATCCGGCAAATGGTGCAATCACCGGAGCCGGTTGATCCCGCGCTTCATACTAAAATTGCACAGAATATCGGCGCAATGAGCTTTTTGATTGAGGCATTGCAAACGCAGCCTGAAACAGCCAAGACCAAATTCAGCTTTGATACGGAAACAGGTTATTTCAAGTCACATTTCCTGGACGTTGCGACCCCGTCACACTCAGCGCCGCTTGACAATGCCGGTGGTGGAACCGGACTTGAGGTGCATGAACAGTCGCACCTGCATGTGTCGACTGAACAGGAATTGGCTGATCAGCAAAAGCAGTCGGCCAATCTGGCTAGCTCGCTGCTGGAAGAACCGCATAATGCCGAGATTCAGGCCCAATTACTGGCCAGCCTGGAGCATGAACGCGCTGTAGCGCGATTGCTGGATGATCCCAACGCGAGTGAGCGTGCGACGCAGGCTATTGAAGCCCTGGAAAAAGCGGATTTTGATGTCCAGAATCCGGACATGAACAAAATTATCAGCGCCGTTGGTGCTGAGCCTGAAGCCGTCAGCGCCCCGGAATTACCGACACACGCACCCATGCCCGTTGGTGACGATGCCATCGACGCGGAACTGCTTGAAGTCTTCCTGATGGAGGCCGTCGAGGTCATCGCCTGTGTCAATGACACCATACCGTTATCACGTAATGACCCAAGCAATCAGGATCACCTGATCACACTGCGACGCTCTTTCCATACCTTGAAAGGCAGCAGTCGTATGGTTGGACTGGGAACCTTTGGCAATACTGCCTGGGCTATCGAGCAGGTCATGAATTCGTGGCTGGCCGACGCCAGATCAGGCACAGACGATTTATACGCCCTGCTTGAAAAGGCCTCTGAGGTGTTAGGTGCCTGGGTCAATGACCTCAATTCAATGGGTATGTCCGATTGCAATGGCAGGGCGCTGATTGCGTCGGCTGACAATTTCAAAAATAGTGGCGTGTTTTCGTATCAGGAGCTGGCCGACGGGCAGATTGCCGTCCCAGTGCCTCCGGCAGCGCCGATTGTCGAAAGCAGCCACGATGTGGTACAGGAGCCGGCAGAGCGGCTGGCGTCCGTGCCGGCAGATCGGGTCATGGACGATACTGACGACGTACCGGAACTGATTTTACCCACGCTGGATCAACCGGCAGTGTCCGAACCAGAACCGCCGGACGCAGCAGAATTGCAGGTAAGTTCGCTGGAGTCATTTACCGTCCCGGAAATTAATTTTGATTTCCGTCCGCTGGAGAAAATACCCTCATCACCTGTGGCCGGAACCGGTCCGGCACATACCGCTGCGACAGTTGAGCCGTTGCAGGAAGAACCAGGCGATGTTGCGCCCGACACATCGTTGACAGCGTCCATGGCGCCCGAGATCGATTTTGGTGCCGACAGCCGTGTGGCTGTGGAACCGCCAACAGAACTGCCTGCCGATGAAATGCCTGAGACGCAGCCGGCAGAAGTAGCCGTACCGGACATGGTCGCTGAACAAGCGGATGCAAGTGTTCCGCAAGAAGCAAAGATCATTGAATTTCCGTCGAATGCCGGCTACTACCCGGCCTTTGAAGATAATGTCAAGAAGATCGGACATATTGAAATCGGCGTGCCTCTGTACAATATTTATCTGGCTGAAACAGATGAAATCGTCCGGTTTTTATCACAGGATTTTTCTGAATGGCGTCATGAGCCGCACCGGCCGGTCACACGGCATGCCGTTCATGCAGCGCATTCGTTGGCCGGGAGCTCGGCAACGGTTGGATTTGGCTATCTGCAGGAAGTTGCTCACGCGCTTGAAATGGTGCTGCAACGTCTCGAGCGACATCCGGTGACGCTGTTGCGCGGTGAGTTTGATACATTGGACCGGTGCGTAGCCTGTGTAAAGGAAATGCTGCATCAGTTCGCACTGGCCGAAATGCCATCGCCACAACCAGAACAGGTTCTGGTGCTGGAGCACCTGCTGGCGATTCTGACTGAGCGTGCACAACCCTCTGAATCCGCGCTGACAGATTTGTCAGCGCACTATGCCGATATCACGACGCACATCGACGCCGCAGAACCGGTTGATGCACTGGAGCACGAGAGCACGCCCGATCCCGTGCCGGCACAGGAAGTGGATGACCAGCCACCGCCAGACGCGGATACGTCCGCAACGGCTTCCCCCGATTCCGGGTCGGCGCCAGATCAATTGGGTGCCGACACGCTGGTGATTCCAATTGCCCAGGTGAAGAATGAAACAGTTAAGCTGTTTGATGCGTCGACCCTGCCCAAAGATGATATTGATGCGGATCTGTTACCCGTATTCATCGAAGAGGGAAATGATTTATTCCCCCTGATCGGACAAACGTTACGTTCATGGCAGGCAGCTCCCCAGGACACTGAAATAGCGCATTCCCTGTTGCGTTTGCTGCATACGGTTAAAGGAAGCGCGCGCATGGCCGGCGCGATGGCACTGGGCCAGCATACGCACGACATGGAAAGCCAGATTGAAAACTTTATGCAGGCGGGTGTGGTACCTGCCATCGCGATTGAAAATCTGCTGATGCGACATGATGCCGCAACGGCCATGTTCGAACATCTGATGGATCCCGACAGTGCGCCGGCGGTTGCGGAAAGCCCGGCTGTCACCGGGGTCGACAGTGAGCGTGTGGAGTTGGTGCCGGAACCGGTTCAACCGGCGCTGGAGGACGTCACGCCGCGCGTCAGGATCGGTGCGGTTAAATCGACGCAATTGACCCCGATGGCCGCGCCGTCGCCTGTTGCAAGTCCGGCCACGGCGGCCAACGCGCCGCTGGTAAGGGTACGTGCCGACATCCTGGACCGACTGGTTAACCAGGCCGGTGAAGTGTCGATTTCCCGGTCCCGGCTGGAAAATGAGGTCACCAATTTACGGTCGTCGTTACAGGAATTGAATGAAAACGTCGGACGTCTGCGCGACCAGTTGCGCGAAGTGGAGATTCAGGCGGAAACCCAGATTTCCTCCCGTATGGCCATGTCGGGCGAACGGGAATTTGATCCTCTGGAATTTGACCGGTTCACCCGTCTGCAGGAACTGACCCGCATGATGGCCGAGAGTGTCAGTGACGTTTCGACACTCCAGGTCAATATCAGCAAGACGGTCGATGGTGCAACGAACGATCTGACCTCACAGGCACGGTTGACGCGTGAATTGCAGCAGGATCTGATGCGTGTCCGGATGGTCCCTTTTGCAAGTATCTCGGAGCGCCTGTATCGTATTACACGTCAATCATCCAAGGAACTCGACAAGCGCGTGAATCTTGACATACGCGGAACGTCCGTGGAGATTGACCGTAGCGTGCTGGAGAAAATGGCCGGACCGTTCGAACACCTTTTGCGTAATGCAATTGTTCACGGGATCGAGACCCGGGAAAAACGGTTGGCGCTGGGTAAGAATGAAATCGGCGAAATTCTGGTTCAGATTCGTCAGGAAGGTAATGAAGTCGTCATTAATTTTAATGACGATGGTCAGGGACTGGATTTACACCGGATTCGTGAGAAAGCGCAGCAGACCGGTCTGATCGCGATGGATGAAGAGGTGAGCGATGCTGAAGCGTCGAATCTTATTTTTGAACCCGGATTTTCAACGGCACGTGAAATTACCGAATTGGCGGGTCGTGGCGTCGGGATGGACGTTGTCCGTTCTGAAGCCGCTGCCCTGGGTGGACGTGTTTCGGTGTCTTCCACGCCCGACATCGGTTCAAACTTTACCATTCACCTGCCATTGACTCTGGCTGTCACCCAGGTGGTTTTGCTGAGCTGCGGTGACAAAACTTTTGCGGTGCCATCGGTACTGGTTGAGCAGGTCCAGCAGTTGAAGGCCCCGGCACTGGCAGCGGCCTACAACGAAGGTGCAATCATGTGGCAGGGACAGCGGGTTCCGATGCATTATTTATCGACCGTGCTGGCCGACTACAATGCACTGCCGCTGGCACAGCAGTACACGCCGATTGTCATTATGCGCAGCGGTGACGACAGGGTGGCTTTGCATGTGGATCAGGTGATTGGCAACCGGGAGGTGGTGGTCAAGAATATCGGACAGCAACTGTCACGCATGGCCGGTATTTCAGGCGCGACAGTACTTGGTTCGGGTGAAATCGTGCTGATCCTGAATCCGTTGCCTCTGGCGCACAAGATGGAGCATGAAATGCTGCGTGCGCCGCGACTGCTGAAGGAAAATGAAGATCATCCGGAGGTTTCTGCCAGTGATGATTCCTTGGGTGCCGTGTCAGAAACGGAGCAGGCGACTGAGCAGCAACCTGTGCAGGGATTGCGGCGCCATCACATAGTTATGGTGGTCGACGATTCGCTCACTGTGCGCAAAGTCACACAACGTTTGCTGATGCGTGAAGGGTATCAGGTCGTTTTGGCCAAAGATGGCGTTGATGCACTTCAGCAGTTGCAGGCCATTACGCCGGATGTGATGTTGGTGGATATTGAAATGCCGCGTATGGACGGCTTCGATTTAACCCGAAATGTGCGCAATGACGAGCGTCTCAGCCATGTGCCCATCATCATGATTACGTCGCGTACAGCCGACAAACATCGCAATTACGCCCAGGAATTGGGTGTCAATGCGTATTTCGGAAAACCCTATCAGGAAGACGTATTACTGACGGCCATACAGGGCTTCTTACCCCAATCCATCTCAGCCCAATAGTGCCCCTCGGCAGTATTGGGTTGTTGCCTGCACGGATCTGTGCCACTGACAACCAAAAAAATACCCCGAACGAATCGGGGTAAATTGGAGCTTAGCTTTTTACAGTAAAGCACCAAGGAGACAACCGGACAAAGCGACCGTCGGTTACCTTCAGTCGCGCTGAAGGTAACCGTTGCTGATTACGCCTTTTTAGCGCGTGGAGCAGCTTTAGCAGTGGCTTTGGTAATTTCGTTGACTGCGGTATTCAGATTTGCTTCTAACGTTTCGGTAACCTGCTTTGTTGATTTGCTGATCTGGTCATAGCCTGCATTGGCATTGCCAATAGCTGCTTTGATACCAGTTACCAGAAATTGGGTGCTTTCAGGCGCATTTTTGGAAATTTCATCAACGAAGGCAACGACTTTGCGATTGGTTTCATCGAAATGTACTTTGGCTGTGTTGGTGAATTCGTCTTTTGCTTCATTGGTGATCGACGCAAAGTGACGAGCGTAGGCCAGCGCTTTTTCAGCAGTCGGTTGTGCGTGAGCTGCAGTCAGGCTCAGAAATTCTTGTGGGTCTTTAGCTGAAATCAACTGTTTGGCAGCGGCGTTTGTTTCTTCAAACGCTTTTTTCGCTACAGTCATATTTAATTCAACGACTTTTTCCACGCTTTCAATCGCTTTGCTGGTGAAAGCTGAAAATACGGCGAGTTGCGCATCAAAGTTTGCTTTGGTTGCGGCAGAAAATTGTTCTTGAGTTGTAAACATAATATCCTCATTAAAGTAATGTGTTAAATTCATTAAAAAAGCGCTTTACGTTTTCGGTACCAGGTCTAGTAACTTAAATATTGTGCGGCGCAACAATTCATATTCTAACGACTTTTTTTACCTTGTCAAGCTTTTTTTGTGCGTCGCACCATATTACTTTTTGTCATTAGATTATGGCTAATTTCTATAACTCTGGATGTGTCGAAATCGGTATGATTTCCTACATTCACGGTAATTTTGGACCAAAATTATGACATTATGATGAATTAATGGCAATTTTTGGGGTAATATCGGCTTTTTCCGTAAAGGATTTGTATGATTGAAAATGTTGAGCAGTCGATTGTTGATAAAGTAATTGCATCCAGGAAATCAATACGTGCTTTTTTACCTACCCCCGTAGCCCGGGAAGATATCGAAAAAATTCTCGAAATTGCTGCACGTGCACCATCCGGAACCAATACCCAGCCGTGGAAGGTGTATGTCCTGACCGGAGGTGTAAAGCAGCAGCTCAGTGATGAAATTCTGCAGGCCTACAATAATCCGCATAACACCTATAAAGAGGAGTATCACTATTACCCCACGCAGTGGCTGAGCCCTTATCTGGAACGTCGACGCAAAGTCGGCTGGGATCTGTATTCACTGATTGGCCTCGGACGTGAAAACAAGGCCGGCATGCACGCTCAGCACGGACGCAATTATGTTTTTTTTGATGCGCCGGTCGGACTGATATTCACGATCGATCGAATCATGGAACGCGGCTCATGGCTCGATTACGGGATGTTCCTGCAGAACGTTATGCTGGCGGCCAAAGCACGTGGCCTGGATACCTGTCCGCAGGCAGCGTTCACCCAGTATCATCAGATCATCCACAAGCATCTGAATTTGTCGGATCAGGAAATGGTGGTATGCGGCATGGCGCTCGGTTATGCGGACCCGGGTAAAATTGAAAATACCCTGGTCACGGAGCGCGATAACAGCATGTTTAAATTTCTTTGACTGATTGCCGTTGCCAGCCCCCGTCTGATTTGATATTCATTGGTTGTGACTAAGAAAAAGCAGGTTTATTCGACTCGCTTTTTCGGAGTAACCATGAAATATTTCCGCCCTTTGCAACAAATTGTAATAATTAATACTGAATTCCTTTAAAAATACAGCGTAACTCATTAATTTGTTTGTAAATAACTCGAAGTTTGATACACTTACCCCGGTGTAATTTTATTGTTTGCGAGAAACAAAATGCTTAAATTTCCGGCGCAATGCGTTATTGCATTATTGTTTGTCAGTACGTCCATGGCGCAAGCCAGGATGCAGCCACCGGACCAGACGGGCGACCCGGGCTCAGTGCAGCCAACCGCCACACCGACGGTCGTGAAAAAAGCGACCAGCAGCCCAGCAAAAAGCAAACCCAGACGCAAATCAGCCAGACAGATCGCCGTCGCCGATAAACCCAGTTTTGGCGATCAACAGGGATTGCAGTATACCCAGGACGCGCTGGAACTTAAATCGAACGCGGCCTTCGTGATCGATCAGGAAAATGCACAGGTCTTGTTTGAAAAGAATGCGACGGTTTCCTTGCCGATTGCTTCCATCACCAAACTCATGACGAGCTTGGTGGTACTCGAGGCGAATCAGGATATGGATGAAATCATTGATGTCACCACGGACGACGTTGATACGGAAAAAGGCAGCAGTTCCCGATTGAAAGTCGGGTCCCGATTGAAACGCTCGGACATGCTCCATATTGCCTTGATGAGTTCAGAGAACCGTGCAGCGTCCAGTCTCGGACGTCATTACCCGGGTGGCCTGAGCGCCTGTGTGGCAGCGATGAATGCCAAAGCGGCAGCGCTGGGCATGCTCGATACCCATTACGTTGATTCAACCGGTCTTAACAGTCATAACGTGGCCAGCGCCCAGGATCTGGCCAAGCTGGTCAACGCGGCTTATACGCAGCCACTTATCCGCCAGTATTCAACCGACACCCGCTACGCCGTCTATCCGGGCGGTCGTCCCCTGGAATACATGAGTTCAAACCGATTGACGTCGAGTTCGGACTGGGAAATTGGCTTGCAGAAGACGGGCTATATTTCAGAAGCAGGGCGCTGTCTGGTGATGCAGGCAATGATCGGGGGGCGTGCCGTGGTCATGGTGTTTCTTGATTCTAAAGGCAAGTATTCCCGTTTTGCAGACGCAGGGCGAATTCGCAACTGGCTTTCAACGTTCAGGGCGCCTGTAACAACTATGGCCTCGCAATAGAAAATACTGCCCTGTCAGGCTGCTTCATAACCCATGGTGGCTGAAATCTGGTTTGCCGTGGTGATCAACGGTTCAAGCCAGTCTTCCATTAAACGGTCCGCCGGGGCTGAAATCGACAGCCCGGCAATCAATTTACCACTGTCATCCATGATGCCGGCGGCCATGCAGCGGACGCCCAGTTCCAGCTCTTCGTTGTCACGCGCGTAACCCAGCAATCTTACGTGCTGCAATTCCTGCTCCAGTTTGTTCAGGTCGGTAATCGAGTTGCGATTATGCCCGGCTAAACCTGTGCGCGTGGCGTAGGCCCGGATTGCTTTGGGTTCGTCGACCGATAAAAACAACTTGCCAGTCGAGGTTAAATGCAGTGGTGCACGACCGCCAATGGCTCGCACAACCTGCATACCTGACCGTTCGGAAAAAGCACGATCGATATACACAATTTCATCGCCCTGGCGCACAGACAGATTGACTGTCTGGTGGGTCTGGCGATGCAGTGAGCGCATCGCATCGATGGCGGCTTCCCGGACATTCAGGCGGCTTTTGACGATATTGCCGAGTTCCAGCAGGCGCATGCCCAGGCGATAGGTGCCGGGTTCGGACCGGTCAACAAAGCGCATTAAAACCATATCGTTGAGGATGCGGTGGGCTGTCGATGGATGCAGACCGGAGACTTTCGACAATTCTTTCAAACTGACCGGGTCGGGATATCTGGCCAGCGCGTCCAGCAGCGACATCATGCGTTCGATGACCTGGATCGATGTCTTGGCCGGGGTATTGTCAGAGCTGCTGGATTTCATTTTTGGCATGGGCGGAGGTGATACAGGGACTAATTTTATACCACGATGTGAAAAATAGGGAAGTGTAAGTCAATTTTTCCGCTAAATTTAATCGGACTGAGCAACTTGTCACTTTCCTGTCTCTTTTTGAAATTAAGATGCACGGGTCCCAACTGTCACGGGAATGAAATGCTGGAATGCTTCAAAGGATTAAAAGAACCTACAATTAGCCGTCTGCCAAAATAAACCCGAATAATGAAAGAAATTGCATGCCTGAACAGGACCCCCACCCCGAGGTGAGTGAATTTAAAAGCAAGAGCGGATTAAAACGGATTTTCTTTGCGCTGTTTTATTCCTTTGACGGATTCAAATCGGCGTGGAAGCATGAACACGCGTTTCGTCAGGAACTGGTGCTGGTGATAGGCGGCGTCATTGTGGCGCTGGTGTTGCCGGTTTCTGCGTACCAGAAACTGATGTTAATCGTGGTTCTGCTGTTGATCCTGATCGTCGAATTGATTAATTCGGCGATAGAAGCGGTCGTTGACCGTGTCTCGCTGGAACGGCACTCATTATCAAAAAACGCAAAAGATTTTGGCAGCGCAGCGGTATTGTTAACCCTGATCATTGCGATTTCGACCTGGGCCGTCATTCTGGTCGAGCGGTTCAGCTGACCTGGCTGGCCAGTTCAGCGCCCGCTGGTTTTTTTTGAAGTGGGTCGCGACACCGGTGCCGGTGGACTTTTTTTGCTGGTATTTATTTTACGCGGGCTGGCCAGATTCCTCGTAGCGCCGCTCACCAACGGTTTTTGGTGGCGTTTTACCGCAGCCAGTTTCACTGCCAGCGGGGAATGTTCAGAGGGAACCAGGTGCCGGTCGCCACTGCCGATCAGATCGCGACGACCCATGCGTACCAGTGCTTCGCGAATCAGGGGCCAGTTATCCTGATCATGGTAACGTAACAAGGCCTTGTGCAAGCGCCGGATACGACCCGTACGGACCGTATCGACATTTTCGGAATCCTGGGTGACTTTCTTCAGCGGATTTTTCCGGCTGTGATACATGGCGGTCGCCAGCGCCATGGGCGTCGGCATAAAGGTCTGTACCTGGTCCAGTTTAAAATTGTTTTTCTTCAACCAGAGTGCCAGGTTAAGCATGTCTTCATCGGTGGTGCCCGGATGGGCCGCAATGAAGTACGGTATCAGGTACTGCTGCTTGCCGGCTTCTTTCGAGTACTTGTCAAACATCGCTTTAAATTCGTCATAAGCGCCCATGCCCGGTTTCATCATTTTCGACAAGGGACCGGCTTCGGAATGTTCGGGCGCTATTTTTAACAACCCGCCCACATGATGGGTCACCAGCTCTTTTACATACTCGGGCGATTTTACGGCCAGATCGTAGCGCAACCCCGAACTGATCAGTATTTTCTTAATCCCGGGCAGCGCGCGTGCTTTTCGGTACAGTGAAATCAGTTTGCTGTGATCGGTACCGAGATTGCTGCAAATCGTGGGGTACACGCAGGATAAACGCCGACAGGACTCTTCAATCGCCTTGTCTTTGCAGGCCAGACGGTACATGTTTGCGGTAGGGCCGCCCAGATCTGATATGACGCCGGTAAAGCCTTTGACCTTGTCGCGAATTTCTTCGATTTCTTTCAGGATGGATGGTTCCGAACGGCTTTGAATAATGCGCCCCTCATGTTCGGTAATCGAGCAGAACGTGCATCCGCCAAAACAGCCGCGCATGATATTGACTGAGAAACGGATCATGTCCCAGGCGGGAATTTTGGCGTTGCCATAACTGGGATGCGGAGCCCTGGCATAGGCCATATCGTAAACCCCGTCCATTTCATCCATGGCCAGTGGCAGTGGCGGTGGATTCATCCAGACATCACGGTTGCCATGTGCCTGAACCAGGGCGCGTGCGTTTCCTGGATTGGAATCCAGATGAAACACGCGTGAAGCGTGCGCATACAGAACCGGATCGTCCCTGACGGATTCGTAGGAAGGCAGCCGCAGTACCGTTCTTTCGCGCAGGGCAATGCTGCTGGCCTGACGTTCTTCACGGGACATTATCTTGATCGGCTTGACCATCGCGGCCTGGGTTTCTGCAGCGCTTGCTGCGTTGGCAGATGTCGTGGCGCAGGTCTCAGTTGAGCCAACCCCAGTCATCAGATAGGGATCGACATGGGGCTCGATGTTGCCGGGCGTATCGACCCTGATTGAATTCGTTTCTATCCAGTCCGGCGCCGGCTTCCAGCCACCCGGCACCAGAAATGCCGAGCCGCGCAGGTCACGAATTGATGTGATCTTTTCGCCTGCGGCCAAACGGTGCGTCAGTTCCAGCAGTGCCCGTTCGGCGTTACCAAACAGCAGAATGTCTGCCTTGCAGTCCAGCAGGATCGAACGTCTGACCGTATCCGACCAGTAGTCGTAGTGCGCGATGCGCCGCAAACTTGCTTCAATACTGCCAGCAACAACGGTCACGCCCGGATAAGCTTCACGCACCTTTTGACCATAAACCATCACAGCGCGGTCGGGTCGTTTCCCTGCCTCACCGTTGGGCGTATAGGCATCGTCGGAACGGATTTTCCGATCTGCGGTATAGCGGTTGACCATGGAATCCATATTCCCGGCCGTGATGCCAAAATACAGGTTGGGCTTTCCCAATGCGCGAAAATCATCGACGCTTTTCCAACTGGGCTGGCTGATGATCCCGACCCGGAATCCGTGGGATTCCAGCAGCCTGCCGACCAGCGCCATGCCGAAGCTGGGATGATCAATATACGCGTCCCCTGTCACCAGAATGACGTCACAGCTATCCCAGCCTAACGCATCCATTTCAGCGCGCGACATTGGCAAAAACGGCGCTGCCCGGGTCGGCTTTTCGCGATAAGGTGCGTAAGAAAACAGATTTTTGGGCGTGTGCATGTTGGGGTACTGGGCCGGTGGGGTGTAAGCTCTGCGGGGCGTGCAGGTTTGCCAAGGGCGAAGTATACGCTGATTTCAGCATTCTCGCCGCGCCGCCGCCGATTAGCTGATTCGTATATTTTATTGCAACAAACAGCGTTTCCTGACAGGCCGGCATGGAGTATGCCGGGTGCGGTATGTTAGAATGCGGATCGATGTTTCTTGATACATTATAACTATTTTTAGCTGATTACTTGTCGCCTCTTAGGGAATACCATGAAAAAACTGATCGCCTTTTTTGTCGTTTTATGCGTTGCCACCTCGTTTGCAAGCGCCTTTGCAAAAGAGCCTGCTTCTGCAAACCACAAAACTCACGCTTCGAAAGCAACCCATAAAACACACGCAAAAAAATCGGGCACACATAAAAAATCGGGCACGCACAAAAAATCGGGCCATAAGTCAGCGCATAAAAAGCATAAAAAGCAGCAGGCCTGATTGCAGGATGACAAAAAACCGGCAGAGAGTGCCGGTTTTTTTATGTCAGGATGTCGGTTTGCCTACAACGCTTATGCGCACATCGCCCAGACTGACGGTCTGACCGGCGCGGATTTTGCAGGTTTTACGCAATTCCCGCTGGCCGTTGACCTTCACGTTACCCTGGGCCACCAGCATCTTGCCTGCGCCCCCGCTCTGGCACAGCCCCATGATTTTTAACAGATTATTGAGTTCAATAAAATCGTCAGTGAGTTCAAATTCAAGTTGTTGCATGGCAGGACACGGTTTGTTATAAAACTTCAGATTATACCGAACTCTTTGTGGCCTTATTTTTTAACAGGCCATCCAGTGAAAACTGACCTGCGCCAAAAGTGACGACCGTCACCAGAAGAATGGCCCAGTAAAAATGATCATTGATTGCTGCCGGACATTCAAATTCAAAAAGTTGTGGGTAAGAGATCACGGCCATCGCATTCACAAAAAACAGGCCGAGTGCTGCGGGACGTGCAAACAGTCCGGTGATTAACAGGCAGGGAAAAAATAACTCACCACCGGCACCCATGTAGGCGGCCAGCTCGGGCGGAAGTACCGGGACATGATATTCCGATTGAAACAATTCAAGGGTACCTGGCCAGTTCTGGATCTTGATTAAACCGGCGTGAAAAAATTGCCATGCAACATAGCAGCGCAGAACGAGTAACAGAACGGCGCCACCCCATTTCAGTATCGTCTCGTCAAAGCGTGTGCTCAATTGGTGCAGTTTCAGTATAGGGTTCATGGGATTGCTCGCTGGGAAGGTTGGGGAATGATCAAGTAAGGGATGCGGAAACAAAAAGCTGTCTGGAAAACCAGTCAGCCAGTGCGGTCTGAACTGCAAATTCGGGATCTTCCTGTACGGCCATTTCTATTGCCGCTCCTAAAGATTGTCCGTTCTGTAACGCGGTTAATGCGACATAGCTGGCGCAGGAAAGCGGACTGACCTGAACATCCCAGCGCGTTTGCCAGGGTTGTCGCCAGATCAGGCAATAGGTCTGTTCGGCCAGATTGTCCGGGAAGACAACAGGTTCATTCTGGTGTGCAGACCAGATAGCGGCAACCGACCATGGTGATTCAAATAAAGCACAGTCGGGCTGTAAGCGACATTGCAATTCGCCGAGTTGTTCAGGAGGGAAGGTCGCCAGTTCGGCCAGCGTTATTGCAGTACTGTGTTCTGCGTAATAGGCCTGATGAACCCGCCACTCAAGAGACGCAACATCACTCAGGTAAGGATAGGCACGGCAGTTCTCCAGAGAGCCGATAAAATCGGGCAGTGCAGCACCCAGTTCGGTCAGATTGCCTGAAAGGGACGGCATGGTCTGTCCATAAATGCGCGCCAGATCATTAAAAAAATCAGCTCCCAGCAAACGCTGAAGAACCGGATAGGCATTGGCCAGGGTTTGCTGCCAGATGGCAACGATATTGCCCCGATACAAAGCAAATCGTTCGCGATTTAAATCGGGATCGCCTTTGAATGTCGTCAGGGCCTCATCCATCAAACCAGGTTCAATCAGTCCTTGTGCAAAGTGGCGTTGTAGCAACTCTAAATCAGCGTGCATTGCACAGGCTCCGTGACAAGTTCGGTACGCTGTCTGGCCTGCCTGGCCTCGTCCAGCAGAACCGATAATTCGGGAATGTCGGTATCCCATTCAATCAGTGTCGGGATCTGGTCGCCAAACAGGCGGCGCGCGCTGTCATACAGTGCCCAGACTGCAGGATCAACACGGCAGCCGTGGTGATCAACCAGACCGGTGTCCGTTACCAGATGGCCAGCCAGGTGAATTTCGCCTATGCTGCCAGCAGGTAATTGCTGCAAGGTGGCCAGCGCGGCAGACGCTGATTCGCCATGGTTGACCTGATTGACGTACAGATTGTTCACGTCCAGTAAAATTCCACAGCCAGTACGTCGTACCAGCAAGGTTAAAAATTCGGCTTCTGACATTTCATCGCAGGCAAACCGGACATAGGTGGACACATTCTCCAGCATGACGCGCTGTCGCAGCGTATTCTGCAAATGATCGAGACGTTCAGCGATCAGTTGCAGCGCCGCCGTTACCAGCGGAAGTGGCAGCAGATCATTCAGGTGCCGCCCTGCCACCGAGGCCCAGCAGAGATGCTCGGAAATCAGGGCGGGCTGCAGTCGATCGGCCAGTTTTTTCAGCTTTTCGACATGGTGCAGGCCATACCCGCCAGCAGAGCCGATGCCTAATCCGACACCGTGCATGCTGACCGGGTAATCACGACGTAAAATATCCAGCACATCCAGGTCCACGCCTGCGCCAAAATAATTTTCTGAATGAATTTCCAGCCAGTCAATGGCCGGTCGTTCATGCAGAAAATGCCGGTAGTGCCGGGTACGCAACCCGACACCATATCCCAGTGCGGGAAACGTCGTTGGCGTGTTGGCGTGACTCACGATGTGCCGTGTTTCAGGTTCAGTGTCAGAGTCAGCCGATTACTTGGCCGGCTTGGCTTCATCCAGCTTGCCACCCTGAGCGACGCAGGTTCCTGATGGAACATTTTTCCAGTCGCTGGGGCTATTGTCCTTTTTGGACTGGCCTGCGCAGGCATGACCACCGGTCTTGCTTGCGCAATCGTTCTGTCCCGCTTTGGCAACGCCATAGCATTTTTCCATTTTTGCGGTGTCTGCTGCTGCAGCGATACCGGAACTCATCAGACCTGCTAATGCAACTGCAATTATGGCGCTGTTCTTAGACATAGTATTTCTCCATTTGACAAAGTTAAGTTTAAAAGTGAATGCCCCTGACCCGACTCGGTCCTGATTGTGCGTGAATCAGGGTGCTGAGTGATAGTCGTATGCATTCTATGATTCCTTACAGACTATGAAAGGTTTTTTTTCAATTTATTTGCCCGTTATCGGCAAGTTATTTTTTTGATAAATAAATCTGCGACTGTCAGCGCGACACGGACAACGTGTATACTTGAGACTACGCAAACACTTTTTGATGGTTCAATGTTGCTGCACTTTTTGAGTTCAAATTATGACAATTCGTGAAATTCTGAAAATGGGCGATCCGCGCCTGCTTCGTATTGCGCAGCCCGTGCCACGGGAAATGCTGGGTTCGGCAGAACTCAAAGAATTAATTGCTGACATGTTTGAAACGATGCATGCCAATGAAGGCGTGGGTCTGGCGGCGCCACAGATCGGGGTCGATCTGCAACTGGTGCTGTTTGGCTTTGACAGCAGTGAACGTTATCCGGATGCACCGGCAGTCCCCCAGACGATTTTATTGAACCCGGTGATTACGCCGTTAAGCGATGAACAGGAAGACGGTTGGGAAGGGTGTCTGTCCGTGCCAGGCCTGCGCGGCAGGGTGCCGCGCTGGAAAAAAATTCGTTACGAAGGTATCGACCCGAATGGCGAGGCGATAGTGCGCGAGGTCGATGAATTTCATGCGCGCGTGGTGCAACATGAGTGCGATCACCTGTGGGGCACGCTTTATCCGATGCGGATCAGGGACTTTACTCAATTTGGCTACACCGATGTGTTGTTTCCCGGTCAAAGTGAGGCCGACGAGTGATTGCGTTGCGCAGGGGTTAACATATATTTTTATCAAGATTGCGGCTGACAATACCGGAATCCGGACGATAGACCCGTGTCAATCAGGACAAAACAGCCTCAAAACGGACTCAAACTTCTTTTCTTCAAGGCATCGTTGTGCGATAGTTTCGGCTTCGCTGAGCTATTCAGTGCCCACATTGCATGCCTATGTCAAATCTAAATCAATCAAAGGTGGTCAGGCCGTACATCCCGGCGAATGCCCAGCTTCCCGAATTCAGTTTCCGTGCGGTGGTCATGGGTGTGGTTCTGGGCATGATCTTCGGCGCATCCTCGCTGTATCTGGTGTTGAAGGTGGGATTGACTGTGAGCGCATCGATCCCGGTTGCTGTCATAGCGATTACCCTGTTCCGGATGACCAAAAAGCTCGGCGGTCAGGACTCTTCCATACTCGAAAACAGTATTACGCAGACGGCAGGTTCGGCAGGTGAATCGATCGCGTTTGGGTTGGGCGTCACCATGCCGGCGATTCTGATACTGGGATTTGATCTGGAAATTTCACGCGTCATGCTGGTGGGCGTCCTGGGTGGCCTGCTCGGCATTCTGATGATGATTCCGACACGCCGCACCATGATCGTTGACCAGCATAAAGAACTGAAATTCCCTGAAGGCACCGCCTGTGCGGAAGTACTGAAGGCGGCAGCAACTGAAACGTCGCGCATCGCCGCAGGACTGGTGAAGCCCGGGGACGCAGCGGCCAACGAAGCCGAATTGAAAGCTGACAATAAACGCGCGCTCATCATCTTCGGCGGATTCGGGACAGGATTGCTCTATAAGTGCATTAATGTCGCACTTAAAGGCTGGAAAGATACGCCCAATTTCGTGTTCGGTGCGCCGCTGAATGCGGGCTCGCTGGGCGCGGAAGTGTCACCCGAGTTACTGGGTGTCGGTTACATCATCGGACCAAAAATCGCTTCGGTGATGGCGGCGGGCGGCGTGATGTCGTATCTGCTGCTGATTCCGATGATTAAATTTTTCGGCGACAGTTTAACAGTGCCTATTGCCCCTGGCACACAACTGATCAGTGAAATGGGCCCGGATCAGGTTCGCGGTGCGTATGTGTTATATATTGGCGCCGGTGCCGTGGCCGCCGGTGGACTGATCAGTCTGATTCGTGCCCTGCCAACGATCTGGCGCAGTCTGGCAGCCGGGCTGGCCGGCATGTCATCGCAAGGATCGGTCGGTACCACAGGGTCAGAAAAAAAGGCGATGTCGCACATGGTGTTAAGGACCGACCAGGACATTTCCATGAAATGGGTGCTGATCGGCGGTCTGGTTATCATGACGGCCATTACACTGGCCACGCCGTTACACATGAATATTCTCGGCGCGATATTGATTATTGTGTTCGGATTCCTGTTTTCGACGGTCTCTTCGCGGCTCACAGGTGAAATTGGTTCATCGTCCAACCCGATCTCCGGCATCACCGTGGCCACATTGCTGTTTACCTGCCTGATATTTTTATTGCTGGGCTGGACAGGAAACGGTTATTACGTGACCGCCCTGTCGGTGGGTGCGATTGTGTGCATAGCGTCGAGCAATGCCGGAACCACCTCACAGGATTTGAAAACCGGATTTCTGGTCGGCTCGACGCCGCGCCTGCAACAGTACGCCATTCTGGTGGGCGCATTATCGTCCGCGTTAATTCTGGGCCCGATACTGCTGAAGTTGAACGAAGCCGCCACGGTCTACGTGCCCGCAGCGCAGGTGGCACCGGGACTGAGCGTCGATGCCGCTACGCTCGGCGATACGGCAACCCTGCAGGGTCCCCAGGCCGCAACCGACACGGCCACGTACAGGGTGTGGCACAAGTTCGACGATGCCGGTGGCCCGGCCGGGAAATATCTGGTGGACGATGCCGGCAAGGTGGTTTATCTGGTGGATCCGGGCATTAACGGCACACATACCAAACGCCCCGACGGAACGACAGTGAAAAAATTCGATGCACCCAAGGCGGTGCTCATGTCCTACATCATCAAAGGTATTCTGGATCGCAAGTTGCCGTGGGGACTGGTAATTTTTGGTGTGATGATATCCGTTATACTGGAAATGTCCGGTATCCAGTCTTTGGCGTTTGCGGTCGGTGTGTATTTGCCGCTGTCATCGTCCATGCCAGTGTTTGTCGGTGGTATGGTGCGATGGCTGGTGGACCGGCGCAGCAACAGAATGGAAAAATATCAGCACCTGACCGACGATGAAAAGGCCGCGGTCGGTGACAGAAGTCCGGGTGTCTTGCTGGCCTCCGGATATATTGCAGGCGGCGCTCTGGCCGGTATCCTGATCGCCATTACCGCCGGGGTCATGACCGGTTTCGATCAGCGCCTGACCGACTGGGCGACCGCCAATAACCCTTTCTTTGACGGCCCCAATTCGGATCTGCTGGCCTTCCTGCCGTATGCCCTGATTGTGGGTCTTTTGTATTGGGTGGGGCGCGAGAAGAAAGACGCTTAACCTGCCCGGCTGGCCTGATTCTGTCCCATCACAACCCGCTACTTGCTGAGCAGCCGCATGCCCCGTTCCAGCCCGTCGAGGGTCACCGGAAACATGCGGTTATTCATGAGCTGACGAATAACGGCAATCGACTGGCGGTATTCCCATAATCCTTCCGGCTCGGGATTGAGCCAGATAAATCGGGCGAAAGTATGGGTTAAGCGCTGCAGCCAGGTTGCCCCGGCTTCCTGATTATTGTATTCGACCGAGCCGCCCGGCTGCAGGATTTCATAGGGACTCATGGTGGCGTCGCCCACCAGGATCAGTTTGGTGTCAGGCGAATATTTATGCAGAATGTCCCAGGTCGGGATTTTTTCGGCATGACGACGATGATTGTTTTTCCAGACATAGTCGTAGACGCAGTTATGGAAATAGAAAAATTCCATGTTTTTGAATTCGGTTCTTGCGGCAGAGAATAATTCTTCGGTGCGCTGGATATGATCATCCATGGTGCCGCCTACATCAAGCAGCATCAGTACCTTGATATTATTTCTGCGTTCCGGCTGCATTTTAATGTCGAGAAATCCCGCGTTGTTCGCCGTGGCGTGTATCGTCGCGTCCAGCGCCAGTTCCTCGGCCGCGCCCTGTCGGGCAAACTTGCGCAAACGCCGTAATGCCACCTTGATATTGCGAGTACCCAGTTCGCGTTCGGCATCGTAGTCGCGGTAGGCGCGCGCCTCCCAGACCTTGACTGCTGTGCGGTTGCCGCCCTTGCCGCCAATTCGTACACCTTCCGGGTTGGTTCCACCATTGCCAAACGGCGAGGTTCCTCCTGTGCCTATCCATTTACTGCCGCCTTCATGGCGTGCTTTCTGTTCTTGCAGCAATTCGGACAATCTGTCCATCAGTTTGTCGTAGCCAAATTTTTCTATTGCTGCTTTCTGCTCATCAGTCAATTCGCGTTCCAGGCGCTTTTTCAGCCATTCCAGCGGAATCGCCGGATGTTGTTCAAACAGCGTTTCGATGCCTTTGAAATAGCGTCCGAAGGCCTGGTCAAATTTGTCAAAACAGGCTTCATCTTTCACCATGATCAGGCGCGCCAGAAAATAAAAATCATCAATCGATGTGGCCGCGATTTTATTCTGCAACGCTTCCAGTAGCACCAGAAATTCGTTGATTGATACCGGAATTCCGGCATCCTTCAGGGCAAAGAAGAATCCGATTAACATGATCAGCAGGGCCGCTCGAGGTGGAATGTGAGGTTCTGTTTAACACCTTCCCACTCGGAATTCAGAATGCTGTAGACCACCGAATCACGAATCCGGCCGTTGGGCATGATTTTATGGTTGCGCAAAATGCCATCGCGCCGTGCACCCAGGCGCTCTATGGCACGCTGCGATCTGTGATTCAGGAAGTCGGTCCTGAATTCAACGGCAATGCACTTGAGCTGCTGGAAAGCGTGGCCGAGCAGCAGTAGTTTGCATTCGGTGTTGACGGCAGTGCGCTGCACGCGTCTCGCGTACCAGGTATGGCCAATTTCAAGGCGCTGGTTTTGAGGGTCCAGGTTGCAATAACGGCTCGTGCCGACTATTTTTCCGGAGAAATTTTCAAATACGGTAAAAATAAGCGCTTCATTTTTCTGCTGGAGCGACAGTGCCGATTCCATCCATGCGGGCATATCGTCGGGCCTGGGTACCATGGTAAAAAATAATTTCCATAACTCGCCATCGGCCGCCGCCTGCTGTAGCCCGTCCCGATGCCCGGCTGTCAGCGGCACAAGCGTGACGAATCGACCTGTCAATGTTACTGGCGTCATGCGTTCTCCATTCAGCGATTGTGGCGAGACATCATGATGATGCGTTCAAACAGGTGGACGTCCTGCTCATTTTTCAGGAGCGCACCGTGTAATGGCGGAACTATCATTTTCTGATCTTTGCTGCGCAATGCGTCCGGCGGTATATCTTCCGCGAGTAATAATTTGAGCCAGTCCAGCAATTCTGACGTCGAGGGTTTTTTCTTGATGCCGGCCACTTCGCGCACTTCATAAAAACTGGTCAGGGCCTGCGTCAGCAATTCATTTTTCAGTGCGGGAAAATGCACCTGTACAATGTCCTGCATGGTGTCCCGGTCCGGGAATTTGATGTAATGGAAAAAACAGCGCCGCAAGAAGGCATCCGGCAATTCTTTTTCATTATTGGAGGTGATAATGACGAGCGGCCGGTGTCGGGTCCTGATTAATTCGTGCGTCTCGTAGACATAGAACTCCATGCGGTCGAGCTCGCGCAGTAAATCGTTGGGAAATTCGATATCCGCTTTATCGATTTCATCAATCAGCAGTACGACCGGCTGATCGGCGGTAAAGGCCTGCCACAACACACCTTTGACAATGTAGTTGTGGATGTCTTTAACCCTTGCGTCACCCAGCTGTGAATCGCGCAGGCGTGACACGGCATCGTATTCGTACAGACCCTGCTGGGCTTTGGTGGTGGATTTGATGTGCCATTGCAGCAGCGGCATTTCAAGTGCCGCCGCGACTTCTTCGGCAAGCATGGTTTTACCGGTGCCCGGTTCTCCCTTGATCAGCAAAGGGCGTTGCAGAATGAGAGCGGCGTTGACAGCCAGCTTCAAATCGTCGGTTGCGACGTAAGTGTCTGAGCCTTCAAATCGGGTTTGTTGAGTTTTCATGGCGATATCGTCAGGTATGGTCGTGGTTTAGGGCGCTCTGACAGCAGTATATACGCAAGCCATGTTGCAGGTGAAAGTGAAAAATAATGGCTAAAAATCTATCTAATTTGAAAACAGGTGTATCATTCTGCGCCAGGGGACTGGCCGGAACCGCCCTGGTACGACGGCAACGCGACAGGTTGCGCCAGATTTCAGGCACAGCGCGGCCGGTTTGTGATTGATTCACATCAAGTTCGTGGACTGAAACAATCGCTTCGGTTAGAATATTTCTTTTTTGAGTGCAGGACGCGTATTGCGACAGGGCGTTATGTCGAATCCGCAAATCATTCACCTTTGTGCGTTTATTACCAACTTATTAAATATCATGAAAAAAATTATTGCTCTCGTGGCTTTACTCAGCGTGGTTGATGTTGCGCTGGCAGCAGATGTTGTTGGGAATGCTAAAGCGGCTGAAAACAAGGTGGCAATGTGTATCGGCTGCCATGGCATCGCAGGCTACAAAGCATCGTTTCCTGAGGTCTATGAAGTGCCTCTACTGGGCGGACAATCTGCCAAATACATCGAGAGCGCGTTACAGGAATATAAAAAAGGCGACCGTAATCACCCCACCATGCACGGCATTGCGCGTGGCCTGACAGATCAGGACATCGCTGATCTGGCCGCGTATTATTCGCAACAGACCGCAGCAGCCAAGAAATAAGCACGCAACTCAGCTGACGCACATCATAATCAAATTGCTCGAAAGTATCCGATGAAAAAAATATTGTTAATAGCCGGTTCCGTAATGACCTTGACCTTCTCTGCCAGTTCTTTTGCCGGTGGCGATATTAACGAAGGTAAAACAGCGGTGGAAAAATATGGCTGCGCGGCCTGCCACGGCGCGGATTTCAATAGCCCGATCGACCCGGCTTATCCGAAACTGGCCGGACAGCATCAGGATTATCTGGCTCATGCACTGGTCGCCTACCGTCGAGGCGGCGGGGTGGCTAACGGGCGCGTGAATGCCATCATGAATGGTCAGGCAAAACCACTGTCGGATAAAGATATTGAAAACATCTCGACCTATATTTCAAGTCTTCCAACGACGCTTGTATTGCATAAATAACGATGCGGCCAGTGTCATGGCGCGTCAGAAACCACGCTTTCAGGCGTGGTTTTTTTATTTCATGAGTAGCATACACCCAGCGCCAGCTTGGTGCTAACCCAGCTTTAACCGGATTGCTTCCATATAGGCCACACCATCAAAGGCGGTACCATGCCGTTGTGCTTCCCAGATCACGGCGCCTAAACATTCCATCATGATATGGTGCGCTTCATGCGCTGACCCGAAACGTTGCGCCAGTTGCTTGAATGCGCCGGCAATGCCGGGCGGTTGATTGATGGAAATCTGTTCTGCAATTGATAAATGCATCGACAGATGTAAAAATGGATTGGTTTTTCCCTGATCGACCGGATAGTGGGCTTCCAGTGCCGCATTCAGGTCGGCAAAGTCCTGGTCGTACTCCGGGTGCTGCACAATCCAGTCTGACGCGATTGTCTCTAAGGGCGTAAGAATTTCGCGCGCCCGGGTTTTGCGGTAGGTCTCGCAGAAAAAAGTTCGAACGTCGTGCTGACTCGGGCTAAACATGGCAGGTTCAATGTTGGTCGTAGTTGGTGTAGGATGATATTATCATCCAATTCATGTCACCCATAAGGAAAAATCATGTTAGATCAAGCTGCTCTTTCCACCTTGTTCACTGAAGCACGTACTCATAATGGCTGGTTGAACAAACCAGTCAGTGACGAGCTGTGCAGGCAGATATTTGAATTGGCCAAGTGGGGCGCGACCTCGGCAAACTGCTCGCCCGCCCGCATTGTTTTTGTTAAAAGTCCCACCGAAAAAGAAAAATTGCTCAGTTGCATGGCTGCAGGCAATCAGGACAAAACCCGGACAGCCCCGGTGACCGCAATTATCGGTATGGATATGGCTTTTTATGAAAAGTTGCCGCAGTTATTCCCGCACGCCGATGCAAAGTCCTGGTTCGTCGGTAACCCGGCCTTAATCGACGCAACGGCATTTCGTAACAGTTCTTTGCAAGGCGCATACCTGATGCTGGCGGCCAGAGCACTGGGCCTCGATTGTGGGCCGATGTCAGGCTTTGATGCAGACAAATTGAACGCAACGTTTTTCGCAGGCAGCACGGTCAAGGTCAATTTCGTCTGCAATCTCGGCTATGGTGATGCAGGCAAATTATTTCCGCGTTCACCCCGATTTTCATTTGAGGACGCCTGCAGAATTATCTGATCCACCTTGCCATGACCGGTTAAAGCCCTTGTTCAGGGCGGGGGGGTTTTGTCCCTGAAGTCGCAGACATCGGCAACGATACAGTTCCAGCACAAGGGCTTTCTGGCTTTACACGTATAGCGGCCGTGCAATATCAGCCAGTGATGCGCGTTCAGTCTGAATCGTTCCGGGACATTTTTTAATAATTGCTGTTCGACTTTGTCGACAGTGCTGCCCGTGGCCAGTCCGGTTCGGTTCCCGACCCTGAAAATGTGGGTGTCGACCGCGATGGTCGGTTCGCCAAAAGCGCTGTTTAACACGACGTTGGCCGTCTTTCGTCCGACGCCCGGCAACGCCTCCAGGGCACTGCGTTCACGCGGCACCTTACCGCCGTGCCGGTCAATTAACAGTCTGCACGTGGCCATAACGTGCTTCGCTTTGGATTTATAAAGCCCGATCCGGGCAATGTAAGTCACGAGATTTTCTTCACCTAACGCGACGATTTTCTCCGGTGTATTGGCTATGGCAAATAAGCGCCGGGTGGCCAGATTGACAGAGACATCGGTTGCCTGTGCCGACAGGATCACCGCGATCAGCAGTTCAAAGGGCGTGGTGTATTCCAGCTCGGTAGCGGGATGCGGGTTTATTTTTTGCAGGCGTTCAAAAAACTGGATGCGTTGGTGGGCATTCATGATTTGGGTTTATTCGCTTCTGCGCGTGCAATGGCTGCTTTGATAATGGCCTTTTTTCGCGCCTGTTCGTTATAGGCTTCCTGGGAGGATGCAATTTCATCCTGAATGGCACGCAATTTTTCTTTGGCCTTAGCCAGCAATCGTGCCTCATTCTCTAGTTTCTCGTTGTGCAGACGGTGCCCACGAAAATCATGTCGTCCACGAGCAGCGTCGGCGTCCTGCTGGCTCCAGGCGTCCCAACCGGTTTTTGTTCCGGACACATTCACCATTGAAATACAGTCGACCGGACAGGGCGGCAAGCATAAGTCGCAGCCCGTGCATTGCGATTTGATGACGCTGTGCATCTGTTTTGGGGCGCCCATAATCGCATCAACCGGGCATGCCTGAATGCATAAGGTGCAGCCTATGCAGACCGCTTCGTCGATGAAGGCCACGGAACGAGCGTGTTCGGTGCCATGGATTACATTGAGTGGTATGACCGGTTTGCCTAACAGCCTGGCCAAACGGCTGATTCCCTCTTGTCCGCCTGGCGGGCACTGGTTATATAACGCCGCACCGCACGCTATGGCCTCAGCGTACGGGCGACAGGCGTCGTAGCCGCACTTGGTGCATTGCGTTTGTGGCAGTAAATCTTCTATTTGGTCCGCAAGCGATGGATTTCCATCGGTGGCTTGTTGTGCAGGCTGAGTCACGGCATTGAACAGATTTTAAAACGGTATTATCGCCTGAATAGGGCGCCACTGCCGTGCAAATTGCAAGCCACGGCCTCGGTGCGGCCTCAACGATTGGATTTAATAAATTCAGCAATTCTGGGGCTGATCAGTTCGCGCCAGCGCCGGCCGGAAAAAATGCCGTAATGACCGCATTGCGGCGCAACAAAATCATGTTTTTTGTTCGCCGGAATCCCGGAACAGATATCGTGCGCAGCCTGCGTCTGTCCGGGACCGGAAATGTCATCCAGTTCGCCTTCAATCGTGAACAGGGCGACAGTTTTAATGTCCTGCGGGCGCACCGGCTTACCTTCCACCTCCCACGTGCCCATGGGCAGCCTGAATTCCTGAAACACGGTTTTTATCGTTTCCAGATAATAGTCAGCCGGCATATCCAGAACCGCGTTGTATTCATCGTAAAATTGGCGATGCGCCTCGGCAGGATCATCGTCACCCCGGATCAGGTGCTGATAAAAGTCCCAATGGCTTTGTGCATGCCGGCGCGGATTCATGGCAACGAATCCCGTGTGTTGTAAAAAGCCCGGATACACTTTGCGTCCATAACCCGGGAAATTGGGCGGAACGCTGTAAATAACGTTGTTTTCAAACCATGAAAACGGCTTTTCGACCGCCAGGCTGTTCACCTGGGTCGGCGATTTTCTGGGGTCTATGGGGCCGCCCATCATGGTCATGGTTTTTGGCAGTTGCGGATCTTTAGCCGTCGCCATTAATGCAATCGCCGCCAGCACCGGTACGGTAGGCTGGCAGACTGAAATGACATGCAGAGCCGGGCCTAAATGACGGATGAATTCCTGGATATAGTAGATGTAATCATGCAGATGAAATTCACCTTCAGTCAGCGGCACCATGCGTGCATCGGTCCAGTCGGTAATATAGACATCGTGTTCGGTTAGCAGCGTTCTGACTGTGTCGCGCAACAAGGTTGAATGATGCCCCGAGAGTGGTGCCACCAGCAATACTTTGGGCTGGTTAAGTTGCTTCGAGTCTTTGGCATTGATTACTTTTTTGAAATGCAGGAGGCGGCAAAAGCTCTTATGCAGTTCAACCTCTTCAACGATACCCACGGTGTGGTTGTTGATGGTGACGGAGGTGATGTTAAAAGCAGGCTTTTCGTAACTCTTTCCAAGCCGGAACATTAACTCGTAGCCGGCGGCGATGCGTTGTGAAAAGGGGGTGTGTGCTAATGGAGAAATCGGATTGCTGAATAATTTTGAGGAGGCTTCAGCCCAATTGGTAATGGGCGTCATGAAGGCTCGATTCATTTCATGCAAGTGGTATAGCATGGTTAACCCTCTGGTGTAAGTTGCTTAAGAAACGAAATGGTGCAGTGCAATATTACATCAACTCTATTCCATCTTCAGCGCTAGTTTTACCAAATCTGAGCAATCATTGACATATATTGCCTGCGACAGCCTGAAGTAATGATAAAAATTTAACAAATCAGGCGTTATTCCTTAATAACGCGTTTATTCTAATCGAATTAGTTGCGCTATATAAAGAAAAAGCACCTTTTCATGCAACAGAAAAGATGCTTTTACTGCACAGGGCAGGCGAAAATTAGTCAAACACAGGTGTTTCGACGCCCAAAATCTTGTGCAATTTCGGCGAAGTGGTGGTGTATTGCATATGTATTTTCTTTTCAGGGAAAATATAGGGGGCTGCACCGAATGCCGCCAAGGCGGCTTCATGAAAACCGGACAGGATCAATTTCTTTTTGCCTGGGTAGGTATTGATGTCGCCGACGGCAAAAATACCGGGAATATTGGTTTCAAACTTTTCGGTGCTCATGACCTTTAATTGTTTGCGTTCAATGTCCAGACTCCAGTCCGCGATCGGCCCCAGCTTGGGTGATAATCCGTAGAACACCAGTAAATCATCTAACGGGACGCGGCGCGTGACCCCGTCAGTCCCGGTGACTTTGATGCCGGTCAGTATCTCGTCGCTGGCCTCAATACCGGTCACCTGTCCTATGAGTAACTGCATTTCAAACTGGTCGCAGAGCTCGCGCATCTTGGCAACCGAGGCCGGTGCGGCACGGAAATCGTCCCGGCGGTGTAGCAGGACAATGGATTCAGCCTTGCCGACCAGATCCAGAGCCCAGTCAAGTGCCGAGTCACCGCCACCGCAAATAACCAGATTTCTGCCATGGAAACGGACAGGATCTTTGACACGGTAAAACAATTGCTTGCCTTCAAACGCGTCAATACCATCGACTTTCAGGGTGCGCGGCTGGAAGGACCCGACACCGGCTGCAATAAAAATGGTTTTGGTAACGAAGCGCGTTCCCGTGGAGGTGGCCAGATCAAAGCGGCCATCTTCGCGTCGTGCTACGTGAGTGACTTCCTGACCCAAATGAAATGTCGGCGAAAAAGGTTCGATCTGCTTTAACAGGTTGTCGGTAAGTTCCTGACCGGTACAAACTGGCACGGCCGGAATATCATAAATCGGTTTGTCGGGGTACAACTCAACACATTGACCACCGACGACCGGAAGTGAATCAATCACGTGCGCCTTGATTTCCAGCAGGCCAAGTTCAAATACCTGAAAAAGCCCAACCGGGCCGGCGCCGACGATAACTGCATCGGCGATGATGGGCGCTGATGCGCTATCAGCTTTGTTGGTGTCCATACGGCGGGTGTATTCCTATAAAGTGAACGTATCCCGATGCATGACGGTAATACGTTCTCGGACCCGTAACGCCGGGTCGTGACCAGGGTGAATTAAGATTTTAAAAAATGCTTTTTCTCTTTGACGTCTTTCCAGTCGTCCGCATCCGGCAGATGGGGAACGGTTTTAGTAATGGACGGCCAGACGCGTGACAGATCGGCATTGATTTTGAGAAAGTCCTGTTGGTCGGCCGGGACATCTTCTTCGGCAAAAATGGCATTGACCGGGCATTCAGCAACGCACACCGCGCAGTCTATGCATTCATCGGGGTCAATGGCTAAAAAGTTGGGTCCAACGCGAAAACAATCTACCGGGCAGACATCAACGCAATCCGTGTAGCGACAGCGGATGCAGGATTCGGTGACAACGTGGGTCATAACTAACCTATCTTCAAAAAACGGGAATGGGGGGCAGGCGAACTATTTGTGTCGCAAACTACAAAGCACTGTATTTTAAGGCAATTTTCAGGTTCCCACAAATCAACCTTATATAAAATTTGCATAAGTAAATTCAGATTGTGATTTTTCGGCACCCCGGTCGAAATCGTCGCATAATAATCCGCACCCGATTTTATGACTAAATAAATGCCATTTTGATAATTTTAAAACCAGAATTTCTGGCGCGAAGAGAGTGTGTTATGTCCAAACCTGCCCTGCTGATGACCTGTCCGGCATTTCCGGAAACGGTGATGCAATTATCCCGTTGCTATGATCTGGAAACCAATCAGGATAACGCCATTTTTTCTGAAACACAGTTGGTCGAAAAGCTGCAGAACAAGACCGCCGTATTTACCGCTGGAAATGCACGTTTTACCCAGCACGTCATTTCACAGGCACCGCACTTGAAAATCATCAGTGCAATGACGGTCGGCTATGACAATATAGACGTGGCGGCCTGCAAAGCCCGAGGCATCATCGTGACCCATTCTCCGACGGTCCTGAATCAAACGACCGCCGATTTTGCATGGGCGTTACTGCTGGCAACAGCCCGACGCGTTACCGAAGCAGAAAACTGGTTGCGCGCCGGGAACTGGAGCCAATGGCAATTGCGCGGATTTCTTGGCGCGGATGTGCATGGCAAGACACTGGGGATATTGGGTATGGGCGGTATTGGTCAGGCGATTGCGCGTCGCTCGATGGGGTTTGATATGCAGGTGGTGTATCACAATCGTGCGCGATTGTCGGCTGAGCAGGAGCTGCACGCGAACCGGGCAACCTATGTCAGTAAAGAAGAATTGCTGAACAGGGCAGACCATCTGGTTCTGATGCTGCCCTATTCGCCGGCGACACATCATTGCATGGGTGCAGCGGAATTTCGTCAGATGCGACCGACAGCCACCCTGATTAACACCGCCCGTGGCGGTGTCGTGGATGACGTGGCACTGATTGACGCCCTGCGTCGTAAACAGATTGCTGCGGCCGGTCTGGATGTCTTTGAAAATGAACCTGAATTTCACCGGGATTTTTTAACGTTACCGAATGTCGTGCTCACCCCACACATTGCCAGTGCATCCGAACCAACCCGAAAGGCGATGCAGCAATGTGCGGTCGATAATTTAATGCGGTTTGTGGAACAAGGTGAGGTGATTAATGCGGTATATTAGCAGTCGGCGGGTCTCCTTTAGCACACAACGGTATTCCTGAAAAGCGGACCTTGCTGGAGCGCAACACGTGGTCAGAACATATATTTACGTATCAATTTTAGTAAGATTGATCTAAATCAAAAGGTCTGCCCTTTGTGGATTTACAGTGGTACTCGCGAGGTGTCACTTAATGCCAGAAACAGGAGGTTGGTATGTCTGAGTCAGCACAGGAAAAAATGGCGCAAGCTCTGCAGGATCAGCAGGCGCAGTGGGGTGCTTTTGCGACAAAAGCACTGGATAGTTCAATGAAATTATTTGAACTGAATCTGAAGGTGGCAAAGCAATCGCTGGAAGATACGTCGAAATCAGTCCGGCACCTGCTGGCCGTGAAGTCACCGCAGGAAATGTTGTCGGTCGATCAGGATGCCATGCAGGAACGACTGAATCGGACGCTCTCGTATGCTAGTGAAATCAGTGCCATTACTTCAGCATTAACCGCCGAGATTAACCGGGTTGCACAGGAACAGATGGCGAACGGCTATGAAAAAGCGGCGAAAATCGCCAGCGACAACAACCAGCAGTCGCCGGTACAGAAAATGTTTCCGCACCTGGGCGAGGTAAGTCATGGCTATGAACAGTGGCTGGATGCCGGTAAAAAAATGATGGAGGCGTTCGGGCAGGGTATGGCCGCACCGGGTGCCGACAGCGCGCCGGCGAAAAAGACGGCATCCAAAACAAAGGCGCAGGAATGACGCCGGGAGTCATCAGCAATACATTTTTCTGGTGACGTTGAACCGGAGGTTTCCTGTACCGCGACGATGGCGGGAGCGGCTGTGGGTCTCGCCGGGCGGTCGTCGCGGGCTGGCCGGGTGATTTATTTCAGATCGTTGATCAGATCCACATATTGTTGCTGCGCCGATTCCTGCGAGGTCCCTGCCAATG
>CAITOF010000033.1 GCA_903893945.1 uncultured Oxalobacteraceae bacterium | reverse complement strand
GCCAGCTTGATGTAATGGTTGTTCACCCAGGCCAGTTTTTCAGCGTTGAATTGCGCCGGTGATTTCGACAGATGATCAAGATTGAACCAGCTGCACATCTGCTCCATGCTGAAAATTTCATCGTCGCCGTGACTCCAGCCCAGACGCGACAGATAATTTAACATCGCTTCCGGCAGATAACCTTGCGCCGGATAATCCATCACGCTAACCGCACCATGGCGCTTGGAGAGTTTTTCGCCGTCCGAGCCCAGTATCATCGGTACGTGTCCGTACTTCGGCAAGCTGGCGCCCAACGCCAGCAGAATGTTAATCTGCCGGGGGGTATTGTTGACATGGTCATCGCCGCGGATCACGTGGGTTATTTTCATATCCCAGTCGTCGACCGCCACACAGAAATTATAGGTTGGCGTGCCGTCCGGGCGTGCTATAACCAGATCGTCCAGTTCACGGTTGGCAATGGTGATCTGTCCCTTGACGACATCTTCCCAGGTCACCTCACCGTCTGCAGGATTCCGGAACCGGATAACCGGCTTGCGATCGGCGGGAACGGCAGGCAGGACTTTTCCCGGCATCGGACGCCAGGAGCCGTCGTAACGGGGCTTCTCACCCAGCGCGCGCTGCTTTTCGCGCATTGCTTCCACTTCGTCCGGTGTGCAATAACAGTAATAGGCGGTCCCGGTCGCCAGCATCTCGCTTAACACAGCAGAATAACGATCCATGCGCTTCATCTGGTAAAACGGTCCCTCGTCATGCTGGAGGCCGAGCCATTGCATACCGTCGAGAATCGCCTGTACCGCTTCCGGTGTGGATCGCTCGACATCGGTATCTTCGATGCGCAATACAAACGTACCGCCAAAGTGGCGTGCATAAGCCCATGAAAACAACGCGGTGCGGGCGCCGCCCAAATGCAGGAAACCGGTCGGGCTGGGGGCAAAACGGGTGCGAACTGTCATAACAGATTAACTGGAAAAGAAAGAAAACCGCTATTGTACCGTTGGAATGCCAGCCTGACCTAATCGGGACTGACCTGCGGCGCGGCGCTGGCCTGGCTTGCGCCGGCAGACAGGAACTTATTGGGATTCTGGGGCCGGCCTTTCAGCAACACCTCAAAGTGCAGGTGAGCACCAGTTGATCTGCCCGATGTGCCAATGTCGGCAACATACTGTCCGCGTTTGACGATATCACCCACTTTCACTGTAATACGTGAACAATGCGCGTAACGGGTCACCAGATCATTGCCATGATCAATTTCCAGTACATTGCCAAACTGCGGGTGGTATTCGGCGGTAATCACCACGCCGCCTGCCGCTGCCACAATGTGAGTGCCCACTGGAGCCGGGAAATCGATTCCTTCATGAAAGGCATTCTGCCCGGTAAACGGGTCCAGACGCCAGCCAAACGTGGATGAATTAAACGGCACATTCACGGGTTGCGTTGTCGGTAAAAGGCGCGATTTTACTTTATATTCCATTAAAGTAGTCTCAACGACGTTTAAATAGTCACCGCGACGATCCAGATCCGCCGACAGCGCATCGAGGGCCTGCTGAAATTCAGACATGCTCAGATAATGGGCATCCATAGCCGGTTCGAGCCCGCCACGGGGTGGTACATTTTTGAAATTGAATTCTTCGGGTTTAACCCCGGCCAACCCCTGTACCCGTTCACCCAATGCGTCCAACTGCATGATTTGCGCCTGCATTTCACCCAGCTTGATGGCCATTTTGGCCAGATTCTGTTTCATGTATTTTTCTTGGGAGTTACTGTCCAGGACACTGAACTCGGCCGGAAGCATATTGCGCAGTGTTTCATTGCTGCTGGCTAAACGGAGGCATAATAGCGACAGTAAAAAGCTGCAAACGAGTACCAGCACTGTCATACAGATTAATGACAAATAAACATGTTTTTGCGTAATTTTAATTGATTTTGCGCGCGTAAACCGCGGGTGCATTACAATAATTTGCATTCATACTCCAAAACTGAACCGCTATGGCATCAACTCCGCAACCAAATCGTCATTCCGTCTTCAATACCAATTCGAGTAAAGTGAATTTTGTTGCCAAAAATGCCAATAAAAACAACGGTAAGCGCAGCCAGGGTGTTGAAGTTAATGTTTTATTACGGAGCCAGATTGCACACCTGTGGCCCACTATTACGACGCTTACCGCGTTACAAAAAGACTGCATCGCTGTATTGCCGCAATTATTTTTACACTGCCAGGTGCTGCACCTTGAAACAGAACGATTAACGCTGTGCGCGCCCAATGGCGCACTGGCCAGCAAGCTCAAGCAACAGTTGCCGCTACTGCAATCAGCATTGCAAAAAGCAGGCTGGCAGATTAACGCAATCCGTATCAAAGTACAAGTCAATGCGGCATTACCGGAAGTACAGGTCGAAAAAAGCTGCCAGCTATCTGAATCGGCCTTAAATGCGTTTAACAATCTGGAAAAAAATTTGGCCGGGTCACACCGGAACGATGAACTGCTTGGCGCACTGAGAACGCTGATCAGTCGCCCCAGGTAATTTTTTCATTCGCCGCGGTTTGAGCCGATGCCGCCCCGGCTGCGGCCGGTGACAGCGGACGCTATTCCTCTATCCTAATTGGGAAGCCATTGTTCAGCCATTTGCCGCAGATACGAATGCGGCGCCAGCTCCAGGCTGTCAAAGGTGACGATTTCATACGAATCAGGCTGGGCCAGTACGGCACGCAGTAACAGATTATTCAAACCGTGGCCCGATTTATGCGCACTGTAACTTGCCAGCAGAGGATGTCCGATCAGATACAGGTCACCAATCGCATCCAGAATTTTATGGCGCACGAATTCATCATCGTAACGCAACCCATCTGCATTCAGTATCCGGAATTCATCCATTACAATTGCGTTTTCAAAGGACCCGCCCAGCGCTAATCCGATACCGCGCAAACTTTCGACATCCTGCATAAATCCAAAGGTACGTGCTCTGGCGACATCACGCACATAAGATACGCTCCCGAAATCAACTTCGGCAGTCTGGTTGGTACCATCAACCGCTGGATGATTGAACTCAATAAAGAATTTCAGCTTAAAGCCATGGTACGGCTCGAGCCGCGCCCATTTTTCATGATTGCCTGTGCCTTCACGCACTTCAACCGGTTTCAGAATCCGGATAAATTTCTTGGGCGCGCCCTGTTCCTGCTTGCCAGCCTGCTGTAACAGATAGACAAACGAGGCGGCCGAGCCATCCATAATGGGGATTTCTTCGGCGCTCACATCGATATACAGATTATCTATGCCTAAACCGGCGCAGGCTGACATGACGTGTTCAACCGTTGATATCTTGGCTCGTTCATGAGTCAGTGTCGAAGCCATTTTGGTTTCGCCGACAGTCAATGCGGACGATGGAAATTCAACGGGCGGCTCAAAATCAACCCGCCTGAAAATAATGCCGGAATCGACCGGCGCAGGTTGCATCGTCAGCTTGACTTTCGTACCGGAATGCAGGCCAACCCCAATGGCATTCACCGTATTTTTGATGGTTCTCTGTTTTAGCATAATGACGAATGAAATTCCGAATTGAGCGTTACCCTTTTCATACGGGTCATTTTACGACGTTATGCAACTTTCTACATCTTAATTAGTTACATGTGTATTTATCAAGGAAAAACGCCCGAATCGAGCGGGTGAAACAGGGTAGCCCAATCTGCCTCAAACCGGGCAACGCAACGCCTGACGGATTGCTTACCGGCATGAAACCGTGCACTACCCGATCCTGAGGCGCTGCTTATTTGCCTAACTGTGCCAGCAACGTTTCCGCATTGGATACCTCAAATTTACCGCCTTGCTCGACATTCAGATGTTTGACAACACCATCCACCGCCACTAACGAGTAGCGTTGTGAACGAATGCCCATACCATGCTTGCTGAAATCCGCATCCAGGCCTAGCGCACGACTGAAATCAGCATTTCCGTCGGCCATCATCCGTACAATGCCGGTGGCCTTCTGATCCCGACCCCAGGCACCCATGACGAATGCGTCGTTGACCGAAATACACCAGATTTCATCGACACCGGCCGCTTTTAATTTGTCCGCCAACTTGACATAGCCCGGGACATGTTGCGCTGAACAGGTCGGGGTGTACGCACCAGGCAAGCCAAAAATGGCAATCGTTTTTCCTTTGGTCAGATCGCTCACGGCAAACTTGTTAGGTCCGATACTGCAGGTTCCGGTTGCCACTTCAATATATTCCAATAAATTCCCCTCAGGTAATTTATCGCCGATTTTAATTTGCGTAGCAGCAGTCATTTCTATCTCCTTAAGTAGTTACCTACAAATAAAAACGCCGCAAACAGGGCTGTTTGCGGCGTCTACAGCTCAGGCGATAGTATGCCTCAGTCTCTTAAAGTCTGCTGAGCGGCTGCCAATTCCCACGTTACCATCGGCTTCACCGCTCACGAACGTCGGTCAGGTCGTCTATTCAATCGGCCTGTTTGCGCAGAAATGCCGGAATGTCATAGGTTTCCATGCCATTTTTTTCCAGCGCACGCACGGTTTCCGAGGCGGATTCACGACGCCAGACAGCCGGGCCTTTGGGGCTGTCAAAACTGTGCGAAGCAGCACCGGACGACAGCTTGTTATCGGCAGAATGGCCGGTATTCATCGTGACGTTACCGCCCAATAAATCAGCCGACATGTGCACAGGCTGTGACGCTTCGTTATGGGTTCCGGTACGCAGCATTTGCGCTGGTTGCACCAGTGTCATGGGCTTTTTATTGCGGCCCAGACCTGTTGCAACGACAGTCACGCGTATGTCATCTCCCATCGTGTCATCATAGGCAATACCTTGCGCAATCGACGCATCGGGGGCCGCAAAGGCGCGCACCGCCGCCATGACTTCGCGAATTTCTTTGCCTTTCAAACTGCGGCTTGCCGTAACATTGACCAGCACGCCGCGCGCGCCGGACAGATCTATTCCGTCCAGCAGGGGAGAAGCAACAGCCTGTTCTGCGGCAATCCGCGCACGGTCGATACCTGATGCCGTTGCCGTTCCCATCATGGCCTTGCCCTGTTCGCTCATAATGGTTTTGACATCGTTAAAATCGACGTTAATATGGCCCGGCACATTGATGATTTCAGCGATACCTGCCACGGCATTGTTGAGTACGTCATCAGCGTGCTGCATCCATTCAAGCATGCTGTCATCTTCGTAGATCTCTTCGAGCTTTTCGTTCAGGATGATGATGAGCGAATCGACATGCACAGACAGCGCTTCGAGACCGGCGTCCGCGATGTCCATGCATTTCTGACCTTCATAGGAAAACGGTTTGGATACGACAGCCACCGTCAGCGCGCCCTGTTCTTTGGCGATCTGAGCGACTATCGGTGCCGCGCCCGTTCCGGTACCGCCACCCATTCCGGCAGCAATAAAGACCATATGCGCGCCGCGCAGCGCATCTTCAATGCGGGAACGTGATTCTTCAGCCAGTTGACGACCGACTTCCGGTTTCATACCGGCGCCCAAACCGGTTTCGCCAATTTGAATGACGTTGTGCGCTTTGGACTGGGTCAATGCTTGCGCATCGGTGTTGGCAGCAATAAATTCAACGCCACACACACCCTTGTTTATCATATGCTGCACTGCATTACCACCAGCGCCGCCCACGCCCACCACTTTAATGATGGTCCCTTGTGTCACGTTATCGATCATTTCAAATTCCATCTTCATTCCCCCTAGGTTGGCAGTTCCCAGTCGATAATCATCACAGTTGCTTCCGGTTTGTCATGACTAACAACTAAACACTGCATTTTTACTTCATTTAATCTTTCGCATTGCCTGAATGATTTCTCGATTCATTAAAATCGCACCACAAAAGACCTGCACATTATAAATTGATGACACATTTTTTACATCATAATTATGATTAAAAAGTCCCAAAAAACCACTCTTTCATACGCTGCCAAACCGCTTTTGCAGAGCCTTCCTGACGTGATACCAGATGCCCTCGCAGATACTGCTTCTTCGCCTCCAGCAATAAACCCAGAACGGTCGAGTATCGCGGGCTGCGCACGACGTCCGACAGTTGCCCCTGGTATTCCGGCATGCCGATACGGGTTGGCTTGAGGAAGACATCTTCCGCCAGTTCAACCATACCCGGCATCATGCTGGTACCTCCGGTAATGACCACGCCGGATGACAGCACTTCTTCATAGCCCGATTCACGGATGACCTGCTGCACAAACGCGAACAGCTCCTCAACACGCGGCTCTATCACCGCCGCCAGTGCCTGGCGCGACATGGAACGCGGCTCACGATCACCAAGTCCGGGCACTTCCAGTGTTTGCGCCGGATCGGCCAGCGCCTGTTTGGCAACACCGAAACGGATTTTTATGTCCTCAGCCTCGGCAGTCGGTGTGCGCAGGGCCATGGCAATATCATTGGTGATCTGGTCGCCGGCAATCGGAATGGTGACCGTGTGCCGGATAGCGCCTTCGCTGAATACCGCGACATCGGTGGTTCCACCGCCGATATCAATCAACACCACGCCCAGTTCTTTTTCGTCCAATGTCAGCACGGCATCGGCCGACGCCATCGGTTGCAGGATAAGATCGGCCACTTCCAGACCGCAGCGTCGTACACATTTCACGATATTCTGTACCGCCGAAACGGCACCGGTCACGATATGCACTTTGACTTCCAGACGGATACCGCTCATGCCTATCGGTTCACGCACATCATCCTGATTATCCACAATAAATTCCTGCGGGACGGTATGCAGCAACTGCTGGTCCGTGGAGATGTTGATGGCTTTGGCGGTTTCAATCACCCGTGTGACATCCGCGGCGGTGACTTCCTTGTCTTTAATGGCCACCATACCGCGTGAATTGATGCTGCGGATATGGCTTCCGGCTATCCCGGTGTAGACATTACGGATTTTGCAGTCCGCCATCAGCTCTGCTTCCTCAAGCGCGCGCTGTATCGATTCAACCGTGGCTTCAATGTTGACCACCACCCCTTTCTTGAGGCCTTTGGATTCGTGCTGACCCAGGCCAATCACTTCATGCCTGCCGTCCGGCATGACTTCGGCCACCACGGCAACCACCTTCGAGGTGCCGATGTCCAGTCCAACAATCAGGTTTTTTGCGTCTTTAGTCATATCATTTCTTTTTCTTTCCTACCACGTTTAATTCCTGCCCGCTGGCTTTTAATGCCAACCCGTTCGGGTAGCGCAGGTCCACGCTTTCAATTTTACCCTGCAGACGATGGGTCAATTCCGGATACACCTGAATCAGCCTGTCCACCCTTTCCTTCAGTACCGCACTGTTTTCTTCGCGCCCCAACTGCACAGTCACACCATCATTCAACTTAACTTCCCAGGCATACCGCTTGCTGTATCTGACCGCTTCGGGGGTCAGGGAAATTGCCCTGAAACGGTCCTTGAAATCCAGATAGTGCTGCAATACGTCTTTTTCACTTCCCTGCGGTCCGCTGAATTCCAGCAATCTGGATTCTTCCTCAACTTCGGCAAGGTTCGCTGTGAACACATCCCCTTTCACCGACAGTATCTGACCATCATCCCCCCAGGTTCCCAGCGGGCTATGCTCTTCCAGAGTCACAATTAACCGGTCCGGCCATTCGCGACGCACGCTTGCCTTTCTCACCCACGGTACCATTTCAAACGCGTGCCGTATTGCATCCAGATTGGTTGTAAAGAAATTGCCCCTTATTTTTCCCAGTGCTGTGCTGCGGATGATCTGCGGATTCACGTGTTTCAAAACATTACTGTTCCAGCCTTCAATCTGTATCACATTCAAAGTAAACATGGGGCGGTTCATCAGCAGCCAGACGCCACCCAGAAACAGCAACAGCGCGCACGCACCAAATAAAATATTGGCTGTTGCGTTCAATACTTTGATATCTTGCCACATGCGTCAGGGTTTCCACTCATCGGACGCATGCAATTCCAGTTCGGCCATGTACAAAATCTCCAGACATAAATCGGCATAACTCATGCCCGCCTGTTTGGCCGCCATCGGGACCAGTGAATGCCCGGTCATACCCGGTGAGGTATTCATTTCCAGTAAAAACGCCTGATTGTCGGATGCGCGTATCATCACGTCGGCGCGCCCCCACCCGCGACAACCGAGTGCGCGGTACGATGCGGTGACCATGTCCTGAATGGCTTTTTCCTGTTCTGCAGGCAGTCCTGACGGGCAGAAATACTGGGTATCATCCGTAAAATACTTGTTCTGGTAATCATAGTTGGCGTCAGGCGCAACGATTCTGATTAACGGCAGGGCGCGTGCATCCTGCTCTTTGCCCAGTATGGCACAGGTGACCTCAATGCCGTCAATAAATTGTTCGGCGATCACCGCGTTATCATAGCGCGATGCCAGTTCGTACGCGGCAGGCAACTGGCCCTGATCGGTGACCTTGGTCAGACCCATCGTGGAACCCTCGTGGGCCGGTTTGACTATCAGTGGCAATGTCAGGTAACTGGCTACGGCACTCCAGTCGCTGTTCTGATTCAACATCATGAACCTGGGCGTGGGAATGTCGCTGGCAAGCCAGATCCGTTTGGTCATTTCCTTGTCCATCGCCAGCGCCGATGCCAATACGCCGGATCCTGTATAGGGTATGCCCAACTGTTCCAGCGCTCCCTGCAAACTGCCGTCTTCACCATACCGACCGTGCAGGGCAATGAAAACACGGTCAAACTTCTGGGCTGCCAGTTCCGCCAGCGTGTTTACGCCCGGGTCAAATCCGTGCGCGTCCACGCCCCTGCTTTTCAGTGCAGCCAGCACGCCGGTCCCGGTCATGACAGACACCTCGCGTTCAGCGGATCGCCCGCCAAACAGCACACCCACTTTTCCCAATCCCTTAATCGTATTTTTTACTGTCATACAGAGTCCGCTATGATTGACTATTAACGAGTTTTATTAATTTCGCCGGCACGCTGTTAATCGAGCCTGCCCCCATATTGATCACGACATCTCCCTCTTTTAGCACACCTAATAACGTCGCGGGAAAGTCATCCATTTTTTCGACGAACACCGGATCCACTTTTCCCAGCACACGCAACGCTCTGGCCAGCGCGCGGCCATCAGCAGCCACAATGGGCGCCTCACCGGCTGCATAGACTTCAGCCAGAACGACGACATCAGCACCGGAAATGACTTTGACAAAATCCTCAAACACGTCACGGGTTCGGGTATAGCGATGCGGCTGAAACGCCAGCACCAGCCGGCGCCCGGGAAACGCACCACGCGCCGCAGCCAGGGTGGCCGCCATTTCAACCGGATGGTGGCCATAATCATCAACCAGCGCAAACTGGCCGGCCGGTTTGCCCGCCTGCGCCGGCAACGTGATTTCACCATAGCGTGTAAAACGCCTTCCGACTCCGTTAAATTCGCTTAACGCCTGCTGGATATCACTGTTTGAAATGCCCAGTTCACGTCCGATTGCTATGGCGGCACAGGCATTCTGCACATTATGCATGCCAGGCTGATTCAGATTGATCAGCAGGTCGGCATAATCCTTCTGCAGGACCGTAAATTGCATTTTTCCAGCGACATGCGCCGCGTTGACGGCGCGCACTTCCGCTTCCGGATGAAACCCGTAGGTGACAATCGGTTTTGAAATAAACGGCATGATTTCGCGGACATTGAAGTCATCCAGGCAAAGCACGGCCACGCCGTAAAACGGCAAGCGCTGGGTAAATTCGATAAACGCCTGTTTCAGTTTGGCAAAATCATGATCATAGGTTTCCATATGATCCGCATCGATATTGGTGATGACTGAAATGACCGGAGACAGATTCAGAAAGGACGCATCGGACTCATCGGCTTCCACGACGATGAAATCGCCACTGCCCAGCTTCGCATTGGCCCCGGCACTATTCAGCAGTCCGCCAATCACAAAGGTCGGATCCAGGCCACCTTGCGCCAGCACACTGGCGACCAGACTGGTGGTCGTTGTTTTTCCATGCGTTCCAGCTATGGCGATGCCACTTTTCAGTCGCATCAGTTCTGCCAGCATCATCGCACGCGGAACTATCGGCACGTGCGCAGCGCGTGCTGCCATGACTTCCGGATTGTCCGACTTGACTGCGGTTGACGTTACCACCGCATCCGCACCGATTATGTTTTTCGCATCATGACCCAGCGTGACTTTTGCACCCAGGCCCGCCAAACGTTCAGAAGCGGCGTTACTGTTCAGGTCAGAGCCGGAAATGACAAATCCAAGATTCAGCAATACCTCGGCGATACCGCTCATCCCGGAGCCGCCTATGCCAACAAAATGCAAATGCCTGATTCTGTGTTTCATATCATCCTGCCGTTCTCTGTGTCATTTCTTCAAGCACGTCCGCGATGTCCTGATTGGCGTTACGACGCCCAAGCTGATACGCCGCTTCCGCCAGTTTCTGGCATTCCTTGCGACTCAACGCGGTCAGAATTGCGGCCAGTTTTTCCGCTGTCATTTCCTGCTGAGACAGGTGAATGGCCGCTTTCTGGTCCGCCATCCAGTCGGCATTATTCTTCTGATGGGTGGTCGAAGAGGCCATAAACGGAACCAGTACGCTTGCCACGCCCGCTGCCGTCAGCTCCGATACCGTAATGGCACCCGAACGGCAGATCACCAGATCCGCTTTTGCATAACGAACGGGCATATCATCAATAAATGCGACCACGTCCGCGCTCACCTGCGCTTTTTTGTAAGCCGCCTGCAGAGCGGCGATATGCTGCTTGCCAGACTGGTGGGTGACCACAGGGCGCAATGCCACCGGCATTAATGCCAACGCCAGCGGCAAGGTTTCATTCAGCACTTTCGCTCCCAGGCTGCCGCCCACGATCAGTAAATTCAACGGCCCAGTCCGTTGACCATACCGGACTGCCGGACCCGGCAATGTGGTGATTTCCTTGCGCACCGGATTTCCGGTCACGCGCGCCTTGCCGGCCGCCGCACCAAAATCGGCAGGAAATCCAAACAGCACTTTTTTTGCACATGACACCAGAAACCGGTTTGACAGCAGCAGAGCCGCATCTGCATTAATCAGCACGAGTGGAATACCCCGCAATTTTGCCATCAGACCGCCTGGCACCGTGACATAACCGCCCATGCCGAGCACCACATCCGGTTTTCGCGCACCCAGAAATTGAAAACAGCGCCACAAGCCCGCTACCAGTTTTACCGCACCGGCCAGACTGTGGCGCCACCCTTTTCCGCGCATTCCGGAAAAATGCAGTACATCCATCGGTATCCTGTATTTTGCGACCAGTTCGCCTTCCATGCCGTGCGCCGTGCCCAGCCATGTAACGACCCAGCCGCGTTGCTGCATCGCATCGGCAATGGCCAGACCAGGGAAAATATGCCCACCGGTACCTGCGGCCATGATCATGAGTCGTCTGGGCGTCATTACCGTCATGATATTCGCCCCCCGCGCATCAGCGCCCGGCTTTCATAATCGATGCGCAACAGTATCGCCAATCCGACACAATTGATCAAGATGCCGGAACCGCCGTAACTCATTAATGGCAACGTCAAGCCCTTGGTCGGCAACAGTCCCATATTCACACCCATGTTAATGAACGCCTGAACACCTATCCATATGCCGATTCCTTTTGCAGTCAATCCGGCAAAGGTCAGATCAAGTACGATGGCCTGGCGGCCAATGTCAAAGGCGCGTTTGACCAACCAGTAGAAAAGGTACACAACCACAATCACGCCGGCGAAACCCAATTCCTCACCAATCACGGCCAGCAAGAAATCGGTGTGTGCTTCGGGCAGATAGCTCAATTTTTCAACACTGCCGCCCAGTCCCACGCCAAAAATCTCGCCGCGTCCGAACGCGATCAGTGAATGCGACAGCTGATACGCCTTACCCAGCGCGTTATCTTCCTGCCAGGGATCCAGATAGGCAAAAATCCGGTCACGGCGCCACTTGGACAAGGTAATCACCAGACTGAAAATGCCAACCAGCAGCGCTGCGATTCCGCCGAACCAGATACCATTAATGCCACCCAAAAAGAGAATGCCCATTGCGATGCAGACGATCACGCCAAATGCACCGAGGTCCGGTTCCAGCAGCAGCAACAGGCCGACAAATCCGACCGCCATCGCCATCGGCATGAATCCCTTTGACAGCTTATGCATGTATTCCTGTTTGCGCACCGTGTAATCAGCGGCATATAGCACCACAAACAGTTTCATCAGTTCCGACGGTTGAATATTCAGTGCTTTCAGCGATAGCCAGCGCTTGGCACCGTTCACGCCCTTCCCGAGACCGGGTATCAGGACAGCCACCAATAAAATCAGTGTCAGTACAAATAAGTAGGGCGCATATTTCTGCCAGATTTCCATCCTGATATTAAACACACCGTAACCCACCAGCAGAGAAAAACCAATAAAGATCGCCTGCCGCACCAAAAAGTGATTATTGGTGTAACCGGCATATTTGGGGGAATCCGGCAATGAAATTGAGGCCGAATACACCATGACCATGCCGAACAGCATCAGGATGACACTTACCCAGATCAGCATCTGGTCGTACTCCAGCATTTGCGAACGTCCGCCAGGCTGGGGTGACCATAATGACGACAGGATAGTTTTCATAGCACTTCACCCCGCGCAAGACCCACTTCTTTGACAGCATCGACAAATACCCTGGCCCGGTGCGCATAATTTTCAAACATGTCAAAACTGGCACAGGCGGGAGACAGAAGGACCCTGTCGCCGGGTCGGGCCTGCGCGGCAGCCTGGCTGACCGCCAGATCCAGTTGATCACAGCGGATGATTTGCACGCCACTGCCTTCCAGACCCTGCGCTATATCTGCCGTTGCCTGGCCAATTAAAACGACCGTCGACACGTACTTTGAAACCGGTTGTAGTAACGGCGCAAAATCCTGCCCTTTGCCTACGCCACCCGCAATCAGCACAATTTTTGAATGACTGTCGCCGAGTCCATTCAAAGCGGCCACTGTCGCACCCACATTCGTACCCTTGCTGTCATCGTAATAGTCAACCTGACCGATAGTCGCAATCAATTCGACTCGATGCGCTTCGCCCTGGTAGTCGCGCAAGCCATGCAGTAAGGGTGCCAGCGGCAACTGAATTGCCCGGCACAATGCCAGCGCCGCCAGCGCGTTCAGCGCATTATGCCTGCCACGGATTTTCAGTGCATCAGCGGGCATCAGGCGCGTCACAACCACCTCAATCTCCGGTGCCGGTTGATTTTTGGTGCGGCGTTTGGCCGGCATGATGTCATCATCAACTGCGTTGGCGACACACAGCCAGTTCATGTCGTGCTCGCTCTGCAACCCGAATTCATTGGGCATGGCCGGTGCCGACAGACCGAAGGTGATCTGCTCTGCCGTCAAACGCTGCATCTGCATTACCATGGCATCATCGCGATTCAGTACCTGCACGGTCTGATCAGAGAATATGCGGGACTTATCGTCGGCATACGCAGCCATGCTGCCATGCCAGTCCAGATGATCCTGGCTGATATTGAGCACAGTCGCTGCGTCTGCGTGCAAACTGTAAGTGCTGTGCAACTGAAAACTGGACAGCTCCAGCACCCAGACGTCGGGCAAGGCATGTTCATCCAGGCACAGACCCAGAACGTCCAGCACAGCGGGACTGATGTTCCCGGCGACTTTAACGCTTTTTCCTGCACGGCTGACCAGAAGCCCGACCAGGCTGGTGACCGTAGTCTTGCCGTTGGTTCCGGTTATTGCCACAATCTTCGGGTGATATTGCGCGGTCTCACGCAATTGCTTCAGACTCTGCGCAAATAACTCGATTTCACTCCACACGGCAATGTTGCGCTCTCTGGCTGCCGGAACGATATTGACCAGTTCATTCAATTCGGATAAACCGGGACTGACAATCATCATGTCGATGCCGTCCAGCAGTTCAGGCGAAAATTTTCCACTGACAAATTCAATCGGCGCCGCACTTTGCGCCTGCAATTCGTTCAGTTGCCGCAACCGGTCTGGTGCGTCGCGCGTATCCGCCACGCGCAGGGTCGCGCCACACCGCGCAAGCCAGCGCGTGGCCGACAAACCCGATTCACCGAGTCCCAGAACAAGTACTTTATTGTGCGAAAAACTGATCATGGATTTAACGTAATTTCAAAGTGGACAGGCCAAACAGAACCAGCATCATGGTGATAATCCAGAAACGCACCACCACCTGGGTTTCTTTCCAGCCCTTCTGTTCAAAATGATGGTGCAGCGGTGCCATCAGGAATAGCCGTCTCCCGGTACCAAATTTCTTTTTTGTGAATTTGAAGTAGCCCACCTGTAAAATTACCGACACGGTCTCCACCACAAAAACGCCACCCATCATGAACAGTACGATCTCCTGACGGACAATGACAGCGATGGTACCCAGCGCACCGCCCAGCGCCAGCGCGCCCACATCGCCCATGAACACCTGCGCCGGATAGGCGTTAAACCACAAAAAGGCCAGTCCGGCACCGGCCATGGCACCACAGAAAATAAGCAGTTCACCGGCGCCCGGAATATGGGGCAAAAACAGGTACCGGGAATAGGACGCATTACCGGTGACATAGGCAAACACGCCTAAAGCGCTGCCCACCATCACTGTCGGCATGATCGCCAACCCGTCCAGCCCATCGGTAAGATTGACCGCATTACTGGTACCGACAATTACAAAATACGTCAGGCCGATGAATCCCCAGACACCCAGCGGATAGCTGATCGTTTTAAAAAAGGGAACGATCAGGTCGGCCTTGTTGGGCAACTCCATCGTAAAACCCGAACTGACCCAGTTGAGAAAAATGGTCAGGAACTGCGAATTTGAGGGCGCCGAAACCGAAAACGCCAGATACAGTGCGGCGATCAGGCCGATTACCGATTGCCAGAAGTATTTTTCGCCGGACGGCATGCCTTTCGGATCCTTAAACACCACTTTACGATAATCATCCACCCAGCCAATTGCACCAAATCCCAGCGTCACCACCAGCACCACCCAGACAAACCGGTTCGATAAATCAGCCCACAACAGCGTGGAAACGCCAATCGCAATCAGTAACAGCACGCCACCCATGGTAGGGGTTCCCGATTTGACCAGATGTGTCTGCGGTCCGTCGGTCCGGACTGCCTGGCCCACTTTCAGCCGGGTCAGCATGCGAATGACACCGGGGCCCGCGATCAGACCTATGGTAATTGAGGTCAGCGTGGCAAATACCGCCCGGAAGGTAATGAAGTTAAAGACCCGGAAAAAGCCTATGTCCTGCTGAAAAAATTGGGCAATCCACAATAACATGGGGTTATCTTTCTACGCTGGTTAAGTGCATGACCACCCGTTCCATTTTCATGAAACGCGACCCTTTGACCAAAATTGTCGCTGCTGCCGGAATTTTTTCATTCAGCTTTTCCAGCAATGCATCAATCTGGTCGAAGTGCATTGCGCAATGTCCGTCGCCAGCCTCGGTACCGAATGCCAGTGTGCTATGCCGGGCCAGTGGACCCAGCGTCATCAGCAGGTCAATCTTCTTCTGTCGGGCATAGCGTCCGATTTCCATGTGATAGGACGGACCGTCAGCACCCACCTCACCCATGTCACCGAGCACCAGAATTTTCTCGCCGGATGCCTGTGCCAGCACATCAATGGCGGCACGGACCGAATCCGGATTGGCGTTATAGGTATCATCAATAATGATCGCCGACCCGGACGAACGTTTCTTCTGCATGCGACCCGAAACGGCCTGAAATTCCTCCAGACCCCGGACAATCGCATCGTTTGTGCAACCGACCGCCCGACAGGCGGCCACGGCCGCCAGCGCATTTAGCACATTGTGTCGACCCGCTATTGACAGGGTAAACGCCAGTGTCTGCTGCCCGTCCATTGCCCCGGCAATACGCACCGCCACTCTGCTGCCCACGTCTGTCGCCACAAACGTGCCGGAAATATCCGCCTTCAGATTGCCATCGTCAATGCCGAAAGTAATGATTTTTCGCTTGCCGGCATAACCGTGCCACAAATCACTGTAGTGATCATGCGCCGGAAATACCGCGACACCGTCGTCAGGCAGGCCCGTCAGCACAGCGCCATTCTCCTTTGCCACTGCTTCAACACTTTGCATGAACTCCTGATGTTCGCGTTGCGCATTGTTAACCAGACCGACCGTGGGCCGGGCGATTGCAGCCAGATGGGCAATTTCGCCCGGATGATTCATTCCCAGTTCAAGCACGGCCGCACGGTGCTGCTCACGCAGACGGAACAATGTTTGCGGCACACCAATGTCATTATTCAGATTTCCTTTTGTTGCCAGAGAAAAATCAGAACCGTAATTGGCCGCCAGGACCGATGCGATCATCTCTTTCACGGTCGTTTTGCCATTGCTTCCTGTTACTGCAATCAGCGGTACACTGAATTGCGAACGCCAGTAATGGGCAATTTCGCCAAGGGCAATCCGCGTATCAGGCACGACCAGGGCTGGAATGGCGAGTGTGCCTGCCACATGCTGAACAACGATGGCTGCTGCACCCTGTTTCACCACATCATCCAGAAAATCATGCGCATCGAACTTTTCACCCTTGATGGCAACAAACAGGCATCCGGGCGTGACCTTGCGGCTATCGGTAACGACATCATCAATCAGAACCGAATGGCCTATGTGCCGGTGTGACAGGCATGTCACACTGTTTTTCAACTGCGCCAGATTCATTTTCATAGCCCCGTCCCCTTACTGGCCAAACTGGCCAATGCAATGTTGGCGTGGTCCATATCCGAGAACGGCAATTTTTTCCCCTTAATTTCCTGATAGGCTTCGTGTCCTTTGCCCGCCACCAGCACCACATCATTTTTCCCTGCATTTTTAACCGCGAACAGGATGGCCTTGGCCCGGTCTGCCTCGAGGACAGGCGGCGGCAGCCTGGCCGGTGTAAATCCGGCGGCGATATGCGCGATGATCTGTTCCGGTTCTTCGCTGCGCGGGTTATCGCTGGTAACGATAATTTCGTCCGCCAGCTCCGCAATTTTACCCATCACCGGACGTTTGCCCGGATCGCGGTCGCCGCCGCACCCGAACACACACCACAGTTTGCCCTGCCGTTCCAGCGCCACTTCGCGCAGGTTGGTCAGCGTTTTTTCAAGGGCGTCGGGCGTATGCGCGTAATCAATAATCACCAATACCCGACCCGGCGACGATAACTGTTCCATTCGTCCTGCCACCGGAGTCAGTTGCTCGACAACGCGCACAGCATCATTCCAGCCCACCCCTTTTATGAACAGCGTGCCCAATACAGCAAGAATATTGCTGACATTGAAACGGCCTATCATTTGCGTTTTTACGATACCGCTGCCGAACGGCGAATCAAGATGGAAGCTGGTACCACCATGATAATTGCGCAGATTACCGGCCTTCAACAATGACAGCGGCACACCCGGCTCCAGGGAACCGGTGTCCGGCTTCTCTATCGTGTAACCAACCACCGGGACGCCGCGCGAGGAACAGATGCGGGTCAGTCGCACGCCGGCTTCATCGTCCAGATTCAGAACCGCCGCTTTCAGGTCGGGCCATTCAAGCAATTTCTGTTTGGCAGCCTCGTAATGACTCATGTCGCCGTGAAAATCAAGATGGTCGCGGGTCAGGTTGGTAAATACCGCGACGTCAATGTGCATGCCGTTCAGGCGTCCCTGCTCCAGGCCGATGGAGGATGCCTCGATGGCGATCGATTCAACACCGGCCTGCCGCTCTGTTGCGATGACCTGCTGCAACTGAAGCGCGTCCGGTGTCGTGAAACCGGTAACACCGAATTCACCCACGTTGCCTTTTTTGTATTCTGCGACGCCCAGGGTACCTATGACACAGGAAGACTGCCCGAGCATGGACAGAGCCCGTGCCACCCATTGGGTGCACGACGTCTTGCCGTTGGTACCCGTGACCGCGATATTAAACATGCCCGAATCAGGACTTTTCAGGTAGTCCCCGGCAATAAAACCGGCATTCCAGAGCAGATCAGACACAGGCAGATGGGGAACTGAACATGCCGCATCCCAGGTGTAATCTTTCGGTTCGTAAATGACGCCAATGGCACCATGCTCAACGGCCTGCCTGATATAGCGCCGGCCGTCCCCCTTACCTACCGGGTAAGCAAAAAACAGGTCGCCGGCCTTGACGCTGCGCGAATCTGACACCAGACGCAGTACCGACCCGGGCATCAGGGCATTCATCCAATCGACTATGCTTGCAGTGTTTAACGGTTCCATCACATGATGTCTCCCAGGCCATTGTCCGGCAGCACACTGGTGACAGTGGTGTCAGGCGCGACATTCAGTGTTCTTAACGCATTGGCGGTAATGCTCGAAAACAGCGGCGCTGCCACCTGGCCACCGTAGTGCGGGCCGGACGGATCAGGTTCGTCAACCATTACGGCGACAATAATGCGCGGATTGGAAACCGGTGCAAATCCGCAGAACGAGGCGATATACTTATTAACGTATTGCCCGTGTTCGACCTTATACGCCGTGCCGGTTTTGCCGGCCACGCGATAACCGGGCACGCGGGCACGTATGGCGCTGCCTTCGGGTCCGGTCACCGTTTCCAGCATCATGCGCATGGTCTGTGCGGTGGTCGGCGAAATAATGCGTTCACTGGCCGGGGCCTGTTCCACCTTTTTCAGACTGAGCGGAATCAGCTCACCATCTCGGGCAAATATCATGTAGGCATGGGCCAACTGAATGGTTGAAACAGTCAATCCGTGACCGTAAGCCATTGTCGCCTGCTCTATCGGACGCCAGGTTTTATAGTTACGCAGCCGTCCGGTCGCGGTACCGGGAAAATCGAACTTGGGCGCCTGGCCAAATCCGACCTTGGTAAACATTTCCCACATTTCCTGCGCCGGCATTTGCAGCGCAATTTTTGCGGTGCCGATGTTGGACGATTTTTCAATAATCTGGGACACAGTCAAGGCAGTGCTCTCATGCGCATCATGGATAGGCGCCGGTCCGACGAACATTTCCCGTCCGGTCTGGAACACGGTTTCAGGACGTACCCGATTGGTTTCCAGTGCCAGCGACACCGTGAACGGTTTCATGACCGAGCCGGGTTCATAGGCATCGGTCATGACACGATTCCGCAACTGTGCACCAGTCAAGACGGAACGGTCATTCGGATTGTAGGAGGGCAGGTTGGCCAGCGCCAGAATTTCGCCGGTTTGCACATCCACCACGACAACACCGCCGGCTTTGGCTTTGAACCTGGTCAGCGTATCCTTCAATTGCGCGTAGGCCAGATACTGGATTTTGCTGTCTATCGACAGAGTCAGTTCTTTACCGTCATGCGGTTCATTGACTGCACGCAAATCTTCCACGATATGGCCAAGCCGGTCTTTAATCACCCGCCGGCTGCCCAGTTTGCCGGCCAATTCGTTTTGATCGGCCAACTCCATACCTTCCTGCCCGGCGTCTTCAACATTCGTAAAACCGACCACATGGGCCATGGTTTCACCTTCGGGATAATAACGCTTGTATTCCTTGCGCGTCTCGATGCCATTGATGTTGAGTGCCATGATTTTATCAGCCGTCAGCTGCTCGACCTGGCGTTTCAGATAAACGAACTGATGATCCGAGTCGAGCTTTTTTCTCAGTTCCGTTTCGTTCATTTCCAGCAACGCGGCCAGTTCGTGGATCTTGTCCTTCGGTTCCGCCAGCACGTCTTCCGGAATCGCCCAAATCGCCTTGACCGGAATCGACGACGCCAGAACCAGACCATTGCGATCGGTTATTTTTCCGCGTGTCGCAGGCAGTTCCAGAGTCCGGGCATAACGGGATTCTCCCTGCTTTTGCAGAAATTCGGTGCTTAATGCCTGCAGCCAGAAGGCGCGACCGATTAACGCCAGAAAACACGTGAACAGCACAAACATCACCAGCCGTGAACGCCATGCGGACAACTTCGTCGCCAGCACCGGATTCATGGAAAACGGCACGCCTTTCGCGTTTGCGTTGCGCGCTGATGGCCGACCCGTCTGACGTTGATTACTGCCCATTGGTTTTCTGCTGACTGTGTAAGGTTAAATACTGTGTTCGTTCGGCCGTTACCGGGACCATGTCCAGCTCTTTAATGGCACTTGCCTGTATCCGTTCGTGTTTGCCCAGGTTGGATTGGTCCAGCTGCAGTTGCGACCACTCCACTTCCAGTTGTCTGGCCTCGGTTTGCGACCGTTCCAGTTCGATAAACAAATGTCTTGCCTGATATTGCGTTTTCACCAGCATCAGTGCGCACAGCAGCAGTGCGATGAGCAACAGCACGGTAACCCGACCGCTCATTGTGCCGCACCCGGAAGCCGTTGCGCGACCCGCATGATGGCTGAGCGTGCGCGCGGGTTGGCCTCGATTTCGGCACCACCGGGCTTGACCCGACCAAGCAGTTTCATCAGCGGCCGTGGCAAATTTTCCGAGCGGATCGGCAATCGGCGGTCCGGCTGCTTCATGACCGCTTTCGATGCCATGAACTGTTTGACGATCCGGTCTTCGAGCGAATGAAAACTGATAACCACCAGCTTGCCGTTGGTGGCAAGCAGTTCAAACGCCTGGGTCAGGCCGCTTTCAAGGTCTTCAAGCTCCTGGTTGATGAAAATCCGGATAGCCTGGAAGGTACGAGTGGCCGGATCCTTACCTTTTTCACGCGTTTTGACGGCACCAGCCACGAGTTCGGCAAGCTCTCG
>CAITOF010000032.1 GCA_903893945.1 uncultured Oxalobacteraceae bacterium | reverse complement strand
GACTGCATTTTGATTGTGAGGTGACATCAGGCGTCCCCAAACCTGAGCGCAATCGGCATCAAATTCGATTATACGATCACTATATTCTGATAAGATTAAATTCATCCAGCCCTCTATTTTTTTTGCTTGAGAGACATCGCCGCGATTCCTGAGGTTTTCAACGCCTCTTCGCAATTCGCCAATAGTTTGCACCGGCAGGTAAACTTCCGCTGAATCAATTGACTGAAAAAAATTCAGCACACCTGTATTCATACTCTTCTTCTTGCGAAGTTCGCTGACAACATTGGAGTCAAGTAAATAGAGCAAGATCAGTCCTTATGATGGCGATCAAAATCGGCGTCTTCGCCCGAATTTGGCATGCTTTTCAGCACATCAATAAATGAACGCCGTTTTGGTCGCTGCAACACCGTTTTTAATATTTCTCTGTGCTCCGCTTCGGCACTTCTGCCGTGTGCCGCAGCAAGCTTTTTCAACGCAAGGGCAATATCTTCATCCACGTTTCTGACAACTAAATTTGTAGCCATAGAGAGCCTCTGCCAATTTGATTGCAATGTAATCTTTTTACTCCACTTTGTAATCGTTGCAAGCAGTCGGAGACCTTTGTTGGATGTGCAGTTCGCGAAATAGTATATGTATACGACAAATGTGGTTCATTTTACAAATAAAGGCACTCAGGTTCATACATGTTTCAGAACAAACGATGGGGCAATAGTTAAATACGTCAATTCAATTTATTGGCGCAGAAATGAGCGTTGACCTTGCAACACTTGGTTGGTGTTCACAAAAAAACGTGAGCCGGCAGGAACGTCGATATACCCACGATCGATATCAGCACTGGAAATGGTCAGCACGGTCGCTTGATAAAGGGTGTTCATTCGGGCATTGGCAATAACGGTCGCCGTAACTGGCAGAGCCGCGCTCTTTCCGGCCAATGCTGATTTGGACACAAACAGGATAACAAAAACGCCAATAGTCATTAAAAAAAGTAAATGGCTGGTTTTGACTTCACGGTTTGTTGTCGGATTTGACATGACAGTTTTACTGAATTAATTAATCTACAATATGTAACGACGCATTTTTGAAAAGCTTTACGATAATGGGATAAACCGAGCACAAATAGTCGCTATCTGTGCGGAAGTAAGCGACACTCTTAGTGTTTACCAATGCCAATTTACTATTTCCGGCATATCCCTGCCAGTCTGCCTTATATAGTCATGATGTATCTGCAGTTTGCTTTGCATAATCTGACTCAACCCATTTTCCTTGCTGCGCCATTCCGGAAGTAAGTTGAGGGCATAGATCACCAGATGAAATCGATCCAGTTTATTTTGCACGCGCATATCAAATGGCGTCGTGATGGTGCCTTCTTCCTGATATCCACAGATTCGCAGGTTGCGATTGGTGCGATGGCAGGTCAGTGCCTGTATAACGCTGATATAGCCGTGAAAACCGAACAGGATCGGTTTGCCTGAGGTAAATATCGCATTGTATTTTTCGTCGTCCAATCCCTCCTTATTTTCACAGTTTGATTGAAGCTTCATCACGTCCACAACATTAATGACACGTATCTTCAAATCAGGCAGGTGATCACGCAAGATTTTAGTGGCCGCCAGTATTTCCAGTGTCGGCGTGTCACCGCAACAGGCCATAACCAGGTCAGGCTCATCTCTGCCTTCATTACCCGCCCATGACCAGATATCCAACCCGCGCTGGCAATGAATAAATGCCTGATCCATCGTGAGCCATTGCGGACTGGTTCGTTTACTGCCTACGACGACGTTGATGCAATGACGACTCTTTAAACATTGATCGAAAACAGCAAGCAGGCAATTGGCGTCAGGCGGCAAATACAGGTGCACCAGGTCCGTTTTTTTGGTCATGACGTGGTTCAGAAAGCCCGGATCCTGATGGGTAAATCCATTGTGATCCTGTTGCCAGACGTGAGACGTCAGTAGGTAATTGAGTGATGCTATCGGCCTACGCCAGGCAAGTTCCTGTGTGACCTTCAGCCATTTGGCATGCTGTGTGAACATGGAGTCGATGATGCGGATAAATGCCTCATAACTGTTGAACACACCATGTCGTCCGGTAAGCAGGTAGCCTTCTAGCCAGCCCTCGCATTGGTGTTCACTGAGCATGGCGTCCAGGACCAGGCCGGACGGTGCAAGAAATTCATCATTGCTATTGGTTTGCTCTTCCCATTGCCGTTGGGTCGTTTCAAAGACGGCACCCAATAAATTGGAGAGCGTTTCGTCCGGTCCGAACAGGCGAAAATTGCGCTTGGTCAGGTTGCAGCGCACCACGTCGCGAAAATACTGACCCAATACGCTTACATCCTCTGCTGATGCGGCACCGGGCGACGGTACCGTTACCGCATATTTCTTATGGTCTGGCAACAACAGTTCTTCCAACACCAATCCGCCATTGGTATGGCGATTCGCACTCATGCGCTGCAGACCTTTGGGCGCAAGTTGCGCCAGATCTGACTTGAACCGGCCGTCTTGGTCAAACAGTTCTTCCGGGTGATAGCTTTTCATCCATGTTTCCAGAAGAGCCAGATGCGTTGGATGCGCCGCGTCGACCAGCAAAGGAACTTGATGAGAGCGGAACGTGCCCTCGATCTGAAGCCCGTCGACCTTGCCTGGGCCCGTCCACCCTTTGGGCGACCGCAGCACAATCATAGGCCATAGCACGCGCGAGTTGTCTTTTTGGGACCGCGCGGTATTCTGGATCTCCTGGATTTTTTCAATGACCGTATCGAGTGTTTGTGCCATCAATTTATGCATACGGGCAGGGTCATCGCCTTCCACAAAATACGGTATCCAGCCACAGCCGGAGAAAAAATCAGCTAACTCATCATGGCTGATCCGTGACAACATGGTGGGGTTACTGATTTTAAAGCCATTTAAATGCAGAATCGGCAATACGGTGCCATCGGTAATCGGATTTAAGAATTTGTTTGAATGCCATGACGTCGCCAGTGGTCCGGTTTCTGCTTCGCCATCGCCCACGACACAAGCCACGATAAGACCCGGGTTATCCAACACGGCGCCAAAAGCATGGCTGAGCGAGTAACCGAGTTCGCCACCTTCATGTATGGAGCCGGGCGTCGTTGGTGCGACGTGGCTGGACACACCGCCAGGGAAAGAGAACTGTCTGAACAGTTTTTTCAGACCCGCTTCGTCCTGCGTGACTTCAGGGTAAATCTCACTCCAGGTCCCTTCCAAATAGACCTGGCTGATAATGGCGGGCCCTCCGTGACCAGGGCCGGCAATATAAAACATCGACAACTGATACGCCTGAATGACCCGGTTGAGATGCACATAAATAAAGTTCTGACCGGGTGTCGTGCCCCAATGGCCGACGACGCTGGGTTTGATATGGGCCAACTGCAGCGGTTCGCGTAACAGCGGATTGTCAAGCAGATAGATTTGACCGACCGATAGATAATTGGCGGCGCGCCAGTAGGCATCCATCTTGGCAAGCAGGACTGAATCTGTCATGCGTATTCCTTTTTATGAAAGAGTGAGTCGTGCAAATAATGGAACTTTGATCAGGTCCAATAAAAAAGTATAGGCGATGCTCGCTGCGAGTACGGCAAACACCAACGTCAACGGCAGCGCTGTCATCGCGATGCCAGCGATGGCTAAGAAGCCGGCGATAAAGATATCCAGACAAGACGATGCCACTAACCAGCCACACGGACGGGTCGTCCAAAGATAGCTGCGGGTGCGATTGTTGTAAGTGGTGCCCTGATTGCCAAAAACGATGGTGATGAAGGCGAGCGAACGAAGTGATTCAATCGGCATAGAGTAGTAATGCGTACCCAGAATCAACACGATCACACAGAAAAGCAGTTCGCCCATTCCCATGAGTATACCGGCGATGGTTAATTGGCTGATTTTCCAGACATTGGGTTTCTGCGATCCCATTACGTTATCTGTCGTCAGCGCCATACCAAGAAAATCGCCTGTAATCATGATGATCGCCATTAACATGGGCGTTAAAATGGCCTGATCGGTCAGCAGCAGCCCCACCAGCAAAAACAAGACTTGCACCACTTTTTTGGTAATGCTGTTTAACGTATAGGTGAGTATGCGCTGAAAGATGATGCGACCTTCTTTAATTGCTTCAACGACACCACTCAGGCCAGGTTGGGTCAACACAATACCCGCTGCTGATTTGGCTACGTCAGTGGCAGAAAAGACGGCAATACCGATTTGGGCCTGTCGCAATGCGGGTGCATCATTGGTGCCATCGCCGCACATACCGACAGTGTGGCCCTGGCCCTGAAAGATTTTAACGAGTTTGAATTTGTCTTCGGGTAGTACACCAGAAAAGGTGGCGCAAGTGTCGGGTTGCACCTCGGGATTAATTTTTTCTGGCGAGCAATCGGCGCCTCGCAGACCCACTTTTTGCGCCACAATCTGTGCGGTCGCCGATGCGTCACCTGTCACCATTAAAACGCGTATACCCAATGCATTCAATTCATTGATTAAATCGCGAGAATCGGAACGGGGCGGATCACTTAGCGCGATAAGCCCACATAACCGAAAGGTGCCAGCTTGCCTCATCGCGACGGCCAAAACGCGGTAACCCTGATGTTCCCATTGCAGTGCTTCCGTTATAACCGGCTTGGGATGGATCAGCGCGACAACGGTATCAAGCGCCCCCTTCATAAGCTGCTGTGGTGCACCGTTGCCATCCTGAATGGTGGCCTGTGCCATTTTCGTTGCAGGATCAAAAGGGATGAATTTAATGACTCTGGCACCGTCAGCAAGGCGATTTTTATCGGCGGCCAGGCATATGGCCTGATCAACCGGATCAGCACCGCCATCCGAGCTGGCCATAGAGGCAAAATGCAATACCTGCGCCTCGGTAAACTCGTCAAATGCCTTAACGGTATTGACAGTCAGACTGTTGCAGGTGAGTGTGCCTGTCTTGTCGACGCATAACACATCCATACTGGCCGCTTCATCAACGGCCGATAAACGGGTGGGCAATACGCCTGCTTTGGCTAACGCTTTGGCGCCAATGGCGGCGGCCAAGGTGAACGTGGCCGGAAGCGCAACCGGAATCGACGCCAGTATGCATGTCAGCACCAGATGGATCATGTCGGTGTCGTTCATTTGCCTGAGCCAGGCAAAGGTCACCATGAGAATAATCAGGCAACCATTAAACATAAACAAATTTCGTACTACATGCATTACGGTGGTTTGTTGTGAACTGACTGTCTGCGCCGATTGGACCAGTTCAGCAGTGCGGCCATATTTAGTGTGAGTGCCTGTTGTAATGACAACGGCAACCGCTTCACCACGTTGGACCAGAGAACCTGCGAAGGCCTGCGTGCCAATGATCAGTTCGGCGGGAATGGATTCGCCTGTCAACATCGACTGGTCCACCTGTATATTGCCATCGATAATCTGCACATCCGCAGCGACGACTTCGCCGACTGACATTTTTACATAGTCACCAGGTACCAGTTCAGCCGCCGGCAGTGGTGTCCAGATGCCATTGCGCCTGACCGTTACGTTTAGTGCCAGGCGTGATTTTAATGTTGCGAGCGTCTTTTGAGCACTGCTTTCCTGTGAATAGCCTAACAGGGCGTTAAATAAAAGCAACGCCGCAACGATAGCAGACTCCGTATAGTCACCAAGTACAAGCTGAAAAATGATAGCCGCTTCCAGCATCCAGGGTACGGGTGCCCACAACTTACTTAATGCAATTTTCAGAGGATTAGAAGACTTGCCAGCAACGGAATTCATTCCCCATTTTGTGCGTTGCTGTACGACGTCCTGATCAGTTAATCCCTGTTCGGCATCGTGGATTGTTTTTGTCGAATAGAGAGTGGTCATAACGTTGACGGGCTGGTCGCCATTCAGCCCCGCTGCTCTATTGAGTGGTAACGGTGTTATTGGCTTCGCCGGTTGCAGTAATCGGTACAGTGACGACCGCGCCGTTAACGGTATTGGTGGTGGTATTGTTTCCTTCAACGGTGGTGGTGGTGCCATTCGCTGTGACAGTCGCTCCAGCAGGGACCAGTACCGAATTATTTGACACCATGGTGTACGAATTACCGGGTGTTATGACTGCCGGGGTTGAATCCGGAATTGAACCATGACCGCCACCACCGCACGCGGTGACTGATACAGCAAGACATAATGCCAGAAATAAATGAGAATGAATTTTCATATCAGGATCTTTTCTTAAAAAAAGTGGGTGGGAACCACGCGACAGAAACGTCATATTCTGCCCAGTAGCAACAGAATAAGGACCAGCACTAAAACGAGGCCAATGCCACCGCTTGGTGCGTAACCCCAACTTGCGCTGTGCGGCCAGGTTGGTAATGCACCTACCAAAAACAGTATCAGGACAATCAGTAGAATCATTCCTATGCTCATCATATTCCTCACTATCAATCGTTATGAAGCAGGCTTATTCCCGCTTAGTTGACGTTTAGGGTATCCAATGAAAGAACTTTGATCTGTACGTTTCCGAACGGAACGCTCAATGTTCTTGGCGTAAAAAGATAATTCGCGTACAGACGGGCGGTATGAGCGCTAACACCAGAGTGCGGATGATTACCTCCGCCGGTTTTCCGCGTAGCGTCATTCCTCAAACATTCCAGTCACTGATATTTGACTGGGTTTTTATGTCAGGCCTATCATCGAACCATTAAATGACTCTCCTGCAGCTATTGACCGATCCAACCTACCTGTGCTGACCTTGTCGGGTGCATGGACTATCGAAGGGCTGGGGCACATTTCGCATCAGCTCGCCAATCTGGTTCTGTCCAATAGATTACCACTGACTATCGATGGTACCAACATAGCGGCATTGGATGCGACCGGTGCATGGATCCTGCAGAAGGTATTTCAACAACCAGGTCAGCCGAATCATCCTGTTCAGGTTGGTCACCTTAAGACTAATTTTTTTGATCAGATTCAACGTGCACAACTACAGATCGCAGTAGCGCCGCCTGACGTCGGTGCTGTGCCTGTTAAATGTGTTCCGTTGATGGAGCGAATGGGACTTGCTACTATCAGGCTTTACCAAAATGGGGCTGCTTTGCTCGCTTTTGTTGGAGAGAATTCGGTCAAATTTTTCGGGTGGATTATCCACCCTGACAGAATTCGTGTTCGGTCTGTTCTGTTCAACCTGCGCAGCGCTGGCGTTGACGCATTGCCTATTGTCGGTCTTCTGATATTTATGCTCGGATTGGTCGTGGCTTACCAGAGCGCAGACCAGTTGCGACGGTTCGGCGCCAATATTTTCATTGTGGATCTGGTCGGCTTATCGATGCTTCGTGAATTTGCGCCGCTGATTACCGCCATCATTGTCGCCGGCCGCTCCGGTTCAGCTTATGCCGCACAGATCGGTACTATGAAAGTGACTGAGGAAATTGATGCGTTGCAGACAGTGGGAGTGAATCCCTATGAAATGTTAGTACTGCCTAAAGTGATCGCGTTAATGATTGCGTTGCCACTGCTGACGGTGTTTGCCGATATTCTGGGCGTGTTTGGTGGCATGGTGATGGCGCGCGCGGAACTGGGTGTCGGGTTTGGCGAATTCCTGGCCAGATTTGTTAAAGCGATTGATATGTCTGCGTATCTGGTGGGCGTAGGCAAAGCATTTGTTTTTGCCGCCATTATTTCAACGGTTGGGTGCTTTCAGGGATTTCGCGCAAGTGGTGGTCCGGACAGTATAGGACGCCGGACTACTCGCAGTGTAGTGGACAGCATTTTTCTGGTAATTCTGGTCGATGCGCTTTTCTCGATCGCCTTCAGCACACTGGACCTTTAGTATGAGTTCTTCTGCCCCAGAACCTGTCATTACAATGACCAATATCTGTACCCGGTTTGGTCGTCATGCCGTTCATACCGGTGTTAATCTGGACGTGCGCAAATCCGAGATTTTTGCGTTGATCGGTGGTAGCGGTTCCGGTAAATCAACTCTGTTGCGTGAAATGATACTTCTGGAGCAACCTGACTCTGGATCAATACAGATATTAGGGCAGAAACTGGACGATATTAATGAACGCGAGACCATCGCATTACGCAGACGCTGGGGCGTCGTATTTCAGCATGGTGGTCTGTTTGGTTCCCTCAGCGTAAAAGAAAACATCGGGTTGCCATTACGAGAACACAGTCGTCTCGACGACAGATTGATAGATGAGATCGCTGACTGGAAACTGGCCATGACTGGGCTTGCACCGGAAGTTGGTATGCAATACCCATCCGAATTGAGTGGTGGCATGTTGAAGCGTGCTTCACTTGCACGCGCTCTGGCGCTCGATCCAGAACTGCTTTTTCTGGATGAGCCCACTGCAGGACTCGATCCGGAAAGTGCCGACTCGATTGACAAGCTGATCTGCCAATTG
>CAITOF010000031.1 GCA_903893945.1 uncultured Oxalobacteraceae bacterium | reverse complement strand
TGAATTTGAATGACCGCATTGGAGCGCGCCATCTGTCTCTTCAGGGCACACAGCGGTCCTTCGATATCGCATTACATCCGGGAATTTTGCATCAAGTTTTTGATGATGCCTATTAGGAACTAGACATCAAAAATGAACACTGCAGTAGCAGACTGTCCAAAACTTTGATGTGCCAGTTCACCTTCATTTGATTGCCAACAAATGCAAATGCCCGATCAGAGATTCAATTTGGACATTTTGCTTTTTCCTAATTTACGACTTTAATGGCAAGGAATAGGGTGATGTCATGCAATAAAGTCCGTCGGAATTTGCCACCTTTTCTTTAAAGTCGATTGATGAGCGGCTCATGTGTTGATAATATACGGGATTCCAGTATAATTCCAGCCATGCGCACCGTTATCGAAACCCCAACGTTCCAGAAACAAGCGGACAAACTGTGGTCGGAGATTGAACGATTGGAGTTCATCACCTGGATTGCCGGCAATCCGCAAGCTGGCGATGTGATTCCCGGTGCCGAAGGCGCACGCAAGGTACGTTGGAGGCTTCCGGGAAAAGGTAAATGGGCGGTACGCGTATAATTTACTTTGACCTGACCGAAGCCTGACCGAAGAAGAAGTTGTGTTGCTTGTGGCTGTGTATGCCAAAGCGGACAGAGGCAACATGGTGCCTTCCCAAATCAAAAAGGTGGTGTGATATGAGTATCAAGAAAATGAATATTGATGCTGTTGCCAAGGCCATTGAGGTTGATGCCGGCGAATCGTTACCTGATCTGCGGCAGGCCCTGAAGGAAGCCAAGGCTGGTGCGGCCGGACGTGTCACGACGGCCGAACAAATTCTCGTTCGTCTGGCACGTGAAAAATCCGGTTTGACGCAAACAGTGTTTGCAGAACGAATTGATACGCCCGTGGCGACACTGAGAGACTGGGAGCAAGGCCGCTTCGCGCCGCCTGGCGGAGTGCTGTGCCTGCTGCGTCTGATTGTCAAGCATCCCGAGCTGTCAAACGAGCTCGCGACGGCATAAAGGAAAAGGCACTTGACTGCTGAGTGCTGGTATTGATGTTGGCTATCCCGCTCGGGGAATGGCCAACGACTATAAAATTTCAATAAAATTAATATCGAATATCATTTTAGCCACACATTTTCTCAGATTTATAGTTAGAATACACAAATTATTATTTTAATTACATTTAAAATAGATAACTAATGTGGGCGTGGATCTGAGATGATAACAAACACCGACATAGCTGACGTCTTCAACCTGATCAAAAACCTGTCCCTTGCGGATTCCGAAGCAACGGCGAGGCGGCTGACAAACTCAGTCGTCCAGCAGGCGGGTGGCGAGCATTTCATTTACTCCACGTTGCGGGCCGATAAGTGCACGCAACACTATGATGTGCTGCATTACTTTGAAAATTGCCCTTCCGCGTGGCGTCAACTGTATGACAGTCGAAAATGGTATATGAACGACCCTATCGTTGAGTATGCAAAATTGCACACCGAAGTGATCGTGAGTTCACAGGTTGAGTGCAAGACCAAAGGGCAGTCGGACCTGCTGAAATCGGCGGCGTTTCACGGATTCAGAAGCGGGATCATAGTCCCGACACATTGCAGTCTGGGCGGTCATGAATGGCTGGGGATACTTTTTATGGGTTCCAGTTCAGATCCGCTGCATGGCGAACCGCTATTTCTGTCAAATCGGTTGGCGATACGCGCGCTGGCGATGGAATTGATGGACTGGTGGAAGAACCGGTTCAAAAATGACGCAATTGATAAATACAAGCTTCAGGACGACGAAATAAGAATTCTGCAGCACTTGAAAAATGGAAAGCGTGTCGCTGAAATCTCTGCCATCATGGATTTAAAAACCACGCATCTGTATCAGAGCATTGATGTGCTGAAAGTAAAATTGAATACACTTAAAACCGGTGAAGCGATACACAAGGCGAAAACATATGGGTTGCTGGGCTAAAAGATCAGTTTAAAAGATTATATTTCTTCATCAGAGTCGATTTCTCTCCGCTTTTACCCAGGTCGTCAAACCCGTTGTTGAGTTTGTCCACCAATGCCTTGGCATCGGGCAGTGATCGCGGAACAATAAAGTAGTAGGCGGTATCGGTCACACCTGGTACCGGCTGATGGGCCAGATCAGGGTCATCAATCGCTTTACGCAATTCATCGTCAATTTTCCGGTGGCCCTGGATCACCTGCCGGTACTCAATAAACAGGTCGCAATTGTCATGCAGCACCAGCGGTATCAGTTGCTGAAATTTATAGGTGGTGAGTACGGTTGAGGTCGGTAACCCGTATTGATCGTAGTTGTAGCCAAACAGGCCGCAGATTTTATATTTCTGCAAGTCTGCCAGGGTGTGGATATCCAACCCGTCAGGATGCTTCTTGCGTGAGTAATAATAATCACTCTGCATCTGGAACAGTGGTGCGGTAAACATGAAGTCAACTTCCCGCTCGGCCGTTTTTCGTGCACCAAGCGCTATCTGGTACTTGGTCCCGGTCTTTGTCAACTGCAGGCATCTGTTCCACGGGATCAGGTCCACCACCACCGGGCGGTCTTTGAAGATTTTCTTCAGGGCGTCGACCGTGTAGCCGACGACATTGTCAGTCGGTTTGCCATTTTTACGATCGAAATAGGTATACGGTGGGTATTCACTTACATCGTCGCATGCATAGAGTGGCGTCGGATTCGATTCGGCCGCTGCAGGTGTGGGGAGTAACAGGAGTCCGGACAGGTATATGATCAGCACAGACATCCTGTGAATTTCGTGCGAGGCAGAACGGTGCGAAATTTTCATGGGTGCCAGTGTGGGCTGAACGGAGTCGAACGGGAGAAATCTACATTCGACCAACGCAATAATGGAGTGCCACTTTTGATGTATCACGCATGGCACCATACTGACATTCAAATCGGTATGGTGCCATGAACACGGTTAATGACCTGATGTGCCTGAAGCACCTATGCCAGTTTCAGAACGAACACGTTGTGCCTCGTAGCCGGCTTTATCCAGATCGGCCTGAGAGCTCTTGTCCGTGACTGAAAAAAGCCAGATGCCGATGAACGCCGCCGCCATGGAAAATAACGCCGGCGACGTATAAGGAAAGATCGCGGCTTTGTTGCCCATTACGTCGACCCACACAGATTTGGAAATAATGGTCAGGCCAAACGCTGAAAGCAGGCCGATGAAACCGCCGATTGTCGCGCCACGGGTCGTGCAACCTTTCCACAACACGGACATGAACAGCACCGGGAAGTTTGCTGAAGCGGCGATGGCAAACGCCAGCGACACCATGAAAGCAATATTCTGCTTTTCAAACACGATGCCGAGGATAACTGCCATGATGCCCAGTGCGACTGTCGTAATACGCGAAACGCGCAATTCTTCGGCACTGGTCGCCTTGCCTGATTTGAGTACCGTGGAATACAGGTCGTGCGACACGGCGGAGGCGCCAGACAACGTTAAACCGGCGACCACCGCCAGAATGGTTGCGAAAGCCACCGCCGATATAAAGCCCAGGAACAGATTACCGCCGACCGCATTGGCCAGATGGATCGCCGCCATATTGTTACCGCCCAACAGTTTTCCGGTTGAGCCAAACTGGGGGTTGGTGCTGACCAGGACGATCGCGCCAAATCCGATGATAAATGTCAGGATGTAAAAATAGCCTATCCAGGTGGTTGCCCAAAAAACCGATTTACGCGCTTCTTTGGCGCTTGGCACTGTAAAAAAGCGCATCAAGATATGCGGCAGACCGGCTGTACCAAACATTAACGCCATACCAAACGAAATTGCGGAAATCGGATCCTTGACGAAATTGCCGGGGCCCATGATGGAAACCCCTTTTGTTGCTGCCAGCGCGTCGGGACTGACCCCTTTTTTAACCGCCTCTTCAAGCAGTTTGGGGTCTTGCATTGCCAGGCTGGTTTTGATTTCTACGGCTTTGGCAAATAATGCTTCGGGGCTGAAATTGAATTGGGCCAATACCATAAATGCCATGAAGGTGGCGCCGAACAGCAACAGCGCGGCTTTAATGATCTGTACCCAGGTCGTGGCTGTCATGCCACCGAAAAGAACATACACCATCATCAGTGTACCGACTATCACGACGGCCAGCCAGTAGTCCAGTCCGAACAGGAGCTTAATCAGTGATCCGGCGCCGACCATCTGGGCAATCAGGTAAAACAGCACAACCACTAACGTACCGGACGCGGAAAACACCCTGATCGGTGTCTGCTTAAAGCGGTAAGCCGCAACGTCAGCGAAGGTGAAACGTCCGAGGTTCCGCAACCGTTCTGCCATCAGAAACGTAATGACCGGCCAGCCGACCAGAAAGCCCACCGAATAAATCAGGCCATCATAGCCATTGGCATACACTGCGGCGGAAATACCCAGAAATGACGCGGCTGACATGTAATCGCCGGCAATCGCCAATCCGTTCTGAAAGCCGGTAATGCCGCCACCTGCCGTATAAAAATCTGCCGCTGATTTGGTACGATTGGCAGCCCATTTGGTAATGAACAGCGTCAGAATGACAAATCCGGCAAACATTGAAATCGCGACCCAGTTGGTCGGTTGTTTTTCTGTTTGACCGATATCGGCCGCAGCCCAGACGGACACAGGCATCAACCATTGGAACAGGACAAACAGCAGCGATGATTTCAGGAAGGATGATTTCATTTCAACACCTCCTGTTTCAGTTTGGCAGTCAGGTCGTCAAATTCGCTGTTTGCCCGGCGGACATAGATTCCGGTAATGATGACAGTAAATGCGATTACAAACAGACCGACAGGCATGCCGATGGTCATGACACCTTCGCCCAGTTTGGCGCTGAGCAATTCCTTATCAAATGCAATTAATAAGATGAATCCGTAATACACCACCATCACTAGCAGGGTGAAATACCAACCGTACGCTGTTCGGGCCTTCAACAGTTTATGATAGTTGGGGTTGGCTAAAATCGTTTTCACGAGCTGATCTTCCATTCGAATGTCTCCCTTGATATTTTTGTAAAAAACTCTACGGAACTACTTCATGTTGATCTTGTTGTGACTGATTATATTGAATTTCTTTGAATCACAAAAATTAATTTGACGTTTGATTGATGTAAACCATTGATAAAACAACTATCCGAAACGCGCAGGTCGAAAAATAGCGGTGTCCGCATAGAATTCAGCACCCTGACCGATGCACCAATCTGGGACGCCCAGAACCGGTAAGGGAGAAAACCAGCCCGGCAGCAATTCCCGGTCCGTTAGTTGCACTGCAATATTTTCATCCAGCAAGGCGCATTTTTCTGACAGCGCGAGGTGATGAAAATCAGGCGAAACCCAGCATACCAGACTGTGTGCCGTAATGGCCTTGTAGGGGTTCGCCAGTTTTTCCATCAGGGCATGGCCGAACAGCAGCACCTCGGCTTCCTGGTTAAACCGCGGCCGATGGTCAAGAAAAACCTCGTTCCATCGATGGGCGCGTAACGCGTCGACCAGCTCACGCCCATTTTGTGTTTCGGAAACGGCCAGCAGAGCCGCATTTTCGTCAAACAGTGTGGCCGCATCACGGGCGGGCCCGCGGGATTTTCCGATACCGAGCCGCACAATCTGGGCGGCCTGTAACGCATTCAGTTGTGCCTTGGTACGTGGAAAAGTCAGCCAGACGAGCGCGTTAAAAAAATCATGCAGGTTATCCCGGGTAGGTACGCACCCGCTTGTACTAATATGCATTTCGTAGGAAACCCCGTCGGGTAACTCGCTTTGCGGGACGAACTGAACCGGCAGCCGGCGATGATTCAGCAGCCCGATCCGTGCCGCCCGCTGGTTCAGTGCGTCGCGCCAGTGGGGTGACGAGGCAACCTCCCGGCCCAACGGACTTAATGTTGATAACCACGGGGCTGTCCAGTCGACGCCCTGGTCTATTTTTATACTGCTTTCCACCGCAATGTTTCCCCGGCATTCAGTGGTACGACAGTTGAATTTCCCAAAGGTAATTCCATCGGCAAGGTCCAATCTTGTCGCTGCAGGGTAATTTGGCCGGAATTGACGGGTAACTGATAAAAGGATGGCCCGAACAGGCTGGCAAATCCTTCCAGTTTTTCCAGGGCGCCGGCCTGATCGAAGGCCTCTGCATACAGTTCCATGGCATGCAGGGCCGTATAACAGCCGGCACATCCGCAGGCATGTTCTTTGGCGCCTTTACTGTGCGGTGCTGAATCGGTGCCCAGAAAAAACCGCGGGTTCCCGGACGTGGCTGCCTTGACGAGAGCGAGGCGGTGCGATTCGCGTTTCAGAACTGGCAGGCAATAATAGTGCGGTCGAATACCGCCGAGAAAAATGGCGTTCCGGTTATAGAGCAGATGATGTGCTGTAATGGTGGCGGCAATCGGACCTGATGCCGAACTGACATAGTCTGCGGCGTGTTTCGTGGTGATATGCTCAAAGACCACCTTGAGTTCCGGCAGGTCGTTGCGCAACGGCACCATAACCTGGTCAATAAAGACGGCTTCGCGATCGAACAGGTCAATCGCCGGATCGGTTACTTCCCCGTGCACCAGTAACGGCATGCCACATTGCTGCATCACGTCCAAGGTCGGATAGCAAAGTCGCAAATCGGTGACTCCGGCATCCGAGTTGGTGGTGGCGCCTGCCGGATAGAGCTTGACGGCATGGATCAGACCGCTGTCCCTGGCTCGTCGTATTTCATCGGGGGTCGTATTATTGGTGAGATACAAAGTCATGAGCGGTTCAAACCGCATGCCCTCAGGCAGTGCGGCGATAATACGCTCACGATAAGCCAGCGCCGCCGCTGTCGTCGTCACAGGCGGCTTCAAATTGGGCATGACGATGGCACGTGCAAACTGTTTTGCCGTGTGAGGCAGTACGCTGGCCAGTACGGCGTCGTCGCGCAGGTGCAGATGCCAGTCGTCCGGCCGTGTAAGGGTGATGGAATTAAGGGAAGCGGAGGCAGCAGTAATGGGCGACATGGCAGTTCGGACTCGTCAGTATATGATCAGTTTGCTAGTGGACGGCGTGCTCCTGCAGGGCAAATTCAAGGCGTGCAAGGGTGAGGTTGCCGCATCAGCGCCGCCCGGCAGGGATTGCCCTATATTAACAAATTATGCCGCGATTGTCGTTGCCGGCGCTATGAATCGGCGATCTGTTCAAGTTCACTCTGGGTTTGCTGACGATTCCACATCTGCGCATAAATCCGATCTTTCAGCAGTAACTCGGCGTGCGTACCGCTTTCGACGATGCGACCCTGTTCCATGACCAGAATCAGCGCTGCATCGATAATCGTCGAAAGCCGGTGCGCAATCACCAGGCTGGTTCTTCCCCGGGCAATTTCCCTGAGTTGCTGTTGAATGGCCTGTTCGGACTTTGAATCCAGCGCGGACGTGGCTTCGTCAAAAATCAGTATCGCGGGATTTTTTAATACGGTGCGGGCAATCGCAACCCGCTGTTTTTCACCACCGGATAACTTCAATCCCCGTTCTCCGACCATGGTGTCATAACCGTCGGGCAGGCTTTGGATAAAGTCGTGGATATAGGCGGCTTTGGCGGCCAGCACAATTTCGTCGTGTGTCGCACCAGGCTTGCCGTAGGCGATATTGTATTCAATGGTATCGTTGAAAAGCACGGTATCCTGTGGAACTATACCTATCGACGCGCGCAACGATTCCTGGGTAATGTCGCGAATTTCCTGCCCGGCAATCGTTATCTGGCCGTGCTGTATATCGTAAAAACGAAACAGCAGACGAGCCAGCGTCGATTTTCCGCCGCCGCTGGCGCCCACCACGGCCGTGGTCTTTCCTGGGGGCATGACAAATGAAACCCGGTGCAGAATCTGGCGGTTTTTTTCATAGCCGAAATCAACCTGGTCGAAGCGAATTTCAGGTCCGGCATGCTGCGTGAGCTGCAGCATTCTGGCGCCCTGCTTGTCGACGATTTCGCGATTTTCTTCGAGTAAGCCAAAAAGTTTTTCCATATCAGCCAGACTTTGCTTTATTTCGCGATACAGTACTCCCAGGAAATTCAGGGGAACATATAACTGCAACATGAAGCTGTTGACCAGCACCAGATCGCCCAAGGTCATCTGACCTGCTATGACGCCGGCGGTCGCTCGCCAAAGAATCAGGCTCACCGCAAGCGCAATAATCGACGACTGCCCGATGTTCAGCAAGGACAGGGTGGTTTGCGATTTGACCGCTGCATTTTCATAATGGCGCAAGCCGACGTCATAGCGCGAGGCTTCCATTTCTTCATTGCCAAAATACTTGACGGTTTCATAATTGATGATGGAGTCGATGGCTTTGGTATTGGCCTTGGAATCGAGCTCATTCATGGTGCGTCTGAAATGGGTGCGCCATTCGGTGACAGATATCGTGAACGTGATATAGATCACCAGAGCGCACAGTGTGATCAGTGAAAACCAGATATCGTAATGAAATACCAGATACCCAAGAACCATGCTGATTTCAAGTAATGTCGGGAAGATGCTGAACAGGGCAAATGACACCAGCGAGGACACCGCACGGGTGCCGCGCTCGATATCACGGGTCATGCCCCCGGTTTGACGATTAAGATGAAAACGTAACGAAAGGCCGTGGATGTGGCGAAATACCTGCAGGGCGATGGTCCGAACCGCACGCTGGGTTACACGTGCGAAGACGAATTCGCGCAATTCGGTAAAAATCGAGGTGGATAACCGCAACAGCCCGTAAATCATCAGTAGGCCAGCGGGCAACGCGATGGGCGACAACAGGGCCGACGCGGATGCATTCGGGGTCAGGGTATCGATCAGTCGTTTCAGAACGACAGGCACCGCCACCAAACTCATTTTGGCGGCAATCAGGCAGATCAATGCGATGCTGACGCGCCACTTGTAGGCCCATAAATAGGGGATCAGGGTCTTGAGGGTCGCCCAGTCGTTACGCTTTTTTATCGCGCTTACCGGTTCAGGAGGGGAGGTTGGGGAAGCTGCACGCCGCATAATTTTAGAATGAGTTAAACTTGGGTTTTGAAAATGCCATTGTAACGCTTACCGGGATACGCCATGACGACATCAGCACCTGCTCCAAGCCAGACCATACTGCCAACCCGGGTTCCGCAATTGCGGGTAATGCCCATGCCGTCGGACGCGAACATACACGGCGACGTGTTCGGCGGATGGATCATGGCGCAAGTGGACGTCGCAGGCGCCATCCCCGCCACGCGACGAACCAACGGTCGCGTTGCCACAATAGCGGTCAATTCATTCGTTTTCAAACATCCGGTGTTTGTCGGCGACCTGCTGTCCTTTTATGCCGACGTTGTCAAGGTTGGCCGGACCTCGATTACGATCTATGTCGAAGTCTACGCTGAACGAAACAGGATGGAAGCCGATATTGTCAAGGTGACCGAAGCGACCCTGACTTATGTCGCCACCGACGAAGACCGCAAACCGCGCGTCATTCCGGCACTGGATTCGATTTAATTCCGGGTCACAGTAAGGCCATGCCTGCCGTGGCCGCGGCATAAGCGAGTATTTTGCCTGCCATCTGTAGTAATAAAAATAACACCATGGGCGACACATCAAGCCCGCCCAACAGCGGAATGATCCGGCGGATCGGGCCCAGCAAGGGCGCATTCAATGCCCGGACAAAGGGTGCCAGGGGTGCGTGAGGATTCACCCAACTGAAGATGACTTCCAGTATGAGCAGCGCTGTCCAGCCGTAAATAACCCATTCGAGGACACTGACGGCGGCTACTAGTAAAGTCGACAGCAGCACGGTATCGACCACCAGCCACATTTTTATTGCGGTACTTAGCAGGGCAACCAGGTAGGCACCAAGGAGGCTGGCCCAGTCAATTCCGCCGATGCCCGGGATTATCTTGCGCAGTGGTTTAATCAACCAGTCGCTAAGCTGATAGGTAAACTGGGCAATCTGGTGCGGCGGTCGCACCCGGACCAGTTGCATCCAGAATCGCAACAGCATGACCCCGGCGAACAGACCTGCCACGGCGTCCAGAACAAAATTTACCAAGCTATATAACAAGATCCATTCTCCTTCCTATTTCCAGCACCGAATCAGGGTTAACAGGACAATAGCATACAAACTTGCTGCTTTCAGACGCCAATAAAAAACCTGCTAGGCGGCAAAACCGCGTAGCAGGCTAACGTTCCTGATATAACCAGGCAACAACAGGCGCTTATTATGGGCGAGCTGTCGCTGTGGGGAAAGGCCAGGCAGCAGTAGGTGCAATCACACTGTTGGCTTCTTTCGGTGTAGCCGGTTTTACGGCTGGCTTAGCCGCCGCTTTTTTTGCTGCAGGTTTCCTTGCTGCTGGCTTTTTGGCTGCCGGTTTCTTGGCAGCCGGTTTTTTAGCCGCTACGACTTTTTTAGCCGCTGGCTTTTTTGCCGCTGGTTTCTTGGCCGCTGGCTTTTTAGCTGCTGGCTTTTTAGCGA
>CAITOF010000030.1 GCA_903893945.1 uncultured Oxalobacteraceae bacterium | reverse complement strand
GTTTACTTACTGGCAACGTTGTTCGCACAATACCAGCCGCGCGCCGTCGTCAATTTTGCTGCCGAAAGTCATGTTGACAGGTCCATTCATGGTCCTGACGTTTTTATCCAGACCAATATTGTGGGCACGTTCCGTCTTTTGGAAGCGGCACGCCAGCATTGGGAAAAACTGGACAATGGGCGCAAACAGCAATTCCGGTTCTTACACGTATCTACTGACGAGGTGTACGGGTCGCTGGATAAAAAAGATCCGGCGTTTACGGAAATGCACCGTTATGAACCGAATAGCCCGTATTCCGCCAGCAAGGCAGCAAGCGATCATCTGGTGCGTTCCTACCACCACACTTACGGATTGCCGGTGTTGACGACAAACTGTTCCAACAATTACGGCCCGTTCCATTTTCCGGAAAAGCTGATACCGCTCATGATTGTGAATGCCTTGACAGGCAAACCGCTGCCCGTTTATGGTGATGGCCAGCAGATTCGTGATTGGCTTTATGTAAAGGATCACTGCAGCGCCATTCGTCGCGTGCTGGAATCGGGTAGGGTTGGTGAGGTATATAACGTGGGTGGCTGGAATGAAAAACCGAATATTGAGATCGTGCATACGATTTGTGACCTCCTGGATGAGGCAAGGCCACGTGGGGATGGTAAAAGCTATCGGGAACAGATTGCTCATGTTCCTGATCGTCCTGGGCACGACAGAAGATACGCCATTGATGCCAGCAAGCTGGAACGCGAACTGGGCTGGAAGCCGGCGGAAACGTTTGCATCGGGCATCCGTAAAACAGTCGAATGGTACCTCGACAACCAACAGTGGGTGGCCAACGTTCAATCAGGCGCATACCGTGACTGGCTGGAAAAAAATTATGACGAGAGAGTTGCGTGAAGATTCTTTTATTCGGAAAAAATGGTCAACTGGGCTGGGAGTTACAGCGTAGCCTGGTTCCGCTGGGTGACCTTGTCGCGCTCGATGCAGACAGTAAAGAGTTTTGTGGTGATTTTACCAATCTGGAAGGTATTGCCAATACAATTCGTGATATCGCACCCGATGTGATCGTCAACGCCGCAGCCTATACAGCCGTTGATAAGGCAGAATCAGATCAGGCTGTGGCGCATGCAATCAATGCGTTGGCGCCGGCCTTGTTGGCGCAGGAAGCGAAGCGATTGGGTGCGTGTCTGGTGCACTATTCAACAGATTATGTGTTCGATGGCAGCGGGGCAACGCCATGGAAAGAAACAGATCGCGTTGCGCCACTAAGTGTGTACGGCAAAACCAAGCTCGAAGGGGATGTGGCGATTCAGAACGCAGGCGGTCGTTATCTGATATTCAGGACAAGCTGGATTTATGCGGCGCGCGGCGACAATTTTGCTAAAACCATGTTGCGGCTTGCGCAAACACGCGAGTCGCTCAATGTGATCAACGACCAGGTGGGTGCGCCGACCGGTGCGGATTTATTGGCTGACCTGACAGCACATTGCCTGCTGCAATTGCGTCTGCGTCCGGAATTGAGTGGTGTTTATCACGTGGCCGCTTCCGGGGAAACAACCTGGTACGACTACGCCTGTTTCGTTATCGAACGGGCGCGCCGTGATGGCGTATCAGTATTAGTGAAAGAAGGCGCGATAAACCCGATTCCTACCAGCGATTACCCGGTACCTGCGGCGCGCCCCAGAAATTCGCGCCTCGATACGCAGAAATTCAGAACAGCTTTCCAATTGTACCTGCCACACTGGCAGCAAGGAATGATCCGCATGTTGACAGAAATGGCTGGAACTTTTTGATGAAACCACGCAAAGGCATTATATTGGCCGGAGGTTCCGGGACCCGGTTGTACCCGGTGACCAAAGGCGTTTCCAAACAACTGCTGCCGGTCTACGACAAGCCGATGATTTACTACCCGCTGAGTACGCTCATGCTGGCAGGAATACGCGATATTCTGATTATTTCGACACCGCAGGATACACCCCGGTTTCAACAATTGCTGGGTAATGGCAGTGAATGGGGGCTGAATTTTCAGTATGCAATTCAACCCAGCCCAGACGGTTTGGCGCAGGCTTTTATCATTGGCAAGGAATTTATCGGCAATTCGCTCAGTGCCCTGGTATTGGGCGACAATATTTTTTACGGCCATAATCTCGATGCGCAATTGCGGCAGGCCATGCAATGTGAGCAGGGCGCGACTGTGTTCGCCTACCATGTTAATGATCCGGAGCGCTACGGCGTGGTGGCGTTTGATGGCAGCGGAAGAGCAACCAGTCTTGAAGAAAAACCCAGGCAACCCAAAAGTAATTATGCGGTAACCGGGCTGTATTTTTACGATACCGACGTGGTCGATTATGCGCTGAGTTTAAAGCCGTCGAAACGGGGCGAACTGGAGATTACTGATTTAAATCACATTTATCTCGAATCAGAAAAATTGAACGTTGAGATAATGGGTCGCGGTTATGCCTGGCTGGATACCGGCACGCACGAAAGCCTGATGGAAGCCAGTAACTTTATCCAGACGATAGAGCATCGTCAGGGTTTGAAGGTGGCCTGTCCGGAAGAAATTGCGTTCCGAAAGGGCTTTATCACGGCCGACCAGTTGAAAAAGCTGGCGCATCCATTGGAAAAAAATGAATACGGTCAGTACCTGTTACGTTTACTTAAGGAAGACTTTTATCGATGAAGGCCATAAAGACAGCGATCTCCGGATTGATAATCATTGAGCCAGCCGTATTTGGCGACGACCGGGGTTTTTTCTTTGAAAGTTTTAATCAGCGAAAATTCAATGATCTCATTGGTCGCAAGGTTGATTTTGTTCAGGACAATCATAACCGCTCGGTTAAGAATGTAGTACGTGGACTGCACTACCAGATTCAACACGCGCAAGGCAAACTGGTACGTGTTGTGCAAGGTAAAGTGTTTGATGTGGCAGTGGATATACGCAAAAGTTCGCCCACCTTTGGCCAGCATGTCGCATTGGAACTGTCCGCGGAAAACAGGCACATGCTATGGGTACCCGAGGGCTTTGCACACGGCTTCGCTGTGGTGTCGGATAGTGCTGAGGTGCTTTATAAAACTACCGATTATTGGGCACCGGAATTTGAACGATCGATAAGCTGGGATGATCCCGCTTTGGGTATTCAGTGGCCATTGACCGATCCACCCATTCTTTCGGCCAAGGACAGGCAGGCAAACTCATTGGCGGCTGCGGAGTACTTTGCGTGACACCCGGTCGGAAAATGTCTGGTCATAAAGGTGCAGTGATTTGGTTCACGGGTTTGTCGGGTTCCGGAAAGTCGACCCTGGCGCGCGCCGTAAACGTAGCGTTGGACGGCCAGGGGTGGCATTCCTTTGTTTTGGATGGCGACGTTATCCGCCATGGTCTGTGCAAGGATCTGGGCTTTGATAACGAAGATCGCCAGGAAAATATACGCCGTATCGGCGAAGTGGCCAGGCTCTTTATGGAAGCCGGTGTAATTGTGCTTGTCGCATGTATTTCGCCCTTCCAGTCAGATCGGGATCGGGTACGAAGCCTGTTCGGCAAGAATGAATTTCTGGAGGTTTACTGTAATGCGTCGTTGGCCGTTTGCGAAAGCCGAGATGTGAAAGGTTTATACGAAAAGGCCCGGCGAGGAGAAATAAAAAACTTTACCGGTATTTCGTCCCCGTATGAATTACCTGACCGACCTGATATAACGGTAAATTCAGAAATTGAGAGCCTGGCGAGTTGCGTTTTGCAGGTCTTGAGTGAAATAAAAACAAAAGGAATTATTGCCTAAAATTGAATTTGAAGGAGTCCTTTGAATTCAGGTTGTTTCTTATGGTAACAATATAGCATTAGAATCGAACCTTCTTTGCTGATAAAATGACGATTTGATATGTGGGTTCAGGTTTGTGCACTGAGCTTTAAATGTAATACCCGGAATCTATAAGGATAGCGTGGACTCGTTAGCAAATTATTCAGTTTCAGCAATAATCGTCAATTTTAACGCCGGCAACTATTTGAAAGCTTGCGTGGAATCACTGATGAATTGCGCGCTAAAGATAGAAATTATTGTTGTCGACAATGCATCTGAAGATAATAGTATTGCTACCATCGAATCACTGCCGGTCATAATTGTTAAGAACACAGCCAATTTGGGCTTTGCAGCGGCATGCAACCAGGGTATAAAAAAATCAACAGCCCCTATTTTGTTGTTCCTGAATCCGGACTGTACTTTTAAACCCAACGCCTTGACGAATCTGCTGGAAATCATGAACAAAGGTCAGCAAGTGGGGATGGTGGGCGGACTGCTGGTCAATACGGATGATACTGAACAGGCTGGTGGGCGCCGGGCCGTGCCAACGCCTTGGCGGTCTTTCGTGCGAGCATTTGGTTTGTCGCGCTTCCAAAATCGGTGGCCGCGTCTTTTCTACGATTTCTACATGCACAAGCAACCTCTGCCAGACGAGCCGATCGAGGTGGAAGCCATCTCAGGAGCGTGCATGATGGTTCGTCGTGATGTCATGCAGGACGTGGGCGAATGGGACGAAGGTTACTTCCTCCATTGTGAAGATTTGGACTGGTGCATGCGGTTCAGGCAGAAAGGCTGGAAAATTCTGTTTGTTCCTGACGCAAAAATCACCCACGCACAAGGTGCCTGCGGCAAAGACAGAAAATTATTTGTGGAATGGCACAAACATAAAGGCATGATACGTTTTTATCGGAAATTTTTCAGCCGCCAGTACCCGGGCGTATTAATGGGACTGGTTGTCATAGGCGTGTGGTTACGATTTGGTATGGTCGCCACAAAGTACTCCACCAAACAATTTCAGCATAACTGGCATAGCAGGCGTGGATAACATGCACTCCGATATTGATCGTCCTGATCAGGTGGGATTATTGGGCGCCACGAGTTTTGTGGGTGCGTGCCTTCTGCAAAAGTTGAAAGTTGCCAATGTATCGTTCGTTGCGTATACACGTCGCGAAGTCAAATCCGGTTCTACGCAGGTTGAATGGCGCAAGCTGGAATCAGAATTGCCCCTGAGTCATAAGATCAATACTGAAACTCCTATTGCGTTGTGGATCAGCCTTATACCTATATCTGTTTTACCGAAGTATTTTAATTTTCTTGAAGCGCACAATGTACGGCGTATTGTGTCGATATCTTCGACCAGTCGTTTTACCAAACTTGATTCGTCCGACCCAAATGAACAGGTGTATGGTCAACACATAATTGAAGCCGAGCAGCGAGTTCAGGAATGGGCTGAAAAGCGGGGTATCGAGTGGATTATATTACGACCTACCCTCATTTATGGCTACGGACAGGATAAGAACATCGTTGAAATTATGCGCTTTGTTCGACGCTTCGGTTTTTTCCCCGTGTTTGGAAATGCGACCGGCCTGCGCCAGCCAATCCATGTACAGGATCTGGCAGGAGCCTGCCTGGCGTTGCTGCAGTCATCCCATTCAGCCAATCGCGCCTATAATATATCAGGTGCCGAAACGCTGACTTACCGTGAAATGGTGATTCGAATTTTCGAGGTATTGGAGAAAAAACCCCGAATCATTTCCATCCCGTTATGGATGTTCCGTGTAGCCATTTTTGTGGTCAGACGTATTGGTCGCTATGAAAAATGGTCCAGCGCCATGGCTGAACGCATGAATAGCGATATGGTTTTTGACCACAGTGATCTGAAGCGCGACTTTGAATTTAAGCCGCGTGCCTTTACTTTGACTGTCGAAGACTTGCCCGTATAAATCACTTCATGAAGGAGACTGCTGTGAAAAAACGCCGGTTTTTGACCAATTCAATGGCAATGCTGTTCGGTGCAGGCACGCTTCCTTCGACCGGCAGTCTGGCGGCCACCTCAGGCCAACGCGAAGAACTGGTTATTTTGACGGTAACCGGTGCTATTGATAATACCAACCGTGGTAAATCCGATGATGTGCTCGATCAGTTAATGCATGCGCATGGCGTACATTTCGACCGTGCATTTGAGCTCACCCTGTCTGCACTTTTAAAGCTGCCGGCAGTCAGCATATCACCGACAATGGAATACGATGGAAAGATTCATCAACTGACAGGTCCGCGCTTGCTGGATGTGCTGGACCTTGTCGGAATCAAAAAAGCAAATCCGACAAAAATCATTTTTCATGGGATAGACGGTTACTCGCCGGAATTCAGTTTTGACTTGGTTAAGAAATATGATTTTGTGGTCGCCACGCACATTGACGGGAAATTGCTGTCCATGGGTGGCTTCGGGCCTCTGTTCGCACTTTATGATGCGGATCGTATTCCTGAAATAATGCAAAAACCGCTGGCGCAACGCTTTTCAGGTTGCGCGTGGGGGTTGTATTGCGTAGTGGTTGCCTGATTTAGGCCCATTCGACACTATATACAAGGGATTACCCGCCTTCGGGTATCCGTATTCCGTGATGGGCTTAAAACAACATATGCCTTGCATATGCCACGAAGGGCTGCTATACTGCATATGTTAGTCATATGTAGGGGGTAACACCATGCGTACAGTTTCAATTTTTAAAAATGGTAAGAATCAAGCAATTCGCTTTCCGACAGACATGTCGTACGAGGGGGTGGGGGAGCTGGAAATTACGCGCGTCGGTGACACCATCACCTTGCGACCTGTTCGGCCGAGCTGGTCATCGCTGGCCGAATTGCCCAAAGCGGACGCGGATTTTCTGCAAGAACGTCAGAGTGTTATCAGCGATGACGGCAGGTTTAACTTATGACCACTTATATGTTGGATACCTGTATTTGCTCTTTCATCATGCGCGAACACCCATTAGCTGTCTTGCAGCGATTAGCCGAAGAGGTCGCGAAAAATAATCGGATAGTAATTTCTGCAATTACGTACGCCGAAATGCGTTACGGACAGATCGGCAAAAAGGCATCGCCCAAACACAATACGTTGGTTGATGAGTTCGTGACGCGTTTGGATGAGGTTTTGCCGTGGGACCGGTATGCGGTTGACGCGACAATCGTGGTGAAGAGCAAACTTATCAAGGCAGGCTTGGTAATTGGCGAAAACGACACAGCGATTGCCGGTCACGCGATTGCTTCAAGTTGTTTGTTGGTTACAAACAATGTGCGCGAATTCAGCCGCGTTACTGGTCTGTCATACGAAGATTGGATCCACTGAGAAGAATTCCCCAATCTTACTGAAAAATGACCATCACCATTTTTCTGATCTCAACCCTGACAATCGGAAACTGGTAGAGCGCTATCGCTGCAATCGCACCCCAAAACAGCGTTGACCACCCACCGACTTTAATGTCAGTCACCGACGGCAAACTATAAAACACAGCGCACGCAATGACATAACCGGTCAGTGTACCTTCAAGATAGTGGTGCGCTGTTACCTGGGGCGCCATCCACTGATGAAACAGCCACCAGGCGACACCCAGCAGTAATAACGGCGCATAGGCGACGGGTGCTGAGTTGAAAATATTTAACCCGGTAAAAGACACCGACCCGAATTGCCAGCGCTCGCCGCTGCGACGTGGGATCAGGTTAAATGACGCGGGTTTGGCGAACAACAGCAGGCCGATAATGAAATGCATAAATTCATGCAGCACCACGCCAGGAAATCCCAGTAACGCTATATGAAAAAACTGGCGCTGCGCAATAAGCAAAAGTATCAGCCAACCTGACAGCAAAAACAGGGCAAGTATCATGTGACTAATAGTTATCTTGGTTACTGTGGTGCCGTGTCAATTCGCAGGACCGGATACAGGTTAAACCGTTCATCCCAGGAAGCATGGCGCCGCGCAAAAAACTGTAAGCGTGCCGCCGGATTTTTGGCGAATTCGGGATCGGATTCAAGCTTGTGTTTGAAGGTTTCAGCTAATTGCGGATCAGCAGCAAGCTGGGCACGCGCCACGTCTTCGGCGACGTAATCTTCCATGTATTCTTTTTGTTCAAAGGCCAGATTGAATTCGCCCCAGGCCAGCAATGAATCGGCAGCCTGTGGTTCCAGCAGTGCCATCAGCAGTCGTGCTTTCGGTTGATCTATCGGCACAAACAATGCGCCGGCTGTGACACGGCGTTTTTCATTTTTCCATTGGCCTTCTACTTTCAAGGCCTGATGCCCCTCAAACGACACGGGGCTGAAGGTGGTTTTATCTGCACGAAAGGTTTGTGCGTTAATGTCGGTCAGCGTGTTTTTGAGCACGCGATACGAAATGCCGTGCTGACTTAATTTAGTGCCCACAAAAGCCGCCTGTGCCGCGGGAACGATATAACCTGCACCAGGTGCGGTGACTGTTAGGGAAGGCTGGCAATTATCGCGTAACGGCACTTCCCAGACCTGGGGTCGGGTGTCATCGTATCGGGTCATCAGGCCGCCGGAAATATCGGAGTGTTCACGGGTGTAGGCATAGCCCTGAAATTGAACCAGATGCGATTCGGGTCCGACCTGGTAATTGAGTTCGACGGGTTGCTTGGCCAGTTTTGTTGCATTCAAATCGGCTTGGCTGACCGTGGCCATCCAGTCGGCACCGTGGATGGCTATTTGATTGAGTATGGAAATGATAGTGTTATGAGTTATCCGGACACGTGTCGGATAATCTTTCCATGAATGGGTTTCAACCAGCATGGAAAAACGATTGCGCAGCCAGAAATAGCCACTGGACAAGCGCGCAGGTGCAACACAACTTTCAAAGCCGGAACTGGGGTCGTCGTAGACTTTGAAGGAGGGATAATACGACAGTGGCATTGATCCCTGTGCTGCCAGATCGGCGATGACGTTATTTCTGAATAGCGTACTGGCTTGACGGAACGAGTCATCACCGGCAAACACCGAATCTATCTGGATGGATATGTCGTGCTGAAATTTGGCGCCATCGGTGACATGCAGGTCGATATAGGCGAGCGGATCCCATGTATTCACAAGATGCAGCATGGCTTGCATTTCCGGTGCAACGGCTTTGGTATAGTCGCGGTTCAGGTTCAGGTTTTGCGCGGTGGTGCGCCAGCCCATTTCTTCCGGACCCACCTGATTGGGTCGGTTCCACGCACCATAGCGTTCATGACCGTCGACGTTAAAGACAGGCACAAACAGGAATACCTGCTTTTCCAGTGCGCCGGGAGCGGCTTTGTTTTGCAGGGTTTCGCGCAGTGCTAAAAAGCCGGCATCTTTACCATCAATTTCACCGGCATGAATGCCACCCTGTATCAGCACGACGGGAATATGACGCTGCCGGGCCTGTTGTGCCGTGAAGGCACCGGTGCGGGTGGCGATCAGCATCATCATGGGTCGACCTTCGGGGGTCGTGCCGAATGATTCACAGCGGACCTGTTTTGGATACGACGTCTGAAAAGCGTCACACAAACGGATAACTTCGTCGTAGCGCCCGGTCTTTTTAAAGCCGGACTGTTCTGAAATCGTGCGCAACGAGGCATCAGAATCGGCCTGCTTTGTTGCTTCGGCGCTGAATGAATCCATCGGTAAAATGAACATTATCAGAGGTAAAATCAAAGGCAAAATCAGAGACGTTAGCAATTTCATAGGTGTACTTTTGGTTTTATTAACGACACAGTAATCAGAGTTGTGGAAACGGGGCTGTACAAGCAGAGCTGCACAAAGTGGATGCTTACTCTGGTGCAGGTCTGACGCGTATCGTGTCACAGAAAATACGCTCAGGCAACGTCTATCGTTGACAGCATGTGGATGGACCGGCCTGTCGGACAAGGTGCCAACTTGCATTGCAAATTGGAAATATTATGCGGTGACATCTTGAATAGAAAGCGAACACCCTCATTTACGCGTAGAATTCTCTATACAGTTCCAAAAGAACATTATGTAGGACTAACCCAAAAGGAGTAACGGAATGTTAAGTAAATCCGTGTTTCAATCTATGCTGTTGTCGTTCTTGATCCTGTTTTCGGTCGCTGCCTTTGCCGCTGCAGACCCGACTATCCAGCAGGTGTACGATATGGCCAATGCGGGCAAGCTGGATGAAGCGCAGGTCATGATGCAAAAAGTGTTACAAGACCATCCAAACAGTGCCAAAGCCCATTATGTGGAAGCTGAATTATTGGCCAAGCAGGGGCGCTATGCCAGTGCTGAAGCGGAGCTGAACAATGCCGACCGGCTGGAACCGGGCCTGCCCTTTGCCAAACCCGGTTCAGTGGAAGATTTGCGCCGGTTAATTGCCAATGCTAAGCAGCATCCCGGGGCAATGAGAGCAGCACCGGCCGGTGTGTCGGGCGGTTATTCTGCGCCTGTGCATTCGGGCACGCCGTGGGGACTGATACTGGTTGGACTGGGTCTGATCGGTTTTATCGTTTTCGCGGTTAAATTTATGAGCAGCCGCGCTCAACCGGTGTACATGCAGAATGGCATGCCAGGCCCGGCTGGTTATGGTTCGGGTATGGTTGGTCAACCCTACGGTGGCATGCCGGGCCCCATGATGGGCGGTGGTGGTATCGGCTCGGGTATAGTCGGTGGTTTGGTAACCGGTGCGGCGCTGGGTGCCGGTATGGTGGCTGGTGAAGAACTGATGCACCATTTTACCGACGGTGACAGGTCCGGTAATGCGCCGATGCCGTTGCGCGATGATTACGTGGCACCCCCTGACAATATGGGTGGCAGTGATTTTGGTATTAATGATACCTCCTCATGGGATAGCGGCGGGGGTGGTGGTGATAGTGGCGGCGGCGATTGGTAAATCGCTGCGGCAGGAAAAATGGGCGCTGTCAGCGCCCATTTTTCTTATCAAGTTTGATCAGCAGAAATCAATTTACGGTAAGACGTTTGGATTTGCTGGCAATTTTTTTCTGCAAGGTCAATTCGAGAACGCCATCGTTGTACTTGGCTTCTGACGTTGCTTCGTCGACATCTTGTGTCAGAGAAAATGATCGGGACACTTTGCCGTAATAACGTTCACTGAAAATGGTTTTTTCGTCCTGGTTAACTTCTTTTTCATTCTTGATTTCGGCGCTGATAGTCACCAGGTTGCCATCCACCGCAACGTGAATATCGTCTTTCTTTACGCCAGGAATTTCTGCATGCACTGTATAAGCTTTTTCGTTTTCTTTCAGGTCCACTTTGATCTGCAATTCTGAACCGTTGTCCAGACGAACCGGGCGCATCAGAATGCCGCGAAACAGGTTGTCAAACGCATCGTCAACCGGGTTGTAACGTATTAAGTTTTTCATGATTAGCTCCTTATTAAAAAATAAAGTAATACGAAAACTGGTGTTTCCGTATTTCAATGAAGCGCGGAGACATTCCGCTCTGGTGTAAATATGTGGGCAACGCAGATCGTTTCAAGAGGATTTATTTTTTAGTGCAAGGGCTTGAAATCGCTGCGTTGCTTCTGAGTTACGAATTAGAATCTGAACTCGCGCGGTGTGGGCGGCAGGCAACGTGGCGGAGGGAGCCGGGCGACTGGTCAAAAGCCGGATTGCCTGCCAGCCCGTACAACCTGCCCGACAGAACTGTTATGATGACAACGATGAATCGATAAGCCCGGTTAATCTGCCTGACCTACACTGAACAGACTATGACTACTTCAAATCAGCCGCAAATCGAACTCTGGGATGGCCGCGTGGGCGAAAAATGGGCGGCTATGCAAGTCAGTCTGGACGCCATGCTAGCCGGGGCGACAGCGGAGCTGGCGTTACGGGTCGGTGCCGTCAATGGCTGCCGGTTGCTTGATATCGGCTGCGGCAACGGGGAAACCTGCGTTCTGTGGGCCGATGGCGGCGCACACGTGACCGGCGTGGATGTCTCTGCGGCGATGCTGGCTGTGGCTGAAAAGCGAACCCAGGGGAAAGTCCGGTTGGTAAAAGCGGATGCCTCAACGTGGTTGGGCGACCGGTTGTTCGATCTGGCGGTCTCGCAGTTTGGCGTGATGTTTTTTTCGGATCCGGCCCAGGCGTTCAGGAACATTGCTGCCAATGTTCGTCCCGGCGGCCGATTCATTTTTACCTGCTGGCGCGACGTTGAGCAGAACCAGTGGGTTAGGTTGCCGATGGGTGCCGTTCGTGATCTTCTGCCTGCAGCTCCGGCACCGTTGCCGCATGCGCCGGGACCGTTTGCGCTGGCTGACCAGGAGCGTCTGGCAGGGCTACTGCAGAGCGCAGGATGGACCCGTGTGAATATAATGCCGTTTGACTTCCCGGTCTGTGTGGCGACCGACGGCGGAGTCGACGCCGCCACCCGATTTGTCATGCAGATCGGCCCAACCAGCGCTGCGCTGGCCGAGGTGGATAAGCCAGCCAGGGCGGTGGCGCAGGAAAGGCTCAAGGCAGCGCTTGCGCCGTATGATGCCGCAGGCCGGGTCAGTCTGGGCGGGGCGATCTGGGTGGTGGAGTCGGTCCGGCAAGAATAAATCGGCGGTGGCGCCTGGTGACCGCTAGAGTATCAGGATGGCCCGGAAATCATTCACGTTGGTTCGGGTCGGCCCACTGATGACCAGATTCCCGAGTGCATGAAAAAACCCGTAAGCGTCGTTGTTCTCGAGCATTCGGCGTGCGTGCAACTGTTTTGCCTCGGCACGGGCGATCGAATCCGGTGCGTACAGCGCTCCCGCATTATCTTCCGTGCCGTCGATACCATCGGTATCACAGGCCAGCGCATAAATGTCCGGATGGGCATTTAGCGCCATGGCCAGACTGAGCAGAAATTCGGCGTTACGGCCACCGCGCCCCTGTCCTTTCATGGTCACTGTGGTTTCACCGCCGGACAGGATGACACAAGGTCGCAGAAAGGGCTGATTGCGTTTTGCCACCTGTAAAGCAATGGCCGCATGCATGCTGCCGATATCGCGGGCTTCACCTTCTATACTGTCGGAAAGGATGTAGGGGGTTATTCCTGCAGTGCGGGCCGTCTGCGCTGCCGCTTCCAGTGCGTCTTCGGGGGTGGCGATAAGATGATATTCATTCTTTAAAAATCGCGGATCATCGGGTTTGGGTGTCTCATGCGCACTCGAAGCCAGGTGCTGTTCAATGTTCGACGGTAAGCCAATCTGGTATTTACGCAGGATCGCCAGCGCCTGTTCAAGTGTGGTGGCATCGGGGAGGGTCGGTCCGCTGGCGATCGTGCCGGGATCGTCGCCAGGGACGTCGGAAATCAGCAGGGTGACCAGACGTGCAGGCGCGCATGCCAGACCCAATTGACCACCCTTGATTGCTGACAGGTGTTTGCGTACACAATTGATTTCTGAAATGGTGGCACCGCTTTTCAGCAGGGCTTTATTGATGGCCTGTTTCTGTTCGAGCGTAATCCCGTCCGCGGGCAATGACAACAGGGCGGAACCGCCACCCGAGATCAGGCAGATTACCAGATCCTGTTCGGTCAGTCCCTGCACCATGTCCAGCATGCGGGCCGCGGCGCGTCGCCCTGCTTCGTCCGGGACAGGGTGTGCTGCTTCAACCACTTCAATCTGGCTGCACTCGGCGCCGTGGCCATAACGCGTGACGACCAATCCGGAAAGCGGCGTGCTCCAGTGCTCTTCGACGACTTTTGCCATGGCGGCCGCACCTTTGCCCGCACCGATCACCAGAGTTCGTCCCTGTTCGGGTGGTGTCGGCAAATACGCCGGCAAGCATTTTTTTGCACTGACTGCCTGTATCGCACTGGCATACAGGCCCAATAAAAATTGCTGTGCAGCTTGTTCGTTCATGGTTGCCCTTCGAGGTGGCCAGAAATAGTGGTGCTAGGTTTGTGCAATGTCGTGCTTGGACATCAGCTCAATCGCCCTGCATAACGCCGAATGATCCATGTTGCCTAATCCGTTGGCGGCACAGGAATTCATCAGTTCCTGCGCCATGGCGGTATTGGGCAGCGAAACGCCGAGTGATTTTGCGCCTTGTAACGCCAGGTTCAGGTCCTTTTGATGCAGCTGGATCCGGAAACCCGGATTAAATGTGCGCTTGATCATGCGCTCCCCATGTACTTCCAGAATCCGTGATGCGGCAAAACCGCCCATCAGGGCCTGTCTGACTTTTGCCGGATCAGCACCTGCTTTTGACGCAAACAGCAGCGCTTCAGCCACGGCCTGAATATTCAGGGCCACGATAATCTGATTGGCCACTTTGGTGGTTTGTCCATCCCCATTGCCACCGACCAGCGTGATATTTTTGCCCATCAGTTCAAATAACGGTTTAACCAGCTGAAACGCGGCGTCGGATCCTCCCACCATGATAGTCAATGTAGCGGCTTTTGCACCGACTTCTCCACCTGAAACCGGGGCGTCCAGATACTCACAGCTGAGTGAATTTATCTTTTTGGCAAATTCTTTGGTGGCCATCGGTGAAATCGAACTCATGTCGACCACGATTTTTCCGGGACTTAATCCCTTGGCAACGCCCTGTTCAGAAAACAGGACGTCGCTGACGTCCGGTGTGTCAGGCACCATGATAAAAATAATATCGGCGCGTTTTGCGACTTCTTCTGCCGAAGTGCAGACAGTGGCACCTCCTTCGATCAGCGCACCTGACGGGTTCTTGTGGCTGTGCAGATAAAGCTTGTGACCGCCGGCCTGCAGGTTGGCCGCCATGGGGGTACCCATAATTCCGAGTCCGATAAATCCGAGTTTTGCCATGTTATTCTCCTGAATTGAGCTGATTGTTGTGCTGATTATTGAGCTGATTATTGCGCTGGATATCGTGCTAGACGCCGTGTGCGGCGAGCCAGTCCAGTCCGTTTATCGTGCCGTTTCGCGGTTTGTATTCACAACCTATCCAGCCCTCGTATCCCATGGCGTCGAGTGCCTGAAACAGGTTGCGATAGTGGATTTCCCCGGTACCCGGTTCAAATCGCCCGGGATTGTCGGCCAGTTGCAGATGCTTGATCATGGGCAGATTTTTTTGAATGGTGCTGATCAGCTCGCCTTCCATGCGTTGCATGTGATAGATGTCATACTGGACAAATAAATTGTCTGATCCGGTTGCTTTGATCAGGTCGAGCGCCTGCTGGGTGCGTGACAGGAAAAAGCCGGGTATGTCGAATGTATTGATCGGTTCAATCAGCAGGCGGAGCTGTTCTTTTTTAAGTTGCTCTGCCGCGTACGCCAGGTTCTTTATCAGGGTCTGCTGTGCATCACCATGGCTGACATCGGCGGGCTGAATTCCGGCCAGACAGTTAAGCTGTTGCACGCCGAGAATCTTCGCGAAATGAATGGCTTTGGCGACACCGGCCTGGAATTCACTGATACGGTCCGGATGGCACGCTATGCCGCGTTCGCCGGCTTCCCAGTTTCCGGCCGGTAAATTGTGCAGCACCATCGCCAGTTTGTGGGTGGCAAGTTCTCTGGCGATGTCACTGGCGTCAAACGCATAGGGAAATAAAAATTCAACGCCCCGGAATCCGGCCTCGGCGGCGAGTTTGAACCGTTCCATGAACGGGACTTCTGTGAACAGCATGGTCAGGTTGGCAGCTAGTTTGATCATTTCAATTCCTTAGTCCATTAAAATAGTCGAAGTGGGGGCATGTTCGGGCTTGGTGGCGAGTTCTTCAAATTCGTTAATATTGTTTATGTCGGTGCCCATCGAAATATTCGTGACGCGTTCCAGGATTATTTCGACCACCACCGGCACCCTGAATTTTTTCATCCACTCGCGGGCCTGTTCAAATGCAGGCAGGATATGGTCCGGCTGGGTGACGCGGATTGCCTTGCAACCGAGTCCTTCAACCACGGCAACATGATCGACACCGTAACCGTTCAGTTCGGGCGCGTTAATATTGTCGAAAGCCAGCTGCACACAATAGTCCATGTCAAAACCGCGTTGCGATTGCCGGATCAGCCCCAGGTAGGAGTTATTCACGACGACATGCAAATAAGGCAAGTTGAATTGGGCACCGACCGCCAGTTCTTCGATCATAAACTGAAAATCGTAGTCGCCGGAGATTGCCACGACCTGACGTTGCGGATCGGCAGCACAAACACCCAGCGCGGCGGGCAGGGTCCAGCCCAGTGGTCCGGCCTGACCGCAGTTAATCCAGTGCCGGGGGTGGTACACATGCAGAAACTGCGCGGCAGCGATTTGTGACAGCCCTATCGTGCTGATGTAACACGTGTCCCGACCGAATGCCTTATTCATTTCCTCATAAACGCGCTGTGGCTTGATGGGCGTTTGGTCAAAATGCGTGCGCCGCTGCATGGTTTTTTTACGATGCTGGCATTGTGCCGCCCATGCCGTACGGTCTTTCAGTTTGCCTTTCGCTTTCCATTCGGTTGCGACCTCGATCAGTAGCGTCAGCGCTGCCGCAGCGTCAGAGACGATGCCGAAATCCGGGCCAAAGACGCGTCCGATCTGGGTCGGCTCAATATCTATGTGGACAAACTGCCGGTCTTTGGTAAACACCTCAATCGAGCCGGTATGCCGGTTGGCCCAGCGATTACCAATACCCATGACAAAGTCGGACTCGAGCATCGTCGCATTGCCGTAGCGGTGACTGGTCTGCAGGCCCACCATGCCGGCCATCAGGGGGTGGTCGTCGGGTATGACGCCCCAGGCCATTAATGTCGGGATCACCGGAATACCGGTCAATTCGGCAAACTGTTTCAGGAGTGCCGACGCGTTGGCATTGATGATGCCGCCGCCCGCGGTGATGAGCGGTCGTTGTGCCTGGTTCAGCATGCCGAATGCCTTTTCGGCCTGAGCTCTTGTCGCTTTGGGTTTGTACACCTCGAGCGGCTGGTAGGTGTCCGGGTCGAATTCGATTTCTGCCATCTGTACGTCAAAGGGCAAGTCGATCAGTACCGGGCCGGGGCGACCGGACCGCATGAGGTGAAAGGCCTGCTGGAATACCATGGGGACCAGCGCGGGTTCGCGAACCGTCACTGCCCATTTGGTGACTGGTTTGGCGATCGATTCGATATCCACCGCCTGAAAATCTTCTTTATACAGGCGGGCGCGCGGCGCCTGGCCGGTGATGCACAGTATCGGTATGGAATCGGCCTGCGCCGAGTACAGCCCGGTAATCATGTCGGTGCCGGCCGGACCTGAGGTGCCGACGCAGATACCGATATTGCCGGCGGTGGCACGCGTGTAACCTTCTGCCATGTGTGATGCCCCTTCAACATGGCGTGCCAGGATGTGTTTGATACTGCCCTGCTTTTTCATGGCCGCATAAAACGGATTAATCGCTGCACCGGGTACGCCAAATACCTGACTGATGCCCTCTTTTTCCAACACCCAGGCCGCTGCCTGTGCTGCGCTCATCTTTGCCATGTCGAGTTCCCCTTTAATGTCTATGACGTCAGGTTTGCATCTTAAAAGTATTTATTAAATTTGATAAGTAGACAAAAAATCGTTTTATTCGATACTTAAAGTATGTAATACTGATAGCACTGAGCTTTTTAGGATTTCGATCATGGATAAACTTACCCAAATTGAAGCTTTTGTGGATGTCGCTGAAAAAGGCAGTCTGGCCAGCGCCGCGCTGGTACAACACATCACGCCGGTGATGCTGGGACGCCGGATCGATGCGCTGGAACGACGTTTGGGTGTCAAGTTGATGCACCGGACCACGCGTCATCTGACGCTGACCGAACAGGGTGTGCTTTACCTGGACCAATGCAAGAAACTGCTGAGCGATCTGGGCTATGCGGATAAACTGGTTTCAGAGGGTCGCCACAAGGTCACCGGTCACCTGATTGTCTCGGCACCGGCGGCATTTGGACGCAAGCACGTCGCACCGCATGCGCCGGCCTTTGTCAGTGCCCACTCCGAATTGCAGATTTCGTTTAATCTGACCGATCGGGTGGTGGATCTGGTGCGCGAGGGCTACGACCTTGGTATCCGGATTGGCGGGACGATCGATCCCAGCTTTGTTGCCGTAAAAATTGCGAGTAACCGGCGCGTGGTCTGCGGCACACCAGATTATTTCCACCGTCACGGTATGCCGCGCCATTTATCGGACCTGGCCAGACATAATTGTCTTTCGTTTAACCTTCAGGGCGGTCAGCAACGCGGCTGGTATTTTCAGGAGAACGGCAAGCCGGTCACGATTAAAGCGGCGGGCAATCTGGACTGCAATGACGGTGAACTGTTGCATCGCTGGGCCAGCGAAGGGCTGGGCCTGGCCTGGCGCTCGACCTGGGAAATCGAGGCCCAATTGAAGTCAGGGCAACTGGTGACGGTGCTGGATGAGTATGCCTTACCGCAGTATGACATTATGGCGGTCTATCCCCAGCAGCGGCATTTGCCCGCCAAGGTGCGATATTTTATAGACTGGTTGAAATCTGTTTACGCTGAACCGGATTACTGGTTGCGGGATTAAGGTATGTTCATGGCACATCGGGCAGGACTGGCCTGCTGTTATCTTTTAGCCATGATATAGCCATGATTTAGCCATGATGTCCATGTCGGCCGCGGCACACCAGATATAACTTGATGAATCGGATTTTTGTTTTATCCTGAATCTTGCAGACCTGACAAACTGGTCAGTTGACCAAGTGCAGTGACTGCAACCATCAAGTCTAGTACGAGGGTCCCCGATGAGCATCAAGCGCAGAATCTGGTCATTACCAACCACCGCCATCGTTATTTTCAGCATCGGTCTGGCGGTCTGCGTGTATTTTTCATCGATTGCCGTTTCGTCAATTACCCAGAATTCCAAGCTGAATTATCCGGTGCTGGATAAAACAAAAATACTCGCCATCGATATTCAGGCGCTTTCCAAGGATCTTGAAGATGCGGTCGGTAATACCGACAAGAAAGAATTCAGGCTGGTTCAGGATAATGCAAAAAAAATAATCGCCAACATCCAAACCCTGGGCAAACTGGAAGGCGAAGGTCCGGTCGCGGCCCGACTGGAAAATGAATTCAGCGACTACTACGTGCCGGCATCGACGGTGGCAAAAATCATGCTGGACATAGAGCAGGGGGATGCCGGACCGATGGTAGCGAAAATGCGCAGCGCGCTGACGGTACTCAAGGCGGATCTGGCCCAGTATCAGAAAGAGGCGGAAGACCGCTTTAACGCAGGCGTAGAAAAAAGCAATGTCAACGTGAATAACGTGCTGTATACCTCTATCATCGTCGCCGTTATCGTCATTTCCGTGCTGCTGGTGTCGTCGTTTATTGTAGTGCGCGGCATCTGGAACCAGTTGGGCGGTGAACCCGAATACACCCGGGATATCGCGGTGTCTATCGCGGCAGGCGACCTATCCATGCAGATTGAAACTGACAGCCGGGACACGACCAGTTTGCTGATCGCTTTAAAGGACATGAAAAGCAGACTTGAACTGATGATCTCCAGTATAAAGATGTCGGCCCAGACCATACATGACGCCAGCACTGAAATTGCCAACGGCAATGGTGACCTGTCGTCACGCACGGCGGCACAGGTGCAGAGTCTGCAGCACACAACGAATCTGATGAGTCAGATCGAAATCACCGTGAACCAGAATGCGGAGAATGCCGGCATGGCCACACGTCTGGCCGGCGTGGCTTCGGATGTCGCCGTCAAGGGCGGTCAGGTGGTTCAACAGGTGATTGGCACCATGTCAGAAATTAATGTGTCGTCGAAGAAGATTGTTGACATCATTTCCGTCATTGACGGTATTTCGTTCCAGACCAATATACTGGCCCTGAATGCCGCAGTCGAGGCGGCCCGCGCCGGTGAACAGGGACGCGGTTTTGCGGTGGTGGCCTCCGAAGTACGCAATCTGGCGCAGCGGAGTGCGACGGCTGCAAAAGAAATTTCTGCGCTGATCAGTGATTCGGTCGATAAAGTCACGGCAGGCACCGAACTGGTGGATAAAGCCGGTCAGACCATGAACGAAATTGTGGAGTCGGTGAAGAGTGTCAGCGACATCATGAAGGAAATATCAGAAGCCAGTCAGGACCAGAGTAACGGGATTCTGGAAATCGGCAAGGCGATTGCGGATATGGATGCGATGACACAGCAGAATTCCTCCCTGGTCGTTCAGGCGACCAATGCGGCGGATTCGATGCAGAGCGAGGCGGCAAACCTGATTGAGAATCTGGACGTGTTCAAATTATCGAAGCCCGTTCGATAACTTGCCGGACGATTCATGTTCCTGGATGATGGACTGGATCAGTTTATTCAGTTCGGGTAACAGACTGGAATTCTTCAGCAGTATGAAATCGTGCGTCGGAATGGTAAGCGGCAAATTGTCATTGGCTGTCAGTAAAATACAGCGGCTGTATTTGTTGTGGCAATCGGCCAGTTTAAGGGCCGAGATCATCGCGCTGCCATTTAGGCCCGGCAATTCCAGTGAGGTAATGACCATGTCAAACGGCTCCACCAGAGCTCGGCCCAGGGCATGAAATCCGTCTTTCATCAGCACCATGCGACAGCCATGATTTTTCAGCACCTGGCCAACGATGCTGATAATGGCACCGCCATGCACCACCACCAGCGCGGAATAGCGCGGCGCAAAAGCTTTCTGGCGCAATTCATTGAGCGTAACTTCAATGTCACCGAAGTCGTCACTATTGTTTTTCAGCCGCAGTGCAGCATTTCTTAACAGATCCACAAAATTCAGTGCGATGTCGATATGGGCGGTGCTCTGCAGCGAGGTCTGTTGATTGATGGAGGTTAAAAAATCTTCAAAACTGTGGCAAATGGCGGTGATGATGTGCGCGCCATGCGTCCCGCCACTCCCCTTCAGGCTGTGAATGCGACGATAAAGATCGTTGAACCGGTCTGCATTCAATCCGGCGTTCTTGATTTCCAGGATAAGCATTTCCAGTTCGTCGGCGCGCTCCGGCAATTCAGACAAATAGGCCTGACGAAGTTGCAGTAATAAATTGGAAACTATATCCATAGACAGTTATGCTGGTTCTTCCCAAACCGTGGGTTAATTTTGAATTCTATATGCCAGTTCGATTTTTTTCCTGTCTATTTCAGCAGGAAATCGGCCATCCCTGTTAGAGGGTATTCCAATTCACAGTGCTATTCAACTTCTCAAAACGGAAAGTGGTGCTTTCACCCGAAATACGATGATAAACAGCTTGCATGTTGATTATCTTTATCTAAACTAAACCGATGGAACTTTGAACCCCTGGTAAGCCCTTCATTGAGGAATGCTATGAGACTATTTAAAATAAAAATTGGTGGCAGGCTGGGTTTTGCATTTGCCGTATTATTATCATTTATGGCAGGTGTTACCTTTTTGGGTATCAAGAATATGGCCACATTAAATGCGGCTACCGAAGAATTGACCTGGAATGATTACGGGAAAGTGCAGGTGTGTAATGACGCGATTGCCAATGCCCGTGGCAGTATTGCGCGAATTTTTGAACTGGTCTGGTCAACCGAACCAACCCGGTCCAAGGAAGCGCAGGGACGGCTCGACGAGAACCTGAGTGCCCTCGATGATGATCTGAACAAGCTGGATGCGCTGGTTGACCAGAAAAATGCACGCGATATTGTCGACAAGATGAAGGCCTCACACGATAAGTATGTTGCGGCGTATGCGAAAGTGAACACCCTTCTTGCGGCGGGCAACCGTGAGGCAGCGGCCAAGCAGGCGTTTGGCGAAACCTACGATGAAATGCACGCGTTGACTGACAGCTTTGGAGAAATGAACGAGCTGCAGAAGAAAATATTCAAGGATGCCGGTATCGATGCTGGTAACGTGTATGAATCGGCACGAAAACAGATGATTGCGTTAGGCGTGATTGCCCTGCTGGTCAGCCTGGTCGCCGCATTTCTGATTACCCGGTCCATTACCCGTCCGATCAAGGACGCACTGTTTGTGGCAGACCAGTTGGCCAAGGGCGACCTGAACGTCAGCATCGAGTCAAATTCAAGCGATGAAACCGGTCAGCTCCTGAGCGCCATACAGAACATGGTGAATAAACTGAAGCAGGTCATCGAAGGGCAGCAGCGAGTGGTTGAAGCGGCCAATCGGGGCGATTTCAACACGCGTGTTGACGTGGAAGGACTGGCCGGCTTTCAAAAGGATATTGGTGACGGACTGAATCAGCTGGTTGAAACAACAGGTACCGGTATTGGTGATGTGGTTCGGGTCATGGGTGCACTTTCCGAAGGGGATTTGAGTAAAACCATAGAAAAAGAATATCAGGGTTCGTTTGGTGAATTGAAAAAATACACGAACAACACGGTCGACAAGTTGTCACAGGTCATCGAAGGGCAGCAGCAGGTGGTGGCCTCGGCCAACCAAGGTAATTTTGAAACCAGGATCGACCTCACCGGTCTGAGCGGCTTTCAGAAAGACATAGGCCACGGGTTGAACCAGCTGATTACCACGACCGGTGAAGGTATCGCCGATGTGGTACGCGTGATGGGGGCGTTGTCGGTGGGCGATCTGAGCAAGAAAATTGATGGTGATTACGCCGGGTCGTTTGCTGAATTAAAAACGTATACCAATAACACGGTGAATAAACTGACCAAAGTCATCGAAGGACAGAAGCAGGTCGTGGAAGCGGCCAATCGTGGCGACTTCACGGTTCGGATTGATGTCAAGGAACTGGAAGGCTTTCAGAAAGAAATGGGTAACGGCCTGAATCAGCTGGTTGCCACGACCGAGGCCGGCATAACCGATGTTGTGCGGGTCATGAGCGCCATGTCCAACGGTGATCTGAGCAAAACCATAGACAGGAATTATGAGGGCGCATTCGGAGAGCTGCAGAAATATACCAACAACACCGTTGCGAAACTGACTCAGGTGATCAACGGTCAGAAGCAGATGGTGGAGGCAGCCAATCACGGCAATTTTGATGAGCGCATTGATCTTGACGGGTTGAACGGGTTTCAAAGGGAATTGGGGCTGGGATTGAACCAGCTGGTTGAAACGACCGGCGACGGAATCGCTGACGTGGTGCGGGTTCTGGGTGCCATCTCGGAAGGTGATCTGACACAGAATATTGAAAAAACCTATGAAGGTTCATTTGCTGATTTAAAAAATTACACCAACAACACCCTGACCAAACTGAACCAGGTGATCAGCAACGTCAACATGACATCGCAGTCGCTGGCATCAGCATCGGACCAGATCAGCGATACAGCGCAAAGCATTTCACAATCGGCTTCCCGCCAGGCATCCAATATTGAACGGACCTCGGCATCGGTTGAACAGTTGTCGGCCTCGGTCGTCCAGAATACCCAGAATGCCAGAGTCACTGACGATATGGCGGCCAAATCAAGCAAAGAGGCGGTTGAGGGTGGCAACGCAGTGGATCAGACGGCCAGCACCATGAAGCAGATTGCCGCAAAAATCAGCATTGTCGATGACATTGCTGATCAGACCAATCTGCTGGCGTTAAATGCCGCCATTGAGGCCGCCCGAGCCGGGGCCTCGGGTAAGGGATTTGCTGTCGTTGCAGCAGAGGTCAGGAAACTGGCCGAACGCAGTCAGTTGGCCGCCCGGGAAATCAGTGGTCTGGCCAGCAGCAGTGTGCAGGTGTCTGAAAAAGCCACTCAACTGCTCAAGGAAATGATACCGTCAATTAGCAAAACCTCGTTGCTGGTACAGGAAATTGCCAACGCGTCACAGGAGCAATCGTCGGGTCTTGCTGAAATAAATCACGCCATGAATGACCTGAATCACACGACCCAGCAGAATGCGTCCGCCTCAGAGCAACTGGCAGCCACGGCAGAAGAAATGTCAGGGCAGACTGAGCAACTGAAAATTCTGATGGCATTCTTTACGACGGTGCCTGAGGACCAGATCAGTAACACGAACTATGTCCCTATTGCGCTGCGCTAGTCCGACCGGTTGATGGTCGGACCGGGTGGCCGCAGCGAGGTGGATACTGATTGGATTTATTTGAACAGGCTCGAGACATCCTGGTGGTCCCAGTCGAGATAAGTCTTGATGGTGCCATCCGGATTGAGGTATAAAATTCTCAGATCATGCATTACATGGTCTTCATCCATCCAGTATTGAATCCCCAGCTGGTTCGCCAGTTTGCGTGTGCTGGCGACGCTGCCCGTCAGAAAATGCCAGTTGCTGCGGTCGGCAAGGTGATGGTTTTTTCTGTAATACGCCCACGATGCGGGGTTGTCTATGGCGGGGTCGAAACTGACAATGATAAAGTCCACTTTTTCGCTGGTTTTGTCGGCCAGTTGTTGCGCCTCTTCCAGACGATGCAGGGTTGCGTTACAGATGCGAGTGCATTCTGTGTAGGCCATGGCAATAATGACTGGTTTGTCTTTCCAGTTGGCCAGCTGCACTTTTTGGCCGGTATCATCGGTCCATTCGGCCGTTTGTGAGTAAACGGAATGGCTCGCGGCAACAGCTTCCATGCAAAAAAATAATGCAGAACAAATCAGGCCAATACGCGTGGTCATACCCGTCGTTGAACGCGTTGTCGAATTACGCCGCATAAGTGCACCTCACCATCCTGCTACCTGGATTATACGCCATCGCAGTGCCGAGCCTTAATATTTCTTGACAACTTTCACGTCTGCTGTGGGTACCGCCACATAGCCGATATTACCCGGTTTGGCCTTGACCAGCGCAATCACATCGGCATCGGTGGATTTTGACGATGGGGCAGTCAGGCCGTCGCGGAATACCTTCTTGCTCCACATCGAACTGTACTTGTCCGCCGGCATGCCCATCACCTTGCTCAGGAAATCGGCTTTGATGCTGTTGTTGTCGATCGGACTCAGTTTGGTGCCGCCTTCGATTAATTTTTCTCCTGAATAAATATCCTTGACGTCATCAGCAGACACAGCCAGTGATGAATTGGTAATGACATACACATCGCCGGCGGTCGCCACGGCGGATGCAAACAGGCTGAGCGATGCCAGGCTAAGTGCGGTTTTTTTCAATAAAAGTTTCATATGCGCTCCAGTTAGAATTTAGCATCAAGTTGTACGCGGGTCCTGTTATAAATTTCATCAGGTACGCCACCCACTTCTTCTTCATGCGTTCTGTCAAATTCAAATTTAAGCGCAGCGGCTTTGTTGAAGTCCCACCGCACACCGGCCACATTGCGACTGTAGGTGCGGCCGCTGGCCAGACTGGAGAAATAATAGTCCGTCTGGTCAAGCTCCGCTTTTTCAGTTCGAATATACGGGGTCCAGATATTATCAAATGTGTAGCTCAGCTGAGCAAATCCTGCCCAGCTGTCATGCGTTCCGGTATTTCCTGACGGGCCGGAAATATCATCGTTCTTGAATTTGTAATATTCACCAATGGATTCCCAGTTATTCAGTTCCAGGAAATAAAAACCGCCGTAAAATTTGACTTTGGTGGTATTGAGCGCGACATTATTGGCGTCGTAGGTGCCCACGGTTTCTGATAAGGCATGTACGCCCAGGGTCAGGGTATTTGCAATTTCATAACTGGCGCGCATACCGAGAGCGGTATTGCCATTGTCATCCCCGACCGGATTGAAGTCTAACTGGTTTCCAAGCGAAATGCCCAGCGTATTTCCATCGCTGGCCGGAATGATGCGGCTGCCGTTGCCGGCGAATACATCAAATGCAATCCGGTCGCCACCATTGACCCGTGTCGTGCCCGATTCCATCAGACCGACCGTATGGGACGGCATGACACCGCCCTGATCTTCAAAGGCAACGAACCGCGGACGGTCGATCGAGGTCTGTATGTAATGCCCGTGGTGATACGCGGTATTCCATTCACCGAATGGGGTATGGAACCGGCCTGCCCACACATTGAGCAAATCGTTAAAGGTATAGCCCAGTTCAAAGCGTTCCAGATCGTAGGTCAGCACGCCCTGTTCGGTGTATTCCAGATTGAATTCCATGATGGCTTTTAACTGGTCACCGAAATTGGGTGTCATGTAAAAATCGACGTTAGACAGGGTAAAGCCGCTTTTTTCATTCAGGGTGTTGGGCAAACTCGGCATTTTGGGCAGATTGGCATAACCCACCGAGATAAATCCGTGCAGTGGAACCCCGGTTGTCTGTGTATCAAGTAATGTCTGATCGGCGCTGGCTGACGCCGCCTGTTCCACGGATTTCTCCAGCTTTTCAATCCGTTCCTCCTGCGCGGTCATTTTCTCCTGCACTGCAGCAGGGGTGGTCGCAGCGGGCACGGTTGCATTCTGTGCTTTGGCATTCGCATCGAGCTGGTTAAGCCGGTCCGTGAGCAGTTGAATCTGCTTGAGCGCCAGATCCAGCTTTTTCTCGAGTTCGGCAGTTCGGGCGGTGTCATCGGCCAGCGCCTGGCCGGCGAATAACTGATTTACTGCAAACGCTATAACGCTTAGTCTGATCGCAAGAGATGATGATTTTCTGTACATGGAAATCCCCAGTTTTAAATACAACGATTTTTAAATGAGACATCGTCCAATTCCCGGCTGCCTGAATTGAAATATCGTAATTCTGAAATTTAGACTAGGATAACAATTAGCAACAATCAAGTTTGAATGACCTGAATTCACTAAAATCAAAATAAAAGCTGAATCTGTGGGTTGGATGTTGCGTTCATCAACGTTGAGGTTGTCGATCTGCTAAATTTGTGCGTTGGGTCGATGGAAAATAAGTCAACTTTGCCGCGGTCGGTTTATCGACTGACCTGCGCCTGTTTCTTGAAAATGCTGCCATGCAAAAACGGATTTTATGGATTATTATTTTTTTACTCAGTTTTCTGAGTAAGGCGAGTCTGTCGGATCAAAATCCGGCGACACCCGTGCTGACGCTGAACGGCATTGAAGACTTTATCCGTACCAACGACATCAGGTCGGTTGAACAGTTACTTTCCGCTCTGCCCAAGTCGTACCTTGATCATTACACGCTGATGTTTCAAAGCCGCAGTCTGCAAAGCGCCAGTTTTTCCAATCCGCGCGCCATTGTGTTCGGTACGAACGGGAAACTGATCATGTCGTTTAATGGCAGTCCGGAACAGACCGGCTACTACGCTATCGAAGCCATCGAGTTCAACGATTTGACCAAATCGTTCCAGATGGAAGAGATTGCCTTTCCGGAACCGGGCGATCCATCGGCGCACGGTGCGCAATTTTCAAAGAGAAATCCGGACAAATGCCTGAAATGTCATACGGCCAACACCCATCCGATCTGGGATGCGCCACCACTCTGGCCGGGTGCCTACGGCGAGGCATACCATGAAAAACTGTCGAAAGCGGAAAGTGACGGGCTCTACAGTTATTTGCAACAGCAGGCCAGCCATCCGCGTTACCGGTTCCTGACCAATACGCATCCTTATACCGACGAATCGACATTCTATCCGAACCGCCACAACGTCTATAACGGGGTCGAGGTGGAAGCGCCGAACGCCCAGTTGACCACGCTGCTGACCAAGCTGAATGTGGAAAAAATCATTCATCAAGTTTCCTCGCAGCCGCAATTTAACCAGTACCAGTACGCACTGCTGGCTTCGGTAAGCCCTGCGTGTCAGGCCGTCATCAATTATTTGCCGCGTGAATGGACGATACAGGCGCAACAGTATTATGCGGACTTCAGGCAGCATGACAATGAGGAGATGCATCGCCAGTTACAGAAAAAGTCGAGCCAGCGTGTCGGCGGCAATACCGGTCTGGCTGATGTGGACAAGAGCAAATCCTTGCTGGATTTCCGATTTGTCGCTGAGAGCGGCCTCGCGATCAATACCAGTGAGTGGGGTTTGGCGATAGAGAAAAACGCCGCGGATTTCAGTGCCTTTGAACCGGTTAATGCCCTGCTGGAACAGCGATTGGTCAGCATCGTGAAATCCCGTGACCCCGAATTGATGAATGTGTATTACTACCGTAATTATCCGGACAATAACAAGTATTGCGCTTATCTGGAAAAGCAGAGCGTTGCCCAGTTAAAAAACAGCGGCTATGCATTGCAGCCCATACTGGCCAAAGGCAGCAGTCTCGCCGGCATTGACGGGCGCGACGCGCAAAAAGTGCAGACTATTTTAACGATCTGCATAAGTTGTCATACGACCGGCGTGGCGCCTGCCATTCCGTTTGATGATGTGCCCCGTTTGACCGGGAAGCTGAAGCTGCCCTATTCAAAACGGGGCCCGTTACTGAATGAAATTTTATACCGGATTTCATTGGAGGCTGGCGCGAAACGCATGCCCCCGACGATTAACCTGACTGATTCGGAAGTGCAATTGCTCACCACCTATTTCAGCACGCTGGCGCAATCGTCGCCACCCTGACGCCGGAACAGGGTCAACCGTAACCCGAGGTTTTTTTCTTGCCAAACAACTTCTGGCGGTTGAGCGTCACCATGACTTTATTTCGTGGGACGATGGAGGAAATGGCAAATGCGGCGGAGGCCGTATCGCGCGGTACCGGTTCTCCCAGCGGCATTCCGTTGGGGTTGAGCAGACTGAACACGGCGGGGGTGTGCACCTGTTCACCGCGCTGGGTCACAACGGCAATTTCACCGTTTGCCAGTTTCACATAACTGCCTGGCGGGTAAATGCCGACCTCTTTGATGATGATGCTGGCCAGAGCCTGACTCATGCCTTTTTCCTGCAGCATTTCCTTGGCAGCGATGTTGGCCGGTTTGCCCTGCCGGAACGAGCGCGGCGAAATTTTGGCCAGATAAACGTCGGCATGGTGAATAATGCTGGCCATTTCGCCGGGAACGGTTCCCTTGGGCAGGTAGGCCGGGTGGTGGTGTTCGACGGCGCGTAACCAGTCTTCATTGGTGACGCCGACCTGTTCCAGCATTTCTCTGCCCCGTGTGCCATGCGAGCGGATTTCTTCCCGTTGCGAGACGGTAATGGGTTCTTTTTGTGCGGTAAGTGTCGATTGCAATTCCAGCATGGCGATATTCATCGTTGCGCCAGCACGACATAACGTATCGATGCTGGCCTGATCCCAGTTCATTTTCCTGGCCAGCACCGACACCAGGATGGCGGTTTGCAGATTATGTGCGGCGACATAATTCGTCATGTCCATCTGCATGAGTTCAAACAGGGCGATCGTTTGATTTTTTTGTAGCAGGTTATTGATGCTGGTTACTTTCTGATCCAGCCCTGCCATTATGTCGGCGGGTTTGCCGCGGATGAAAGTCAGATTGTTTTTGCTGCTCAGTATTTTTAAACTGTCCCATTCCAGGAAGGGGTCGTAGTCGGCCGGTCTGCTCTCCTGTTTCAGCTTGTCGACGTCATCTGCGTTGGCATACATACCCCGTTCAAGAAGATTCTGAAGCTGGGCTTCGGTGCTGATCAGATAGCCTTTATGGAGCAATAGCTGACCCTTTTCAGAAAAGACATCCCACTTCAGGGGTTGGTTAACTGAAACCAGTGCCCGGGTCAGGGCGCACAATCGGATCGCTGAACTGCTCATGGTTTGCCTTGCATAAAACCTCTGAAGTAATCTGGTATTAAGAGTATATCGAAAACCTGTTGCCTACAATGAAAACGAAACAAGGGTATCATTCCGGTTTTGTCCAGATGGCGGCGATGTTGCCAATTAATAATGCAGGTGGGAAATAAATGATTATTGCAAATCAACCGTTGCACGTCCTGGTGCTGATTGCGGTAGCGGGTATTTATGCCGGAATGCAGAATGCGCTGGCAGGTGGTGGGGCGTTTATTACTTTCCCTTCCCTGTTGCTGGCAGGGCTGAATCCGTTGGCGGCGAACATGAGTTCGACCATTGCCCTGTTCCCCGGTCAGCTCATTACCGCGATTGCCGCGCGAAAGTGGGTGGCCGGCGTGGGCCCGGTGTCCTTTTTGAACTTGCTGCTGCTGAGTCTGGTCGGCGGCGCAGCGGGCGCATTATTGCTGATGTTTACGCCGGTGAGCGTTTTTGCCGGAATGGTTCCCTGGCTTGTGTTATTTGCAACCGTTGCCTTTGCGTGGGGCAGTTTCGTCTTCACGCCGCACCCCGACCCGTCAAAATCGCACCTGTCCGGTCCGGCCATTATGGTCATTCAGGCGCTGATCGCTATCTACGGGGGTTATTTTGGTGGCGGGATCGGATTCCTGATGCTGGCTGCACTGACGGTTGCCGGCCAGCAGGTGAGAGCGGCGGCAGCAACAAAAAATGCCCTGGCGATGCTGATCAATGCATCGGCGGTGGTGATCTTTTCATTTTCGCCGATGGTGAACTGGACCATCGTGGTGACGCTGGGCACAGGCAGCTTCATCGGTGGTTTGCTCGGATCATGGCTGATTCACCGGTTGCCCGAGAAAATCCTGCGTGGATTTGTTGTACTGGTAGGAACCTGTTTAACGATCTGGCTATTTGTCAGGTAAAAGTGACCTCATGGTGCCGGTCACAGCTCACCGGGCAGCGGCAGCGGCATCACGGTCACCTTGACCTCGAGTTTCTGCTCGCCGCCACCGAGCACGATGCCGCGTAACGGTGTGACGTCGCTGAAATCCCGTCCTGTCGCCAGGGTGATATGTTCGTTCTGCACCAGACAGCGATTGGTTGGATCAAAATCAACCCACCCCAGAGTCGGGCAATAGACCGATACCCATGCGTGCGACGCATCGGCGCCCAGCATGCGTGGCTGGCCCTCGGGAGGATGGGTCAGTATATAGCCGCTGATATAACGCGCCGGTAAGCCGAGCGAACGTATGCAGCCTATCATCAGGTGCGCGAAATCCTGACAAACGCCACGTCGTCCTTTGAAAACGTCTTCGAGCGGTGTCGATATTTCAGTGGCTTTGGCGTCAAATTCGAAATCATGGAATATGCGTTCAGCCAGATCCAGCGCGGCCAGCATCTGCGGTCGGCCGGGTGTATAACTCTGGACGGCGTAGTCGAGCAGCTGATCGCTGCAGCTGACGTGCGGTGACGCCTGCAAAAAGCGGCAGGCCTCCTGCGCAGCCGGATTTTTGCTCACCAATAATGTGTCGCGCAATAGCTCCCAGGGCAGCGATTGCCTGATTTTTTCCAGGCCGGGGCGTTGCGCCAGAGACACCGTAAATTCGACATGCACGTCCAGCATCTGATGCGGTACCGTAATGGCGATGTGGCGGGTGCCGTTGCCAAAGTAGTCGGTGCCGGCGACGTTATCTTCAACGTCGGGCAGTACCGTGATTTTCTGGGATTCAACGTGCTGGTACTGAAAGTCCAGTGGTGACAGGTGCAGATATTGCTGTGACAGTGTCACGACACTCTGATAGGTATACTGGGTCTCGTGTATCACGTGGTAACGAGCCACAGCGGTAAATTCGGGCGCAACGCCAGGTGTCAGATGGGCCATTTGGCGGGCTTTCTGGTCGGTTGTTTTCCGGTGTAGCTGAAAAACTGCAGGCTGATCTGTTCGGACAGGGTCGCGCTGGCGCTCCAGACGCGTGACAGCAGGCCAATCAGATTTTCATTGCCAAAATAGAGGTCGGCGTCTTCGTCAAGCAACAGCAGTTCGGTGCTCAGCAGTTCAAATTTTTCTTCTCCGCAGGAACCATAGGCTTTGCTGATTTTTCTGAGGCTCTTGCGTATGCCGTTGATCTGGAACAGGATCGAGCGCGGATTGCTTTCGTCCAGCAACAGCAGATCAAGGCAGGGCATCCACTCCGGTTTGGAACGGTAGCGGGTCCGGTAAGTGATGATACTGTCAGACAGTTCAAGCAGCCAGTTCAGATTCCCGTTGGCATCCATTTTCAAAGCGCGCTGAAGTGCGATGCTCTGAAATTGCAGTCTTTCCAGGCGCCGTCCCAGCGAGAGAAAATTCCAGCCCAGATCACGCGTCATTCCGTCCAGTGTAAAGCCGGTGAGCGTCATCAGTTCCGTGGTGACCAGATCGAGGATGGCCAGCGCGTCGGACTTGTTCAGCTTTTGGGCGGTCTCGTCGCTGTTCGGTATCATCTGGTTCAGGACCCGCCAGTTGTCGACAGAAAGACGTTCACTCAGCTGGTTAGCCACCTGATGCAGTTGCTGCAGCTGTTGCGCGACACCGGGTACGTCCGGCAGCACCACCGCGTTGAGCAGGGCCGGTTCGACCAGGGCATCCAGGTGGTTTTCGGGTATGGCCATGCCAGGCACCTGACTCTGCATTTGCCCGGGCGCCATGTCGGTGGATTGTGACTGGCTCTGGCTCCGGGATTCACTGTCAGCGTTGTCTGCCCGGTCGGGATTGTCAATCAGGTCATACCAGGCGCAGATCGCCTTGATGGCTTTCCATTCCGATCCGCGATCAGTGGGTGCAACATTGGACAGAAAATTCAGTGAAACGCGCAACAGGCGGGTGGTATTGTCGCAGCGGTCGGCATGTCGGCCGAACCAGAACAGGTTCTCAGCCATGCGGCTGGATAAATGGGTGTCATCCCTGATCAGTTCATCCGAGGTGATGGTGCGGGTAAGGTTCAGGCCCGGAGTATCGTGATGGTCTTTGACCTGAACCCAGGTATCCTTGCTGCCGCCGCCCCGCTGCATGGTGATGATGCGTGTGTCGGTGCCGGTCGCGGCGCGGGTGAGACCGCCAGGCATTACCACATAACCTTTTGGAGTGGCACAGGCATAAACCCGCAATCCGATCGAACAGGCCGACAGGCGCGGCTGCTGGCCTGCGTGCCAGACCGGTGCCTGCGACAGTTTAACCATTTCCTGTGCCACATAATTGTGCGGATTGGAACGGATAGCCTGTATCAGTTGTTCCCGCTCAGGTCCTTTCAGATCCTGACCAAATACCGGGTGCAGGCGCAGTTGCGGGAAGCTGGGTTTGATGACCAGTTGATCCAGTTTGTCTATGGCGCTGTTCAGCGCGGCGGTTTCGCCACACCACCACGTGGCGACCGAGGGTATTGCCAGTTGCTGATTCAGCAGGCGCTCGCAGAGTTTGGGCAAGAATCCCAGCAGCGCGCCTGATTCAAGCAGGCTGGAACCCAGACTGTTGGCAATTACCACGTTGTTCAGTCGGGCAGCCTGGGTCAGGCCGGCCACTCCCAGCGCAGAATCTGCCCTGAGCTCAAGCGGATCGCAAAAATCATCGTCGACCCGGCGCATGATGACATGAACACGCTGCAGGCCGGCCAGACTTTTAAACCAGACTATGCCGTTCCTGACGGTCAGGTCATTTCCTTCGACAAGCGGCACGCCCAGGTGCCTTGCCAGATAGGCCTGTTCAAAGTAGGTTTCGTTAAAAGGTCCCGGTGTGAGCAGCACGATCAGGGGCGGTTCGCTGGCGCGCAGCGGCGCGCCGCTTTGCGCGGCACAGCGCCGTCCCCACTGGGTCAGGCTGTCGAGCATGGTGGTAAAGAAATCGGTCAGGTGGCGCACATTCAGGTCGCGCAGCAGATCGGGAAACGTACGTGCCATGACCGAACGGTTTTCCAGTGCGTAACCGGCACCCGATGGCGCCTGCGTTCGGTCTGCGACCACCCACCAGCGGCCGCTCGGTGCTCGGGCCAGATCGATGGCATAGAAATGCAGGGCAATATCGTCGAGGTGTTTTTTCCCGTGACAGGGCCGCAGAAAGCCACCGTGGCCGTGCACCAGTGTTGGCGGCAACAGGCCTTCCTTGAGGATGCTCTGCTCGCCGTACAGGTCCACCAGAATTTTGTTGAGCAGCGTAGCACGCTGGATGACCCCGGCTTCAATCTCGGCCCATTCGTTCTGGGGCAGGATGAAGGGCAGGAAATTCAGGTCCCACGGGCGCTGTATGCCTTTGGCATCGGTATAGACGTTGTAGGTAACGCCATTTTCACGCACCTGGCGCTGCACCATTTCAAGGCGCTTTGCAATAATTTCGGGCGTTTCGCCGGCCAGACTGTCTAAAATGGTGCGCCAGTGCGCTCGCGGTACCTTGGCCGGGTCCAGCATTTCGTCAAAACTGTCGGCCTGCGGACTGTATTTGGCCAATAAATTATTTAACATTGATTGCTTCTGTGAATTAAGTCAGTGGCGTAATGATACGGTTAATGCCACTGCCAACGCAAATCGAGCGTCATCGGGAAGCCCGGATTCAGTTCTTCGCGGGGCACTGCCATGGGGCCGGGGGTATGCCCGTAGGACCAGAAACGCGCAAAGCGCCGCGCTTCGGCGGCATTGGCATTGACCGGCGACACTTCTTCGCTGCGGCCACCCGGGTGCACAACATGATAGGTGCAGCCGCCGATAGCCCGTCCGTTCCACGTGTCAACCAGGTCAAAGGTGAGTGGCGCCTGTACCTTGATCGTCGGGTGCAGCGCGGACCAGGGGCTCCAGGCCCGAAACCGGACACCGGCCACATATTCACCCGGGACGCCGGTGGGGTGGAGCGGCAGCATCCGGCCATTACAGGCAATCACGTGCCGACCACCGGTCAGACCCCGGACGCGCAACTGCATGCGTTCGACCGACGAATCGACGTAACGTGCTGTGCCGCCGGCGCTCATTTCTTCGCCCAGCACGTTCCACGGTTCAATAGCCTGACGCAGTTCCAGTTCAACACCCTCATAAACGACGGTGCCAAAGCGCGGAAAACGGAATTCAATGAACGGATCGAACCAGTGGGATTCAAACGGAAAACCGGCATTTTGCAGGTCCTGCACCACATCGCGGATGTCCTGTGCGACAAAATGCGGCAGCATCCATTTGTCATGCAGTGCGGTACCCCATGGAACCAGTTTGCCGTCATAAGGCTGGTTCCAGAACCGGGCCACCAGCGCGCGCAGCAGCAGCATCTGTAACAGGCTCATTTGTTCATGGGGCGGCATTTCAAAGGCGCGAAATTCAACCAGACCCAGTCGACCGGTCGGACCATCCGGCGAGTAAAGTTTGTCAATGGAGAATTCGGAACGGTGGGTATTGCCGGTCAGGTCCACCAGCAGGTTGCGCAGCAACCGGTCCACCATCCACGGTTTGTCGCCCGGGTGGAGTGTCGGCAGGACCTGATTCATCTGCTGGAATGCAATTGCCAGTTCATAGAGATTGTCATCGCGCGCTTCATCAACACGCGGTGCCTGGCTGGTGGGTCCGATAAAGGTACCGGAAAACAGATACGACAGAGCCGGGTGATTCTGCCAATAGGTGATCAGGCTTTTCAGCAGATCGGGTCTGCGCAGCATCGGGCTGTCTTCTGCGGTCGCGCCGCCCAGCGTTGCGTGGTTGCCGCCACCGGTTCCGGTGTGGCGACCGTCGTGCATGAATTTTTCTGTACCAAGCCGTGTCAGGCGGGCCTCCTGATACAGGGTTGTGGTGTTATAGACCAGTTCATTCCAGGTGGCGGCGGGATGCACATTGACTTCAATCACACCCGGGTCCGGCGTCACGCTGAGCAGCTTGATGCGCGGATCACGCGGTGGCGGATATCCTTCGATCCGCAGTTTGAACTTCAACCGTGCAGCGGTGTGCTCTATGGTTGACACGAGCGCCAGATAATCTTCGATCCTTTTGAGCGGTGGCATGAAGACATGCAGGCGTTTGTCGCGGACTTCCACACAGAGTGCCGTATGAATGACATCGACCGGCAAGGGTTTTTCCTTCTTGTCCTGCGCTGCCAGCGTCGCTTTGGCCGAGCGCGCTGACACATGTTGGGCGCGTCGCACCGATTTCGGCGTCCCGAGCGCGGGTTTGGGAGCAAATGGGTCTGCATCAAATTCGTGTTCCCTGTCGCCGGGCATTACCCAGGGCAACGAATTCAGTGGCAGACGCAGCCCCATGGGCGAATCGCCTTCCAGCAGGTACAGGTGTTCACGTTTCAGCGGCCATGCCGAGGTTTGCCATACCGTACCCAGTGATTCGCCGGGCTTGAATTCCAGCGCTTTTAACGGAAGGACGTGCCCGACGGCCTGACCCAGACCCCGTTCCAGCAGGCGTGCCAGTGTGCGCCGTTCATCGGCATCCTTCAGGCTGGCCCGGGTCGGATCGAGGTTGTCCGGCAGTGTCTGCTCGCGCTGCACGTGGAGCGCCACATCTTCATAAGCGGTAATATCACTGCCGGCAGGAAGATGAAGCATTCTGATCAATTCCGTCATGAAGCGGCTTGATTCAGCCAGACCGTAGCCATCGTCCTGCATTTCGCCGGAAAACAGGCTTTCATCCACCCAGATCGGTTGACCGTCAGTGCGCCAGAAGATATTGAGTGCCCAGCGTGGCAAGGGTTCTCCCGGATACCACTTTCCCTGACCGTAATGCAGCAGTCCGCCCGGCGCAAAATGGTTCTTCAGCCGGTGCATCAGTGTCCCGGCCAGTTCACGTTTTTTTGTGCCGTGCGCCAGTGTGTTCCATTCTGCACCGTCCATGTCATCGATGGAAACAAAGGTCGGCTCGCCTCCCTGGGTAAGCCGGACGTCGCTGTTTTTCAGCACGGAGTCGACCTTCTGTCCCAACTGGTCAATCTTCTGCCAGTCGTGTTCCGAATAGGGCTTCGTGACGCGCGGATCTTCGTGTATCCGTGTCACTGTCATCGAATGGTAGAACTTGACGTCAGCCTTGTCTGAAAACCCGGTGACAGGCGCTGCCGACGAGGGCATGGCAGTGCAGGCCAGTGGAATATGGCCCTCGCTGGCCAGCATCCCGGAGGTCGGATCCAGACCAATCCAGCCGGCGCCGGGGATATAAACTTCAGCCCAGGCATGCAAATCGGTAAAGTCGACCTCGGTGCCGCTCGGGCCATCCAGTGCGGCTTGATCGGCTTTGAGCTGTATCAGGTAACCAGACACAAACCTTGCCGCCAACCCCATTTCACGCAGGATCTGCACCAGCAGCCAACCCGTATCGCGGCAGGAACCGGACGCCAGCTGTAACGTCTGTTCCGGTGTCTGTACGCCCGGTTCCATACGCAGGAGATACGCAATCTCCTTCTGCAAGCGCTGGTTGATGGCAACCAGAAAGTCGTTGGTCAGAATTTTTTTTGCGAGTATAGTGGCTCTGGCCTGGGCGACCCAGGCCTTCTGCAGGGGTCCGGCCTCGGTGTTTTTAAGGTAAGGCGTCAGCTCTGCCTTCAGTAATTCCGGATAGTCAAAAGGAAAGTGTTCTGCATATTTCTCGACAAAAAAATCAAACGGGTTGATCACGGTCATGTCGGCCACCAGATCGACATTGAATTCCAGGTAATCCGTTTTTTCCGGAAACACAAACCGACCGATATAGTTGCCGTACGGGTCCTGCTGCCAGTTGATGAAGTGCTGGGCGGGCTGCGTTTTCAGTGAATAGGACAGTATGGGCGTACGGGCATGAGGCGCAGGGCGCAGTCGTACTTCATGGGGTGACAAGTTGACAAGTCGGTCGAAGCGGTAACTGGTTTTGTGGTTCAGCGCGATACGGATGGCCATGAATATTGCCTTTCAACAATTAAAGCAGCGTGTTGCCACGATAGTACAGGGTAAGTGATGCTCAATAAGCACGATTCGTTCCCGATTGTAAGTTATCAGCATAGTCGCTATGCTGGATAAGTCACTTAAAATGCGGAACTTTGAAGCTGGCACGTTTCTTGATACACATTATTCCAGAGCAGGACCAAATTAAGATTTGAACAAGGAAGGTCATAATGCCGAATTTTTTTAATGAAATGTTTGCCGATCCTTCCGAAGTGCGGGCGCACTACAGTGATTTTCACCGCTGGCAGTCACAACAGAGTCCACAACTCATCGAGCAGAAGCGCACCGAGGCCGAACTGATTTTCCGGCGGGTCGGGATTACCTTTGCGGTGACCGGCGACAATGAGGGAAGTGAGCGACTGATTCCGTTCGACATCATCCCGCGCATTATCTGTGCCGATGAATGGACACAGATGAAGGCCGGACTGATTCAGCGCGTCACGGCACTGAACATGTTTTTACAGGATATTTATCACGAGCAGCATATTCTGAAGGCCGGACTGATTCCCGCGGAGCAGATTTTCAAGAATGAACAGTACCGCAGCATCATGCAGGGCGTTGACATTCCGCTGTCGATTTATGCGCATGTGGCCGGCGTTGACATTGTGCGCGCCGGGGCGGGGGAGTTCTTTGTGCTGGAAGATAACCTGCGCGTCCCGTCCGGTGTGTCGTACATGCTGGAAAACCGCAAGATGATGATGCGCCTGTTTCCCGACCTGTTTGCACTGTACCGGATTGCGCCAGTCGCGCATTATCCCGATATGCTGCTTGATACATTGCGCAATGCCGGTCCGAAGGACAGTGACAATCCGACTGTGGTGGTGCTGACACCCGGCATGTACAACTCTGCCTATTTCGAGCATGCGTTTCTGGCACAGCAGATGGGCGTGCTGCTGGTGCAGGGCAGCGACCTGTTTGTTGATCGGGACATTGTCTACATGCGCACCACACGTGGACCGGAGAAGGTGGATGTCATCTACCGGCGCATCGACGATGACTATCTGGACCCGCTGGAGTTCCGTGCCGATTCCACACTGGGCGTGCCAGGCCTGTTTGCCGCCTACCGCAAGGGGAATGTGACTCTGGCGAACGCCATCGGTACTGGCGTGGCCGATGATAAATCCATTTATCCCTATGTGCCGGACATGATCCGGTTTTATCTGTCCGAGGAACCGATACTGAATAATGTGCCGACCTACCAGTGCCGCAAAAAAGAGGATCTGGCCTATACGCTGGATCACCTGGCTGAACTGGTCGTCAAAGAAGTGCACGGCGCCGGTGGTTACGGCATGCTGGTCGGACCGGCTGCCAGCAAGGATGAAATTGAATTTTTCAGACAACGCCTCATCGCCAGTCCGAACAGTTATATTGCGCAACCAACCCTGGCACTGTCGGCCTGTCCGACGTATGTGGAACAGGGGATTGCGCCGCGCCACATCGACCTGCGCCCGTTTGTGTTATCCGGCAAGTCGGTGATGATGGCGCCGGGCGGGCTGACAAGGGTGGCCCTCAAGGAAGGCTCGCTGGTGGTGAATTCGTCGCAGGGTGGTGGCACCAAAGATACCTGGATAATGGAGAATTAATATGCTCAGCAGCACCGCAGATCACCTGTTCTGGATGGCGCGCTATACCGAGCGCGCGGAAAATACCGCAAGGATGCTGGATGTGAATCTGGAAAATTCCCTGATGCCCCAGGACGACACCGTGCTTGAAAAAAGCTGGCTGGCGCAACTGAAGATTTCCGAACTTGAGCATCATTTTTTCAAGAAATACGATACCCCGACCCAGCAGAATGTCATTGATTTCATGGTGATGGATGCCGACAATCCCTCGTCGATTTTCTGCTGCCTGCGTGCCGCACGTGAAAATGCGCGCACCGTGCGCGGCAACCTGACTACCGAAGTCTGGGAAACGGAAAATATGACGTGGCTGACGCTGCAGCAACATCTGGCAGCCGGTTTGCACAAATCCAATCCCAGCATGTTTTTTGAGTGGGTCAAATTCCGCTCGCACCTGTCGCGCGGCGTGACCCTGGGGACCATGCTGCAGGATGAATCGTTCAATTTTATCCGGCTCGGCATCTTTCTTGAGCGGGCCGACAACACCGCACGTATTCTGGATGTCAAGTTTCTTGCTGCCCACAATAACAATCTCAGTGCCGACAGTTCCCAGATTGAATTTTATTATTGGGCCGCATTGCTGCGTTCGGTGTCGGCCTTTGAAGTTTATCGCAAGGTTTATCGCGACGTGATCAGTCCGGCACGTGTGGCCGAACTACTGATGTTGCAGAACAATATGCCGCGTTCGCTGATGGCGTGCGTGCGCGGTGTGGTGGAAAATCTGAAGGCTGTGCGTAACGATGTCTCGAGTGCGACTGAACTGTTCGCACAAAATCTCTACAACGAACTGGAAAGCACCACGATCGATGCAATACTCGAATTTGGTCTGCACGCTTACCTGATACGGTTCCTGGAAAACATTAATGAACTCGGCGTCCGGCTGAGCAACGATTTTCTGGTACCCATGGCACCGGCGGAGTCCACCGGCTAGCCCGACAAACCTGTTGATCTGCCGGGCAAACTCCCCGGCTTTGGGTCGTCACCATGCCACTTCGGCCTGACGGATTGTGGCCTGGCATGTCCGGCAGTGATGCCCTCTTAAGCGGGGCTGGCCGCCTTTTTTTCGATATTACAAAAAATCGCCTCGAAGGGCGACGGTCAGCGATTCGCTGCCGCCGTCATGTCTGCACGGCAAATATAGTTTTTGCCTATTGATTTGATAAATATAATTGGTTTTGATAATAGACCCTGCAATTTTATAATCAGTTACGCAGTCAGTTTCCCGTTACCTCAGGAGTGTGTCATGTCAAATGAAGTGAAATGTCCGTTTTCAGGCGGAGCGATCAAACAGGCCAGTGCCGGTGCGCCATCGAACGCAAGCTGGTGGCCGAATCAGCTCAATCTGAAGATATTGAGTCAACAGTCCTCCCGGTCCGACCCGATGGGTGAGCAATTCAATTATGCGAAAGAATTCAGCAGCCTCGATCTGCATGCGGTGGTAAGCGACCTGCACGCCCTGATGCGCCATTCCCAGGACTGGTGGCCGGCCGACTTCGGTCACTACGGTCCGCTGTTTGTGCGCATGGCCTGGCACAGCGCCGGTACCTATCGTGTGTCTGACGGACGCGGCGGAGCAGGGACTGGCAACCAGCGCTTCGCACCCTTGAACAGTTGGCCGGACAATGTCAATCTCGACAAGGCGCGCCGCTTGCTGTGGCCAGTTAAACAGAAATACGGCAAGAAAATTTCGTGGGCCGACCTGATGATTCTGACCGGGAATGTGGCACTGGAATCGATGGGTTTCAAGACGTTTGGTTTTGCAGGCGGACGCGAAGACATATGGGAACCCGAGGAAGATATTTACTGGGGTTCAGAGACCGCCTGGCTGGCCGACAGGCGGTACACCGGCGACCGTGAGCTGGAAAACCCGTTAGGCGCAGTGCAGATGGGGCTGATTTATGTCAATCCGGAAGGCCCGAACGGTCATCCCGACCCGATCGCGTCGGCACGGGATATTCGCGAAACCTTTACGCGCATGGCCATGAATGATGAAGAGACTGTCGCACTGATTGCAGGTGGTCATACTTTCGGTAAAACGCATGGTGCCGGCGATGCGAACAATGTCGGCCCCGAACCGGAGGCAGCCGGAATTGATGAACAGGGACTGGGCTGGAAGAACAGTTTCGGCAGCGGCAAAGGCGCAGACACCATCAGCAGCGGGCTGGAGGTGACCTGGACGACGACGCCGACCCAGTGGAGTAATAATTATTTTGAGAATCTGTTTGGCTATGAGTGGGAGTTAACCCGTAGTCCGGCAGGCGCACATCAATGGACACCGAAGCAGGGTGCCGGCGCCAATACGGTACCCGATGCGCACGATGCAAACCGGTACCATGCGCCTGCGATGCTGACGACTGATATGGCTTTGCGCTTCGATCCTGTGTATGAAAAAATCTCAAAACGCTTTCATGATCACCCTGACCAGTTCGCGGACGCATTTGCCAGGGCCTGGTTCAAGTTGACGCATCGGGATATGGGACCGGTTAGCCGTTACCTGGGCCCGTTGGTGCCCACGCAGGTGCAGATCTGGCAAGACCCGATCCCGGCGGTCGATCATGCGCTGGTTGACGACCATGACATCGCGGAACTCAAGACCGAGCTGCTGGCCGCCGGATTGACCCTGTCCGAACTGGTCAGTACTGCGTGGGCATCGGCGTCCACATTTCGCGGCAGTGACAAACGCGGCGGTGCAAACGGGGCCCGGATCCGGCTGGCGCCGCAAAAAAATTGGGAAGTCAACCAGCCGGTGCAGTTGCTGAAGGTATTGCACCGGCTCGAAACGATCCAGTCCGGTTTCAACCGGAAGCCGGGCAGGAAAATTTCAATGGCCGATCTCATCGTGCTGGGCGGATGTGCCGCAGTCGAAGCCGCCGCCAGACGCGCCGGCCATGAGGTGAAGGTTCCGTTCACACCGGGTCGGATGGATGCCGTGCAGGAACAGACCGACACCGTGTCATTCGCTGTGCTTGAGCCGCTGGCTGACGGTTTCCGCAATTATGTCGCCAAAGGACTTGAAGAGCATGCTGCCGAGCTGTTGCTGGACAAGGCGCAGTTGCTGACCCTGACGGCACCCGAGATGACCGTGTTAGTGGGCGGCATGCGCGCACTCAACACGAATGCAGGGCAGAGCACGCACGGGGTATTTACTGAACGTCCTGAAACGCTGACCAACGACTATTTTGTCAATCTGCTTGACATGAACACGGTCTGGAAAAAAGCGGGCGCGGGTGTGCTGGAAGGGCGTGAGCGCTCCGGCGGCAAAGTGAAGTGGACAGGTACGATCGTTGATCTGGTATTCGGTTCGAATTCCCAACTCAGGGCGCTGGCAGAGGTCTATGGAAGCAGTGATGCACAGGAAAAATTCGTCACTGATTTTGTGAGGGTGTGGGATAAAGTGATGAATCTGGATCGCTTTGAACTTCGCTGAACTGTGTGGCATGGGGTGCAGACCGGGCGGAGCGTATTTTCTGCACGGTTTTGCGAACTACCCGCCTGCAAATCGGGATGACAAGGAATTACAGGCATTGAAAAAAATGGCTGGGCACCTGTTGTCTTATGACATGAGGGAAAATGAAACTGTGCTTAAGGCAAGCGAATGGATTGAGTGTTGATTTTCTTGCATAAAAAAGACCTGTCAACGGTGCTGTCTGGCATTTATTTTTGTACGGTGTTGATCGCACTCGGCCGTATAAATTACTACTTTGGCAATGCAATAGCAGGTTATATACCTATATAAATCAATGACTTGCAAGAGATGGTAGAAAAAGCGGCACAATCCATTTGGCCTGGCACCGAGACCCTGTGTAAGTCATTGATTTGTAAAGGTTCTTTGTAATGCGCGCAGTATGTAATATACTGACGCCTTTCTGCCTACCCTAATTTTCAGTTGATTTTCCGTTGGTTTCTATGACGCGATCTGCCCATGAAATAGTGGGTCACAGGCGCCTGTCTCATTATTTCACGGAAGATTCACCCTAAGCCATGACCGAAACAACGTTAGCAAGCCAGCCCGACATCGTTATATCAACGGACCCCTCTTTGTTGCCCGAATCAGACGCCACCCAACCGGTGCGGTTTGCTGATTTCGGTTTATCAGACGACATTTTGCGTGCGCTGACCGACCAGGGCTATGTCCATCCGACCCCCATACAGGCGGCAGCCATTCCTGTTGTGCTCGAAGGGCGTGACGTGATGGGTGCGGCGCAGACCGGCACCGGTAAAACGGCCGGCTTCTCGCTGCCAATAATTCAATTGCTGTTAGCGCATGCCAATACCAGTGCGTCACCGGCGCGCCATCCGGTTCGTGCGCTGATACTGACACCGACACGGGAGTTGGCTGATCAGGTGGCCGATAACGTTAAAGCCTATTCCAGGCACACACCACTACGAAGCATAGTGGTATTTGGTGGCGTGGATATTGCCCCGCAAACAGCGGCACTGCGCGCCGGCGTCGAGATCGTTATTGCAACGCCGGGCCGGTTGCTTGACCATGTGCAGCAAAAAACCATCAATCTTGGCCAGGTACAGATACTGGTGATGGATGAAGCCGATCGTATGCTGGATATGGGCTTCCTGCCGGATTTGCAGCGCATCATTAACCTGCTCCCCAAAGAACGCCAGAGCCTGATGTTTTCGGCGACTTTTTCGACGGAAATAAAAAAACTGGCAGCGACGTTCCTGCGCAAACCACTGACAATTGAAGTGGCCCGAAGCAACGCGACGGCGGACAATGTCACGCAGATCCTGTATCAGGTCGCTGAAGAAGAAAAACGGGAAGCGGTCAGTTTCATTATTCGCGAGCGCCATTTGAAACAGGTGATTGTATTTTCGAATACGAAAATCGGCACGTCACGACTCGCGGTTCATCTGGTCAAGACGGGCGTCAAAGCCGCCGCCATTCATGGCGACAAGACGCAGTCTGAACGGATGGCAGCGCTGGAATCATTCAAGCGTGGAGAAATTGAAGTGCTGGTGGCCACCGACGTCGCGGCGCGTGGGCTGGATATTGCTGAATTGCCCTGCGTAATCAATTATGATTTGCCCTATAACGCGGAAGACTACGTTCATCGTATTGGCCGGACCGGCCGTGCCGGCGCGAAAGGTGATGCGATTTCCCTGTGCACTGACAAAGATGAACGCCTGCTGGCGGATATTGAAAAACTGATCAGGCAAAAAATTGTACGTTTGCATCTGGCCGGCTTTGTCGCTGAAGAAACCGGTGTGCCACACGGCAGACGGGAGTCTCGCCATGCGCCGGGCAAGGTCGCCGCGCCGGACCACGTCAGAAATGAGCGCAGGACCGCCGTCCGAAGCTACTCCAATGCGCCCAAAATCGATCCGTGGTTTTTACAACCCTATCAACCGAGCACGACGTCGGGCACAGGTGCTGAAAATCCTGGCAACGCAACAACGGTGTCCGCTGTAAAGCCAGGCGCCAAGTCTGTCAAGCGCGCTGCTCTGCTGGGCGGAAAATCATAACGGTAGTCAGGGATCACGCGGATCAGGTTTATCTGCAAGCCACGGCGGCAATGCAGCCTTAACTTGTTGCCCCGGTGGCCTCGCGCAACTGTTTTTTGCAATGCGGGCAGGACTTGCCGGCGATGTAATAAGGCGACAGTTGTTCTCTGGGGGTAACGACAGCACGACAGGCATAGCACTGCGTTGTGTCGGTCGCTTCCAGCCTGGGATTCAATGCGGTGCGATAATCAAAGACGAAACAGTCGCCGTGGTAATGAGCGCCACCCACTTCCTCAAAATATTTCAGAATACCGCCTTCGAGCTGGTAGACATGGTCATACCCGACGTTCTGCATGTGGATGGCTGCCTTTTCACAACGGATGCCACCGGTACAGAAGGTGACCACGGTTTTGTCATTCAGTGCCTCTTTATTGGCGGCTATAACGGCGGGAAACTCGGTAAATTTGTTGATGCGAAAATCCAGCGTGTGATCAAAACTGCCGACATCCACCTCAAATGCATTTCGCGTATCGACCATGACAACTGCGCGACCTTCATCGTCGTGACCCTGGTCCAGCCAGCGTTTCAAGGTCGGTGGCGTCACTGATGGTGCGCGGCCCTCCTCGGGGCGAATGAGCGGCATGCGCATGGTGATGGTTTCTGCTTTTAACTTGACCAGGAGCTTGGTAAATGGCTGGCTGTCTGAAAAACTTTCTTTGGCGACCACATCACTGAAGCGCGGATCGGTATGGAGCCAGTCCATAAAGCCGTCAATTTCGTGGCGCAGACCGGCCAGAAACAAATTAATGCCTTCAGGTGTCAGTAATATCGTGCCTTTCAAATTCAGCTGTTTGCAAATCGCCAGATAGTCGGCGCGCTTTTCCGCGGTATCATTAAACGTAATAAATTTATAAGCCGATATGTTGACGTAAGGGGGGGTACTGGACTGCATAGTGGTTTTTACGGTGTTAGGGTTACGGGTGAAAAGTGCCGACGCATCGGCGTCTGACATTGACTGGCAGTTAATTCACTAAGTCATTGATTGGTCAGCATTATATACCGAAATGCGGACGCCGGCGGGTAAAGATAGGTGAAGAAATCGTGTTGGATTCGCGTTGCCCTCATGTAAAATAGCCTGCTATGACAACCCCGCAATTCACCCACCTCCGCATGCATTCCGAATATTCCATCGTTGATGGATTGGTTCGAATCGACGATGCAATCCGCTCTGCCGTCAAAGACCAGCAGGCCGCCCTGGCGATCACCGACCTGTCCAATATTTTTGGCATGGTGAAATTTTATAAAGAAGCGCGTAGCAAAGGCATAAAACCAATAGTCGGTTGCGATGTCTGGATCAGCAACGACCTGCAGCGTGACAAGCCGGGCCGACTGCTGCTGCTGGTGAAAAACCACACGGGCTATCTGCAGTTGTGTGAACTGCTCTCGCAGTCGTGGCTGGTCAATCAGCATTTGGGCCGGGCCGAAATTCGCCCCGAGTGGCTGTCGGCCTTGCCGCCGGGTGGCCTGATTGCCTTATCGGGCGCGCAGTTTGGTGACGTGGGTATCGCTCTGGACAATGGGAACTGGGACGCGGCGCGTCGTTGCGCCGAACACTGGGCCAGCGTATTTCCTGATCATTTTTACATTGAAATTCAGCGCGCCAGTCAGCCGAATATGGCGACGTATGTGAACCAGGCCGTGAAACTGGCGGCGCTGCTGCAACTGCCGGTGGTCGCCACGCATCCGGTGCAGTTTGTTGATGCCAGCGAGTTCACCGCGCACGAGGCGCGGGTTTGTATCGCTGAAGGTGAAATTCTTGCCAACGGTCGACGTGTCAAGCGTTTCAATGAAGACCACTACTTCAAGACCCAGGCGGAAATGCAGGCACTGTTTGCTGATCTGCCGGGCGCTCTGGCCAATTCAGTGGAAATTGCCAAACGCTGCAATCTGGTGCTGGAACTGGGTAAGCCCAAACTACCCCTTTTTCCAACCCCGGACGGCGTGACGCTGGACGAATTTCTTGTGTCGGAAGCACAGGCCGGTTTGCAGCAGCGCATGGTGCATCTGTACCCTGACCCGGCAGAGCGGGACAGGCAGCAGGAGCGCTATCAGTCGCGATTGAAGTTTGAAACCGACACCATTATCAAAATGGGTTTCCCCGGCTATTTTCTGATTGTGGCCGAATTCATCTCCTGGGCGAAACAGAATGGGGTGCCCGTTGGCCCGGGGCGCGGATCGGGGGCGGGTTCGCTGGTGGCGTATTCCCTGAAAATCACCGACCTGGATCCGCTGGCCTACAATCTGCTGTTTGAACGCTTCCTGAATCCGGAGCGGGTATCGATGCCTGACTTTGATATTGATTTCTGTCAGGAAGGGCGAGATCGCGTCATTCAGCACGTCAAAGACCTGTATGGAAAAGAAGCGGTATCGCAGATCGCCACGTTCGGTACCATGGCGGCCAAGGGCGCGATTCGTGACGTCGGTCGAGTGCTGGATTTTGGTTATAACTTCTGTGACGGCATTTCCAAACTGATTCCGTTCAAACCGGGCAAGCAGGTCACGATTGCTGAAGCAGTTAAAGAAGAACCGCTGCTTGCGGAGCGCCAGGAAAACGAGGACGAGGTCAGGCAGCTTCTGGAGCTGGCACAGCAGGTTGAAGGGATTACGCGCAACATCGGTATGCATGCCGGTGGTGTGCTGATTGCGCCGGGCAAGCTGACTGATTTCTGTCCGCTGTACACCCAGGGCGGCGATGCAGGTGTCGTGTCGCAATTTGACAAGGATGACGTAGAAGCGGTCGGGCTGGTGAAGTTCGACTTTCTGGGCTTGACCACGCTGACCATACTGGACTGGGCGGTGCGTTACATCAAAGAGCTCGATCCGGCGATGGCCGATTTTAATCTGGAAACCCTGCCACTGAATGACAAGCCGTCGTACACCCTGCTTGCCCGTGCAAAGACGGTGGCCGTATTCCAGCTTGAAAGCCGTGGCATGCAGGGTATGCTGAAAGATGCGCGCCCTGACCGGTTTGAAGACATTATTGCGCTGGTGGCACTGTATCGTCCGGGCCCGATGGACCTGATCCCTGATTTCTGCAAACGCAAACATGGTGAACGGTTTGATTATCCGGACCCGCGTACCGAAGGGATTCTGTCTGAAACCTACGGCATCATGGTGTATCAGGAACAGGTGATGCAGATGGCCCAGGTGGTCGGCGGCTACTCGCTGGGCGGCGCCGACCTGTTACGCCGCGCAATGGGCAAGAAAAAAGCCGAGGAGATGGCCGAGCACCGGCAGATTTTCCGCAATGGTGCTGCCAAAGACGGATTGTCAGAGCAGAAAGCGGACGAGATATTTGACCTGATGGAAAAGTTTGCCGGCTACGGGTTCAACAAATCCCACGCTGCTGCTTACGCGCTGCTGGCTTACCACACGGCGTATCTTAAAGCGCACCATCCTGCCGCATTCATGGCAGCCAACCTGTCGCTGGCCATGGACGATACCGACAAGATCAAAATCCTGGTTGAAGATGCCATCGACGTATGCGGCCTGACGTTGCTGCCACCCGATATCAATTATTCCGATTACCGGTTTATTCCTGTCAAGGGCGACCCGGACAAGCCGGCCAACCAGATCCGCTATGGACTGGGTGCGGTGAAGGGATCGGGACAGAATGCGATTGAAAACATTATTGCGGCTCGCAGGGAGGGCCTGTTTGCCGATCTGTTTGACTTTGCAAAGCGCGTGGATAAACGCCAGGTAAATCGGCGCACCATTGAATCGCTGATCCGTGCCGGCGCGTTCGACAGTTTCGGTGTTGACCGTGGCGTGCTGCTGGCCAGCGTGGGACTGGCGATTGAGTGTGCCGAGCAGGCCGAAGCCGCACGAAACCAGGTTAGCCTGTTCGATGACGATGCGGTGATGTCCGCTGCGCCAGACTATATCCGGGTGCCGCCCTGGAGTGAAAAGAGAAAACTGGCCGAAGAAAAGCTGGCGCTGGGATTCTATCTGTCCGGCCATCTGTTTTCAATCTACGCGCCCGAAGTGCGTCAGTTTATACGCACCCAATTAGCCAAATTGGAAACGTCGCGAGAACCGCGCCTGATGGCCGGCGTTATTTCGGCGGTACGAAGCCAGATGACGCAGCGTGGCCGAATTCTGATTGTGACACTGGATGACAGCACCGCGACACAGGATATTACCGTGTATGCCGAACTGGCGGATGAATTCAAGCATTATTTTAAGGAAGACGAATTTTTGGCCGTGCAGGGCAAGGTGTCGGAAGACCGTTTTTCGGGGGGATTGCGTGTGACGGCCGAGAAGGTGATGGATATCGCGCAGGCGCGGATCCAGTTTTCACAGGGACTGCGTATCGACATCAGCAACCCGATTGATGTCAAACAGTTGCAAAGCACTCTGGAGCCGCACCGGAACGGCCAGGGTTGTCCGATGCTGGTGCATTATCAGGGTTCAACGGCCTCGGCGGAGATGCGTCTGTCCGACGACTGGCGGGTCAATCCGGACGAGGAGTTACAAGAGAAATTAATGGCGTTGCTGTCGCCTGACCAAGTGGCCATGGTGTATGGCTAACATTAAAAAAAATATCCTGACATGAAAATAAATCCGTATTTCACCCGATTATGGTATGCGGTCAAACCCTATAAAAACCGTATAGCGCTGGCGTTTGTCGGCATGGTGGGTACGGCTCTGACCGAACCGGTGGTCCCGTACATACTGGGCATATTGATTGACAACGGTTTTTCCGAACAGAAATCGCTGCCGATCTGGATGGTGCCATTGGGCATCGTCGGCGTTTTTTTTCTGCGCGGCATTTTTACCTTCTGTTCCCAGTATTACATGTCGTGGATCGCCAACAAACTGATGAGTGACCTGCGCGAAGACATGTTTGGACGGACTCTGGACGTGCCGATCAGTTATTATCACAGCGAATCCAGCGGAAAACTGATCAACACGATCATGTACGAAGTCCAGCAGGTGGTCGAGATGGTCAAGAATTCGATCAATATCCTGGTGCGTGACACGATCGCGGTGGCCGCCCTGATGCTGTACCTGGTTTATCAGAACTGGCAGCTGACCGTGGTGACGCTGTTAATCATTCCTTCGATGGCGATTATTGTCCGTGTTGCCAGCCGACGCCTGCGATTTTTAAACCAGCACCAGCTCAAACTGAATAGCGACCTGACGCAGGTGGTGGAAGAAGCAACCCGTGCCGCCCAGGTGATTCGTGTTTTCGGTGCGCAGCGCCATGAACACAACCGTTTTCACGGCAAAAGCGAAAGATTGCGCGGCTATGCACAGCGCGTCACGGTCGCGTCCGGTTCGACCACGCCGATCACGCAAATGGTCGCCGCGCTGGCGTTATCACTGGTCATTATTGTCGCGATGCGTCCGTCCATACTGCCGTTCCATACCCACCCATTTACTCCGGGCGACTTCGTTAAATACATCACCACCATGCTGATGCTGCTCGCACCGTTAAAACGGCTGTCCGATCTGAATGGTCCGCTGCAACGCGGATTGATTGCGTCGGAGTCGATTTTTAACCTGATCGATACGCCGGCCGAATTTTCTGGCGGGGTGGATCTGAAAGGTCGTGCGCAGGGACATCTTGAATTTAACCAGATCGAATTCCGTTATGCCGGAAAAGACCAGAAGATACTAAAGGGTGTCAGTTTTAAAGTGAATGCCGGCGAAACGGTGGCACTGGTGGGAATGTCCGGCGGCGGCAAAACCTCGCTGGTTAATCTGGTGCCACGTTTTTATGCGCCAACGGCCGGTAGTATCACGCTGGATGGTCAGGATCTGGCCGGCATTTCGCTGACCAGTCTGCGTGAACAGATTGCGATGGTCGGGCAGAATGTGGTGCTGTTCGACGACACGATTGCCGCCAACATTGCCTATGGTGATCTCGATCCCGATCCGGTCCGGATAGAAGCCGCAGTCAAAGCCGCCAACCTGACCGATGTCGTCGAAAATATGCCGTTGGGTCTGCGGTCCGAAATCGGTGATAACGGTTCCCGTTTGTCGGGTGGCCAGCGTCAGCGACTGGCGATAGCACGTGCCATCTACAAAAATGCGCCGATACTGATTCTGGATGAAGCGACCTCCGCACTCGATTCGGAATCAGAACGTGCCGTGCAGCTGGCGCTGGACAGTTTGATGCAGGGACGTACCACCCTGGTTATTGCGCATCGCCTGTCAACCATTGAGCGCGCTGACCGTATCGTTGTTCTGACCCACGGTGAGGTCACTGAAATCGGTACACATGCTGAACTCATTCAGAAAAATGGAACGTACGCGCACCTGCATCAGCTGCAATTTACTTCGGACCTGGACCAGGAATAACAGTGGGCGGGTTGGGTGCGGTCGCTTCAGCCGCATCGCGCACTGTGGCGACCAGACTGGTCCCGTCCCACTGCACGAAGTGGTAGCCACGTTTGATGAGTTCATCAAGCAGCATCGGTAATGCGATCACCGTTTTGGGGTGGATGTCGTGCATCAGGATGATGCCGCGCTGTGCGTGTTCCAGTTCCGTCAGAATCCGGTGGACAATCGACTCGGGTATCGGGTCGGACCAGTCCAGTGAATCGACGTTCCACAACACCGAGCGCAATCCGCGTTCGCCGATTTCACCCAAAATCATGGCGTTTCTTGCACCGTAGGGTGCGCGAAACATGTGGGTACGGCGACTGTCATCGGGAATGATCAGGTTGAGCAGGGCCTGGGTTTTATCGATCTCCTGATCGACGTCGGTCTGATCAAGTTTGGGCAGGAAGGGGTGTGTAAAGCTGTGGTTGCCAATGGCATGTCCGGCACCCAGTATTTCTTTCTCCACTTCTTCATTACGGGTCAATTCGGCATGCCCGTCCGTTACGGTGCCCAGATTCTGGCCCAACTGGAAAAAAATGGCTTTCACCCGGTAACGTTCCAGAATCGCGAGGATTTCTCTGGTATAGACGGGGTGCGGGCCGTCGTCAAAAGTGAGTAACACACTCCCTTTTTCCAGTTGCAGACCCTGCCATTCATTCTGACGGGCCAGTGTCACCAGATCCGCAGTTCTGTCTGAGGTGGTGGTCTGTTGTTCCTGGGTCGGCAGGGCACTCTTCAATTCATCCAGCAACGCCGGTGCCGGGTACTGTTTTTCAATGTCGGCGATATAGGCAACCCATGCCGGACGCTCGGGTTTGGATTGCGACAGGCTGATCTGGCTCAGTGCGAGAGTCAATTCCTGTCCGTATCGGTTATGGGCAACGGCCAGCCGTTTCAGTAACGTGCGAACCTGTTGCGCCTGGTTCGCAGTGAGCTGCGCCTTCCTGGCCAGTTCGGTAATGATGCCCCGGACAGCAAACAGGTCCGCATCCTGAATGGTCGGGTTGGCCAGTGTGCTTAAAAAATCGTTCAGGTCACCCAGGTTATTGGGTAGCTGGTGGTTGGTCAGGCGTTGTACCAACCCGGTTGCGATGCGTTGATCGTCGACGAACAGGTATTCACCGGCATGCAGTACATCTTTACGGACTTGCGGCGCGAGATTGCCATTTTTACTATAAGCTTCAAGCGACAGAATACGCCGGTAGTTTGCGATTAAATTCTGCACGATGAGCGGGACGGAATTCGTTGCTGCTGCGGGCGCCGGCTCGGTGCCTGCCACAGATTCTGCGGCACGCCCCATGCTCATTGTGCACAGGACAGCGGTCATCAGCGTAAAAGTAAAGATTGCGGCACGATTTTTGATTGAATATTGAGAAAACATGAATTAGTCTGGTTTAGGTGGTAAAGCCACGGAAAATCGGGCAAACGATACACCTGACTATGATAGCGACAAATCATCAGGAAGGAAAACAAATTCAGCCATGTCACTTTTTTCACTTGACCAGTACCTGAGACGGATCCATTTTGACGGTGTTGCCACACCGACGCTGGGCACGGTCTCGGCCATCATGCGCAGTCAGCTGGCCAGCGTTCCGTTCGAAAATCTGGATGTGCAGGCCGGCAAAGGCATTTCAATTGACCCTGATCAGATCGTGAAAAAAATAATCGATCGTCAGCGTGGCGGTTATTGTTACGAAGTGAACGGCCTGTTTTCCATGGCACTCGATGCGTTGGCGATTCCCTATTTTTTTGTGGCTGCGCGGCCGCTGATCCACGGCGGGAAAAAGCCCCGCACCCACATGGCCCTGGTGGTGCAGCTGGACGGTGAGAACTGGTTGTGTGATTGCGGATTCGGGGGGCACGGAATGCGTGCCCCGATGTGCCTGAGCCTGCTGGATACAGAAATCAGCCAGGACAATGAACTGTTCATGTTGAGTCGGAACGACGAGCAGGAGTTTGTTCTGAAAAGCTGGGTGCAGCATCGCTGGGAAGAGCAGTATGCGTTTGCCCTGACGCGGCAGAGCTGGATTGATTTTGTACCCGCCAATCATTACAATTCGACGCACCCTGATTCGCTGTTCGTGCAAAAACTGCTGGTGGTGCTATGTACACCCACAGGGAGAAAAATCCTGTTTGGCCATACCTTGAAAATCATTCACAACGGGCACGAGGTGAAACGGTTCCTCACGGCGGACAATCGGGCGACGCTATTGCGTGAGGAATTTGGTCTGTGCGAGTAAGTGTCCCGACGATGCCTATTTGCCCAGCGCCGATTGTTGAATGGCCTCCAGTGTCATGCCGGGTGTTATCAGATTCACGTCGTAACGCAATTCAATTAACGCCGGCAGTTTTTTCTCGCGACTGAATGCCAGAGCGCGCTCTAGCGCCGGGGCAAACTGCTCGGTTCGTGTCACGACTTCGCCCGAACCGCCATACGCACGGGCCAACGCGGCAAAGTCCGGGTTGTGTAATTCGGTACCGACCTGACGTGTGGGAAATTCGCGTTCCTGATGCATGCGAATCGTGCCGTACATGCCGTTGTTAAACACCAGAACCACGACTCCGGCACCGTATTGGGCTGCCGTTGCCAGTTCCTGGCCGTTCATCATGAATTCGCCATCACCGGCAATGGTAATGACGGTACGTTCCGGGTGGGTAATTTTTGCGGCGACACCAGAAGGAATGCTGTAGCCCATCGCGCCTGAAGTCGGTGCCAACTGCGTGCGCATCGGTCCATAGCGGTAATAGCGGTGTGCCCAGGTAGTGTGATTGCCGGCGCCATTGGTGATGATGGTGTCCGCAGGCACCTGTGCAATTAATTCCTGCACTACCTGCCACAGGTTAAGTGGGTGGTTACCCTCCCTGAATATCGGTGAAGGCGCCTGATTGGCTTCATAGTCCGCGCGTGCCTGGTGCACGCTGGCCTGCCATGCGCCGGAGTCCAGCGCCGGCAAGGCCGCGAGTGCTGCGGCCATCTGTGGCATGCCACTGTTGATTAACATGTCGGCCTGATAGACGCGTCCCAGTTCCAGTGCATCGGCATGAACATGTATCAGGCTCTGTGTCGGTACCGGCGCTTCGAGCAGGCTGTACCCGCCGGTGGTCATTTCGCCGAGGCGCGGCCCGATCGCGATGACCAGGTCGGCCTGCCTGATACGCTCTGCCAGTTTGGGATTGATACCGATACCGACATCGCCGATGTAGTTCGGGTGTCGATTGTCGAACAGGTCCTGAAAACGGAACGCGCAGGCGACCGGCAGGTGCTGTGTCTGTGCAAACTGGCGGATCTGGTTGCATGCTTCGGTCGTCCAGCCGCCACCGCCAAGAATGACGACCGGCCGTTTGGCGCTGGCCAGACGTGTCTGCAGCTCGGCGATCTGTGTCGATGCGGGCGCGGCCTGCACGGGTTGATAGTGGCGCATGGCCGGGATACGGGCCAGCTCGACTTTTTGCGACAGCATATCTTCCGGCAAGGCCAGCACTACAGGACCGGGTCTGCCGCTGGTGGCCACCTGAAAAGCGCGTGCCACGTATTCGTGGACACGATCAGCACGGTCAATCTGGGCAACCCATTTTGCCATCTGGCCATACATGCGTCGATAATCAATTTCCTGGAATGCTTCGCGTTCCACAAAGTCATTACCGACCTGGCCGATAAACAGTATCAGCGGTGTTGAATCCTGGAAGGCGGTATGGATACCAATCGAGGCATTGGTGGCACCGGGCCCGCGGGTAACGAAACAGATACCGGGTTTGCCGGTCAGTTTGCCATAGGCTTCGGCCATAAATGCAGCGCCACCTTCCTGCCGGTTAATGATGAACCGGATTGGCGAAGTCTGGTTGGCGCTGTTGACTTTATGTTCGTGCAGCGCATCCAGAACCGGTAAGTAACTTTCGCCGGGGACACCGAAAATGGTATTTACGCCGTGCAGTTCCAGTGCGTCGACAATTAACTGGCCGCCGGAGCGGGATGACGAGGGGGCATGGGTTGAATTTGACATAACGGTTGACTTGACTGAGACGGCGGAAAGGCGCGTGCGGGGAAAAGTCGATACCCTATCAGAAATTGCCGGTTAATTCAGCTTAATCTGTTAAAATCCAGCCCGAAGCAAGCCAGACAGCCGCTGGCCTTACCAAATTTGCTAGCAAAATTGGCAAGGCGGGAGGAAGGTCCGGACTCCACAGGGCAGGGTGACGGTTAACGGCCGTCCGCTGAAAGCCGCAAGGTATAAGGCGAGGAACAGGGCCACAGAGACGAGCGTATTCAGTTACGGTGAAACGCGGTAACCTCCACCCGGAGCAATTTCAAATAGGTACGCATTGAGGCGGCTCGCGGAGCGTACGGGTAGAAAGCTTGAGCCCTGAAGTAATTCAGGGCCTAGAGGAATGGCTGTCATAACAGGACGCAGCAATGCGAACAGTCGTAACAGAATCCGGCCTATCGGCTTGCTTCAATTTTATTCCATAGGTTGGTCAGTCAAGCCGCTTCGGCACTGCAAATGCTGACAAACTGTGCCGTCAGGGTAATCAGCCAGGGGCCCGTAAGCCTGTTAAGCCTGCTCAATTCTGCCCAGACGTGCTCGTTCTTCCGGTTGCAGACTGGAAATGCTTTTCAGAAAATTTTCATAACTGACAGCAGAATTTGTCTGCGCTGTGTAGTGAATGAAATAGTTTTTATAAAGTATGAGTTCATTCGATGTTAATTTAACCAGGTCATCGGGCTGAAATTCAGCTATAGGGTTCGCCTGTCTGCATTGAACCATGACGCAAGTGTCCAGGAAATTCATCTGATCGTTATCCAACTGAACTAATCGCTTGGTGCCGAGTTTTTTTAAGAAACTCAAATTCAGAAAGTTGACACTATTCCTGTACGCAAATTCAATTTGATCGTTCGACGCCGTTTTTAACGTTACCAATACGTCAGACATCCGTTCGGCATTGCCCTGCTGCAGGTTCAGTGCAAGCAAGAGTGCTTTATCGGAGAGGCCATCCAGATGTTCTTCAAAAATTTTCCCTAATAAAAGGTAGTTGACGATTTTTATCTCATAGTCTAGCTGATAGGTGTGAGTGTCAAAAAAGGCTTGCAGATTTTCAAAAGTCCAGCACCCCTTCCTGACAGCGAAGGCAAAATTATTTCCCGGGCGCAGCCAATGGACGCCGGGATTTTCTTGCTTGTAGTTGGTCATAGCTGCAACATTGACTGCAATTTTCTGGTACTGGTGAACCATTGCGCCCAGGATGTCGTTCAGTTTTCCGTTTTTAATTGCTTTAAATGTGGCGGGATGGAAGATGCCCAGCGCAAACGCATTTTTGCGACCGTCCTCGCCAATAACGCAATCTGCTAACTTGACGGTGTCGGGATGATTAAAAAGTAACTTAGAGGCGCTACTTGCGTTCCGGTCGAAAAAGAAATCACGTATAAACTTTCTGTTTGCCGGAATTTTAAACAGTTCCCATGCTTTGCCAGCAGCGGATCGGGCAACCAGTCGTTGTGAAATGGCATACCTGGCGGTCTCTGCAAACAGGGTTGACACGCGCGAAAATGTCGCCAATTCTGTTGGTGTTAAAAAGCTGGCTATGGTTGCCAGAAGTTCCGGCGGAAAATCGGCCAGATTCAGGTGTGGTTTATTTTTTATTGTGTCAGTTTCGCTTGTCAATTGCGAACCGCTCACTGTAGAAACTACCAGCGCCGACTCGTGATTCACCACTTCACAGACAACGTCGCCATTGGGCCGGGGTACATCTGCTTCGGCATTTAACTCGTCGGCCACAAGCGTGCCACTCAGGAACAGTACGTGGGCTCCGTCTCTTTCGCGGATGCCGTGCCGGAACTTCTCTTGATAAAGCGGAAGGTTTTCTTTCAGGCGGTTGAATGCGTCCAGTTTTTCAGGAAATGGGGCGTCTTTATTCAACAGTTTCTCGCAGTCGCTCTGGTTATCTTCGTCCAGGGATTCTGCGCGCAGCAGATGCTTTACCTGTTGCAGCGCGGTTTTATCGACACAGTCAACCTGAACTGTGTCGACGCGCACGGGCGGATTTTTGCGGATTGATATTGGAAGTCCCATCGAGTATTCCGTTTCAGGTGGTGTGGTCGGTCGGTACACCAGGCGGGTTCTGCAACGCTCGCTGCCGGTATGTGCGCTAATGGTAAGGTCGACCGACCGCAACGCCAATACGTGGCTTTACGAGGTACTGCCAGAACCAGATGTGCTCTAAATCCGGTGTACAGACAGGCGTTCTTATCAGGCCTCAATGTTTTTATTCACATCGCTGACAGGGGCTCTGAATAATGAAGCGCTCCCCATGTTTAGCTTTCTGGCGCGGTAATGTTAGTAAAAACTAACTATTGCGCTCGCCAGTAGGATGATTTCGCTGCGCGAAACCATGTAGCTGGTCGGGTAGCGAAGCAGTAATGCACGTCCGGCCGCCTAAAACCATGTGTATTGCTCATACTTAACATTCATATCTTGCTCTAAGTTATTAATTTTACGTGGTATTCCCTCAAAACAGTGGATTAACTAACGCAGCTAAGTCGTTGACTTCATTGTAAAAAATCGCATTTTTCGCACGAATTTCACTTGACCACGAGAAATGCTTCCTCTAAAGTGGGGGCAAGTGTAAAAAAGTGTATTTTTGTGGGATAAAAGCAGGGTATTTTGCAAGAAATGCCCTGTTGCGGTTTTCCTGCTGTATTTAATTTCTTCGAACGAGGTATCCCGTGTTTCAAGGCGCGTCAGCATTAACTCTCGATGCAAAAGGGCGGATGACCATTCCGGCCCGGCATCGTGACGCGCTGTTATTGCAATGTGAAGGCCGTGTCACCCTGACCCGCCATCCACACGGCTGCCTGCTGTTATTTCCCCGTCCTACCTGGGAATCGCATCGCAACGATATCAGTAAATGGCCGATGGCAGCGCGTGCCTGGCAGCGCATTTTCCTGGGCAATGCCTGTGACGTGGAGATGGATGGTGCCGGCAGAATTCTGGTGGCACCTGAATTGCGTTCTGCCGTTGAACTGGTGCGTGACGTCATGATGATGGGAATGGGAACCCACTTCGAACTGTGGGATCCCTCCCGATTGGCCGCCAGTGAAGCGCAGGCGATGGCAAATGGCATGCCCGACGTGTTGAGTGATTTTTCATTCTGATGAGGGAACGCATGAGTAATCGCCCCTCTGCTCCCCAACCCGCACCGCCCGATACCTTGTCCTCCACCGGAGAAATCAGTCCCGGGCTGGCGCACAGCACCGTGTTGCTGCACGAAGCGGTAGATGCTTTGCACCCCCTGAAAGAAGATGGCATTTACATTGACGGTACCTTCGGTCGCGGTGGCCACAGCCGGTTGCTGCTGTCGCAACTGTCACCAACGGCGCGTCTGATCGCCTTTGACAAGGATCTGCAGGCCATAGCCAACGCGAACCAGATCAGTGATCCACGCTTTTCCATCGTCCACAACAGCTTTGCAACGTTGCTTGATGAACTGCATGCGCGCGGCATTCATCATGTCGATGGCGTGCTGCTTGATTTGGGCATTTCATCGCCCCAGGTGGATGACGCGACCCGTGGCTTCAGTTTTCGTGCAAACGGTCCGCTTGATATGCGTATGGATACCTCGCGCGGTATGTCGGCAGCAACCTGGTTAGAGACGGCGACGGAAAAAAACATAGAGGAGGTTATAAGAAATTATGGGGAAGAACGGTTTGCTTTTCAG
>CAITOF010000029.1 GCA_903893945.1 uncultured Oxalobacteraceae bacterium | reverse complement strand
TCGCATCCTCCTGCAGCGCAGTCAGAATCCGTTTATCCAGTTCATCCAGTTTTACATTTTCAGTATTCATTGAAATATATTATCATTAATAACAACAATTTGTAATTATATTTCACCGAAAACATAGTGTGAAATAATATTTCATAAAAGTCGATATTTTGATCAATAAATTTACAAAGTATCATCTAGGATAGCCACATTCCTGTAAATACATGAGGGTCTCTATGTGTGGCATCGTCGGCGCTGTGGCGCAACGTAATATCACCCCTATATTGATAGAGGGTTTGAAGCGGCTTGAATACCGTGGTTATGACTCGTGCGGTATCGCATTGCATGCCAACGGCGAATTGCAGCGTTCACGCAGCACGGCACGCGTTGCAGAGCTTGAAAAACAGATTGAGCAGTCAGCGTTGTCCGGATTTACCGGTATTGCGCACACCCGCTGGGCAACTCATGGTGTGCCCTCCACGAAAAACGCGCATCCGCATTTCTCGCGGGAACGCATCGCACTGGTTCACAACGGAATTATCGAGAATCATGACGAGTTGCGTGCCGAACTGCGAGCGCTTGGCTACGTATTCGAAAGCCAGACCGACACCGAAGTGATCGCCCATCTGGTGGATCATCTGTATCAGGGCGATTTATTTGAAACCGTCCAGCAGGCTGTCAAACGGTTGCAGGGTGCGTATGCGATAGCGGTGTTTTGCCGTGATGAACCGCATCGTATCGTCGGGGCGCGGCAAGGTTCGCCACTCATAGTCGGTGTTGGCAAAGGAGAGAATTTTCTGGCATCGGATGCCATGGCCATTGCCGGCACAACCGATCAGATCATTTATCTGGAAGAAGGCGATGTCGCCGACCTGCAACTGCAAGGCTATTGGATAACCGACGCGCATGGCAATCCGGTTCAGCGTGAAGTGCGCACAGTGCAGGCCCACACCGGCGCGGCAGACCTCGGGCCGTATCGCCACTACATGCAGAAGGAAATATTTGAACAGCCACGCGCGATTGCCGACACACTGGAAGGCGTTGACGGTATCATGCCAGAACTGTTTGGTGATGGCGCGTTTGCCGTGTTCAAAAAAATTGATTCGTTACTGATTCTGGCCTGCGGTACCAGCTATTACGCGGGGTTAACCGCAAAATACTGGATCGAATCGATAGCAAAGATTCCGGTGCAGGTGGAAGTGGCCAGCGAATATCGCTACCGTGACAGTGTGCCCAATCCCAACAGCCTGGTCATTACCATTTCCCAGAGCGGTGAAACAGCCGACACCCTGGCTGCCCTGAAACATGCACGCGCGCTCGGCATGGAAAATACCCTGACCATCTGTAATGTTTCTACCAGCGCGATGGTGCGCGAATGCAAACTGGCCTACATAACCCGCGCCGGGGTTGAGGTCGGTGTGGCATCCACCAAAGCATTCACCACGCAATTGGCCGCGCTGTTCTTACTGACTCTGGCCCTGGCGCAAAGCAAAGGTCGACTGACCGACGATGAAGAGAGCCATCACCTGAAATCGATGCGCCATCTGCCGGTTGCAATCACTGCCGTTCTGGCGCTGGAGCCGCAGATTATTGCCTGGTCCGATGATTTTGCACGTTATGAAAATGCCCTGTTCCTGGGACGCGGCATGCATTATCCGATCGCGCTGGAAGGTGCATTGAAGCTGAAAGAAATTTCTTATATTCATGCGGAAGCGTACCCGGCTGGCGAATTGAAACACGGTCCACTGGCCCTGGTCACCAAAGAAATGCCGGTCGTAACAGTCGCGCCCAAAGACGCGCTGCTGGAAAAACTCAAATCCAACATGCAGGAAGTTCGCGCGCGCGGCGGTGAGTTATATGTCTTCGCTGATGCCGACACCAACATCAGTTCCAGTGAAGGCGTTCACGTGATTCGTCTGCCGGAAAATTACGGGCAGTTGTCCCCGATTCTGCATACGGTCGCCCTGCAACTGCTGGCCTATCACACTGCACTGGCACGTGGAACCGATGTTGATAAACCGAGGAATCTGGCGAAGTCGGTGACCGTGGAATAGGTTTGCTGTGTGTCCTGAGGGGATATTCTTTGTTATTAAAGTCGTAAATAGGACATTAAAGTCGTAAATTAGTAAAAAGCAAAATGCCCAAATTGAATCTCTGGTTGGGCATTTGCATTTGTTGGCAATCAAATGACGGTGAACTGGCACATCAAAGACTAGTAAAGTCTGCTACTGCGGTGTTCATTTTTGATGTCTAGTTCGTGATAGGCATCATCAAAAACATGATGCAAAATTCCGGGATGTAATGCGATATCGAAGGACCGCTGTGTGCCCTGAGGCGACGGTCGACGTTCTACTTTGCAGTCATTCAAATCCACGATCCTATGATTCGTCATTCCCGCGCAGGCGGGAATCCAGTGGCGCAGGAGCGCCTTC
>CAITOF010000028.1 GCA_903893945.1 uncultured Oxalobacteraceae bacterium | reverse complement strand
CGCTGCCCGTCCCGTCAGAGCGGAACCGCGAACTGTCGACGCAGCCAGCGTACCGGTGCGCCGACCAGGGGCAGTTTTTGAAATAATTCTTCGGCAGCATCCCAGTAATCGCGATGCTCGGTGACCAGTCCGGCGTCGTCGAATTTGAAATGGGTGGCGCCCCGCACCGAATACGGTTTGCCTTTCAGTGAGAATTCAAAGGTCCAGGTAACGAAGGCCTGCTGGTCATTTTTTACGTGATCGCACATGATAAAACGCGGATCTTCGGTGCTGACAAACATGTGGTCAAAAATGGCCATCAGCGCATCGATTCCCCGCACGTCATTGAAGGGATCCTTGAAATGAACTGTCGTGTGATAGAAAACGCCCGCCAATCGGACCCGTTGCGGAGTGAGTGTGCTGTACCAGACTAACAGATCATCGAATTTCGCCATATAATACCCCGAACCATTCAGGCCAAGAAACGTTTGAATAAAAAAAATCGCAGCCGGTAGGGAAGACATTGAACTAATTTCAGCACCCGCGTAAACCGCTTGGGAAAATGAATTTCAAATTGTCCACGCTTCATACCGTGCAGAATGGCCAGTGCCGCCTGGTCGGGCGTCTGTAGGGCCGGCATCGCATAGTCATTCTTCTGTGTCAGCTCGGTTTCGACAAATCCCGGATTGATGAGATAGACATTCATGCCCAGCGAATGCAGGTCGCCATACAGCACTTCCGCCAGATTGATTAACGCCGCCTTGCTGGGTCCATACACGCTGGCGGTCGGCAAGCCCATGTAACCGGCCACACTGGCCACTAATGCCACACCGCCCGTTCTGCGTTGCATCATATCAGGTAATACGGTCGCCAGGCCCGTGTAAACACTGCCCACATTGATCGCCAGCATCTGCAAGGCTGCTTCCGGTACGACCTCCCAACTGCGTTCCGGGCGATAGGCGGCGGCACAAAAAATGACCAAATCGACGCCGTTGAAGCGCTGTTGAATCTGCCGGTACGCGCCCAACCAGTCTGCGGTATTCTGCACATCAAGCGTCGCTACCAGGGCACGCGGGTGTGCGCCTGCAACGTGCTCCAGCAGATCCGTACGCCGCGCAGACAGGATAACCCGGGCACCGTTTGCCAGCAGCTGGCGCGCCAGGGCCGCACCGATCCCGCTCGAGGCACCGATCACCCAGATCCGCTGGTCTTGCCAGCCGGTTATTGGCGTGTTGAAACTGCTCAGGCCCATCACAGCGCACCCCGTTTGGTAAAAAACAGGGTCACCTGTCCGACTTCAATGCCCAGTTTTTTCATGCTGGCACGATTGATCATGACCCGCTCATCAATCAGGTACATCCAGTCATCAAACTGCATGTCATAGGTGCTGTCATCGACCGGTACCTTTAACGTGTATTGCCAGTGCAGGGCGTTGCCGGCGACCTGTCCGACCGCTTCACCGACCACATCGCCGGCGGTGCCATGCCATAAACCGTCAGCGCTTTGCGTCAGGGTCCAGATGCGCTGCTGCCGGGTGCCGTCGTCATAGCTGAAACGCTCATCAAGAACCAGCTTTTTGTCCTGGAGGGTTCCGGTAATTTCGACGTGAAAGCGTTTCACCACTTCGCCGCTGCGCTTCTGGAACATCCCCCAGGCATCGGTCGTGCCGAGAAAATAGCTGTCCAGAGCCAGTTTCGGCTCAAGATGTTCATAATGCGTGACGTCAGGTGTAACACAACTTCCAGTCAGCAGAGATAGTGCGACGATCAGCCATTTTTTCATACGGGTCTCATTTCCTCGAACGACGTCAGGCGCGTCAGTAGCAGTAACGCAACCAGTTTTAAAATACACGGAACCCCGGCGTACGCCCAGGCCAGTTCCATACCGGCCGGCGTGCCGGGGTGATAGTCAAACCAGGCCAGCAGGGGCAGAGTCAATCCCGATGCAGCCAGGGCCAGCTTGCCCAATAAAGTCCAGATGCTGTAATACGCAGCCGGTGGTGCATTGATGTCAATAACCTGTGCCAGCAACACCGGCGGCAGGGCCAAGTCAGCCCCCAGGGCCAACCCGGACAAAAAGCAGATCACAAAAAAGCCGTCCGTCTGTCCGGTACCCAGGCTGCCGGCGCTGGCAAATGCCACCACGGCCAGCAGCATACCGAGCCGCCAGGTGAGCGATACGCCCCACTTTCTGGCACAGGTCACCCAGCAGGGTAAGCCCAGTGCGGCAGCGATAAAGTAGACCGACAGAAACGCCGGCGTGTAGTGCGAGGCCTGTAACCGGTCATTGATAAAAAAAATCACCAGTGTGGCCGGTACGGACACTGAAATCGCATTGATAAAATACGGTACCAGTAACCGGGTAAAGGCGCGGTTGCTGAACACGTTTGCCCACGGGCCGGCGAAACCACCCGGCCGTGACCGGACCCGTTGCCAGGGTGGGGCCATCGACAGCAGTGCGGCGATGGCGGCCGCCAGTATCAGGCCAAAGGCCACGCAGTAACTGGTCAATTGCGATGCAATCCGTGCAGGTTGCGACAGAAAAATGAATCCCGGAATGGTACTGGCCAGGATGACGCCCGCCAGCCCGGACCCTTCGCGCCAGGCGGCCAGTTTCAGCATGGCACGGTGGGTATCTTTGCCCTGGTCAATTCGCGCTCCCCAGGACAGGTACGCGATGTTCAACATGCTGTGCGCCGAGTAGGCCAGTACCAGCATGGCGGCCAGCCAGAGCGGCAGCAACGTGGCTGATACCGGCGGTAGCCAGAGTCCGTAAAAGGCCAGCGCAAGCATCAGCCCGGCGCTGGCAAACCAGACCACCATCCGGCCCTGTATCCGGTCGATCAGGTAGCCGAGCAGCGGATCCTGTAAAACGTCCAGTAAGCGCGCCAGAAACAGTATCCATCCGGTGAGCGCCAGTGGCATGCCCAGCTGGGTGGTGTAATAGGCAGGGATCTGCACATAGACAGGCAGTGCAGACATCGCCAGCGGCAATCCCAGCAGGCCATACGCGGCATAGCCGAACAGACCTTGTGCTGGTTGTGCTGTCCTGCTCATTTTTCCGTTCCCAGTAACTGCGCACGCAGTTCTGCATCGCGGGTGCGAGGATCGAGCCAGATCGAAAAAAAGGCCTCGGCAAACTCGGGATCGTTTATTTCGGCCAGCATTTTGTTCCGGTCATAAAAGCGGCAGCCCTGACCGGGAATAAAAAGACCGATAAGTTGATCACCTTCGTTGACGTCGGGAAAAGCCTGGGACATAAGCTTTTCCCACGCAACCAGTTTATCGGCCGCAAATCGATGTTCGGACAGTCGCTGGATTTCTTCACTGCTGCTTTGGACAAACCGCTCGCGACTGATGTGGCGGTGGTAAGTCAGCTCGAGGGCAAAGGGAGCACGGCGATCGAACGGGGCCCGCTGACTCCATAATCTTGCACTGTAAATTTTCAGGCCAAACCAGCGTAGTTCTCCCTGGCCAACCGGTGTTGCGTTGGGTAGCGCTTCGTGCCAGTCCAGCGCAAATGCATTTGTACTGAGTGCCAGCATCAGAAGTGCCGCGAGACTATTTCTTGTGCAGCAAAAATTGAACGACATCGGTTTTCCCCTCGTCAAATCCCGCTTCGCAATACGCAAAATAGAGTCGCCATATCCTCATGAATCGTTCATCGAACCCCGACAGCAGCAGGCTTTCATGTTTTTCTTCCCAGGCATGACGCCAGCGACGCAGCGTTTCTGCGTAATCCGGCCCGAATTCAAATTGGTCTTCAAGGTACAGGTTCTGTTTCACGGCCTGACGAACAAATCGCTCCTTGCTCGGCAACATTCCACCCGGGAAGATGTACTGCTGTATGAAGTCGGTATTGCTGCGGTAACGCTCAAAATCACGCTCGGCGATCGTTATGGACTGAACCATGGCCCGGCCTCCGGGCTTAAGACGTGCCGCGACAGTGCTGAAAAATTCAGGCCAGAATCGTTCACCAACCGCCTCAAACATTTCAATCGACACGATTGCATCAAATTCGCCACTCACGTCGCGATAGTCGCACAGGCTGAGCTGCACCTGCCCGTCCAGGCCCTGGTCTTTGATGCGCCGGTGTGCCACGTCAAGTTGCGCTAACGATACCGTGATGCCCGTGACGTGTATGCCCAATTTGCCTGCATGCTCGGCAAAACCGCCCCAGCCGCAGCCGATTTCCAGTACGCTGTCGCCGGCTTTCAGGTGCAGCCGGTCGATAATGCGCTGGTATTTGCTGGCCTGCGCCTGCTGCAGCGACTGGGTCAGATCACCGTTGAACAGGGCACTCGAATAGGTCATGCTATCGTCCAGCCATTGGGCATAAAATGCATTGCCGATGTCGTAATGCGCATGAATGTTGCGGCGACTGCCCTGGCGGGTGTTGGGGCGCAGCAGATGACGGATTCGATACCATAGCGTGCTGAGCCAGCCACCGTTGACCATCAGATCAAGCGCGTCGTAATTGCGTATGGCCAGACGCAGTAATGCGGTCAGGTCGGGTGATTCGACCCAGCCGGCCTCGATCGCTTCGGCAAACCCGATATCGCCGGCGCGGATAATTCGCGCGCAGGCACGCCAGTCATTTATTTTGATGGATGCGCTGGGCTTTTCGTGCAGATCACCGAACATGTACTGGTTACCCTCGGGGGATACCAATTGCAGATGGCCAATTTTTAACTGGCGCAACAGTTTCAGAAAAACTTTGGCGGCGGCTGGGACATAGGGTGGCAGGGCTTCAAAATAATGTGACTGGCTCACGATATCTTTTCCTTATTATGCATGGGTTGCTGCTGAGGTATTGCGGGTGCCGGCACAGAGGGCGATAAGCGGGATGGCGTGTAAAAGGTCGCGGGCGGAACCGGCTTTTTAAAATAAGGGACACGTTTCAGCCACAATCTGAGCGCCTGGGCATGGATGCGGATCACAACACCCACGGTCAGAAACGGTTGAACAAACACTGCACGGCGTATGCGGCTGCCGGTCAGTTCAGCCTTTTTTCCGCCCAGCGCTGTTTTGATCAGCACACCCTGTTCGTCATCGTAATCCAGATTGACCAGGGTGGTTGACGCCGTGTCGCGGAACCGGAACCGGTACTGGCCCTTTACCTGACAGAACGGCGAGACATGCAGGTTCTTGTCGGCGAGTATTTCGCAATTGTCGGTGATCGGCCCGGTACTGTGGAGCACATAACGGTGTGATTCACCAAACGTGTTATTGACTTCGGCCAGCACGGCACGCAACGCACCGGCGCGGTCGTAACAGTACCAGAAGCTGACCGGATTAAACGCGAACCCGAACAGTCGTGGAAAAGTCTGTAACCAGATTTCCCCGTCTGCGTCGATACCGGACTGTTTCAGTAAAGCGCGCATCCACGCCTGGCAGTCGGTGCCGTCCCGAGGGCCGTAATCGCGCATGTGCACGCACGCAATCCGCCATTGATTGATGCCAAACCAGGCCGAGTGCAGTTCATCCAGACGCGCCAGATTGAGCCGAACATAAAATACCGGATACACAAAACGGTGCAGAACCGGTCGGATTCGTTCGTGCATGACCTGGCCATGGATTAACAGCCCGGGTGGTGTTCGCAGGGTCATACGCGTGCCCAGCTTGGTTGCACGCCGAAATAACTGGCTACCCGCAAGGCCGATTTCAGGCCGTCTTCATGAAAGCCATAGCCGGTCCAGGCACCCGCAAACCAGCATTGGTTTTTCCCCTGCAGGGTATGCAAGCGGGCCTGGGCAGAAATGGCGGCCTGGTCAAACACCGGATGCTGGTAGTTAAACTGTCCAAGCCGGGTCGCCGGATCCGGTGGATGGTAAGGATTGAGTGTGACGATCACGGGCGTGGAAAACGGCAATTTCTGCAGTTTGTTGAGCAGATAACTGACGCACACCGGACGCTGGCCGTCCACTTTCTGCGAGCCGATATAATTCCAGGACGACCATACTTTCTGCAGTCGCGGCAGCAATCGTGCATCGGTATGCAGGTAAGCCATGTTGTCCTGATAGCGCACAGCCGAGAGTATCTCGCGCTCGGCAGGACTGGCGTCTTTGAGCAGTCTGACTGTGTCGGGCGCATGCGTTGCGAAGACAACGTTATCGAACAACTCTGTCTGGTGCCCGGCTGTCACCTGGACACCACCCGGTGTTCTTTCGACTGCTTGCACTGTTGTGTTCAATCGCACGTCACGCAAGGTCGCTGCAATTTTTTTAACATATTCGCGGGCGCCGCCCAGCACCGTTTTCCACTGGGGCCGGTTGTTGACCTGAAGCAGCGAATGATTCAGGCAGAAGCGGATGAAACTGCTGGCCGGGTACTTCAGGATATCGTGCGGCGAACTGGACCAGATTGCCGCGGCCATGGGTAACAGATAGGCATCGCAGAATGTGGTGCCGTATTTTTCCTTTTTGAGCAGTTGCCCCAGAGTTGTGCCACTTTTCAGGCTCTGCTCCAGATAGTCCGGTGCGGCTTTATTGAAGCGCATAATATCTCTTAACATGGCCAAAAATGCCGGAGAAAAAGCATTGCTGCGCTGTGCAAATACGCTGTCAACGCTGGTGCCGGCCCATTCCAGCTGGCCATTGTCCATGGATACCCCAAACGACATGTCCGTGTCGTAGCTGGCAACGCCCAGTTCACCGAACAGCGCAATCAGGTTGGGGTAGGTGGCCTGATTGTAGACCAGAAAGCCGGTATCGACAGGATGGGTGACACCGTCCAGACTGACATCGACCGTGTTGGTATGGCCGCCCAGGTAGCTGCCAGCTTCATACAGCACCACGTCCAGTTCCCGACTCAGAAAATAAGCACTTGCCAGGCCGGAAATGCCTGATCCTATAATCGCTACGCGTTTTCTGGCTGGGTTCATGGAATGGGTCTCAAAAAAGTCTGGTGATAAAATCTGTTGCAATCCACACTGCTGTGCTAATATTACTACCAATAAAACAGAAAAGCTACTAATCAGTAACTTTATTTAACTTATGAGTATCTTTAACAGTATTAGCAAAAAGATCAGTTTCAAGGATCAGGCTTTCAAGCTGCGCGAAGACGCCATCCTTGACGCGACCACCCGCATCCTGGGCGACAAGGGTTTTGACCTGATGACGATGGATGACGTTGCCAATACGGTGGGTATCTCAAAACCGAGTTTGTATAAGCATTTCAAATCGAAGGAAGACCTGGTGGGCGAGGCGCTGATCCGTTTAATTGATGGCGCCATCGCCTATATGGCACAGATGGATCAGCAACTGTCGTCGGTGCAGAAATTGTCGACCCTGCTGGAATGGGCGCTGCGCGTCCGTCTCGAGGGTGGCTTGCCCTTCCTGCCCTCCACGAGTGCCAGTGTGCGTGCCATGCTGATGCGCAATATGACCTATATGACGCGCATCCTGAAACTGAACAGTCAACTGGAAAAGCTGGTGTTGGCCGCACAGAAAGAGGGGCAGTTGAATGCCCAATTGCCCAGCGACGTGATTCTGTTCAGCTATTATTCGCGCACCTGTGACCCTGCCGTCGATTATCTGAAGCAGTACAGCAAAATGAGTGACGACGATATTGTCGGGCATATGCTGCAGGTCGCGTTTCAGGGCTTTCGTACCTCTTCCTGACAGCACCGATGACACACACTTCACTGGTCTGGTTCCGGCGTGACCTGCGCCTTTTTGATCATGCGGCACTGCACGTTGCGCTCACGGCTGCCAGGTCGACATCGCAGGCCGTGCTCTGTGTGTTCATCTTTGACAGCACTCTGCTCGCGTCGTTGCCCAGGGTGGATCGCCGTGTTGCGTTTATCTGGGAAAGCGTGCGTGAATTAAAGCAGGCATTGAATCAGGTGGGCGCCGATCTGATGGTTCGTCATGGCGATCCCTGTGCACTGATTCCGGCGCTGTGCGACGAACTGGATGTGGCGACCGTGTATGCCAATCGCGATACGGAACCGGCTGCCGTCGAGCGTGATGGGCGGATTGCCCGCTCGCTGTCTGCCTTGGGTAAAGATCTGCGCCTGTTCAAGGACCAGGTCATCTTTGAACGGGACGAAATCCTGACGCAGTCCGGGCAGATGTACCAGGTGTTTACGCCCTACCGGCGCGCCTGGCTGAATCAGGTCAATGACACGGTGCTGTCCTCGTTTGCAGTTGCGCCGCATCTGGATCAACTGGAAAAATGCGCACCATCGGCCATGCCGGATCTCAGGCAGATCGGGTTTGACCCGGTTGATGTCGACTATTTGAAGCCGGGAATGAGCGGCGGTGAAACCTTGTTCGAGGATTTTTGCGAGCGCATGCAGCGCTACCATGAAACCCGGGATTTTCCGGCCGTCAAAGGCGTGTCCTACCTGTCGGTGCACCTGCGTTTCGGGACGGTTTCGATACGGGAACTGGCGCGAACCGCGATCCGGATCGGCGGTGAGGGTGCGCAGACCTGGTTGTCCGAACTGATCTGGCGCGAATTTTACCAGCAGCTGTTGTGGCACCGGCCGGATCTGGTGACGCACACCTTTAAAGAAAAATACGATGCCATTGCGTTTCCCAACAACCGTGACCATTTTTCGGCCTGGTGCGCCGGCCAGACCGGTTTTCCGATTGTGGATGCAGCCCAGCGTCAGCTGAACCAGACCGGATTCATGCATAACCGCCTGCGCATGATTACCGCAAGTTTTCTGGTGAAAGACCTGCTGATAGACTGGCGCTGGGGTGAACGCTACTTTGCCGAAAAGCTCAACGATTTTGACCTTGCCTCGAATAACGGTGGCTGGCAATGGGCTGCGTCCACCGGTTGTGACGCACAGCCGTACTTCCGGATTTTCAATCCCACCACCCAATCAATACGTTTTGACCCGGAGGGCCAGTTTATCCGGCGCTATTGCCCTGAACTGGCGCATCTGGATAACAGGCAGATTCATGCGCCGCCGCTGAGCGTGGAAAATTATCCTGCACCGATCGTGGATCATGCAACCCAGCGTGTGGCGGCGTTGCGCCTGTTTAAAACCGCTGAATGATCGAATTAGCACGATAAGACGGGCGAAACCGAGAATTCGTTTGTGAATATGCCGGATATTGTTTAAAGTTCCGGCGTAGGCTCATTATTGATGGATCATTTTCAAGGATCAGAACCTGTCATGCATACCCATTTTGACGCGCAACGACGGACGACGCTGGCCAACGACCGGCGGTTTGGCCAGGATAACCATCATCTGCTATTTGAGCAGGTCGATGTGGTCGAGTTAAGCCGGCATTATCCGGGACCGTTCTTCATTTATTCTGCCAGGGAAATTCAGCGTAACATAGAGGAAATCCGCAGTGCATTTGCCCGGCATGCAGCAACCCGGATCTGTTACGCATCCAAAGCGTGTTCGTTACTGGAGATCCTTCATGTCGTACGTGACACCGGTGCCAGTATTGAAGCCAACTCGGCCAACGAGATCCGGCGCTGTCGTGCTGCCGGGTTCAGCGGCGCCGAGATTGTGTACAACGGTGTGGTCAAACAACCTGACGAACTCGATTATGCGATCCGTCAACAACTGCATTCGATCAATGTCGACAGTGAATACGAGCTGGACCTGATTAACCAGATCAGCCAGCGCCTGAAAATTGACACCCGTATCTGTCTGCGCGTTGAGCCCAATGTCAAGGCCGATACCCATGAAGGGTTGATGACGGCGTTCCGGGCCAAGTCCGGTGTGGATCTGAGTGATGCGCACCGACTCTGCGGTGCCGCGTTAAAAATGCCTTACGTAAAACTGTGCGGACTGCATATGCATGTGGGTGACCAGGTTCCTGACGCCGCGCCGTTTCGCGAGGCCACAAGAGTGCTGGTGAATCTGGCCAGGTCGATCGAGCAGCAATTTCAGTTCCGGTTTGACATGATCAATGTCGGCGGCGGCATCCCGACGCCGTATCGCTATGCCACAGACATGGGTGATGGTGGTCCGGCTAACATGCAACCCAGAATGGGCGCTGCCGATTTTGCCGCTGCGGTGATCGATGTGGTGCACGAATGGCGTACCGATATTGAAATCTGCATTGAGCCTGGCCGCAAGGTGGTCGGCAGTGCCGCACTGCTCGTCACCCATATCGTCGGCAAGAAACACAAAACGTTATTGAATGAACGCGGCGACACGGAAGGTCATGTTGAATGGCGCATGCTGGACGCCGGATTCAATCTGGTGCCGGACTACAAGGACTGGTACTACTATGTGTATAACGCCAGCCGGATTGATCAGCCCCATCAGCAGGCAGTGAAACTGGGCGGACCGCTCTGTGATGGCGGGGACTATTTCCGGGTAGGCCCCCTGGGCGACCAGTTTCTGCTTCCATCGGCCAGCGACGTGGATGACGTGATCGTTTTTCTGGATGTCGGTGCGTACCAGATCGAGAGCCAGACCTCCTACAACGGTTATGCGCGTACGGCAGTGGTGTTAATTGACCAGGCGGGCAAGGCCCGGCTGATCCGTCGTCAGGAAACCTTTGACGATATGCTGCTGCTGGAACGTGACCTGCCGGCCAGTACCATGGTGCACACCTAGCCCAGGACTGAATCGTTCTGCGGTGGATCAGCTCATGTACTGGCCGCCATTGATTTCGATGGTGGCACCGGTAATGAAGCCGGCATTGTCGTCGGCGAGGAAAGTCACCATTCGGGCAATATCTTCGGGAGTACCCAGCCGTCCGACGGGTATATTGTCGATGATGGTTTTCAGGACCTCTTCCGGTACGGCGGCCACCATTTCGGTGTCACAGTAACCGGGCGCAATGGCGTTGACCGTGATATTTTTTCGCGCACTTTCCAGGGCCAGGGTTCGGGTAAACCCCAGAATGCCGGCCTTGGCAGCAGCATAATTGGCCTGGCCAATCTGGCCTTTTTCTCCGTTAATTGAACTGATATTGATCACGCGACCAAAGCCCCGGGTACGCATGCCTTCAATGACGTTGCGACACATGTTAAACATCGATCCGAGGTTGGTGTTGATCACCTGCCACCACTGATCCTCGGTCATACGATGCAGGACGGCGTCCCTGGTGATGCCCGCGTCGTTGACGAGAATGTCGATCGCACCATAATCGCGTTCAACATGGGCCACACCCAGGCGACAGGCCTCAAAATCAGCCACGTCCCAGCTTATTGCAGGTATGGATGTTGTCCGGGTGAATTCTGCCGCTGCTTCGGCATTGTTGTGATAAACAACCACGACCTGATAGCCGGCGGCCTGAAGATCGATGGCAATCTGTCGTCCCAGACCGCGGGTACCGCCAGTGACTAGAGCTGTTCGTTTCATGAGATTTCTCCTCGTCCGAAAAGACAATTTTAAATCGCTTTTTCAAACAAATACATGTTGCAATTGATAAACTATTCAGCGTGGATTTGAATTTCGCTCTACACTTACTCTAGCCGGGCTGATCATGCTGCCATTTGATTTCGGTCAAGCAGACCTGATTTGCTGCGCCTTATAGTTAATTAAATTCAATTTTATGCAAGGAAGATGAGATGACGTCCCTTTTTACGCCGATCCGGCTACGTGACATGGTTATTAAAAACCGCATCGGCATGTCGCCGATGTGCCAGTATTCCGCTGAAAATGGTGTCGCGTCTGACTGGCATTTTAACCATTACGGCAGCCGTGCAGTCGGCGGTGCGGGTTTGATTGTCGTGGAAGCCACCGCTGTCACGCCCGACGGCAGAATCAGCCCCGGTGATCTGGGTCTGTGGCACGACAGTCAGATGGAGCCCCTGTCACGGATAGTGCGGTTTAACCGGCAGCATGGCTGCGCCACGGCGGTGCAGCTGGCGCATGCCGGTCGTAAAGCCAGTGTCACGCTCGGTTGGCAGGAGCAGCGCCTGCTCGGCCCCGACCAGGGCGGCTGGAACGTGGTGGCTCCTTCGGCACTGGCGTTCGACAAGACGTATGCGCTGCCGCATGAATTAACCGGGGAGGACATAAATGGCGTGGTGCAACAGTTTGCTGCTGCCGCACGGCGCGCCGTCGATGCCGGGTTTGACGCCGTGGAGATTCATGCAGCGCACGGCTATCTGATCCATCAATTTTTGTCGCCGTTATCCAATCGTCGTACTGACAGCTATGGCGGCAGCTTCATGCATCGCACCCGTTTTGTACGCGACGTGATAGCGGCGGTTCGCGCGGTAATGCCGGAAGGGGCGCCGCTGCTGTTGCGATTGTCGGCAACGGACTGGCACGACGCCGGCTGGAATCTGGAAGAAACGATAGAGCTTTGCCGGACGGTGCAACAGCTGGGTGTTGATCTGGTGGATGTATCGTCGGGTGGTCTGGTGCCCGGTGTCAGTATTCCGGTCGGCCCCGGGTATCAAAGCGGATTGGCTTCCCGTATCCGGCACGAAGCGGGTCTCCTGACAGCCGCCGTGGGCATGATTTCGTCGCCTGAGCAGGCTGATCACATTCTGCGGACCGGGCAGGCCGATATGGTGTTCATTGGCCGAACCCTGTTGCGCAACCCTTATTGGCCTTTGATGGCGGCTTCTGCATTAAACCAAACGACTGACTGGCCGGCACAATATCTGCGCGCCGCGCCACCTGCGACGACCGCGCGACAGGTTTAAAATGCAGTGGATGGCTGCCTGACGCGATCATGCATCAAGATTCCGGAGGTGCCACACACGTGGGTAATTTCATAACGACACAGGTCGGGAATTCGTGTTACTGTCAGCGAAGTTCCGATACCCGGTCGGCACAACACCGTCAATCATGCCCGGGTAGGGATTCAATTGATTTAAATCAAGGGTGAGAATGCGTGTGGCGTTATCCTGAACGCACAGGAGATGAATATGGAATTCAAGGATTACTATCTGTCGCTGGGCGTTGCCAGGACGGCTACCCAGGATGAAATTAAAAAGGCCTACCGGAAACTGGCGCGCAAATTTCACCCTGACGTCAGCAGGGAAAAAGATGCGGAAGCGCGCATGAAAGAGGTTAACGAAGCCTACGCGGTGCTTTCAGATATTGAAAAACGGGCCGAGTACGATCAGGTCGGTCAGGGTTATCAGGCCGGTCAGGAGTTCCGTGCGCCACCGGGTTGGGATGCAGGTTATGCGACCAGCGGGGCAGGTGCGGCCGGGGAGAGTGATTTCTTTGAAAGCTTGTTCGGCCAGTTCAGCCAGCGGCGCGGTACCGGCGGACGTCAGCAGCGTCCACAGGAAACCCTGCACGGGGCCGACCAGCATGCAAAAATTGTGATTGATCTGGATGACGCTTTCCATGGAGCGGTCCGGCAACTGGTGTTACGCTCGCCCCAGGTAGATGGATCGGGCAGGGTGTTCATGCAGGAACGCACACTGGACGTGACCATTCCGGCCGGTGTCAAAGAAGGGCAGCATATCCGCCTGACCGGTCAGGGTCTGCCCGGCATGGGGGCGAACCCACCGGGTGATTTATACCTGGAAGTGCATTTTTCACCCAGCGAGCACTATCGGGTCGACGGGCGTGACGTTTATGCGACCACACCGGTCACGCCATGGGAGGCGGCACTGGGAGGTGAGATAGACGTGGTGACGCCGGGCGGCAAGATTCAGGTCAGCGTACCCGCCGGTTCACAATCCGGGCGCAAATTGCGTCTCAAAGGGCGCGGCATTCCGGGCAAAGCCGCCGGAGACCTGTATCTGGTATTAAACATCGTTGTGCCCGAGGCAAAGACCGATCGCCAACGGGAAATTTACCGGACCATGGCGAGCGAAATGGCATTTAATCCACGCAGTCCTATCGTACCATAAAGGGGAGGCCATCATGGAGCAGTACCGTAGTGAGACAGGAACGCTGGTCGACGAAACCCGGATGTCGGTGCACGAATTGGCGCGTGCCTGTCATCGCGACATACAATGGGTCACGGATCGGGTGGGTGCCGATCTGTTGCAGGTAAAAAACGGTGATGTGATGTTCATGCTGTTCAGTAGTGCGGATCTGACACGTGCTCGGCGTCTGGCGGACGTGGAATCGATGTTTGATGCGAATCAAGATGTGGCGGGTCTGGTGGTCGATCTGATCGAAGAGGTGGAGCGTTTGCGCCGCGCGCTTGACCTGGCACGATTGAAATGAATGCAGAATCAACCGGATCCCGCTATAGAAGCAGTTGAAACAGACAAGCCGGCCAGAGGCCATCGTTTAAGGGGGTTCTGGATTCGATTAAAAAACCATCCGCTGGCACGCCTCGGACCGGGCCTGATAACCGGCGTGGCTGATGACGACCCCAGCGGTATCGTCACTTACACACAGGCCGGTGCCCAATTCGGCCTGAACATGCTCTGGACCATGCCACTGGCGTTTCCGCTCATGGCAGGCGTCCAGTCAATGTGTGCACTAATAGGCCGGGTCACCGGCAAAGGGCTGGCTGCCAACATTAAAACGGCATTCCCGGCTGCCGTGCTGATGGGCGTCGTTCTGCTGCTGGTGGTGGCGAATACACTCAATATCGCCGCGGACGTTGCTGCCATGGGCGAAGTGGCGGAGCTGGTCACCGGCCTCAACCGGCATTTGATGACAGCTTTTTTTGTCATCGTCTCATTGTTGCTGCAGATTTTAATACCATATCACCGCTATGTGTTTTTTCTGAAGTGGCTCAGTCTGTCGCTTCTGGCGTATGCTGCCGTGTTGTTCACGGTGCACGTGCCCTGGGCAGACGTGATACGTCGATCGTTCTGGCCGGTATTCACTTTCAATTCGGAATCGGCCGCGATGATCGTCGCCATTTTTGGCACGACCATCAGCCCTTATCTTTTCTTCTGGCAGGCTTCGGAAGAAGTCGAAGACATGAAAGCACAGAACAGCGGCGCCTTGCGGATGCGTAATGATCCCGCCGACCGTATCGCCATGGGTGAACTGCGCCGGATCACATGGGATACCTGGAGTGGCATGTTTTATTCTGACCTGACAGCCTACTTCATCATATTGGCGACGGCCGTCACGCTCAATGTGGCCGGCCTGACCCATATAGATACCGCAGCCCAGGCGGCCAGCGCCTTGCGGCCACTGGCTGGGGAATTTGCCTACCTGCTGTTCGCTCTGGGGCTGTTGGGTGTGGGACTGATAGGCGTGCCTGTGCTGGCCGGCTCCGCTGCATACGCACTGGCCGAAACAATGAACTGGAACTTCGGCCTGGAAAAAAAAGTGGCGGAAGCAAAAGGATTTTATGGCGTTATCGCGGTCAGCCTGCTTGCCGGTCTGGTCATTCAGTATTCGCCGATCAGTCCGATGCGGGCCCTGTTCTGGAGTGCCGTCATTAATGGCGTCGTTGCCGTTCCCTTACTGGTTGTCATCATTCTGCTGGCGTCCAAAAGCAGTGTCATGGGCCACTTTACGGCGAGTCGTGCACTGAAATTTCTGGGCTGGTCCGCCACCGCCGTTATGGCGGCTGCATCGGTACGGATGTTGATGCCGGGATGAGTGCTGCGCTGAATTGTCTGGCGCATCAGCTACCGCCGCTTGCACGGTGCCGTCGATACCTTGACGGAAATCAACCCTGACAATGTCATATGCCGATAACATCGGTCATGATCTGGCAGACAGCAATCATTCATTCACCCACAAGGAGTACTTCATGTTTTCAAACCATCTGGTCGTCTGGATAGACCATAAGAAGGCGCATGTGATCCACTTTAATCCGGAAGCCTCGGATAAGCAAATCATCACCTCGCATTCCACGCACCCTCATCTGCATGTCAAATCGGGCGTGCAGGGTGCAGGGCGTGCGGCTGAATCCGTGCCGTATTTTCGTGATGTGGCCGCGGCAATCAGGGATACGAAGGAAATTCTGATTGTGGGTCCCGGTTTTGAAAAACTCGAATTCATGAAATATTTGCTTAAGCACGAGCATCTGCTGGCAGAAAAAGTACTGAGTGTGGACACCGTGGATCATCCGACCGACCACCAGATACTGGCTTTGGCCAGGCGATATTTTCTGAAAGAAGACCAGTTGCGCTAATCCTGCTGCCAACCCTGAATGGACTCTGCGTTGACAAGTTGACACGTGTTCGGCGCAATCAGCAAAATGGGGTCGAATTACTTCAATTTGTACGCTAATATAATTTCCAGAGTCACCTGTTAAGATCCGATGTATTGTCAATAATATAACATATGGCAAGCACAATTTCTTTGACACCGTTGAAATCACGAGGGCCGCTGACATTTGGCAGTCTGTTATTTGTCGCACTGCTGGCGCTGGCCGGCTGGAACGATGTGCTCGCAGAGGACATTTTATTTGTCAACGACTCGGCAACCTACTGTCCCTATACGCTGTGTGACGGTGGCAAGAATGGCTTCGTGGTTGATATCGTTGATGCGATATACAAGAGTGCCGGGTATAACGTCAAGATCGTTAACGTACCCTGGAATCGCGCGATTCTGATGGTGCGAACCGGACACGCCAATGGCATTCTGGGTATATTGAAAGGCTCGGCACCGAATTTCATTTACCCCAAAACGGAAGTCGCCAGCTATACTCCCGCCGTGTTCTCCCTGAAAGCCAATCCCTGGGAATTTACCGGGGTTGACTCGCTCAAGGAGGTTCACCTCGGGTTGGTGCAAAATTATGATAATGGCAGCTTTGACCCTGCGCTGGAGCGGTATTTGGCCAGTGACCCGTCCAACGTTGCTTATATTTCCAATGAACAGCCACTGCAGCATCTGTTCATGATGATCGAAGCCAATCATACCGATGCAACGATTGACGACAGTTTTGTCGGGACCTACCTTCTGCAAAAAATGGGCAAGCAGAAACTGTTTAAACTGACCCCTTACCCTGTCAAACCCGTTCCGGCCTATATCGGCTTCAACAACAAGGATCAGAAATCCCAGCGTCTTGCCGACGTTTTCGATACGGGACTGGCAAAACTCAGAAAGACGGGTGAACTCAAATCCATACTTGCCAATTACGGTTTAACGGACTGGAAGAAGTGACCTGTGACGTTGTCACGATGAACGAACCGGCTACAACAACCGGTTTTTACCCGAATAAGCATTCAGAGCTGGCTTACTTGTTAAATATGTTAAGCATACTTGAGCATTTGAGCGACTGAAATTGGGGGGAAAAAGGCAATAATCAGCAATTTATGCGTGGGGAAACCAATTATGCAGCAGACTGTCTTTGAACGCCTGGCACCGAATGAGTCGGTCACCCGGCTGGCACTGGAAGGTAGTGTGAACCGCCCGTTCTGGATAGATGATGCAGGAGAAAAAAAGCAATTTCCCCGACTTCAGTCCGCACTGACGACCGATCTGGTAATAGTCGGTGGCGGCTACCTCGGTTTGTGGACCGCGATTCAGGCCAAGGAACGCGATGCATCGCGCCAGGTTGTTCTGCTCGAAGGCAGACGCACCGGCTGGGCCGCGTCCGGACGTAACGGCGGATTTTGCGAAGCCAGCATAACGCATGGTCAGGACATAGCGGAACGGCGCTGGCCGGAGGAAGCAGAGCAGCTCGAACGGCTGGGGCTTGAGAATCTGGACGAAATCGAAGCCACCATCAAAAAATACGGCATTGAATGTGATTTTGAACGCACCGGTGTGCTGGTGGTGGCGGTGGAACCGTATCAGGACGAAAAACTGCGTGGCGACGATTACATGAGCACCGAGCAGATACGCGCTGAAGTCAATTCACCGACTTTCCTGTCAGCTGAATGGGAACGCGACAGTACAGCCATGGTCCATCCTGGCAAGCTGGTCAAAGAACTGACACGCGTGGCGGACCAGTTGGGTGTGCAGATATATGAAGAGTCACTGGTCACACGATTGACCTCGCGCGGTCAGCGCATGCAGGTGCTGACCGCTGAAGGCAGCGTTACGGCGGATCGCGTGGTACTGGCGACCAATGCGTTTCCTTCGCTGCTGAAACGGTTCCGGTTGCATACCGTGCCGGTATTTGATTATGCCCTGATGACCGAGCCGCTCAACGCGGCGCAGATGGAGGCCATAGGCTGGAAAAACCGTCAGGGTATCGCCGACATGGGAAACCAGTTTCATTACTACCGCATCACCAAGGACAATCGTATCCTGTTCGGCGGTTATGATGCCATCTATAATTTCGGCCGTAAAATGGACGATCAGCATTACGACAGAACAGAATCATTTCTGGATCTGTCGAGCCATTTTTTTACGACGTTTCCGCAACTGGAAGGACTCCGGTTCACGCACCGCTGGGGTGGTGTTATTGATACGTCCACACGCCTGTGCGCCTTTTTTACCCAGGCCTACGATGGCAGGGTCGCTTACGCAGCCGGCTTCACCGGCCTGGGCGTGGGCGCCACCCGGTTTGCCGCCAACGTGCTGCTCGACAAGATTGATGGTCTCGAGACCGAGCGCACCCGTTTGCGCATGGTCAGAGAAATGCCGTTACCGTTTCCTCCGGAACCGATTACCTTCGCCACCATACGCGCGACACAATGGGCACTGAAAAAAGCGGACCGGAATGGCGGGAAGCGCAATCTCCTGTTACGCGTGATGGATGCCTGTGGTTTCGGCTTCGACTCCTGATTTGATTTGTACCCATTTTTTGCAGCGTATTCAGTAAAGGACCTGATGTGAGTACTCCATTTGCACTGCTGGCGAACCGATGTGTTGATGCCAGTTCCGTTCAGCTTGCCTACCGCAACCTGCCACCCGAACAGACCATTTCCGGCCAACCCCGAGTGGGCACGGCCGAACTGGGGCAACTTGGCGCATGCAGCATCGGCGTCTGGGAGATGTCGCCGAGTGTCAGCACCGATATTGAAGTGGATGAATTTTTCATTGTGCTGTCGGGCCGCGCAACCGTGACGTTTGCCGACGGATCGCCAGCACTGCATTTGCAGCCGGGCACGCTGGGGCATCTTGCCGAGGGGACGGCAACCACGTGGTCGGTGACGGAAACGCTGCGCAAGATATATATGGCCTGAGATCGTGTCTGGGATCGGCCTTATACCCCCCCCGCAGTGACATCCCGTAATTTTAACCACAGTCGCACAGCCAGAGCGGCGGAACACAGGAGATAGCAATGGACATCAAAAAAAATTACATCAATGGTCAGTGGCAGGCTGCCCTGAGTGGCGCCACAAGGTCGATCACGAATCCGGGCAACGGCGAGGTGATCGGTATCGTTGCGGACAGCAATGCTGATGACAGCAGGCTCGCCATTGCCGCGGCAAAAAATGCTTTCTACGGCAAAGGCGAATGGCGTCGCATGAACGGCCCGAAACGAGCCGAGATGCTGCTGGCCATTGCCGATAAAATCAGGGCGCGCGCGGATGAGCTGGCCCTGCTGGATATGCTGGACAACGGCAAGCCATTGCGCGAAGCGCGTGCCGACGTGGACGATGCAGCCGCCTGCTTCCGCTATTACGCCGGTCTGGTCTGCCAACCGCAGGGCGGTGTGTATGAAGTCAGCGACGGTTTCGGACCGATGCATTCGTATTCCATGCACGAACCGGTGGGCGTCTGTGCGCTGATTACACCCTGGAACTACCCGCTGCTAATGGCCACGTGGAAGTTGGCGCCATCGCTGGCGGCCGGCAATTGTGTGGTTTTCAAACCCAGCGAAGTGACACCCCTGTCCGCGGTCGAGCTGTTCAGAATTTTTGATGAAGTCGGTCTTCCGGCGGGGACGGCCAATCTTGTTCTGGGTACCGGTCCGCAAGCCGGGCACGAGCTGGCACTGAGCCATGATGTGGACATGATCACGTTTACCGGCAGCACGCGCACCGGCCAGATCATCGCGTCGGCAGCGGTCGGGAACCTGAAAAAAGTGGGCCTGGAACTGGGTGGAAAATCGCCGAATGTCATTTTTGCCGACGCGGATCTGGAAGGCGCGGTCGAATGGGCCATGATAGGTGTGTTCTTTAATCAGGGTGAGGTGTGTTCGGCCGGCTCACGCATTCTGGTTGAAGAAAGCCTGAAAGACAAATTTGTCGCCCGTCTGGCAGAACGTGCCAACGCCATGACCATCGGCTACGGCCTGAACAACCCGGACATGGGGGCGATTGTTTCGTCGACCCAACTGGAAAAAGTGCTGGGTCATATAGAACGGGCCAAACAGCAGGGCGCCACACTGGTCTGCGGCGGGGAACGGTATACGGAAGGCGAGTGTGCAAAAGGGTATTTTGTGCGCCCGACCATTTTTGACAACTGCACAAAAGAGATGGACATAGTGCGTGAGGAAGTGTTTGGTCCTGTGGTCGCGGTACAGACGTTCCGGACCGAAGCGGAAGCGGTTGCCATGGCAAACGATACGCCGTATGGCCTGGCGGGTGCCGTGTTCACCAGTGATGGCGCGCGGGCACTGCGCGTCATGAAGGAAATTCGCGCCGGCGTGACCTGGATCAACTGTTACAATCCGACCTTCAATGAAGCCCCCTGGGGTGGCTATAAAATGAGCGGCTACGGTCGCGACCTCGGCGTGAACGGTCTGCAGGAATACCAGCAGGTTAAACAGGTCAACATCAATCTGAAACCGGGTGTGGTTGGCTGGTATGAAAATAAGGCAAACGACTGATTCGATGGCCACCTTGTGATTCAGCCACTGGTGTACGGTGACTGGAATGCTTCAGGCAACCTTGCTCGAGTTTCTCCGGAAAGCGTGGTCCACATGGGGGCCGCGCTGCATACAGGCCTCGTCACTGTTTTTCGGTGTGCGGCCATTGCGCAACGTTGCTGAACCCGGTTTGAATTGTTGCAGGGAAAAACGAAAAAAATTTTTCATTTGATGTCGTCAATTACCCCATGAAAATGTTAAATCACGGGTAAATTATCATTTTGCGATTGTGAGGAATCCATGAGCCAGAAAGTCTATGTCACCGGTGCAGGCATGATTCCGTTTGTCAAACCTGGCAGCAGCGATGCTTATGATGTGATGGGCGCGGCGGCAACCCGGTTAGCCTTGCAGGACGCCGGCTTAAGTTATGATGCCATACAGCAGGCTGTTGTCGGCTATGTATACGGCGATTCAACCTGCGGGCAAAAGGCGCTGTATCAGGTCGGCCTGACGGGAATTCCCATTGTGAACGTGAACAACAACTGTTCGACCGGATCAACGGCGCTGTACCTGGGCCGACAGGCCATTGCCAGTGGTGCGGTCGATTGTGTGCTGGTGCTGGGATTTGAACAGATGAGTCCGGGCGCATTAACCACCCTGTATCAGGATCGGCCGTCCCCGTTTGAACGTTTCGATGACGTCACTCACCGCTTGGTGGCCGATGCCGGGGTACCGTTTGCCCTGCGCTATTTCGGCGGCGCAGGACTAAGTCATATGAACAGGTATGGGACGAGTCTGGACAGCTTTGCGAAAATCCGCGCCAAGGCCAGCCGCCATGCCGCCAATAATCCGCTTGCGCTGTTCAGGAAAATTGTCAGTCCGGAGGAGGTTATGAACTCGCCCATGATCTGGCCCGGCGTCATGACGCGCCTGATGGCGTGTCCGCCGACCTGCGGTGCCGCGGCGGCCGTACTGGTGTCAGACGCCTACGCAAAAAAATACAATCTCAATACGCAGGTCCAGATAACTGGACAGGCCATGACCACCGATAGCAGCAGCACCTTTGACAGCAATGACATGATGCGTGTGGTCGGCTTTGACATGACCCGCGACGCCGCACACCAGGTCTACGAAGCGACCGGCATCGGCCCGGACGACATTGATGTGGTGGAGCTGCATGACTGCTTTGCGCAAAATGAACTGATCAGCTATGAGGCACTGGGTCTGTGTCCGGAAGGCGGCGCAGAAAAATTCATTCACGACGGCGATAATACCTATGGTGGCCGCTACGTGACCAATCCGTCCGGTGGACTGCTGTCCAAAGGACATCCGCTGGGTGCCACAGGGCTTGCGCAGTGTTATGAACTGACTCAGCAGTTGCGCGGCAATGCCGGTGCACGTAACGTCAGCGGGGCACGGATCGCCTTGCAGCATAATCTGGGTCTGGGCGGCGCTTGTGTGGTGACCCTGTATCAGGCAAGCTGATTATCCCGGTAAGACGAATTGGTTGAATCTGTCAAACGAACGGAGCGCACAATGGCTTACATCTCACCCTGGATGAATTCTGAACTGGACGGATTTCGCGACGCCGTGCGTCGTTTCGTGGCAGCGGAAATCATGCCGCACCAGGCCAGGTGGAAAAAGCAGCAACATGTGGATCGCGCGATCTGGAACAAGGCGGGTGAAATGGGCATGCTGCTGGCCGATATTCCCGATCACTTCGGCGGTTCCGGAGGGACTTTTGCGCATGAATGTGTGGTGTTTGAGGAACTCTCCAGTGCCGGTGACAGTTGCTTTGGCCTGCATGTCCATGCCATTGTTGCACACTATATTCTGAATCAGGGTACCGAACAGCAGAAACAGAAATACCTGCCGCAACTGGCCAAGGGCGCAATGATTGCAGCAATTGCCATGACTGAACCGGGTGCCGGGTCTGATCTGCAGGGCGTGCGCACGTCGGCGCAACTCGACGGCGACCACTATGTCATCAATGGTTCCAAAACGTTTATTTCCAACGGCTTTATGGCTGACCTGGTGCTGCTGGTGGCCAAAACCGATCCGGCCAAAGGCGCCAAGGGGACGTCGTTGATCCTGGTTGAAACGGCTGATCTGGCCGGCTATCGGCGTGGCCGGATACTTGAAAAGCTGGGGCAGAAAGGTCAGGATACCTGCGAACTGTTTTTTGATAATGTACGGGTTCCTGCGGAAAATATTCTGGGCGGTATACCCGGCGCCGGGTTTATTCAGTTGATGACCGAACTGCCCTATGAACGCGCCATCGTTGCGGTTGCCGGTGTTGCCGCGATTGAACGTGCGTTGGCGCTGACGGTAGAACATACCCGCGAGCGGCTGGTTTTCGGTAAGCCTCTGATTGAAATGCAAAATACCCGGTTCGTGCTCGCCGAAATAAAAACGGAAGCGATGGTTGCGCGCGTCTTCATTGATCATTGCATTGCCCAGTTAATTGACGGTAATCTTGATACGGTTCGTGCATCGATGGCCAAATACTGGATCACGGACCTGCAATGCAGTGTCATAGACCGATGCCTGCAACTGTTTGGCGGCTACGGTTATATGCTTGAATATCCCATTACTGAAATGTACGCCGATGCCCGTGTGCAGCGTATTTACGGTGGGGCGAATGAAATCATGAAAGAAATTATCGCACGGTCATTATAGGAAACTTTATGGGCGTGTTAGACGGCATAAAAATAATTGAAATCGCCGGACTGGGTCCGGCGCCGTTTTGCGGCATGCTGTTGGCCGACATGGGCGCGGAGGTGATTCTGATTGAACGTCCCGAGGCAGCGGGCCCGTTTGATTGGGAAAAAAGGGCCATCGTCAATCGCGGCAAACGTTCCCTGGCACTCGACTTGAAAAATCCACGCGCGGTAGAAGCTGTTCTGCGCCTGATTCATGATGCCGATGGTTTGATTGAGGGCATGCGACCCGGTGTCATGGAACGTCTGGGGTTGGGGCCGGAGGTCTGTCTGGCCGCCAATCCGAAACTGGTCTATGGACGTATGACGGGCTGGGGTCAGGACGGGCCGCTGGCCAAAGCCGCCGGACATGACATCAATTACATTGCTTTGTCGGGTGCGCTCTGGTTTTCAGGTGAAGCCGGTTCGGTGCCGACAGCCCCACCGACGCTGGTGGGTGATTTGGGTGGCGGAGCCCTCTATCTGGCGATGGGCATGTTGGCGGGTATTCTGCATGCAAGGGATGGCGGTGTCGGGCAGGTTGTGGATGCGGCGATTGTCGACGGCAGTGCCAATCTGATGAATTTACTTTTATCTGTGCATGCCGCAGGACAGCAGCCGTTCGAGCGCGGTACCGGATTTCTGGGTGGTCCGCACTGGTACGGCAGCTATCGTTGTGCTGATGGAAATTACGTCAGTATCGGTGCGCTTGAGCCGCAGTTTAATGCGCTGCTGTTCAGTAAGCTGGGACTGGCAGATGATTCTGAATTCAGGCAGCCGTATGTGCCGGCGGCGTGGCCCAAATTAAGGCACCGTCTGGCCGCCATTTTTTCAGAACAGCCGCGTGATTATTGGGTTGCGCTGCTGGAAGGAAGTGATGCCTGTTTTGCGCCGGTGTTAAATCCCGAAACTGCCATGCAACATCCCCATATGCAGGCGCGTCAGATCTACAGTCAGCATAATGACCTTCTGCAGGCCGCTCCGGCACCCCGATTTTCAGCAACGCCTGCGGGCCCGATTCATAGTGTACCGACACGTGGAGAACACAGTCGCGCCATTTTACAATCGGCCGGTTTGACGGACGATGATATTGCGTATTTATTAGCGGATGATTCTGGCCGTCGTTAACAGCCATCGTTTAAGAGTTGTCGCGACATGTACTGAACGACCGGAACCAGCATCATGCCTATTGTGCACCACGACACTTTTTGCATTCCACCTGACGTTGTCCTTTAAGCGGCGTTCGAAAAAGCGTCGCCTGCGGCTTATCAAATAAAAATCCCTGCACATAGACTTCCTGGCCATTCGCTTTGAGCGCCTGTTCAATTAATCGGTATTGCGCTTCATCGTCGATTTTTTTGAGTACTATAGCCACACCATTGATGTGTGCAACGTTGATGAGTCGGGCCAGTCCGTCCAGATCGTTGCAGAAGCTACTCTCTATTTTGACGGTTTTTACGTTGCGATGCCGGCTGAGTTCGACAGCCTGTGGGATGCTGTTAACATTAACCGCTATGCGGAAACCGTTCTGCTGATAATTGTCTGCAACGTGATTAAGTATCCAGCGCTGATTCACTGAACTTTGCGGCAGTTCCAGAACGATATGCTGGAATGGTAATTCGAGCCGATCCAAAATGGCGCGAAAGGCAACACCGTGGTTGGATGAAATGGCGGCAAGCAATCGGGAATGGACATTTAAATACAGATCTTGCCCAAATGCCTGCGGTTGCCGATAAAAATTGATGGCATGAACCAGTCGGCACAATCGGTCCAGTTCCACCGACTCATCATCACTGGCAGAGTGATCAAGCAATCGCCACAGACTTAACCCCATTTCACTTTCCTGGTTGGGCGTGTAGCTCCGGGCCAGGGCCTGATAACCGACAATCTGGGTGTCCAGTGAAGAGCGAATCGACTGGAAGGAACTGGTTAATGTGGCATTGAAATAACGACCCTGAACTTGTCCCGTGTCATCTATCCAGATATTGGTATTAGCACCTTTGGTCGTGTATAGATGGGTGATGTATTTTTCAAGGGCCGGAAATGTCATTGTCATATCCCTAAGTCAGGTTATATCGAGCTGGCATCATAATTTTTGTGGAACAGATCGGGAACGAATTAATCCAACTTTCGTTATGACTAAATTGAACGCGGGCGTTGAGTCATTTAACGCCAGGCTGACTTTAAGCGTACGTTAATCTATAACCATCATTAGTTGATTTTGGTTAATAAATACAACCTATATGCATTTTTCACATAAGTATCTGAAAATTAATTCGTTTTATGTTCGAAGTGAATTAGCTACATTGTTATTCCATTCAACTTTCACACGCGCATAAAGTGGAGAAAAAGCCTGTCATGACCGCATCGACCCAATTCGCAGAAAATGCTTCTGCAACAAACGTCCCTCCAATTTCGCTGGAACAATTTCATGCATCGATTACCGATGAAGATGCTGAGGTGTTAAACCGCGCACGTGCAAAAGCAGGAGAACTGGGCCTGTCGTTTGCAGGCCAGGTGACACCGCCAGAAGCTTGGCAACTGGTTCAGGATGGTGCTGCAACACTGGTGGATGTACGTAGCGCAGAGGAACGAAAATTCGTTGGCGCAGTGCCGGATACTGTGCACGTGGCGTGGATGACGGGACTGTCCCTAAACCGCAATCCCCGGTTCGTCAAAGAATTTGAAAACAAGATCAAAGATAAAGGTAACGTGGTGGTATTGTTATGCCGAAGTGGTAAGCGTTCCGCTGCAGCGGCCGAAGCGCTGACCAATAGCGGGTTTACCAATATATTCAATATTGAAGGCGGTTTTGAAGGTGAAATTAACGATGACAGGCAGCGTGGTTCGCTGGGCGGATGGCGTTTTCACTCACTGCCCTGGATTCAGGATTAAACAATTCAAACACTGAATTTCATGACCAAATCCACAACACCTTTTAAAAACAAAACCCCTTTATTTGAGATCAGTCATATCGTCGACGAACTGGCCGATGTGCGCAAGCACTGGCGCCATATGCATCATCGCTCGACCGAACCGGGTGGACGTGAATTGCCTTCACCGGATGAGTTAAAAAAAATCTTAAGTGACTTGCGCGCTGTGCTGTTTCCGATGCGTCTCGGCCCACCTGAATTGCGTCAGGAAAACGAGAATTTTTTCGTTGGACACACACTGGATTCGTTACTGCATTCGTTGTTGACACAGGTCCGACTGGAATTGAGTTACGCGGAAAGAAATAACCCCTCCGTCGGCATTTCATTTGAAGATCAGGCATTGAAAATCGTTCGCGATTTTTCCAGAGCATTGCCTTCCCTGCGCAGTTTGCTCGACAGCGATGTCATCGCGGCGTATCGCGGTGATCCTGCCGCGCGTAGCGTTGATGAAGTGTTGTTGTGCTACCCTGGCGTGCTCGCCATGATTTATCACCGTATTGCCCATCAACTTTATATATTGGGCGCAGTGCTGTTAGCACGCATCGTGTCAGAAATAGCCCACGCTGAAACCGGTATCGACATCCACCCTGGCGCGCAGATTGGCCCCGGGTTTTTTATTGATCATGGTACCGGTGTTGTGATCGGTGAAACCACGGTAATCGGAAAACGAGTGCGCCTCTATCAGGCAGTGACCTTGGGCTCAAAATCGTTTCCGACCGACGCTGAAGGTGAAATCAAAAAGGGCATTCCGCGCCATCCTATTGTTGAAGATGATGTCATCATTTATGCTGGTGCCACCGTGCTGGGCCGGGTCACCATCGGACAGGGCGCCGTCATTGGCGGCAATGTCTGGATCACCGCCGACGTGGCACCCGGCAGCCATATCAGTCAGGCGACCTTGCGGCACGGCGACAATCTGAACGAGACAGCACAAAAATCATGATTTAAAACAAGTTAATATAAGATTTTCAGACTTAGCAATAATTTAACTTCAATTTTTGCCATAGTTGCATTGAATTCATGAACAGTTTCATCTAAGGTTTCGATATTAATTTTTGTGTGATCTGTATTAACACACCGTCACATCTTTTCAACTTACTCATCTGGAGTTTATATGTCAGAAAAAAAAGCCGGCCACCTGGCACTTGGCGATGATGCTGCCCGTCAACTTGCCAATGCGACCAAAACCGTTCCCCAGTTATCGACCATTTCACCCCGTTGGCTCACACACTGTTTGCAATGGCTGCCCGTTGAGGCAGGTATTTACCGCGTCAATAAAGTAAAAAACCCCAATGATGTTCTGGTCGCCTGCTCCCAGAAAGATGAAGCACAGTTACCACAAACTTTCGTCGATTACGAGTCCAAACCACGTGAATATTTTCTGAATTCCGTTGCGACCATACTGGATATTAATACCCGTATTTCAGATCTGTATAGCAGCCCGCACGACCAGATTAAAGAACAGTTACGTTTGACCATTGAAACCATCAAAGAACGTCAGGAAAGCGAACTGATCAACAACGTTGATTATGGTCTGCTGGCCAATGTGCATGACGACCAGCGCATCTCAACGCTGACCGGCGCACCAACACCCGATGATCTTGATGAGTTGTTGACCAAAGTCTGGAAAGAACCCGGTTTCTTCCTGACTCATCCTCTTGCTATTGCCGCCTTTGGCCGTGAATGTACCCGCCGCGGTGTGCCACCACCTACTGTCAGCCTGTTCGGTTCACAGTTCTTAACTTGGCGCGGTATTCCATTGATACCTTCCGATAAAGTGCCGGTCGAAGACGGTAAAACTAAAGTATTGTTGTTGCGTGTCGGCGAAAAACGTCAGGGCGTCGTTGGCCTGTTCCAACCCGGTTTAGCGGGCGAACAAAGCCCTGGTTTGTCAGTGCGTTTCATGGGAATAAATCGGAGTGCAATTACCTCTTACCTGATTTCCTTATATTGCTCACTGGCTGTGCTGACAGATGACGCATTGGCTGTATTGGAAGACGTTGAGATCGGTAAGTACCATGACTACACAAACACCTACAAGTAATTCTGGGCAGTTGACCGGCGTTGCCGACGAGTCGTCCTTGTTGTCACAGCTGGCGTCCGAATTTTTTGCCCTGGCGCCCGGCTTATCACAGCAGGTTCAGCTTCCGCAACGGGTGGATTCTGCACCCAGTGCCGCCTCATTACCGTCGGGTTCAGCGCCGTCCGTGCAGTCAATACCCGCTGCTCCTACGTCAACGCTGCCTCCTGCGGCGTCACTGACAGCGCCGTCTGAGTTTGCCGCTGCATTGCCGCTGGCGTTCACATCGGTTGGCAAGCCCTCACCCGGGGTTAATTCCGTGCCGACCTCGTATTATTTTGTTGACGACGGTGGTCAGGCACCTCAACCTTCATCGGATAAGCTGGATGATCTTGCGAAACAGGCCAAGCCAGTACAGTGGATGAATGAAGCGACGCACGGCACGCAATTTAAAGGACAGGATCAGGGTCAGTTTCAGATTCAACGCCTGATCAGTGAGCTTGCTTTTCCGAGTGGTCAGGGTGCACCTGTTTCGTCGTCTACGCCAGCGTCGGCTTCACCAACGGGCGCAACAGCGTCACCCTACTATTTTCAGGAATATGATCATCGCCTCTGGGATAAACCGAGCACAGCCAAGGAATCAACAGCGACAGGCACTCCACTTGATATCAACGGAGTGCGACGCGATTTTCCGATATTGGCTGAACGGGTCAACGGCAAACAGTTAGTCTGGTTCGATAACGCCGCCACGACCCAAAAGCCGCAATCGGTGATCGATCGTTTAGCCTATTTCTATGAACATGAAAATTCCAATATTCATCGTGCTGCCCATGAGCTTGCCGCTCGTGCAACCGACGCGTATGAAGGCGCGCGCGATAAGGTACGGGGCTTTCTGGGTGCAGCGTCTAGCGAAGAAATTATCTTCGTGCGCGGCGCAACGGAAGGCATTAATCTGATTGCACAGACCTTCGGCAAGAAATTCATAGGACCTGGCGACGAAATTATTCTGTCGCATCTGGAACATCATGCCAATATCGTTCCCTGGCAGCAGTTAGCCAATGAAAAGGGTGCGAAAATTCGTGTTATTCCCGTGGATGATTCCGGTCAGATCCTGTTGGATCAGTTTGCTCAGCTTATTAATGATCGTACCAAAATTGTTTCTGTTACTCACGTTTCTAACGCATTGGGTACCGTGACACCGGTTAAGCAGATTATTGATATTGCCCATCGTGCTGGTGTAAAAGTGATCATCGATGGCGCGCAGGCCGTATCGCACCTGCGAGTTAATGTGCAGGCGCTCGATGCGGATTTCTACGTGTTTTCCGGTCACAAGGTATTTGGACCGACTGGTATTGGTGCCGTGTACGGTAAGAAGGCTATTCTGGACCAGTTACCACCGTGGCAGGGTGGTGGAAACATGATTGAAGACGTTACCTTTGAAACGACGCGATATCAACCGCCGCCAGCACGCTTTGAAGCCGGCACGGGTAATATTGCTGATGCTGTTGGTTTAGGCGCTGCCATTGATTACGTGCAGAAAATCGGACTGGAAACGATTGCAGCAATTGAACATGGCTTGCTGGAATATGCCACACAGGGACTGAAAAGTATTGCCGGTGTCCGATTGATTGGTACGGCAGAGGACAAAGCCAGTGTTGCTTCATTTGTCCTGGACGGCTACAAGACCGAAGAAGTCGGTAAAGCATTGAATGAGGAAGGGATAGCGGTTCGTTCCGGTCATCATTGCGCACAACCTATTTTGCGTCGTTTCGGTGTGGAAGCGACTGTGCGGCCGTCGTTTGCTTTTTATAATACCTGTGAGGAAATTGATCGTATGATTGCGGTCGTGCGCAGATTGGCGGCTACCCGACGGTAGTCGATGAACATCGCCGAAAATCATCGAAGGTAGGAGCGATCCCTCAGTCTGAATCGATGTATGTCTGTAAGTAAGTATCGCGCCGTTTTTAAAACCCGGCGCGATATTTTTTTTCCAGTCGCCGGATTTCGGCCTTGATATTGTTGACCAGAACGGCCTGGCCGCTGGCCAGTGCCAGCATCAGGGCCGCCTGCAATAGTTTTATTTTTGAGTCCATGATATCTCCATTGCAAAATCCACAACCGCCTCAACTACCATTTCAACTACCACTTCAACTAAAATTACTTCTTCCACAACCATTACCATTACGGCTTCCGTTGAATCTGCACAAATTCTGCACAGCTCGATCGGGCCGAAAGATAACGTTCATGCATACTACAGACGCCGTCATCGCGTCGAACTGACGCAAAGGCTGAACTCATGCTATATAACCCTGGAATGGCATTTTCCAGAAAGTTCGGGTCGTTGCAGAAATAACGGCAACCGGCACAAATTTTTACAGGAACCTCGACATCTGTAGTCATAATGGTCGCTCAACGGGTCAGGCTGGTCCAGTGGCCGGAGAAAATATAAACAGAAAAAAGAAATCCCAGCAGCACGTTGACGGCGACACCAGCAGAAAAAGCATAAAGTGGCTTTCTGCCTGCATAAGCGAGTTCGCGAAAACGGGTTGTCAGGCCAATTGAAAAGAAACAGAAAATAAATGCCCAGGTGCGCAGATTTTTAATCGGATCTGAAAGGACAGGTGCCACCTGTTTGCTAAAGTCGGTAAAGGTGTAAGAATGAGCGACCCAGGTAATCAGCAGCGAGGCGATCACAAACCCGATTACAAACTTGGGAAAACGCCACCAGATTTCAGCGGCATCCGGTTTGCTGTTGGCCTCCGTTTTTTCCCAGCGTGTCGTTGCTACAATTGCGAGGATAAACGCCCAGATGCCTATCCAGACGTCGCGCCCGACCACTTTCATCAACGTGAATGCCCATACGGCCTGATCGGCGCTGCCGGTGATGCCGGGAACCTGTCCTGCATAACCGCCATACGCCTGTGCAGCAGCAAAGCCGGCAGCGTCAGCGAATTCGGAAGTTCCTATCCAGGCACCCGCCACCCCTGTGGGAAGTTCCAGATAGCGTGAGACCAGGGGCAGTACGAAGATCATAACGATTGCCCATAAAATTACCACAGATATTGATACGGAAACGTGTTCTTTCTTTGCG
>CAITOF010000027.1 GCA_903893945.1 uncultured Oxalobacteraceae bacterium | reverse complement strand
AGTTCTGGTTTTGGTGAAGCCATAGCGAGAATTTTTGTCCGGGGCGGACATAAAGTGATTGCCGCCGCCCGGCGTACTGACAAATTGCAGGCGCTGGCGGATGAACTCGGTAGCGCGCTTTTGCCGGTCACGCTGGATGTAACGAAAACAGACACGCTGGTCGCGACGCTGGCAGGCCTGCCGGATGAGTGGAAAACCATCGACGTGCTTGTCAACAATGCCGGCCTGGCGCTGGGAGTGGCGCCTGCACAGCAGGCCTCGCTGGACGATTGGGACAGAATGATTGCGACCAACAGTCGCGGATTGGTCCATATGACCCACGCCGTGTTGCCTGCGATGGTGGCCAGGGGCAGCGGACTGATAGTGAATATCGGCTCGGTGGCGGGCAGTTATGCCTACCCTGGAGGGAATGTCTACGGAGCCAGCAAGGCATTTGTTGATCATTTCACCCTGAATCTGCGCGCCGATCTGGCTGGCACCGGAGTGCGCTCAACGAACGTCGCCCCGGGACTGTGCGGTGGGACAGAATTTTCTCAGGTGCGTTACAAGGGCGATGAAACTGCGGCGGCCAGGGTGTATCAGGGTACGCAGCCGATTACGCCCGACGATATCGCCAATACCGTGTACTGGATTGCCACTTTGCCAAAACACATCAATATCAACCAGATTGAAATAATGCCGGTTTGCCAGAGTTTTGCCGGCCTGGCGATAAATCGGGATATGGCGCCGCGATAACCGCTGACCGGGTCATTGTGCCAACCGGTCTGGTCGCCGTGGTGAATGGCGGTCCGGGCGTCCTGCCGGTCGTTCGGGGTAGTTCGCCAGTGCCAGGTCCATATCGGGTGTGCCAATGTCAGGAAATAAGCCCGGAAATACGCTAAAATGCGGGACTCTTGCTGATACAAAAAGGCTTACGTGATTCAAGACGATGTTTTTCGCTGGACGCTGCGAATTTATTACGAAGATACCGATGCGGGTGGCATTGTTTATTATGCCAACTACCTGAAATATTTTGAGCGCGCCCGCACGGAATGGTTGCGACACGCCGGGATCAATCAGGCGGACATGGCAGGGCAGCACCAGGTCATGTTCGTTGTGAAGTCGACGTCTATCGATTACCACCTGCCCGCTCAACTGGATGACGAGCTAGTCATCATAACCGGAATAGAAAAAATGGGCCGCGCGTCGCTGGTATTTGTCCAGCAGGCATGGCGTCGTGACCAGCGCCTGGTGAGCGCGCGATTCAAGGTCGGGTGCGTGAATACGCAATCCATACGTCCCTGTGAAATACCCGCGCCGGTCATGCTGTCGGTAAAAATGAACAAATTTCCTCAATTAAACTAGAATGATGTCCTGACCATGATGACTGTTACCGAAGACCTTTCATTTATCACCTTAATCACCAATGCGTCCATCATCGTGCAGATTGTCATGGCGATGCTGCTTTGCGTATCATTGATGAGCTGGAATTATATTTTCCGGAAACGGTTTGCGATTCGAAAGGCGCGCATTCAAACGGAACAGTTCGAGCAGGAATTCTGGTCTGGCGGCAGCCTGAACGACCTTTACAAAAGCCTGGATCACCGGCGCAAGAACAGCGGCGCATTGGAGCGTATTTTTGGTGCAGGCATGAGTGAATTCCATAAAAGTCGCGCCAGCGCGCAGCATGCTGATCCCGCTGCAATGCTGGACGGCGCACGTCGTGCGATGCGGGCAGCGTATCAGCGTGAAATGGATGCGCTGGATTCCCACTTGTCCTTTCTGGCTTCAGTGGGTTCGGTGTCACCCTATGTCGGTCTGTTTGGAACCGTGTGGGGTATCATGAATGCCTTTCGGGGTCTGGCAAATGTACAGCAGGCCACGCTGGCCGCCGTTGCGCCGGGTATTGCCGAGGCATTGATCGCTACTGCCATCGGACTGTTTGCGGCGATTCCGGCACTGGTGGCCTATAACTCCTGCACGCACGACATTGACCGGCTGTCGATCCGGTTTGAATCTTTTGTTGAAGAATTTTCAAACATTTTACAGCGTCAGGGACGATAAATGTCGGTCAGCATGCGCAGCGGCCGCACCCGCAAACTGAAATTTGAAATCAATGTGGTTCCGTACATCGACGTCATGCTGGTGCTGGTCGTCATTCTGATGGTGGCTGCACCCATGACCAATCCCAGTGTCGTTAATTTGCCCAATGCCGGTCCCTCCAAGCAGGCACCGACCGATTATCTGGAATTAACCATCAAGGCTGATGGCACAGCGTCGATAGGCAGGCACAGCAAGGGTAAGGCAGAAAAGAGTCGCAGCCGTGCTGACCTGATGGAGCAACTGGCTCATCTCCATGAAGCGGAACCTGATTTGCCCCTGCTTATTGCGGCAGACAAGGATATTAAATACGATGACGTGGTACAGATGATTGCCGGCGCAAAAAAGGTCGGTATTGCGCGAGTCGGTTTAGCGACTAAATGAAATTTCATTTGTTCTGTTTATGTCTGATGGCAACAGCCCTGAACCTGCCCTGCGCTGCACAGGAAAGCACGCCTGATCCGGATCGGGACGACGCAATACCCGCAGCGTCCGTTAATCAGGAAAAGCGCCTGCTAACCGATTTTGAACTGGCAGACAGTTTGGCCATCGACAAAAAAATCATCGATATTCTTAAAAAACATCTGTCGGTGTTGAACCGGCCCGCTGAACCGGTTACCCCGGTTGAATTGCGCCTGTTGCGGACCTCCGTCCGAAAGGAAATCACCGACATAGTCGCGACAGAAGGTTATTTTTCGCCGTCAGTCACGTTTCAGCCGCACGAAAAAAACGGGGCCGGCAAGGTGCTGATCCATATTGACTTGGGCCCTGTAACCCGGGTCACGTCGACGCGGATTACGTTCACCGGGGATGCCGTTCCAGCTGAATTGCAGCAGTCCATGCGCGCAACGTGGGGCTTGCCCGACGGAGCCCGTTTCAGGGACGACGACTGGGTAAGATCAAAAAATAATCTGCTGGAAAGCCTGACAGACAAGAGCTATGCAGCAGCCAAAATCACGAACAGTGAAGCCCTTGTCCAGGACCAGCAGGCCGAACTGTCCATTGAGCTGGATAGCGGCCCGGTATTCTGTTTTGGTGAAATAAAAATGGAAGGTCTCAACAGTTATCAACCCTGGCTGGTGCAGCGTTACCATCCGCCACAAAAAGGTGACACGTACAGCCGTGAAACACTGTTGAAATTTCAGCGTGAGTTACAGAATTCGCCCTATTTTTCGTCGGTGACTGTCAGTGTCGAGCCTGATCCGGCCAGCGCCGATGCAGTTCCTGTTGAAGTGTTGCTTTCCGAACGACAGAAATACGACCTCGGGTTAGGCGCCGGTTATAGCACCAATACCGGCGCACGGGGTGATGTATCGTTTCGGGACCGCAACTTTCTCGGTGATGCGTATGATTTGCGAAGCGTGATCCGGATTGAACAGAAACGTCAGATCGGCTATACCGATATTTACCTGCCACCGCAGGAAAGTGGGTATCTGGATTCGGTTGGCGTGCTGGTCGACCGGTCAGATATTTCCGGTTTGCTCACCGATGCAAGTTCCTTTGGTGCCAAGCGTGTCATTACGGATAAGGACATTGAGCACCGCATGGGGCTTTCCTATGTGTATGAAGAAAGTACCGTGAGCGGTGGCAATCAAACGCTGGCGAAGGCACTGGTTGCTTCACTAGGCTGGACCCGACGAGAAGTCGATAACGTACTCGATCCGCGTCATGGATACATCGCCCAGTTCGATCTGGGTGGTGCGGCAAAAGCGGTGTTGTCCGACCAGAATTTTATCCGGCTTTATGGAAAATTCCAGTACTGGTATTCGATCAGTCCGCGTGACGTGTTGATTTTGCGGGCGGAAAGCGGCTATGTCATTGCACCCGGCAGTGAGGGCGTCCCTGAAGATTACCTGTTCCGCGCCGGGGGTACTGCAAGCGTGCGCGGTTATTCGTACCAAAGCCTGGGGGTCAATCAGAGCAACGGTGTGGTGGGTGGCCGCGTCATGGCGACCGGAACAACCGAATATGTGCACTGGACTGAAGGAAACTGGGGCGTGGCGGTGTTTGTGGATGAAGGTGACGCTGCAGACCGAATATCCGTATTGCGTATGCAGCGCGGTCTGGGAACAGGTTTGCGATACAAGACGCCTGCCGGGCCGATAGCGATAGATCTCGCTTATGGCAGTGAAGTGCAGAAATTCCGACTGGACTTCTCAATAGGGATCGCATTTTAAAATGACCGATTCCGCGTCGAACGCTTCCGGACCAGCTGCTACACGTCAGCAAGAGTCGTTGCTCAGGCGCGGTTTGCCGGTTTTTTTGGGTGTGACGTTGCTGTCAACCCTGCTGGCAATAACCGTTGTGCTGTGGTTCTGCCACAGTGACTCCGGGACACAGGCTGGTTTGTCGATACTGAGCCGCTTGACAGGCATTCAGTTCAGCGGTGTGTCGGGGCATCTGGCACATCAGCTGCGAATCCGGCACATTGACTATCGCCGTGACGAAACGCTGATTTCCATCGATAATCTGGAACTGCAGTGGCAACCCGGAATGCTTCTGCAGCGGCAATTGCAACTGGATTATCTGCGCCTGGATAATCTGGAACTGGTGCTGCCCGCGGGTGACAATCAGCCTGGCAAGTTGCCGTTATCGTTGCAATTGCCGGATCAACTCAGGCTGGTGCGTATTGGTCAGGTTGAGGTCAGTCAGGTTCATTTATTTACCCTGGATCAGCAGCATCAACGAAATCAACCCCAGTTTTTTTCCAGTGTGAAGGCCACTGCATTGATTGACCCGACAGGCTACAAAGTCGGATTCAGTGGCAACACACCGTGGGGTAATGCGTCATTGGAAGGATCGCTCGGCAGTTCGAGACCGTTTCAGGTCGAGGCGCGGTTTGACTGGCAGGGACGGGAACTGAAGCAAAATGACATGATCCTGCCGGCGTCAACCCTGCACGGCGCGCTTTCCGGCAACCTGTCGCGGATCGCCATGAAAGCGCAGTGGCTTGGTACTGGCGAGGAAAAAGATCACTCCGGCATCGTCGATGCCGCCCGACCGGCGATTAAACAGAAAGTGACGGACAAGGCCAGCACGACAGCTGCCGACAGTTCAAGTGGTGAAGTCACGGCCATTCTGACGCCGTTCGCAGCGCTACCTGTTGAAGTCCTGCAACTTGACCTCGCCGGCGTCAACCCGAAGCGCTTCCAGGCCAATGCGCCGACCGCCAATCTGCACATCAGGGCAGATTTCAGGATGAGCGGCAATAGTGACTCGCCGGTTTTAAGTGGTCATTTATTTGCCAGAAATTTATCTCCTGGCACATTCGATTCCGGTGGGCTTCCGGTTGTCCGGTTCAATTCCGATCTTGCGATGACCGAGAAAAAGATAACCTGGACCTCGACAAAAATCGAACTGGACCAGGTTGGTCTGGTCAGTGGCGCGGGCCAACTCATTATTGAAAGCAACGGGAACGATAACAAGCTGCCGCAGACCTTGCCCAAGGTGTCAGCGCAGCTGACGGTGGCAGACATTAATTTATTGCGTATCGACAGCCGCTTGAAAACGACACGGTTGAGCGGAGACATATCGATAGAAAACCACCGTGATGAACTGACATTTCGCCTGAATCTGCAGGATCCCCTGGGCAAATCAACGACCGCGCAAAGCACCCGGTTAGCGGCTGAAATGACATTGGATCAAACCATGACTTTGAGCGCATCGCAGCTGGAATTGCGGGTCAATGACGCTGTACTCAGGGCGCACGGTTCGATGGCTTTCAGTGGCAACAATGCTTTTTCAGTTCAGGGTGAAGCGCACAATTTCAATCCTTCCACGTGGGTCGATGTACCCGTTGGACATGTTTCGACGGGTTTCACCGTAACAGGGCAGTTGCACCCACACTGGCGCGTGAATGCGAAAGTTACGGCACTCGAAGGTCAATTTGCCGGATTAGACCTGCACGGCGAATCAGACCTTGAAATCAGGCAGAACCAGCTGCTTTCGATAAAAAAACTGGCGCTCAGCTGGGGTAAAAACAGCTTGTCGGCGCAGGGAAACTGGCAACTGGGACCCGATGCAGCGACAAACCGATCTGAACGGCTGCAGTTTTCCGTTGCTGTTGTGGACCTGGCGGCCTTGAGCCAACCTTTTAGCCGACTGTTCCATGTCGCGCTGCGAGGATCCGTGTCTGCCGACGGCGTCCTCTCAGGTAACGCAGCGTATCCTTCAGGCCATGTGAATCTGAAAGCGGACCATCTCGCCCTGCCGGATACAGTTTATCTGGACACCTTGCAGGCAGCCATCGCCTTGGAAGATGGCGATCGGGGTCACATACAGGGTGACCTGACATTGAGCGGATTGTCCCTGACACCGGAAAATAATGCGTCGGCAGACACGGCGCCATTTCGACTTATGCACCTGCAGGCAAATCTGGCCGGCCAGCGACAGGATCACACCCTGAATCTGAGCGCCGTATTTTCGCAGCACGAACGGTTTGACCTGCAGGCAGCAGGCCATGCGCAGACGCGGGATTCGAATCACCCTGACGCATTGAACTGGAGCGGGGACATACAGAAAGCAGACTGGTCCGGACCGGTAGTATTTCAGCTGATGGCTCCGTTTCACCTGCAATTAACCGCCGATAGCGGGCAGGTTGGCGAGGCAAACTGGCAGGGTAATGCCGGCAACATTCATGTCGAAAAAATTGACTGGTCACGCGGGCAATTTAATTCGAGCGGTCAGTTACACGAGATTCAGGTGATAAAAGCACTCAGTCTGTGGCGGACCGATTTACCGGTGTCCGGTAACCTGACGATGGATGCGTCGTGGCAATGGCAGATGGGTCAGCACACCCACGGTGCCGGGCCGGCCGGAGAGCAGGAGGCTGATCCGGTCTGGGGGCAGCTCGCAATCCGCCGTACCGGCGGCGATTTGATGATGCACGACCCGTCGAATAGCCATAGTCCTCCTGTCGCACTAGGGCTGCAGACTCTGTCAGTGCGGGGTAGTTTGGGCCGGCCGGAAATGGGAACCGGGTCTGAGACCCTAGCGCGTGATGGGACCCGTGAGCAGGCCCAACAGAGCCAGTTGCAGACCGTGCACCCGCAGCGCCTCCAGTTGCAGCTGGAGGCGCAAGGCAATCAGCTCGGTTTGATTCACGCCGATGCCACCGGCTACCTGACAAAAACAGAACACGGCTGGGCATTTGCTCCTCACGCCCCACTGACCGGTCAGGCCACCGTGCAGATGAACGAGATACGCTGGATCAGTCCGCTGCTGGGCACCGGCATCGCATTGCAGGGTGCTGTCGATGCCACGGCGAATCTGGGCGGCAGCACGCATGATCCGCGCTACAGTGCAACGGTCGAGGGCAGGGACCTGCAGGTCGCCTTTACTGAACTGGGCATAGTGCTGCCCAATGGTCGTCTGTCGGCAAGCATCAGTCAGAATCAATTGAGCCTGATTTCACTGAAATTTTCGCAATCCATTAAAAATCCGCCCCGGCATGAAAGCCTGAACGATCTGCCCTGGCTAAAGGAGACCGGCAGCTTTGAATCGGCAGGATCGATTGATCTGGCCACGGGGCAAGGGTCAATTTTCACGCACTGGAAAAAATTTCCATTTATGCAGAACCCGGGAGGCTGGATGGTCGGCACGGGCGAGGCCCAGTTGGTCGAATCGGAAAAATCGTGGAACCTGTCGGGACAATTAATAACCGATGCCGCCTATTTTTCTGTGCCGAAACAGGCGCCGCCTAAATTATCCAGTGACGTGGTGGTGCTGAAAAAAAATGACAGACGGGTGAAAGACACGGCGCAAGGCCTGCAAACCAGTTTGGATTTCAGTATCAAAACCGGGGACAATTTCATTTTTGTCGGACGTGGACTGGATACCCGTTTAAGTGGCGACATTCGCCTGAGAAGCAAGAACGGCGGTTCGCTTCTGGCGACCGGCTCGATACAGACGTCGGGGGGAACCTATGAAGGTTATGGACAGCAATTGGCAATCGACAGAGGTATCCTGAATTTTCAGGGGCCCCTCGATAACCCCGGACTGAATGTCCGTGCAATCCGGCGCGGACTGCCCGTCGAAGCGGGGGTTGAAGTCGTCGGCACCGTGGCAAGACCTGTGGTGCACCTTATTTCGGAGCCGAATGTCCCTGATCCGGACAAATTATCCTGGATGGTTTTGGGCCGGGGCGCAGATCAGGCCGGTGGTTCGGAAGCCACGTTGTTGCTGAGCGCAGCAGGAGCCATTTTTGGCGAGGAAGACGGTGGCAGTATGCCCGCTACCATCGCCCACAGTCTGGGCCTGGGGGATGTGTCGTTCGGGACCACCACGACGGCGCCGCAATCGCAAATGCCAAACCAGACTGTGGCGGGCACGATCAGTAGCAGCGCCAGCAGCGATCAGGTGTTCAGTGTCGGCAAGCGGATTGCACCGAATCTGGTTTTTTCAATTGAACGCAGTTTGAGCGACGCAAGTAACGGATTGAAACTGACTTGGCAATTAACGCGCCGATTTAGTATTATTGGGCGCGCAGGTACCGATACGGCAATTGACGGACAATATCTATTTTCTTTTGATTAAACAACACCATGGCGCGAACTACATCGAACGGCACCAGCGCATTTGCATCAGAATTGCCGGTGTCGCATTACCAGATTCCCGTCGAACCCGGCAGAAATACCGCGCTGTTACTGGCCGGTGTGATGCATGTGCTGCTGTTTCTGTTTTTGTGGATAGGAATACACTGGCAGAGCAGAACGCCAGTCGGTGTTGATGCCGAAATCTGGGATATGTCGACCCGGCAGGCAGCGCCCGAGCCAGTTGCAGAGCCGCCTCCGCCGCCTCCGGAGGTTGAGAAAAACGAACCTGTAACGCCCTCCGCGAAAGAAATCGCGCAGGAACACGACGCCGAAATAGCCCTTGAACGTGCCAGAGAGCGAAAAATTGCAGAAAAAAAATTGATTGAAGAGCAACAAAAAGAAGAGAAAAAGCGTGAAGAGCAGCAAAAAGAAGAAAAAAAGCAGGAATTAGCCAAAATCGCCGACCAGAAGAAGGCAGACGCTCTGGCGCAAAAACAGCGTGACGATAACCTGAAACGACTGACCAGCCAGATTGCGGGTGCCGGTGATGCCGTGAAATCAACGGGCAACAATCGGGTCGACCCCAGTTATGCTGGTAAAATAGCGGCGAAAATAAAATCCAATATGGTGTACGTTGGATCGGAAACTGTGACCGATAACCCGACGGTGGAATTCCGAATCGATTTATTTCCCGACGGCTCATTGCGCGGCGCGCCCCATAAAACCAGATCGTCTGGCGTGATCGCGTTTGATGACGCGGTCGAGCGTGCAATCACCAAATCGGCGCCTTATCCTGCGGATAAATCGGGCAATGTGCCGTCGACTATTCCATTGACTTACAGATTGAAAGACTGAACTGAATGAAGACTGTATTGACGAAGTCCCTGAAGTCCCTGAAGTGCCTGGTTTTGTTTGCTTTAATAATAAGTTTTCCCGTTCGGGCGCAACTTCACGTCGAAATATCGGGCGTTGGCGCGACGCAGATTCCGATAGCAATTACAGGCTTCAGCAACGAAGAATTGGCGCCTGAAATGGTCAGCAAGATAATCAGGGATGACCTGACCGGCAGCGGCTATTTCAAATTGATACCTACGCTGGGCTCTGTATCCGAAGCGGATAACATCAATTTGCCAGAATGGAAAACCATAGGCGCGGACGCAGTTCTGGTGGGTAGCGTACAAAAAACGGACGAGGGTCGTTATGAAGTGCGTTATAAACTTTATGACACCAACAAGTCAACGGTGTTATCGGCGTTCAGTTACAGCAATTCGACGCAGTACCTGCGATTATCGGCGCACAAGGTTGCCGATGATGTCTATGAAAAGCTGACCGGGATACGCGGCATATTCTCCACCCGGATTGCCTACGTAAGAAAGAACGGACCGAACTATCAGCTGGAAATTGCCGACGCCGATGGCGGCAACGTGCAGGTTGCGTTTCGCTCGAGGGAGCCGATCATTTCACCGGCATGGTCGCCCGATGGGATAACCGTTGCCTATGTGTCATTTGAATCCAGAAAACCGGTTGTTTATGCACACAATCTCATGACAGGTCATCGGGCGCTGATTGCCAACTTCAAGGGAAACAATTCGGCCCCGGCATGGTCGCCTGACGGGAGCAAAATTGCTGTTGCATTAACTAAAGATGGCTTAACGCAAGTTTATACGGTTAACGCCGATGGCAGTGGCGTGGTGCGGATGACGAACACCAGCGGAATTGATACCGAACCGCAATATTCAGCCGATGGCCAATTTATCTATTTTACAAGTGATCGAAGTGGCGGACCGCAGATATACCGGATGAGCGCCGCCGGCGGTGAAGCCCGGCGCATGACATTTACAGGAAGTTACAATATTAGCCCCAGAATTTCGCCGGATGGGCAGACTTTGGCGTATATTTCTCGCCGCGATGGAAAATTTCAGCTTTATGCGCTAGATTTAGGGAATAATCAGGAATTACGTTTAACTGATACACAGGATGATGATTCCCCCAGTTTTGCTCCCAATAGTAAATATATAATGTACGCTACGGAAATCAGTCAGCGTGGCAGTTTGGGAGTGGTATCAGTGGATGGTCGGGCAAAACAGCAGTTGACCAGCCAGTCAGGTGATGTTCGTAACCCCACTTGGGGACCGTTCATGAAATAATGCAGGAAATCGGTATGTTGTTAGGACGTAAACAAAAAATGGTTGAACGCTTGTCGTTACAGGCTTTTATTTTTTAATTTTTGAAGGGACAGAATTATGAGTGGTATGACAACAAAAATGGCGCTGGTATTGGCATCGGTGGCCCTGATAAGTGCTTGCAGCACACCCAAGGTCGAAGAAAAAGCACCTGTCGCAGAAGCACCTGCACCAGCGCCGGTGAAACAGGCTGATACACGTGCTGTTGCACCTGTGGTCGCGCCTGAAGTGGATCCATTGAATGATCCAAAAGGCGTGCTGGCAAAACGCAGTGTGTATTTCGATTTCGATAAATACGATATCAAAGATGAATTTACTCCACTGTTGACGGCTCATGCGAAGTATTTGTCCTCGCATACAGCGCATAAGGTGTTAGTTCAGGGTAATACGGATGAACGCGGTGGCCGTGAATATAACCTGGCACTGGGACAGAAACGTGCTTTGGCTGTGACCAAGACACTGTCCGCATTAGGTGTTTCAGGCGGTCAGGTAGAAGCGGTTTCATTGGGTAAAGAAAAACCCAAGGCAACCGGTCATGACGAAGCATCCTGGGCAGAAAATCGTCGCGCTGACATCGTTTATTGATGGGTGTTGATGAATGAAGCGATTCCTTCTCATCCTGCTTAGCGTCTTTTCGATCGGCATCCTGAGTAACCCGGCGCAAGCCGGGTTGTTTGACGACGAAGAGGCACGCAAAGCGATTACCGATTTAAGTGCAAAACTGGATGCCTTGAGCAGCAAGGTCGATGACCAGCTATCAAACAAAGCTGACAAAACGGCGCTGGTGGATCAGTTGAATCAATCCGAGTCATTGCGACAGGAAATAGCCCGGTTGCGCGGCCAGCTGGAGGTGTTGGCCAATGATGTGAGTGATAATCAGCGACGCCAGAAAGACTTTTATGTTGATCTCGACAATCGATTGAGAAAACTGGAGCCGCAAAAGGTATTGGTGGATGGGAAAGAAGCGCAGGTCGACCAGAACGAGCAGAAATCGTATGACACTGCATTAGCCGTGTTCCAGTCGGGCGATTATGCCGGGGCTGCGAATGCGCTCGGTACATTTGTTCAAATGTACACGCGATCGATTTACGTTCCGAATGCGCTATATTCTTTAGGCATTGCCTACTATGCCCAGAAAGACTACAAGAATGCGATCAGTACGTTTCAGAACATGGTGAAAACCTATCCGGATCATGCCAAGGCACCTGATGCCATGTTAAATATTGCAAGTTGTTTTTCAGAGCAAAAAGATAAAGTGGCAGCAAAAAAATGGCTGGTTAATCTGCGCAGCACTTATCCCGATTCCGCTGCCGCCAAAACAGCGTATGACCGCATTAATGCGCTCAGGTAAAATGATATTTTCTTTTTTGCCATAGTGCTGAATGGTTATTAATAGCGGATTTTGCGTGACCCGCCGCCCGAACGCCAGTTTTTGTTTGACACCCGATGTAACGCTAACCTATAATAGCGGTCTTTCGGGTCGTTAGCTCAGCTGGTAGAGCAGCGGACTTTTAATCCGTTGGTCGCAGGTTCGAATCCCGCACGGCCTACCACGAATAAAAATGAAAGGGCTTAGGTGAAAACCTAAGCCCTTTCTGCTTTTGCGCTGCCGTCCGGATCTGGGATAATGAGGGGCATTTTTACAGGGTACTGACCATGAAAAAAAAGAATCCCCGGCACAGCCTTAACGCAGCCTCTCCGGCACACCTGCCCAGTTTGAATCCGTTACCGAAAAATGATGGTGTGGCCCACGAAATACGTCCCGGCCAATCAATCGAACTGCTCAAAGAACTGCACATATTGACGCGTGATGGCAGAATGAACCAGGACAGTCGCCGCAAGCTCAAGCAGGTTTATCATTTATATCAGTTTATTGAGCCTTTGATGCAGGAGGCGCAACAAGTTAATGCCAATATTACATTGGTTGATCATGGCGCCGGGAAGTCCTACCTTGGATTCATTCTTTACGATCTTTATTTTAAATCGCAACTGAACCGGTCGCGCATTTATGGCATAGAAACGCGGGACGATCTGGTGCTCAAATCGCAGGATCTGGCAGCGCGGCTGGGATTTTCCGGCATGTCTTTTTTGAATCTGTCCGTCGCCGATTCCATTACCTCGGATGCGCTGCCGCCAGAAATCGATATCGTGACCGCATTGCACGCTTGCAATACAGCGACCGACGATGCAATCGAATTTGCCTTGAAAAAGAAGGCCAGACATATCGTGCTCGTGCCGTGTTGTCAGGCGGAGGTTGCTGCCACATTAAAGAAAAACAGGAGTGCCAGCGTCAAGGCAAATCCGCTGTCGGAATTATGGCGTCATCCTATTCATACGCGCGAATTCGGCAGCCAGTTGACCAATGTGCTGCGCTGCCTGCAACTGGAAGCCCATGGTTATCAGGTCAGCGTGACCGAACTGGTTGGTTGGGAGCATTCCATGAAAAACGAATTAATTATCGCCACCAACAGGGAATTACCCGGTCTGCATGCCAAAGAAAGATTGGCCCAGGTGTTGCATGCGACGGGTCTGGAGGCGCTGCAGAGCCGCTTTTTTAGTTAAGATGACGCATGATGTCATTGCTCTGTCACTCGGGTTTGATAGGATCACCGGTTGCCATCAGATCGGTTGACAGGCCGGACAACTGGTTGGGCAGTAACTGAGGCAGTCGTTGATGCGGTAGATGACGCAGTTGTTGACACAGTAGTTGACACAGTAAAACAGGCAATAAGTCGGGCATAAAGGGAAGCAACATGTACGCAGCAGTCGATTTGGGTTCAAACAGTTTCCGGCTTCATATTGGCCGCTTCGATGGTGATGCCATGAAGATCATCAAAAGTGCGCGTGAGCCGCTGCGCCTGGGAGCTGGACTGGACGACAACGGAAACCTGACCCCGGCAGCAATCCAGGGTGCTATCGCGGTACTGCTGCGTTTTAGTCAGATTTTGAATCAGTATTCGCTGGATGCAGTGCGCGTAGTGGCGACCAATACCATGCGCGTTGCCAAAAATGCCAGCCAGTTCTTGCCTGAGCTGGAAAGTGCGATCGGGTATCCGATAGAAATCATATCTGGCGAAGAAGAAGGTCGCCTGATTTATATGGGCGTTGCCAAAGTTCTGGCGAATCCGGCGGAAAACAGGCTGGTGATTGATATTGGTGGTGGATCGACCGAAGTCATTCTGGGCCGGGGGCAGGAAATTCTGAAAGTCGGATCGTTCAGCGTCGGAACGGTCAAGCAGAGCCTGAGCTTTTTCCCTGACGGGCATATGACCAAAAAAAGTTTCGAAGCGTCGATCCTGTCCGCGCGCTCACACTTTGAAGATGCCGCTCCCCCCTACCAGTCCAGCCACTGGACCCAGGTGTACGGTTCCTCAGGGAGTATTCGCACGATTGCTGAAGTCATTTCAAGCAATAAAATCGGTGACGGCACGGTGAACCTGAAGAATCTGGAGGTTTTGAAGGAATTGTGCATCAATGAAGGCCAGATTCATCTGCTCGAGTTGTCCGGCATAAAGCCGGAACGGATCGCGATGCTGGTGGGCGGACTGGCGATTCTTATCGGTGTCATGCAGGAACTGAATATTGCCGAAATTCAGACCATTGAAGCGGGTCTGCGCATGGGTGTTATCTGGGATCTGCATCTGCGCGCCACCCAGCATGATCGTCGTGAGCAAGCTGTTCAGAATGTGTCCAGCGCCTTTCGTGTTGACAGTCAACGGGCCAGACTGGTTGCGGAACTGGCGCACATCATGTTCACACAATTGAAGCCCAATTCGGAGGTTTTTACACCGCAGTTGATCTGGGCGGCGCATCTGCATGAAGTCGGGTTGGTGGTGTCACAAACGGGCTACCATAAACATGGCGCGTATCTGGTGGAATATGCTGACATGCAGGGGTTTACCACGCGTGAACAACGCAATATGAGCAAATTGATTTTGAGTCAGAAAGGAAATTTGCGCAAAGTTCAGGAATTGTTGACCGATACCGATTTTGCAAAGGCCGTGCTGGCACTGCGACTGGCGATTTTATTTATGCATACCCGGCTGGAATTGACCCAGGCGGATGTGCGAGTCAGAATGAAAAATAAAATTGAACTGGAAATCAAAGGCGCCTGGCTGACCCAGCATCCCACGTTAAGTTACTGGCTGGAAAAAGAACGTGAAGCCTGGTCCGAAATCAATATGGATTTTGTCTTGCGCGTCACACCGTGAGGCCTTTTTTTCAGAAAAGGCGTGTTTTAATCGTTCCATTCCCCTGATTTGACGTTTCATCGTTTTCCTGTCGCAATGCCCTGAGGGTTTGTTTAAAGTGTGTTCATCAACCCAACAAATCCCAGGAGGGACATCAAATGAAAACGCTCAATAATGTTCAATCAAAATTAATTCTCGCTTTGTCGATGCTGTCGGCAACTGCCGCAATAAGTCTGGCCTTCCACGCGCACGGCAGCGTCATCCAACCGGCAACCGAAACAGTGTCGATGACAGCACCCAGTGTGGTCATTATCGGCAAGAAAATGACGGATGAAGAAAAACGGGTCTACGATTTGGCTCCGCAGGAAATTGCTCGCGTCGAGATCGTCGGCAAGCGCCTGAGCGTGCAGGAGAAAATGGCGCTGGCTGCTGAAGATGGCAAGCCTGCCAGCCTGACTGTGGCGCATAAAAAGGCCTGACCCGTTTCCCGGCAGGAGGCTGAACCACTACCGTTCCAGGTGCCCGCTCCGGCGGGTCGGTGACAGTTTGTCGGCCTGATTGACTAACCAAAAATAACAACGACACGGCGGGACTGGATGACGCTTTACCTGCTCGTGCTTTCTGAACGGACCGCCGGGATTCGCGGCGCCGTGCATCCGGTAACGGCTTGGACGGTCGCCGACCGGGCCTCATAATGGCTGGGCATGCCGTCAATGCAAATCAGTTTTCCGACTCGTCGGGCGTCGTCATGCTTCATAATGACGTAACCGGACTCGGTCAGGACGCTGACCCCGTGCCACGGCGTCAGCCACCTGTCTGGCGTCTCTGACAGCAGGATGCCAAATTTGCTGGAACCTGCCGGCTGGGGATGAATCGAGAGGCGCACTGCGTTGGGAAAGGTGTGCCCAAGCACATCGCCCCAGGCCCAGCTCCGCTGGATGACCGATAGGGCACGTTGCCGGCATTGACGTTGCAGAGCAGATTTACTGCTGCCAGTGTGATCTGCCGTATCCTCGACCAAAAATCGCGTTATGCCGCGGTATAACTGAAGATTCGCCGCACTGCCCAGCAGTTCGTCCCGGATGTCAGGAAGTGGCCGGACCCATTCTGCGATCAGCCGCTGACGTTTCTGGTTGCCGTCCAGACTGTCGTAAACCTGTCCCAGATGAAAAACCTCAAAGCAGGCCAGCTGTTCCTCCTCAACCATGGACCGGAGTGCGGCTGCGTAGCCGTCGATGACGTGATCGGAGACCCCGATTAAATCACCAAACACATGTCCGTCAGAGCAGATTAGCAGGGTTGCCCCCGGTGCATAGATACGGGTCAGCTTTTCGCAGAACTGCTTCAGAAAACGGAGTGACAATCGTTCAGCCAGGTCCGGCAGGATACCCAGTACCTTGTGTGGATTGGGTGATTTGCACGGATAGCCGGGCAACACGAATTGAACCGGCTGGTTTGCTGCCACGAACTGCTGAATCTGGCTAACGAATGGTTCGCAGACCGTTTGTGTATGGGAGGACGCAACTGACGTGGTTTCACTGGAGCGCCGGTATTGAGTCAGCAGTTGCAGAATCCGTTCGCTGGTGCGCGCCGGTGGTTCTGTCATGTCGGGACCGGTTTTTGCGGGAACGGTGGGCATCGCCTGGTTTTGTCGGATGATAGTGGTCAGGCGGCAGTGAAATTAACTGGCAGCGACACAAGTCCGCGCGCCAATACCGCAGGTATCCATTGCAGCTGGTCGATCGGACAGGCCAGACGCAGATCGCGCAACTTTTCAAGGACCAGGCGCACAGTCACGTCAATCTCCAGCTTCGCGAGCGAAGCCGCCGGACAGAAATGACGTCCATAACCAAATGACAGATGCGAATTGGGTGAGCGATCAGTATGCAGCTGGTGCGGACATTCAAAACGCGACCGGTCATGATTTGCTGCGTTCAGAGCGACTATCACCGGATCGCCGGCGGGAATGGTTGCGCCGAATAACTCGGTCGGCACCGGATAAAAGCGCCAGGTGCTAATTTCGAACGCGCCGTCAAGGCGCAACAGTTCATTAACCGCCGTGTCAACGGATGCCGTACAGCCGTGCCAGAACGGCGTCAAATCAGGGTGGCGCAGCACGGCGAGCAGCGAATTGCCGATCTGGTGGGTGACCGGTTCCTGGCCCGCGACCAGGAGCTGAAACAGCATCGAGGCCAGTTCGTCGTAGCTGAGCACGCCGGCATGATGCGCGTCCACCAGTTGCGCGATCAGGCCGCTGCTGTCGCCCTGTGCCGGTTCGGCAATGACCCGGTCGATAAATGTCTGGAGTTCGGTCAGCAATTGGACGTAAGCGCGACGTCCGGGATCCCTGGGTCCGACAGGCTGCACCGCCTTGCACCAGCGTGGCTGAAACCGGATTCGATGCGCGTCTGATAATCCGATGACGGCAGACAGCACCTGCAATGGAAGCCGTGATGCCAGGCTGGTCATCAGATCTGCCTGCCCATGCGCATGAATCTCATCAATCAGGCAGTTGACGATCTGTTCGATCCGGGGCCGGAATTGCGCAATCCGCGCGGGCGCAAACGCGCTACTGACCAGACTGCGCATCAGGGTATGGCGCGGCGGATCCTGATGCAGCATATGGGCCTGCAGCCGGGTATGGTGCGGTTCAGGCATGATCGAGGCTCGTGCGCGCCACTGGGCATTACCCAGGGCGTGGTTCTTGCCGATGCGGGGGTCGGTAAGGACCTGGATCGCCGCGTCGTAACCGGTTATCAGCCAGCCGCAGACACCGCTGGGAAATTGGACCGGGTGGATAGGTCCTTCGGACATGAGCTGCTGGTATACCGGATCTGGATGTCGCCTGAACTCGGGACCGCAGAATGGATAAGGAATTTGCTGGTTCATTGTCGGTACCATCAAAAAATGAAATCTAAAACTGGACGCGGAATGCCATGTTAATCGAGCGCGCGTTCCCCGGAAGTTGCACACCCCACGGCAGGGCGTTAATGCCCATCGTGGCGCCCTGGCCGACGTAGGCGCCCCCGAGAGGCAGGTCGTAGGATCGGTTCAGCAGGTTCTCTATAGCGAGGTCCGCACGGAATTTTTTCCAGGAAAAGCTGCTCCGGAGATTCAGCAGGCCATAGCCGGCCGTTCGGTTTTCATTCTGCAGGGCAGAAACGGCGGATTTGGCTGCAACCATCTGCCAGTCGATGGCGTTTGTCCACCGGCCGTTTTCCTGCTGGAGAGTCAATCGCGAGTTGAGTGGCATGAAGTTGTAAAGGGAGTCACCGGTGGTTGTGTTTTCACCTCGCACAAGGTTTATGACGCCACGCAGTTTGATATCACCGTAGTCGCTGCTGCGAGCCACGGTCACGAACCCGGACAGATCCGCACCGTAAATCTGCGCTGACTGATTAACGAACTGCAGGGTGACAAACCCGGATCGGCCGGTCAGATTGCTGATACTGCAGTTCGCGGAATAAGCAGGCGGACAACGTGTGGCATTGATGAAATCGCTGATAGAGGTGACATAGGGGGAAAACCTGATTTGCCAGCCGGCGCTGCTGGCGTCGTGCATATCCCATGCGCCGCTGACGGTGCGTGCGATTTCCGGTCTTAGATTCAGGTTGCCGATATACCCGTTGCCATCGCCGATGAAATTATTCATGATCGCTGCCATGGTGACTGCCGACCAGGTGTAGCGTTCATATAAATTGGGGGCGCGATTTTTTTCGGCATAACCCAATTCGAACCCGATGTCGCCTGAAGGAGTATAACGTGCCAGCAGACTCAGGTCGTTCATGAGATCTGTGCGCTGGTGGCTTGTTGAGTTGAAATGTGCCGCGTCGCCCGCATAGTCAGGAGTGGTGTTATATCCCTGCACGTCATCTGCATCGCTGCGGACTGCTTCGGTTCGCCAGCCCCACTGGGTAAACCATTGCTCGCTCCATAGGGTGTCCATTTCAACGAACCCGGCGGCCCGAATCCGCCGACCGTTATTCACGTTTAAAAATGTCGACGGCCCCATCATGCCGGTTGTGGCTGTGGCTGCCGGCCACACATCATTCAGGCGGTAATTCAGGTACTCGCCACCCAGTTTCAGGGAACTGCGTGCCGATATGGGGGTCGTGGTTGTCAGCGAGATTGCCCGGGTTATACCGTCGGTCTTCATGGGCATCCCGGTCGCTGCGCCGTATTGCAACTGCTTGTCCGGCCCAAAATCCATGGTATGGTGGGTGATCTGTTCAAATGCCCGGACCTCGAATTCACCCAGGGCGTTGTGCGCGCTATAGTGCAGATTGACGTGCTCGCTCCGATTGTTTGTCATGTCCATGCGCTGGGTCGGGAACAGTTCTGACGCCACTATTTGTACGCCGGCAGACAGTTCCAGAAGCTGGCTTTCATGTCGCAGTGCCACGCCAATCCGGTTGTTTTCGGTCTGGTAAGCCGTTGACCCGATGACGGCGCCGGCCAACCACCGGTGTCCGGGGCCTGCATAGCCGGCTGGTTTGAATGGCTGCGCTGCAGAAACGTCACCGGATGCGGCGGTTGAACCGTCATAGGTCAGATTGACTGTCTGAGTGGCATGGGTGGCATTCAGATTCGCGCCATGGGCGTTCCCGTTGCTGCGATAAAATGTGCCCGTCTGGCCTGTGCTGAATGCCTGTTCATCGTCAGTGGCGAATTCAGGTGCGGCAGTCGTCACTTGAATGGTGCCGGCAATACTGTCGCCGCCCGCGCTGACCGGAGTAATACCGGGCAGCACGCGAACAGCCCGGACAGAAACCGGATCCATTACAGACAGCGGCGAATTCATGTGGTTGGGACACGACGGTATCAGGTCCATGCCGTCGAGCTGCACCCGTATGCGGTCATCCGCCATTCCATGCAGGGCAGGCAGGCTGGAAATTCCACCGGCACTGTACAGGCTGACACCCGGTTCGTCCTGCAGCAATGTCGCGCTGTCGCTGCTGCTGACGCGGCGTTGTGTCAAGCGCTGCTCCGACGCCACGGCGGGTTTGCCATGAATGATGATGCGGTCGTCGACACCGTCGGGTGAGATTTCAGTCTGTTGTGCGTAGGCATACATCGGGTAAAGGAGAATCAGGAACAGGCCTGACAGAAATCGGAATGGCATTGGCTATTCACTGTTGGCTATATTGGCTGGAATTAACCATCGTTCGCAAATTCATTGCGTAATAATTTTATAATAATATCATATTTGCAATATAATAAAACAATAAAAACCAGCAGCCGGGAATGGGGTGCAATCCGGTCGGGAAACCGGCTCCAGCGCAACGGGTCTGTCCTTGCTGTGCAAACCACTGTCCAGACTGACGGGTGGGACGATAAACCTCAGGTTGTCCCGTTTTGCACTCATTTAAAAAGGGTCGCCACGCCCCAGAACGACCTGGATCCGTTTCTGCCGGCAGCTCGTTGCATAAGCGCGGTATTGACACCGGTGTCAACCGGGTTGGGGTCCTGGACCAAGGGCGCGAAGCAGTCCGTCGTTTTTGTCTGCACGAGCTGCTCCTCAAGGACTTTAAGTTCGGACTCGGCCTGCAATATCCGGGTATCGATGGTTTCAATTGTCACGCCTAGCGACTTAACCGATGTTTTTAACCGATCAATTTTGTCTGGCAACTGGGAATAGGGTGTGGAATGCAGTGGTATGGACCGGTCGGTCTGAACAGTGGCTTTTATATAACCCACCGTCAGTGGCGGCGTGTAGCTCAAAAAATTGAAAGAGATCCGGCTGACGACGATCTGCAACAACACGGCCCACCAGCCGGGTTTCTGAACAGTGAATCCGCTTTTCTGGCAGATGAATTCGATGTCTGATTTTCTGCAATCGCCACCGGTGGCAAGTTTGACGGCGATATAACTTTTCAGCCGTTTTTCCAGACCCAAGCGGTCGGTGTCGCCTATTTTTTCAATGGCGCGTCGGAGGTTGGCATACCAGTCCCTGTCGGCCTGATTATGACCAAAATCCGCATCCGCCAAGTCAACCGTCCTGTATAGGTCAAAATAGGCGTAGGCATCGAGATTATCAATCATACTCGACCCGGCCAGGTCAGCGAACGGCGTGACATTGACGTAGTTCTGTATATTCAGTTTTTGACGTTCGACGTTTCGTGCGCAGGTCTCCGTCAGCTCCAATTCCGCTTGTACCCGGGCGTGGCTGGCGCGATGCTGGCGCAGGTTGTAACGGAGTAACGCGATCTGCTTTACCAGTGCGGACAGTCTGGTTTCAACTTGCCCGACCGGGTCTGGCGCTGATGCCGGATCTGCCGGCAGTGGCTGTTCCGCCATGCGGTCAGCGGATTTCTGCGCGGTCATTGCCGGTGTCAGGTCCGAATCCATTATCTGCAGCCGGGTGGACGGCGGGGTAATCGATTTGCCGGTATCGAACCCAGGCAGTCGGCGTTCCCCAGTTGCTTTTGCAGCACCGGCAATGAGCGCCTTCGTGAGATTGCGCAAGGCTAACGTCGCAGTGGCCTCCAGAGTTTTTCGTTCCGCCTCCGACTGCGCGTCCATATCGGTGATCGCTATGGACGCCAGCGCCTCCCTGATATTTTTCTTTAAATGGGGGTCCCGGAATAGTGACCAGACCTCGCCGGTTATGTCGACCAGATCACGTACCGAGAGAACCACGGCCATCGAACTGACATCGTCAAAAAAGCGCGTCACGACACGCAGCAACTGATCCAGGCATTTCCGTATCTGCCGGGCCTGGGTACGCATGGCGGCGTCAGCGAGCCGATTTATTTCGCAGGATAATATGCCATGGAGACGGACAAATTGCTGATGGGTAAGCCAATTTTCGTGGGCATTTTTTCCTGCTGCAATATTATTAAAACAGGCTTGCAGAGCCGTTACCAGTATATCGACGCCAAAGCAGATGGCACCCAGTTTAATGCGGCTCAGCTGTTCCGCCTGCCCCGATCGGGGATTCGTGGTTTGTGCGGGAACAGGCGCAAATTGCCGGATGGCCCCGATAATGCCGTCGATCCGGGTCCCGGCATTGTCCCGCAGGGAGTCCGTTCTGCAATTCAGCAGATAGTCCTCTGCAACGGTTATATCGTCGAATATTTTCAATATGAGAGCACTACCGGCCTCGATGCCTTTGGCGATTTCCCCATAAGGTTTTGATCCTGAAAAGCAGGTCTGAAAATCATTGGCTTCCTGGTCCATGCGCCACGATGCATCGGACACTGAACTGAATGTTGCGCCGATCAGACCGAGCAGTGCCGATTTCTCCGCCGTGAGTTCAGCGGTGCTGCCGCCGAACGCATATTGTATGGTTTTAAAACACATCGCATGGGTCAGCAGTGTTTCAATCTTGCACAGGACCTCATTTAATTCATTTGCGTCCGTTGGCGCGGTAGAGGTGCTTTGAAGTATTCGGGTCAGGTGCTGCCTTGTTTCATCGAATAAATCGATGGTATTGACGCGAACGGACAAGTCTATGCTAACGTCGCGGTCTTTGTCCGAAAGCGCGCGCCGCGTTGCCTCAATATCCAGGTCAAAGGACAAATCCTTGAATACCTCGATCAGCTGCAGGCAATTTAAACAGTTGATCAGGAATGAGGCGTTTTCTTTTTTGCCTTTTTGCGCCAAATCAGAAATTGCCTTGCCGAGCGGGTGAAGGATATGGGCCCAGCCCGCACGGTACGCGGATCCGGCAAATGGCACACTCGAGGTCCAGGGGCGTAGTCCTCCGGCGCCGTTTGAATGAAAGAACAGGCTTGAAAGATGCGCGAGACAGTACCAGAGAGCGGTGTCCGGTATATCTGACTGGCAGCTGTCGGGTTGAAACAGGTCAAGGTTGATTTTGAACAGTTCATTGAGTGCCGGCCACTCCAGTTTGTCCGTGTAGTGATACCTTAAAAACGGAATCCAGTGTCGGGTGGTCTGAAACTCGAAGGTGGTCTCCTCAGTCTGTTTCCTGCGGAATGAACGCAGTTGTGACCCGAGAGTACTGCGGTCGACGCTGCCATCATAAAGTATCCTGATTGAATCAGTCACGTCAGCAAAGGCATGGCTGACACGAACCTTCATATCGTCACCGAACAGAACGACATTGGGGGCTGTCAGGTTTCTCTGGGCCGGGTGGCCGTCTGACCCGATCCCGTGCAAGGAGGCTTTCGGTAGTGGGTTGGCACCCTGGGCGGTTGGAGTTCTTGCTATCGCGAACATGAAAGTGCCTCCGTTGCTTTGAAATAATCAAATTTGAAAAGATGCAATTGAGCTCAGCAAACCAGGTTGAGATTATTTTCAGCGCTGAAAAGTTCCTTGGTCGCTGCAATATATAACCGTGACGTCGGCATCAATAGATTGGAGGCAATACACCATGTTCCGGAGCGTGGCCCCGGTACGGCTAAAGTGCCTTATAAAAACAATAACGGCAGGGGTGACAATGTGGATTATTGCGGCATAATCCCCAAAAGAACCGTATTAATCCTGATCTTTTTGGGTGTTTATGGTAAGGTTTTGCCGGATTGCCGCTATTGCAGCACAATTTGGTTTTCAGGTTTTCATTTTTATGGAATGCGCTATGTACAACCCGTCCGACTATATAAAAAGCCACATCAGAACAGTGCCAGACTGGCCTCAGGACGGCATCATGTTTCGTGACATTACGCCTTTGCTGCAAAACCCGAAAACGTTTCGGGTCCTGATTGACCTGTTCGTCCACCGCTACATGGATGCAAACCTGGACCTGATTGCCGGCATGGACGCGCGCGGATTTATCATTGGATCTGTTCTGGCGTATGAACTGAATCTGGGTTTCATTCCGATTCGTAAAAAAGGAAAGCTGCCATTCAGCACCCTGTCGGAAGAATACACGCTGGAGTATGGCAACGCGACGGTTGAAATGCACACCGACGCCTGCAAGTATGGCGACCGGGTGGTACTGATAGACGATTTGATTGCAACCGGTGGCACCATGCTGGCGGGCAAAAAGCTCCTGGAACGAAATGGCGCAGTTATTGTTGAAGGGGCTGCTATTGTCGATCTGGTTGAGTTGGGCGGATCCGGTAATCTGAGGAAGGAAGGATTGCAGTTATATACGGTATGTGATTTCGAAGGGCATTAAACCCGTGCTGTTCCGGTCGGGTCATTTTCTCAGCAAGTCAAGTTGAAACATCGAATGATTAAAATTTTTCTGTCGTTATCGCGATTTAAAAAACAGTGCATTGCAGCCGGTGCGGATCTGATATTTTTGCCGTGCATGTTTGTCGTTGCGCTGTGGCTGCGATTTGATGTGGTTGATCGTGAATTGCTCCGGCAGTTCTGGCCACTGATTTTGGCTACACCGGTAATTGCCATTCCCATTTTTGTGCGACTCGGTCTTTATCGCGCCGTTATCCGTTTTGTCGATCAGAAAATTGTCATTGTTGTCCTGTATGGCGTGTCACTCACCCTGTTCATGCTGCTAGCCATCGCGGTCTATTTTAAGGTGGGAATCCTGTCGCGTGCCGTATTCGGCATGTTCTGGTTCAGCGCCGTCATGTATATGCTGGCAAGCCGTTTTCTGGCCCGCAGTTATCTGCTGCAGCTGAGCAATAAACAGGATGCAATCCGAATTGCGATCTACGGCGCCGGGCACACGGGAGCGCAGGTGGCAAAGGCATTTCGCGCCAGCCATGAATATATGCCGATGTTCATGATAGACGACAAGGAAGAATTGCAGGGTACCATTATCGCCGGCCTGCAGGTCTATGGGTCCAAGGATCTGTCGCAGCTTATCGCCAAACATGGCGTCCAGGAAATTCACCTGGTCATGCCATCGATACCCAAGAAAACTCAAAAAATCATCCTGAACCGACTGGAAAAGTTGCGCGTAAGGGTCCGGGTCACTCCGCCACTGCGTGATTTATTAAACGGGGAATTAACGGTAAAGGATATCCGGGAAATCGAAATTGAAGACTTGCTGGGCCGAGATTCCGTGGTCCCGAATCCGAATTTGATCGCAGCCTGTATCACCGGTAAAACGGTCATGGTGACCGGGGCGGGCGGGTCCATCGGCTCAGAACTGTGCCGGCAGATTTTGCGCCAAAAGCCGGCCGCGCTGGTTCTGGTGGAAATGTCTGAATTTGCTTTATACACCATAGAAAAAGAATTGACGGAATTGAAGCATGGCAGCGCAGTAGCGACGCCGATTTTTCCGTTTTTAACCTCCGTACTGGACACCGAAAAATGCCAGAAAATCTGCACGACATTCAATGTGCAGACGGTGTATCACGCTGCCGCCTATAAACATGTGCCGCTGGTTGAGCACAATCCGGTTGAAGGAATACGGAATAATGTTTTTGGTACCCTGAGTATCGCACAGGCCGCCTTGCGGGCTGGCGTGACGAATTTTGTGCTTGTTTCCACAGACAAGGCAGTTCGACCTACCAATGTGATGGGATCAACCAAGCGCTTATCGGAATTGATATTACAGGGATTGGCGGCGCAGCAGCCCGCGACCCGGTTCTGTATGGTCCGGTTTGGTAATGTACTGGGATCGTCCGGGTCGGTCGTACCGCTGTTCCGCCAGCAGATTCTGGCCGGTGGCCCGATTACCCTGACTCATCCCGACATCACCCGATATTTCATGACGATTCCTGAGGCGGCCCAATTGGTTCTTCAGGCCGGCTCGATAGGCTCGGGAGGCGATGTATTTGTGCTGGACATGGGAGAGCCTGTAAGAATAATGGACCTGGCTGAACGTATGGTGCACCTGAGCGGATTACCCCTGAAATCAGAAAGTGATGCAGGCAACGCGATTGAAATTCAGCTGGTAGGACTCCGGCCCGGTGAAAAATTGTTTGAAGAATTGCTTATCGGTGACAATGTGGGCGGTACCGAGCACCCGTTGATCATGCGCGCCGAAGAAAACAGTATTGCGTGGCCGGTTCTTAAAGAAAAACTGGAAGAACTGAAAACCGCATGCAATAACTTTGCGTTGGAGGAAGTTCGACAATTGTTGCTGGAACTGGTCAGGGAATATCAGCCACAGTGCGGCATAGAGGATATAGTCTGGACGATGGAACGTACCCAGGGATTTCATCAAAAGGATATTTTTTTGGGTGATCACAAATTGCATTAGCTACTGTTGACATGAGTGAAGGAAGATTTGATGATGAAAATTAAGACACTTTTGGCGCTGTCCATTTCTTTTGTGGCGGCTTCTGTTTTTGCAGCCGACGTCACCCTTAACCAGGTCGATGCGGCAGGTAACAGTGTGGAAATCGGCACAGTGACTCTGCAGGAGACGCCGTACGGTGTGCTGTTCACGCCAAACCTGAAAGGACTGCCGGCCGGCATGCACGGCTTTCATTTGCATGAAAAACCAAGCTGCACGACGACGACACTGGACGGTGTCGTGACCGTGGCGGGCGGAGCCGGCGGGCACTGGGATCCGGAACATACCGCAAAACACGAAGGACCGTACGGACAGGGACACCTGGGTGATTTACCCGGTCTCTACGTCGCTGCTGACGGCACTGCAACCATGCCGGTTCTGGCGCCGCGTATCAGGACGTTGAGTCAGTTGCATGGTCTGGCGTTGATGGTTCACGCCGGTGGTGACAATCATAGTGATCACCCGGCCAAATTCGGTGGCGGCGGCGCACGGATTGCGTGCGGTGTGGTTAACTGAGCTGCAACAGCCGCACGGGACGATTAATACCGGACGATCGCAGCCTGATTTACTTCCAGCTGGATCCGGTAAAGCGATTTGACCACTTTACCGCCCAGCATTCCCGGCATGAAGAGCATTTTTTTAAATTCGGTAATCACTGTTTTCTGTTCCGCTTCGGTCAGCCCACCCGTGTCGTCCAGCGTGATGTCGTCGACCCGCCCGGCCTCGTTAATATACAATGACATGACGACGACATGTCGTATCGGGATGGCCAGGTTTTTACTGGTGTCAGATAAAACCTGTGTTTTCAGGCTTAACTCCGGTTGCTGATAATATCGATCCTTGTCCGTATCCTGCTCGGTGTCGGTTGGGCTGATCAGCTGTTCAGGTGGGGTGATGAGGTCGGTCAGGTCCGGTGCTTTTTGATTCTCTGGATCGATGTTGCCTGAGATGGGGATCGATACCCTGACAATATCATCAGACGCCAGGCGTGTATGGTGATGCGGAAAGCGCGTGGTTGCCACAAAATATAAACACCAGTGAAAAATCAGTGTCACAATAACGGCGATGACTGAGACGTTATTCTTTTTCATGACCGGGGCAGATCTGCATTCGATTGTTGACTGTATTGCGCCATGAGTTGAATGGTGCGCGTTAATTCAATGTCGCAATGACAGGGGCATGATCCGAAGGTTGCTCCCATTTTCTCGGCAAACGATCAATGACACATGCCTGGCAGCGTTTGGCCAGGGTCGGTGACAGCAGGATGTGGTCAATCCGCATGCCTTTATTCAGCCGAAATCCCAGGGCGCGATAATCCCACCAGCTGAAACTTTTTTCCGCCTGTTTGAAGAGCCGAAATGCATCGATCAGCGGAAGCGCCACCATGGCCTGGAACGCCGCTCGTTCTGGCTCCGACACCAGATTCTGGCCTACCCATGCCGCCGGATCGTACACATCATCGTCATGCGGGGCAATATTGAAGTCGCCCAGCAAGGCCAGTTCATCAAATTGGGTTTTCTGTTCAACCAGCCAGTTCTGCAGTGCAGCCAACCAGCGCAGTTTATATTGAAATTTGTCGGAATCCGGTGACTGGCCATTCGGTATATACGCACAGACTATCCGCATGCCCTGGATGGTGACCGTGAGCAATCGTTGCTGTTCATCGTCAAAAAGAGGATTATTTTTCACGACATCGCTGATAGGATGACGCGAAAGGATGGCGACACCGTTATACGTTTTCTGACCACTGAAGACGACTTGATAACCGGCGGCATGAATGTCGGCGACAGGAAATTTGTCGTCGGTCAGTTTTGTCTCCTGAAGACATAGTACGTCAACGGGATTGTCTTGTAGCCACTGGATGACCTGTGGCAGGCGGACTTTTAGGGAATTAACGTTCCAGCAGGCGATTTTCATGCTTTATTGTATCGTCAATGTTCAAGGGATCCTGGGTTTTGTCGTAAATAACAACAGCTTTCATGAATCCGGGCAGATATTGGTAGCATTATACTGAGCGCAGCAAATAAAAAAAGGCGCTTTGCGCCTTTTTCGTTCGGCCGGTACAGCGCCCGGCCAGTGAGTGATTTACCCTTGTCCGACCTGTTACTCCAGTTTCCATACAAATTCGACTTTTGCCCATAATTGATCGGGTTTGCCGTCTTTGGTGCCCGGTTTGAATTTGCATTGACTGAATGCACTCAGAGCCGCTTTATCCAGACTCTTGCTGCCGCTCGATTTATCCACTTTGGAATCGGTGACCTTGCCGTCCGGACCGACCAGAAACATCAGCGATACCGTGCCCTGTTCTTCATTAATTAATGCTGCCTTCGGGTACTTGGGCGGATCGCACGATTTACTGTCCAGTACCGGCGCGACATCGGCACCGTATGAAGTTGAGCTCACCATCAGTAGAAACATCGAGATGACAGTGGGTAATAAATAGGTTTTCATTCTTAAGTCCTTACTAGCTTTCATTGTAAAAATTGTCCGACCGGTTCTGAACGTCAGAATTCTTCCCAATCGTTTTCATTATCCGGCGCTTTTTTCGGTGGAGGCGCTTTTGTGCTGGGCAACGTTTTTACGTTGTTCGACACAGCCTTGCTGACTTTTACCTGCATTGTTTTTACCTCGGGACGCGGGCTGGCCGGCGCTGATTTTCTCGGTGCACTTGCCGTACTGTTAGCCTGCAGCTTGAAGATGCTGACGACTTTCGCCAGTTCAGCGGCCTGATCCTGCAGACTTTGCGCGGCTGCGGCAGCCTGCTCCACCAGGGCGGCATTCTGTTGGGTCATGCCGTCCATTTCGATCACGGAATGGTTGATACCTTCGATGTCAGCGCTCTGGTCCTGGCTGGCATGGCTGATTTCAGCAATAATATCGGTGACCTGCTTTACGCTTGACACTATCTGGTTGATGGTCACGCCCGCCTGGCTGACCAGTTTGCTTCCGGTTTCCACTTTTTCAACCGACGTTGTAATCAGACCTTTTATTTCCTTGGCTGCCACGGCACTGCGCTGCGCCAGGTTTCGCACTTCTGATGCGACCACCGCAAATCCGCGTCCCTGTTCGCCGGCACGTGCCGCCTCTACCGCGGCATTCAGCGCCAGAATATTGGTCTGAAATGCAATGCCATCGATCACGGCGATAATGTCCTCAATTTTTTTCGCCGATTCCGTAATCGAACTCATGGTGTCCACCACTTGCGATACGACGGTCCCGCCGTGTCTGGCCACTTCGGACGCTGACAGGGCTAACTGATTTGCTTCGCGGGCATTGTCGGCGTTGAGCTTGACCGTATTGGTCAGCACTTTCATTGCGGTTGAGGTTTTTTCCAGTGACGAAGCCTGTTGTTCCGTTCTCGACGACAGGTCGATATTGCCCATCGCAATTTCACTGGAAGCGGTGGCAATCGTGTCGGTTCTGACACGCACCTGGCCGACAATATTCACCAGGCTGTCTCGCATGTGCTTCATTTCCGCAATGATGCTGGTTTCGTCACCCGGATCGGTAACGATGTTGACTGCAAGATCACCGGCGGCGATCTGCCCGGCAATTTTCCCGGCATATTCGGGTTCGCCGCCAAGCTGCTTCAACAAGCTGTGTGTGATGACCGAGGCAGCTGCAACGCCAGCGACAAGAGCCAGTCCACCCAGCAGCAGCATCCACATTTTCGCGGTGCCAAAAGCGGATTTGGCATCGTCGGCCACGCCTGAATTCAGTTTGTCTTCCAGAGTAATCATTTCATCCAGCGCGTCCAGCCATTTTTTCTGCACCGGGCGAAGTTTTTTGATGAGTGTGATCGTGGCCGCTTCAGGATTGTTGGCCAGGCCCAGTTCCTGCGCTTTTTGCGGTAACGCGGCAGCGTCAGCCTGCTGTTCCTTTAATTTGGACAGCAGATTTTTTTCTTCGGCAGTGGTTCCGCTGTCGCTCTCGAACATTTTTGATAGTTTTTCTTCAGCAGCGGCATATTTCTCTGATTGCTCTTTAATCTTTGCCAGATCAGGACCCATGTCGTCCAGGTCGGTCAGCAGCGTCAGATTTCGCAGTGACACCATGCGATCGTAGACGATGGCACGCATATCAATGATCAGTCGTGTTTCGACATTACTGACACCAACGATTTTCTCAAGGCGGTCCTGAATCTGCGACATGCGCGTAATGCCCAGCAGGGTGACCGCAATAAGGAACGCAATAACCAGGGCAAAACCCAGGCCTAACCGTTTACCAACTTTAATTTTTGAAAGGTCCATGTCGGTCTGAAAAAGTTAATAATTAAAAGTCTTATCGCACTACAAGTGGTGATAAGCGTGAATTACGTCTGGCACGATGCTGATTGGTTAAATTGCAATAATTCGCCCGGTAACGGGCAGATCCAGGGCAATTGACATCACAGTCAGATTGAAAGCGGTTTTCCTGCAGATTCAGCGACGCAGTCCTTTCATCTTAGGCCGCAAAAATATTATTTCAATCTAGAAATCAGGCCGGGCACCAAATTTACCGTGTCATTCACACTGGAATTGATCTGGCACTATATTTCCACTCGGAAATGTTACTATTGTACAAGAATTCGCGCGTTTTGAATGGGAAGTTGTACAAATAATCTGCTCGGGCCAACCTAACCCACTGATTTATATGACACTAAGTGGATCGGGTGGTCCGACGGGACAGCGGGCCCGGGTGGCCCGCTGAGGAAGACATGCAGAACGGCTTCCGACGGTTAAAATGGACGAGGCACCCTTCCATCCGTATCGAAAGCAGGACGGCAGGCTGACTACACCGCGGCGCGGTTGATCAGGAATGTCGTCAGCAGTGCCACCGGTCGCCCTGTCGCACCTTTTGCGGCGCCAGACTTCCAGGCGGTACCGGCGATGTCCAGGTGCGCCCAGGTATACTGTTTTGTATACCTTTCCAGGAAACACGCGGCGGTTATGCTTCCGGCTGCTGAGCCGCCGATGTTGGCCATGTCGGCAAAGTTCGACTTCAGTTGTTCGTTATATGCTTCACCCAGTGGCATGCGCCAGGCGGTGTCGCCGGTATCTGTCCCGGCGGACAGCAGTTCTTCCGCCAGCGCATCATGTGCCTCATCGTGACGGGTGAACAAGCCCGAATTATGGTGGCCCAGTGAGGTGATGCAGGCACCGGTCAGCGTCGCCACATCAACCACGGCCGCCGGTTTGAAGCGTTCTGCGTAGGTCAATGCGTCGCATAAAATAAGGCGTCCCTCGGCATCGGTATTAAGTATTTCGATTGTTTGTCCTGACATCGACGTGACTATGTCGCCGGGTTTGGTGGCGCGTCCATTGGGCATGTTTTCGCAGGAAGGAATGATGGCAATAACGTTCAGTTTTAAATTCAGTTCCGAAATTGCGCGCATGGTGCCGAGCACCGAGGCGGCGCCACCCATGTCATACTTCATTTCATCCATGCCTAATCCTGCCTTGAGCGAAATTCCGCCGGAATCGAAGGTAATGCCTTTGCCGACCAGTACCACCGGTGCCTCTTTCGGCTTTCCGCCCAGGTACTTTAAAACGATAAATTTGGGCGGTTCGTCGCTACCGTTGGTGACCGACAGAAAACTTCCCATCTTCAGTGCCTGGCATTGTTTTTTATCCAGAATTTCAGCCGTGAGCTTATTGGTGGCCGACTTGAACTGGCTGGCTATTTTTTTTGCGGCGTTGGCCAAATAAGTCGGTGTGCAGATATTGCCGGGTAAATCCGCCAATTGTCGGGTGAGGTCGATGCCGTTAGCCAGCGCAACGCTGTTTCTCAGAAAGGTTCTGGCCCGGGCCGAATGGTCGGCTTGCACAAGCAATGTCACTTTGCTGACACCGGTGGTGGTGGTCTCGGGCTTGCTTTTGAGTCCGTCACAGCGGTAGGCAGTGGCGCGCATGGCCAGAACCAGACTGCGAATGGCGGCATTCAGGTCTGCGCCATAGACGGCGAGCGTAATCATTGCGTCGGTAGCACAGAGTCCCGCCAGACAACTTGCCGTCGCCTGGGCAATTTTTGTGAATGTCGTATTCGGAATGGAACCGGACGACTTTGCGCTCGGCGCAACGCCCAGTCCGACCAGAACGACCCGTTCTGCGGCAACGCCGGCGACATCGCGCAGCACCAGTATGCTGCCGGCTTTGCCGGTAATATCGCCCGACTTGAGCGCATTGCTGAGCGCGCCCTGTTTATTCAGTGACTCGGCCTCAGCCGTCAATTTTTTGTTCTCATAAACACCTACCACGACACAAGCAGTTTTGCTACTTGCCAAGTTACTTTTTGCATCAAAGGGTTTTGTGCTAAAGTCCACGTGTTTCTCCTCATTTATAATCGGTTAATTCGTCATTATACCCTTACATGATTTTCAAACGCGCTCTTAGTCGTGAATTAACAAGTACAGCCGGTGCTGTGTTCACCATACTGTTCACAATTGCCATTACGGTACGACCGATCAAGATACTTGGCATGGCTGCCAGCGGCAAAGTCGATCCCAATGATGTCTTTACCCTGATCGGGTTTGCGGCGCTCAATCTGCTCCCTATTATAATTGTGCTAACGGGATTCATTACCGTTCTGATGGTGATCACACGCAGTTATCAGGATTCCGAGATGGTGGTCTGGTTTGCCTCCGGGGTGAGTTTAACGGACTGGATCGTGCCGATTCTGCGGTTTGCCATGCCCCTGTTCGTGCTGACGGCCATCATGGCTTTTTTTGTCACGCCGTGGGCGACCAAGAACAGTGTCGAATATACCGACCGGTTTGAACAGCGCTCTGACATCGCGCGCGTGTCACCTGGAAAATTCCAGGAATCTGCTTCGCGGGAGCGTGTTTTCTTTGTGGAAGGCGTTACCGGCGATCTGTCGAAGGTGCGAAACATTTTTGTCAATACCGTGCAGAACGAACGGCACAGCGTGGTTATCGCCAAAGAAGGCGAGATTGTGGTGGACAAATATGGCGATAAATTTCTGATCATGAACAAGGGCCACCGTTATGACGGCGCACCCAATGAAACCAATTTCCAGATGATGGAGTTTGATCGTTATGGGGTGCTGGTTGATGATGATACCAAAACCATGATTACTGAAACAAAAGCAGAATCATTAACGATGTCTGAGCTGCTGGCCGACACCAATCCGATCAATATGGGTGAATTATTGTGGCGTATTTCGTTACCCCTGATGCTACTGCTCCTGATGATGCTCGGCGTCCCTCTGGGCTACGTGAACCCCCGATCAGGCCGTTCGGCCAATTTTCTGCTGGCGCTGTTTCTCTGTGTGTTTTATTACAACATGGTGCTGGTTTCCCAGGCCTGGGTCAAACAGGTAAAAGTTTCCCTGTCCATGGCATGGTGGCCGGTGCATATGGGATGCCTGCTGCTGATCGTTGCACTGTTTGCGTGGCGCCTGAATGTGAATAACCGGTTCCATCCGTTGCAGGTGTGGGCCTTGCTGTTCCGGAAAAAAATTAAAATTCAACCTCCATCGGCCAACCCGGCCAGCGGTACATGATGAATACACTTGAAAAATATTTTGCGCACGAAATAAGTCGCTCGATCGCTTTTGTCCTGCTGGCGTTTACGGCGCTGATTGCATTTTTTGATATAGTCAACGAGGTCAAGAATGTCGGCATTGGCGGTTATACGCTGATAAACGCGCTTTATTACGTCCTGCTGGGAATCCCCGGTAATATGTACGAATACATGCCACTGGCCGCGCTGATCGGCACCATTTTTGTCATGGCACAATTTGCGCAGCGTTCTGAATTTACAATCATGCGCGTCTCCGGGTTTTCAACGGGGCAGGCGGTTTTCATGCTGTTCAAAATCGGCGCGGCGTTTGTCCTTATCACTTTTCTGTTCGGTGAAATCATTGCACCTTATACCTTCGGACTCGCAGAGCGATACAAGATCAGTGTCATGCCCAGTGCCCATAAACAGGATTTTCAATCAGGATTGTGGACCAAGGATCTGATACGTTCAAATGGATTGACGGGTGACATCGTCGGTTCGCGATTTCTTAACGTGAATACCGTCGACCCCAATGGCAAACTGATCGGGATCAAATACTATGACCTTGATGACCAGTTCAGACTGGTCAAGCAGGTCGCTGCAGCACGGGCAGAATATCAGGGCGGGTCCATCTGGCGTCTCGAGAAAGTGGAAGAAATCTATTTTCCGCTGTCGATGAATGAAACTGAAATTACACCCGTGCAGGTGATTGAGCTGCCCAGTGTTGAGCTGGTCTCTGAAATCACGCCCACAATTTTACTGGCATCGTCGGCAGATAATGACACTGACCGGATGTCGGCCTATGACCTGGCCCTGTATTCCAAGCATTTGAACGATAATAAACAGAGTGCGGAGAAATTTGAAATTGCCTTCTGGAAGAAAGTCATTTACCCCTTTGCCGTTTTGGTCATGATGGCGCTGGCCCTGCCGTTTGCCTACCTGCATTTTCGTTCCGGCGGTATCAGCCTGAAAATATTCACGGGAATTATGATTGGAATCGGTTTTTACCTGCTGAATAATGTGTTTGCCCATATTGGCTTATTGCATACCTGGGCGCCATTTATTACCGCGATATTACCGAGTCTGCTATTTCTGTCCGCTGCCATGGCGGCGCTATGGTGGGTGGAGCACAATTGATGGCACAAACACCGCAGGCGCTGATTTTATTCGCCCATGGCGCGCGCGATCCCCGCTGGGCTGAACCCATGGAGCGGATACGGCAAATTCTCCGGCAACGAACTGATCCGGCGGTGCAAATACATCTGGCCTTTCTGGAGTTGATGTCACCGTCGCTGCCACAACTGGTGGCGACACTGGCTGCCGAACAGATCCGGCAGATCACGATCGTTCCGATTTTTTTAGGCCAGGGAGGGCATGTGCGGCGCGATCTGCCAGCACTGGTGCGTGAGCTTGAATCCGGGTATGGCGAGATTGAATTTCATCTGACCGGGGCGATTGGTGAAAGTGAGCTGGTTTTGGAAGCCATTGCCGGGGTCTGCGCAGATTACCTGGAAAACCCGGGTAACAAGTTCTGAAGGCGCACCCGGTTTGAACAGCGCGCACCGACGGACTGCTTGCCACAAACGGGCACAAAAAAATAACCACAAATACTTAGTTTATTTCAGAGAAACTTCTATAATGGTATGACACCGCGGCATAAAGAAGTGAATATTTTATTAATAAATCATTGTTGCATATCGTAATGATGACATGACAAGGAATGTAAATGGATGATGAGTTCATTTTTTCTGACGAAGTTGAGGTAGATCCGCACACCGATTTTGATCAATGGTCAATTTTGGTGGTGGATGACGATGTTGATGTTCACGTTGCGACCAAACTGACTTTGCAGAACGTGACCATTCTCGGAAAAACCCTGAAATTAATCGACGCTAATTCCGGCAAGGAAGCCATCGCTGTGTTGAAAGAAAATAAACAGATCGATTTAATCCTGTTGGACATGATTATGGAATCACAGGATGCCGGGCTCGAGGTCGCTGGATGGCTGCGTAAAGAATCCGGATGTTTTGACAAGCCCATCATTATTTTACGTACCGGCCAGCCGGGTTTGTTAAAAGATTCTGAAATTCTGCAGAACAAGAATTTCAATGCTGTTGTTGAAAAATCCACCATCACCCGAAATAAATTCATCAGCCTGCTGACACAGATGCTGGACGAGAGTTCAACCTGAGTCCGGGTCACACAAAAAAAGGGCGCTGGTCAATGGCCAGCGCCCTTTTTTTTTGCCCGGCAACAGTTCATTTTTCGTGATGATACGCCGTGACCCGTTCCACCTCATTTTTGGATCCCAAAAACACCGCGACACGCTGATGAAGCTTTTCCGGTTGTATATCCAGCATGCGCTGCTGGCCATTGGTGGCTGCGCCGCCCGCCTGTTCGATGATGAGTGACATGGGATTGGCTTCGTACATCAGGCGTAATTTTCCGGCTTTATCGGGTTCCCGGGCATCAGCCGGGTACATGAAAATCCCGCCCCGGTTTAAAATCCGATGGACATCGGCAACCATGGAAGCGATCCAGCGCATGTTGAAATTCTTGCCGCGAACGCCTGTTGATCCCGCCAGCATTTCGTTGACGTAGCGTGTCACCGGCGGATACCAGTGCCGTGTGTTCGACGCATTGATGGCAAATTCCTGTGTATCGGCAGGAATGGTCATGTTGCGCTGGGTTAGCACCCAGGAGCCCATTTCACGGTCCAGCGTGAAACAGTTGACGCCGTTGCCTGTGGTGAGCACTAACATTGTTTGCGGTCCATACAACGCATAACCGGCCGCAACCTGTTTGGTACCGGCCTGCAGGAAATCTTTCTCTGCAGGTGTGGCCATGCCGTCGGGTGCTTTCAACACCGAAAAAATGGTGCCTATCGATACATTGACGTCGATATTGGAGGAGCCATCCAGCGGATCAAATAACAGCATGTATTCGCCCTTGGGGTAGCGATTCGGAATCAGATGTATCGATTCCATTTCTTCCGACGCCATGGCAGCCAGGTGGCCACCCCATTCATTGGCCTCGAGCAGAATTTCATTGGACAGAATATCCAGCTTCTTTTGAACCTCACCCTGAATATTTTCGGTTTCTGCACTTCCCAGCACTTCTCCCAGCGCACCTTTGCCAACGGCATGACTGATTGTTTTACAGGCACGCGCGACAACTTCAATGAGCAGTCGTAATTCAGCGGGTATGGAATTGTTGAGACGCTGTTCTTCCACCAGATATTGAGTCAGACTGATTCGTTTCATGTTTTTTCGCTTCAATGAGGTTGGTTTCAGTTGGTCAGTGATTTTGTCACTATTTCCAGCACGTCCCTTGAGATATTTTTTGCCGTCGCAATTTTCTGCAGGGCGGCTTTCATTTTCTCCTGCAGCTCTGGCGTGTATTTGCGCCAGCGATCCAGACTGCGTGCCAGACGGGCGGCCACTTGCGGATTTATGGCGTTCAATTCCAGCACCAGGTCGCTCCAGAGCGTGTAGCCACTGCCATCCCTGGCATGGAACCGGGCCGGGTTGCCATTGCAGAAGGCAAATATCAGGCTGCGGGCCCGATTGGGATTATGCAAATTGAAGGCCGGATCCTTTAACAGCTTGCGCATTTTTTTCACATCGGTGCTCCGCGCACTTCCCAGCAGTACAAACCACTTGTCGATAACCAGCGGTTCCCCCTTGAAGTCATCATAAAACTGGCGCAACGCAGCATCGACAATGGCGTGCGCTGACTGACCGGTTTTTCTGGCGACGCCGCTGGACGGATTTAAAATCTCGGCATTGACCATTGACGACAGCGCACCAATCCGGTCGGTCATGTTCCTGGCCTCTGCAAACTGGCTGTGTGCAAGTTCAAAGGTGCTGGTTTTGGGCCATTCCTGCAAATACGCCAGCGCCAGATTTTTTAGTCCGCGCTTGCCGGAAGAAATCGCATCCGGGGTATATTTGCCCGCCGTCAGATTATCTTCATAAAGGGTCAGTAAATCAGATTTAAGGTGCCGTGTGATTTCGCTGCGCATGAACTGCCGGGCAGCGTGGATGGCATGCGGATCAATGACAGCCATGTGTTCAGCGATGTTGGTTGCCGAAGGCAGTGTCAGAATCTGTTCGCGGAATGCCGGATCCAGTTTCGTATCGGTCAGCGTTTTACGCAACGACTCGATAAATGGCGTATCCAGTTCGAGGGGGCGATTGGCCTGAACGGCCTCCGTAAACTTTATCAGGCGGCGCAGTGCCAGACGCTGGCCTGCCTCCCAGCGATTGAATGCATCGCTGTCGTGGGCCAGCAGGTGTGCCAGCTGATCATCGCTATAATTGAAATGCAATTCGACAGGTGCCGAGAAATTACGCAATATCGACGGTGTCGGTTCGGCACTTACCTGGGTGAACTGGAAGACCTGCTTGGCCTTGGTGATTTCCAGTACCACCGTTGTGGCACCGGCGGACGCCGGCTGTTCAAGACAATGGAGCGCGATGTCCTGACCCTTTGCGTCCAGCAAGCCTACAGCAACCGGAATATGGAAAGGCAGCTTCTTGCTTTGTCCCGGTGTGGGCGGGCAGGTCTGCGTAAACGTCATTTCATAGGTCTGTCTGGCCAGGTCATAATGCGTGGTCACCTTTAATTGCGGCGTCCCACTTTGACTGTACCAGCGTTCAAACTGGGTCAGATTCTGTCCACTGGAGTCGGCCATGGCGGCACGGAAATCGTCACAGGTGACGGCCTGACCATCATGCCGTTTGAAATACAGATCCATCCCTTTTCTGAAGCCTTCATGACCCAGCAGCGTGTAATACATGCGCACCACTTCCGCCCCTTTTTCATAGACGGTCATGCTGTAAAAATTGTTGATTTCGACGTAGGACTCGGGTCTTACCGGGTGCGACATCGGTCCCGCATCTTCGGGAAACTGTGCCTGCCTCAACATCCGGACGTTCTCGATGCGACTGACAGCCCGTCCGCTGTCAGTCCCTATCATGTCGGCCGAAAATTCCTGATCACGAAATACCGTGAGTCCTTCCTTCAGGGACAGCTGAAACCAGTCGCGGCAGGTAACCCGGTTACCGGTCCAGTTGTGGAAATATTCATGGCCCACGACCGATTCAATACCGGCATAGTCCGTGTCTGTTGCGATTTTGGGATTGGCCAGCACGTACTTGGTGTTAAAGATGTTCAAACCCTTGTTTTCCATCGCTCCCATGTTGAAGTCCGAGACTGCGACTATCATGAAACGATCCAGATCGAGTTCCAGACCAAAACGCTGCTCATCCCAGAAAATGCTGTTCTGCAGTGAGTCCATTGCGTGCTGGGTTTTGTCGAGATTGCCTTTTTCAACCCAGACCTGCAACAGCGCCTGCCGACCTGATTTCAGGGTGATGGTCTCTTCCTGACAGACCAGTTTTCCGGCGACGAGTGCAAACAGGTACGAGGGCTTTTTGAAAGGATCTTCCCACTTTGCATAATGGCGACCGTTGTCGAGTGACCCCTTTTCCACCAGATTGCCGTTGGAAAGCAGCACGGGGTACTGTTTCTTATCGGCACGCAGCATCACCGTAAACCTGGCCATGACGTCCGGCCGGTCCGGGAAATACGTTATTTTCCGAAATCCTTCAGCTTCACATTGGGTAAAGAAATTTTTATTGGAAACGTATAAACCGGATAGTGATGTGTTTTTGGCAGGATTTATCTGCGTTTCTATATCGAGAGTTATTTGGTCCGGTGGATTGTATATGCGTAGGACCTGTTTATCGATCTGGTAGGCGGTTCGGGGCAATTTCTGCCCGTTCATGCGAATCTGAACCAGTTTTAACGACTCGCCAAATAAAATCAGGTCTTTTTCGGCACTGTCCGTGTTTCGTGTCAGTGTGGACCGGGTGGTGACTTTGGTGCAGGTTGGATCGAGGTCAAATCCCATTTCGACAGTGCTGACCCAAAAGCCCGGCGGTGCGTAATCTTTACGAAAAATGGCGGTGGTCTGGGCAGGGTGTTGGTTTGTACGCATATTTATGAATTTTGAAAGGAATCAAGCAAACGTACATTCTACCAACGTCAACGCATTAACAGATAGAATTCAATCCGGAGCACGATAAATTAAGCGTTTTAATTTACAATATGAAACAAATCGATAGCATTTTTATAGCATTTCTATAGCACTATAAGTGCTGTTCAAACCAAGGGAGAGAATTGTGAAAAGAATATACGTCCTGTTGTCGTTACTGGTGGTTGCCTTTCTGGCAGGCTGTGCAGCGCCCTCCATCGTCAGTAATGTCACTGTTTTTCATTCATTGAACGGTACTGAAACCAGTAAAACGTATATGGTGGAAGCGACGCCTGAGCAGGCCAATAATCTTGAATTCAACAGTTATGTGACGTTACTGAACCAGCAATTGCAGCGCCTTGGTTTCAGTATGGTGACCAAAGACCCCGCGCTGAAAGTTTCCCTGAAATTTGGCACATCGCAAACCGTTGCAAGCACCCTGGAACCTGTCCCTTTCGGTCCTTACGGTTATCGCCATGGTCCGTATCCCGCCTGGCAGACCGCCGTCGATACCTTCTACATGCATGAGATGGAAGTGTCGATTAACCAGGCCAATGACGGAAAAAATATTTACACGGTTCGTACCCGGTTGTTAAGCCCCAGTCCGGAATTGTCGTTGAGCATGGACTATCTGATGGAAAGCGCTTTCCTGAGCTTCCCGGGCAAAAATGGCGCGACTGAGACCGTGATCTTGCCGGTGCACCTGCAATAGCACCCTCAAGCAGGTCACAGCCATTAAAAAAACCTGGGGATGAAAATCCACCAGGTTTTTTTTGGAACTGTTTTGCAATGATGGCAGTGTTTATCCGGCCTTTTCTTCCACGACGGCCTGCAAGGCGCGATCCACAACGGGTTCGTCATTGATCATCTGTGCTTTACCGGTACGGAAAATATCAATCAGTTCTTCAGATGAAATTGAAAAAGCGTCGTGCCCCTGTCGATTGGTAAAAATAAAACGGGTACGGCGCGGACTGACCCAGGCCAGTTTGAAGCGCACAACGGAGCCATTATTGCGGGTAAAATCAAACCAGCTGCCCCTTTGAATCTGGTCAATAAAGAACACAAACTGATCCGGCATGGTTTGATCGTTCTTGTTTTTCTTCAAGCTTTTTTCACTGGCTTTCTGCGCGACGTTAACGGCTATTTCAACCTGACGGCGGGTCGAGATTTCCATGTGCGCGCGGGCCAGGCTGGCATGGCGTTCAGCCAGTTTGGAAAAGAAAATTACCCGACTTGGATCTTCCCACTTGATGGCATTTAACCAGGTATTCAGGGAGCTCAGCAGCGATGGCAGTTTGTTGACCAGTTCGTGGCGTTCTTCGACGCTGTTTTTGGGCTTCACACTCCAGATGAGGTCATCCATGGTTTTTAATGTGCGCTCCAGAGCCTGTGGCTTTTGCTCTTTTACGGTATGCGCCAGCACCAATATGTTGACCCATTGCTGTTCGAGGAAGGACTCGATAAATCCGGCCACTTCGCCTGAATCGGTGCGCGTGGCGACATCGTTGACCGCCAGTTCGCGCGCCTGACGAATTTTTTCCTGCTGGATGGCCTGTGCAATCGGTTCTTCGATTTCTTTTTCAGACTGCTTTTCTTCTTCATCCAGAAACTGCGTCAAATCCGCAGCCACGTCCGAAAACAATTCCAGTTGCTGGTCAAATTCTTTTTGAACCCGTTCGACCGTTTTTGCGATCATCTTGTATAAAGGATCGTCAACGCCCTTGTCCGGATTCCACGTGACACTGGATTTGGCAAGCGTATCAATCAATACCCGTGCCGGGTGGGTCTGCTTAAAGAAAAACTCGCGGTCAATGAGTGCCGCTTTGAGCGTAGGAATCTGCAATTGCCCGATCAGACTTTTCAGATCCGGTGGAATATGGGGGTCAGAAAAAACGTAATCGAATATTTTAGCCAGCAGCCCGATGGTGTTGGTGTCGATCTGTGAAATGGTATTCTGGGGCGCCTGTTCGACAATGCCGCGCAGTGTTGTTGCGTTATTGGTATTGTTATTCGGATCAATCTGGATCGGTCTGCCCTGGATGCCGGTCAGATATTCAAAAAATTCGCGACCGATCGTGATGGTGCCTTTTGAGTCCAGCACCACATTCGTCGATTCGCCGATATTGAAATTGGGATCGACCATGGTGGCCGCATCGGTCGACAGGGGACGGTTCTGTGGCGACGGGTTTGGCGCCGACGAAGTGCCGTCCTGGTTGGCGTATAAAATTCCCTTGATCTTGCTTTCAATGAATGGATCAACCGGCGGTTTTTTGGAAACGGTCGATGACATGGATGCGTGTGAACCATGATGTTTATTGACCCGGTATAAATCTGATGCTTTGGGCAATATGCCACGTTCAATCAGTGCATTGTTCAGTTCACGAAGTACAGGATTGAGTTGCAGGAAAATTTCGGGTTTGAGTATGCGCAGCACCAGATGATGTGAGTCAGCCACAGGTTCAAACTCGCACCACGCCTTATAGATGGCTTTCAAAAATACTTCCGGGCGGAACGGATTATGTTTGACATTGATTTGATCAATTTTGAGCAGATGGCTGATGCGCAGGTTCAGCTTGACCAATTCATCGGCGTTTTCCAGTTCTATCGACTGACTCAGTGTTTCGAGCAGAACTTTGTTTTCCATTTCATCAAACGTGACCAGTGTCAATGACGTATCGTCTTCCAGTTGTCGCGGCTTGTGGCCTTTTTCCAGCAGCTTTACTTCCTGGGCAAACAGGGTACTCAATTTACCGGATGCCAGGCGATAAAAGGCGGCACTGTTTTTCTTCAGGTGATTGTAGGAATGAAAGCTGATGTTGGCTTCTTCAGGACGGACCGACTGGTCGGACAGGCGAAACAGTGCCTCGCCCAGACGAAGGGAAAATCCTTCAAGCTGTGTGGCGGTCAGGCTGGTGGCAATCGGTATCAAGCTCTGTAAAATCACTGTGCGGCTTGATTGCGACATTCCCTTCTCGGGTGTTTTATGATCTATAGCCATTTAAATAAAAATCAGTTTTTCTGGTTTTAAAAATCGAATTCCGCGCCGGACGTGTCTGGCCGCTCGTTACTCATGACCAATAGGCTTCAGATGCCCAGGTAATGACAGCCAGTAAAAAAACGGTAAAAATCAGCACCACCAGCAGGCGACCAAATTTGGGTTTCCCATCGTCCTCTGCCTGCGTTTTTCTTGCTACTTCACGTTCCGGTATCGGCGTCATCACATTTCCAACTATCAAATTAAGGTATCAGGATACTGCTGCCTGTGGTCTTCCTTGCTTCCAGGTCCTTATGGGCCTGTGCGACATCCGCCAGCGCGTAACGCTGATTGATCTGTACACGCAATTTCTTGCGTTCTATCATGGCAAACAGTTCCGTGGCCATCTGATCCAGGTCCGACCTGACGGCAGTGTAATGCATCAGTGACGGACGGGTGATGAATAACGACCCGCGACTTGACAGCTCGGTCAAATTAAAATCAGGCACCGGGCCGGATGAGCTGCCGAAACTGACCATCAGTCCCAATGGCGACAAACAATTCAGGGAATCAAAAAAAGTATCTTTTCCTATCGAGTCGTAGACCACTGGCACGCCTTTTCCCTTGGTTATTTCTTCAACACGCTCAACAAAACTTTCTTCATTGATGTTGACCGTATAGGTACAACCGTTCGCTTTGGCCAATTCTGCTTTGGCATCACTGCTGACAGTTCCGATCATTTTCACGCCATAGGCCTTGGCCCACTGGCAGGCCAGCAATCCGACACCGCCGGCTGCGGCATGAAATAATATCGTTTCACCGGGTTTGATTTTATAGGTACGGCGAAACAGGTATTGAACGGTAAGTCCCTGCAACATGACTGCCGCGGCAGTCTCAAAACTGATTGCATCCGGCAACCTGACCAGCACGCTGGCCGGCATGATACGCCGTTCTGCATAGGCACCTGTGGGCCCACCTGCATACGCAACGCGATCGCCGACGTTGACGTTGGTGACCTCGGGCCCCACTTCCTCCACTATGCCGGCGCCTTCCAACCCCAGTCCCGCGGGCAGGAGTTGTTTATATAAGCCCGTCCTGAAATAGACATCAATGTAATTTAATCCGCACGCTTTCTGGTGTAATCGCACTTCACCTATGCCCGGTTTGCCCAAGGGGAAATCGACTAATTTCAATACTTCTGGCCCACCATTCTGCGCGATACGTATTGTCTTGTTCATCTCAACTCTCTCAGAAAAAATTTCGGTCTCAGTGTTGTCAGTGTAGTGCTTAAACCGGCATTTTAATGACATTAAAGGAGAAATAATTTCCGCATGGAAATTAATATACCTCAGTAATTCGCCGCGAAGTCGTTACTGAATGCAACAAAAGAAATTTTCCGCAACAAATAATGTTTTTTTGGAAACATTTAGCGTCGCCATGGGAATTCCTTGCAGTCATCATGACTAATCATCGCAATAACTGTCACCCTCCTGATTTCCGCCCAGACAGTGACGTGGCGATGTGAAACGGTTAAGTTGCCGTCATCATGCGCTCAACATAGCGCGCAATCACGTCGATTTCCAGATTTACCTGCATACCGGGCTTCAAATGGTTCAAAGTCGTTACCTGCAGGGTGTGCGGAATCAGATTAATGGAAAACTCGCAGCGGTCAGGATAATCGGCCACACGATTGACCGTCAATGACACCCCGTTCACCACCACCGAACCCTTATAGGCCAGAAATTTGCCCAGATTTTTGGGGGACGAAATAATGAGCTCCATGGATTCATTCACAGGACTGAATTTGACGACAGAACCCACACCGTCGACGTGTCCGGTGACCAGGTGACCGCCTATCCGGTCGTTCAGAGTCAGCGCCTTCTCCAGATTGACCGGTCCTGGCTTGTCCAGTCCCGAGGTCAATTGCAAACTTTCGCGTGAAATATCCACGCAAAACAGGTTGTCATGCTTGCTTACCACTGTCATGCAGGCGCCATTGACAGCAATGGAATCTCCCAGAGCGACGTCGCTCATCGCTAGCCGTCCTGCGTCTATGGTGAGCTTGCATCCGCTGTCCGCCTGATTCATTAGTGGTGCGACGTCGATAATGGTTCCCACTGCTGCAACAATTCCGGTGAACATGTCGTAATTCCTTCTAATAAGTATGTGGTGCCAAGGCCAAGCGGCTGCACTCGATAACCGCCCGGTCAGCCCTGAAAACGGGCTAACAGACGCAGATCGTCGCCTATCTGCTGAATCTGGTGAAACCGGCAGCGGCGCTGCTGATTCAGATTGTCCAGTGCCGGCAGTTCGAACATACCGCGTGCGTCACCTAACAGGCTCGGAGCGTAGTATAAAAGCAACTCGTCGACGCAGTTTTCCTGAATCAGGGACCCGTTCAGTTTGGATCCGGCTTCAATATGCAGTTCGTTGATCTGGCGTTTTCCCAGTTCCAGCATCAAGCGCGGCAGGTCGACTTTACCGTTCGAATTTGGCAGGTACAGAAGCTGTGCGCCGGCCGCAGTCAGTCGCTGTTCGTGGTCGGGTTTTCGTGCAGCGTGGACAATCAGTACCCCGCCTGAGGCCGGATTGTGCAGCACTTTTGCCGCGGACGGCGTTTGCAATTTGCTGTCAATAACGATGCGTAAGGGTTGCCGTGTGACTGGAAAAGCGCGCACCGTGAGTGCCGGGTCGTCTTCCAGCAAGGTGCCGATGCCGGTGAGCACGGCGCATGCCCGTGCGCGCCAGTGATGGCCATCAGCGCGGGCGGCGTCACCTGTAATCCACTGGCTCTGATTATTGTGCAATGCCGTTTTTCCGTCAAGACTGGCGGCGACTTTCAATCGTACCCACGGTTTCCCCGTTTGCATCCGGTTGAAAAAACCGATATTCAGTTCGGATGCGGCCTGGTCCGACAGAGGGCAAGTGACTTCAATTCCGGCGGCCTTTAACCGTTCAATACCCTGGCCTGCCACGTGCGGATTGGGATCGATGACAGCCACGACCACACGTCGTACTCCTGCATTGATCAGTGCGTCCGCGCAGGGCGGGGTTCGTCCAAAATGGCTGCAGGGTTCAAGCGTGACATACACGGTGGCATCGCGTGCATCATGTCCACGGGCACGTGCGTCCTGCAGCGCCTCTATTTCCGCATGATTAAACCCGGCGGGTTGGGTAAATCCGGCGCCGATGATGTGTCCGTTTTTTACAATGACGCAACCGACACGCGGATTCGGCATGGTGGTATAGAGCCCTTTTGCCGCCCATTCCAGCGCGAAGTGCATGGCCTGCTGATCGGATGATATTTCCACGCTTTTGTTCAAGGATGTTGAAGATGGGAGATTTTACCTCAAACTCGCTGAACAGGCTGCGTGCAGATAGCCGATGTATCGGGCAAGACCAGGGCACAGGCTTTATCCGATGCCGGATTGCAGAGTGTCACGTGGCCCAGAAAATTCACGAAAATGATACGTGCATGGTGGCCCAGGGTAAGCTGGATATGCCCGGATTGGGGTGCTTTACTGTTGGTGCCGGTTTGGCTGTGGCCTGACCCGTTATAAGCCATGTGCTGGCGCTGATCGGTAAAATAGGCACTTATTTTAATGTCGCTGTTCAGTGGCCCATGCTTCATGATGACGGCGCGGTCCGGGCTGGTGATTATCCAGCCATTTTTCCAGTCGTTATCAATGGCGACCAGATCGACTTTGCCGTTGCGTCGTACGGCTTCAGCGCGAGTCAGTGCCATTGAATGACGGAGATCGTTGGCGGCCACTGAAATACGAATCTGCTGCAGGAATTCCGAAAACTGCGGTACTCCGACCATCATCAGAATGGCAACGGTGACCAAGGAGATCATCATCTCGATGAGCGTCAGTCCGTAATCTGCTTTCATCATGGCGTACCTATTTACCAGCAAACCGAGTCAGGATCGGTGCCGGCCGAACAAGAATGAGTGTGGGTGCTGTCCAGCATCAGTGTCCCGCAAAGCGGATCATGATGGGCCGATACCCTGTCGGTTCCCGGGGTTGCCGTTATCAGAATGCATTCATCCAGTTTCTTGCCGGAACAGGCTTGCGCCGCCATTTCATAATGACTGTTTGTGGGGGTATCCGCAGACCACCATTTGAAGGGTAAATGGACTGTCGCAGCGCTAAATTCGGCGTAAATGCCGTGTTGCAGATAATACCTTTCCTGCTGTAGCAAGACGGCATACAGTGCCGACTTTGCCTCCGCGCGGCGCGCCTTCAGCATCGCCTCGTGATAACCGGGATAGGCAATCCCGGCGAGCATGCCGACAATAAGCAGCGCGATGATGAGCTCAGCGAGGGTCGTGCCGGACTGATATGGATAGCGGCAGGCGGATCGGTGCATGTAAGTCATAGATCATGAAATTAACGGGTTTATTTAAGGTCCTGCCAGTTCTGAATCTCGCGCCAGCTCAACCGGCCGGCCCGACGTTCAACGTGATCGCTGTCAATCGCAAAACTGGCACCGGATTCAGCGCCTGGGTTAGCATTGAGGATGGAAAAATACTCCGTACGGGTACGCCGTCCGATCGCATCGCGCTCGCTGATGTCGGACCGGGTTGGCAGATAAACCGGGGTGCCCAGGCGACCGCCAGGGGTTGTGCGCCGGACAGCCGGACCGCTACTGTCGGGTTTCCCGGTGAGAACCTCAAGCTGGTACGACAGGCTGCGCGTTCTGGCATGGCAGGGATTTGAAGCGGGAATGATCGTATTGAAGTAAGCCCGGCCGTGGGCAATCAGCGCGCCTGAAATGCTGCGTTCACCTGTCGATTCCGAGTTGGGAAAATCGATATACCATCCCTTTATCTCGCCGGCCGGCCCTTCGCCCTGAACAACATCGGCGCCTGTCATCGGATCACTGTGCCTTGTGTCATTTCCGTTTGCTGATGGTCTGTCTGGATTTCGTTGCGTCAATTCGCGTCGATCATGAATCACCTGTGGACCCTGGTGGCTGAAGTCCGGACTGTAAATGGCATAAAAGGAATTTGGACCGACAGGGTCTGACGGGTGCTTCGCCGGGCTCTGGTACCGGCCGGTACCAAACAGAATCAGCGTGCCGCGATCGGGTGCATAGGTAATGGCCGGTTGTGCGGTAATCGGTTGCGGCCTGTCGTCAGCATCCCGGGCCGAAAAAATGACGGCGGGCGACATGCTGGCAAGGCTGCCTGCCGTTGTGAAATCAAAGCGCCAGAGGTGGCCCGCCCCGTCTCCGGCATACGCATAAATCACGGCACCCCGGGAGTCTAGCACCATGCCGGGACTTGTCAGTGAATTGCGCACGCCCGGATCCGAACTGCCCGCCCTGATTTTGTAATAGTTTTTATTCAGTTCCCAAGGGGTTCCTGGTGGTTTGTCGAGTGACAGCAGAAACAGGTAATTGTCAGCGTGACTGCCAGGCACGCTCTCTCCGTTCGGAACAAGGATGAAATAGGCGGAGCCAGCGCTGCCGTGTGTCGAAGGTGCGGAATTCTGTCCGGCACTGGTGGTCAGATTGAGTTTGACAATCTGTGGCATTTGGGTGACATAACCGATGTCGTCATCATCGTGTTCAGTGAACTCAACTATAACGCGCCGCCCCGCCATGAACGCTTCTGGTCTGGTGACGTCCAGCGCAAACAGCCCTCTGGCGCCGGCGCCCATACCCGCCGCCAGCACGGTGTGCCACCGGCCATCAATTGTAGCCTCGTTGATGGAAATCCTGCCGTCGACAAAGGGCTGGTGGCGATACCCCGGGTCGGTTAACAGCGGCAGCTTTTGCTGTAATGGGCCTGGAATATAGGCAAACAGTTCGTCGCCGGTGGCGCCAGAAAATGCGTGCAGCATACCGTCATTGGCGCCCACGTAAATTGTGTCTGGGCGGTTGTTATACTGCGCATAGAAAGCCGGGTAGTCGTCGCCCGTGTTATGTCTGGAGGCGCCGCCTTCAACCACCGGCGCGCTGTGAACGATATCGCCGAGCAGGCTGGCGCGCTTTCTGAATGGTTGGGAACGTGACGTGTCGCCGTCTTTTTCCATGCTTCTGTCCCCATAAAGGTAGCGCACCCGGGCTTCACCCAGATTGTCTGGAATGGCAGTCGCGGGTGAGCGGTTAAACTCAGCCTGTCGTGCCGCGGGCAGACTCGCAAACGAAAACAGCACGGTTTCTTGCCGGTCAGGGTTATAGGTGACGATAGTCCGCGGATGATAAGAGGGTCGTTGGGTCAGCAGGCTACCTGCCTCCCATTGCGCGTGGCCTGCAATGGCTACATGGGCATCGGCATCGGTGCTGACGATGAATTTTTTCAGATTTCCCGACCAGGTTGTTGAGTCAAATCCGCTCTGGTAAACGCCTGGTTTCCCTGAAAGGGGCCCTGAACCGAGCGCGATGTCGGGATTGGCGTAGAAAACATCGTCCGGGCAGAAGTCGGGCGGTGTTTCGGCGAGTTCAAGGTCGAGATGCGGGGCGACGGATGAATTTGCGAGCGATCCGTGGTTCGAGGCGGACAGCAGAAAGAGGGCGAGGACAAACAGACAGGCTGACCGGTTGGCCCGAACCCAGGTACGAAAACAGGTTTGTTCAGTGAGCTGACATGGTGAGGGGTTGTCCGTGTGCGGGTTCATTCGCCGTTCCCCGCTTTGCGATACAGCGACTGCACGACAGCCTGCGTTTGCGTCGTTGTGCCGAAACCGATCGCCGTAATACGGTAAATGTAAGCCGGCCAGGCCGTTTGTCCCGGTTCATTATCAGGCAACAGTTCGATGATGTAACGTGGTGACTGACCTGGCAGTGTCGTCCCACCAACCGGCAGTGACCGACCGGTAAAATGACCGAATCTGACCGATGCGGAATGGGTCCCGGTGTTGCCGAGATCGACCTGACGCCAGGTCGCCGCCGGACCATTGCCGTGGTCGAGGCACAGTCCCTGATACGGATTGGCGTCGCCTTTTCCACAACCATCGGTAAATCCGATCGCTGACTGCGATGAAAAAATGGCGCTGCGTGAGCCGGAAGTGCGGGCGTTTTCAATATCTGATTCGGCATCGAGCAACGCGGATTCGGCGGCGTGTAGCGCCACCAGCCGTTCCTGCTGGTTGCGCGCTGCTTTTTCGTCCGTCAGCGCCCTGTTGGCCATTGACATGCTGAGCAGAAGTACCGCCAGCAACATCACCAGTGACACGACCAGCGCGGTACCGTGCACATATTTACCGGGTGGAATTGGATAACGGGTCGGATCGGGGCGTGGCGTCATGGTTACTGGCTGGCGTTTTTAAGCGGTATGGTGGCACTGTAGACGCGCCGGAGCTGCGTCAGTGGTGTGGTTTGCGTGTCAGCCAGCGCGGATTCGCTGATGACTGTGCCCGGATCGGCATGGCCTTTCGTCTTGCCATAATTTTCGCCAAATAAATAATACGTGGCCGGTGTTCTGTCAGCGCGCGAGTGCCCGGTGCCGCGGATGAGCAGGGCAACTTTGACAGCGACCACTTTTTGCCAATGGCTAAGCCGGTTCACATCATGGGGAGGAAGGTCGGCATCGAGCTGGTTTATTTCTGTTGCGGTCAGATATTGATTGGCAACGCCATCAGGTGGATTGCTGGTGTCCAGGCCATACAAGACCTGAAAGGACTCTACGCCCTGTGCGATCGATTGGGCCGTAAAATGGGTGTCCCTGTATTTGCAGTACAGATGCGGTTCGCCGTGTCTGTCGTTGGCTACATAGTAAATACTCCAGCCCCGCTCGAGTTCGGCGCCGCTTTGTGACGTGGGAGCCGGGACACCAAATCCGGCGCAATTTAGCATGCTGCCGTCGGCGGCACCTGAGCCCGAACCGAAAAAACGCACGACCAGGATGTCGCTCGAGTGGTTGTTGCTCTTTTTGGGCAGATCGATACCGTAGGATGTCGCTGCCACCGTGCTGGCGTCCAGGCCCATTATGGCGGGCGTCATCTGTTTCTGGCTGATTACCGGAACAGACGGGTCACCGTAGGTCACGTAGCCGGCCTGTCGCACGGAGCGGGCGATGTTGTCGAGCGCGAACCTCGCGGTGTCGCGCATGACAGTGGCATCATTCTGGGCGGCCTCGGTGCTTTTGCTCGCTATGACCAGTACGGTGGTGGCCAGGATGACGAGCATGCCGAGAACAAGCGCAATCATGAGCTCAATGATACTGAGCCCTGACTGGTCTCGTTGCGGCAAGTTTGATCGGGTCATGAATCGGTTCAGTTGTGGTTAGTCTGGATCCGGTGTCACGGCGATGGCAATCCTGGGCCCAGGTCCTGCCAGGTTGTCAGCGCTGGTTTGCCACCCGATTTTAATCATCATGCTTGGCCGGACTCCCGTGGTAGTGCAGTCCCAGGTAAAACCGCGGCTGGGCTGGTTCCAGGGGGTATCGTCCAGGCAGACTGTGGCACGTGCATTCGGCAATTGCGTGCTGATTTTGTTCAGCCATTCGGCAACGTCAGCGTTGGCTGACTGCCCCGGTGTGCAGTTGTCGCTGAAGCAGGCGTGCGAGGTGTCGAGCGTATCCTCGTTGGCCTGAAAATTAATGCTCAGGAACGGATTCGCTCTGGCCTGACTCAATCGGTCATGGTTGCCATGCACCCGGTCCGCGAGTTCGAAAGCAAGGTGGGTGGCCGTGTCAGCGAGGCTGGCTTCGCGGGTGGCCTGCATGGAAGACAGTTGCAGCTTCAGCGCGCCAATAACCCCGATGGACAGAATCATCATGGCGACCAGAACTTCGATTAACGAAAAGCCCTGCAAAATTTGGCGAGGTTGGCGGACGGGTGGCATTCAGGAAGAAAATCTGTAACAATAATGCTAAATTATATAGATAATTATTTAATTTAAAAGTAAAAAATCAACTATTTGTTTTAAATACAACATGTCAGCCGGCCTGACTTTTCAGGGGCATACGCGCATTTCACACCGGGGACAGGGGGACCCGGGACTGTTTGATTCTGGTCAGAAATCAAGAAATTAAATTGGTATTTCCACTTTTATGCTCTAGGATTGCAGGTGTTGTTTATATTTCGAGTGAACACTCTAAATTTGCATTTCGTCTAGGCAACGCAAAGGGCTGATGACATAATTCCCTGCAATGTAAAATTCAGCTGTTTTTATCTTGCAGAGCGGCAATGTGGGTGAAGGTGGCAGTTGAAGTGATAAAAACAGAACGCGCTTTCTGACGCGGGACAATTTACCTGAGCGGGGTTGTTCAGTTAATCAGGCGAGTATTTTTCAGTTATAACAAAGGTGCCGGACAATAACTGGCAACCTTAAATAGAATAGTTAAACAGGAGACCATGATGCATCAATATAAATTTTCTTTGGTTGTGGCCGCTACACTTGCAGCATTTGCTCTGGCTGGTTGTGGTAGTGGTAGTTCAGCGGGCAGTCAGGCTCCCAAAATTCAATTTACCTCGCAGGTCACTTTCGGTGACAGCTTAAGCGACGTCGGCAGTTATGAAGTCGGGTTTATTGCGGCAGCCTACGGTGGCCGGTTTACGGTCAACACCTTCCTGCCGAGCGGCGCACATGCGCCGACAAACTATACTGAACTGCTGGCAGCACAACTGGGATTGCCTGCCCCGTGCGCCGCTCAGACCGGTCTGCAGTTTTCGTCTTCCTCTCCCGAATACCCCCTGTCGGTGCCTGTAGTGCAAAACGCGGGCTGCACAGGGTATGCGCAAGGTGGTTCGCGCGTTACAGGATTCCCCGGAATTGGTAACCAGTATGCCGAGGCAAATGGCTTTGCGCTGACTCTGCCGGTCCAGCAACAGATTGCACTGCACCTGCAAACGCACGGTGGCAAATTTTCTGGCACTGAAGATGTGCTGGTGCTGGCTGGTGCGAATGACATATTTTTCAATTTCGGGCTGATCGCGGCTTCTGCCGAAACACCTACACAGGCCCTGACTGCGGTAGTTCAGGCCGCCACGGACCTGGTGGGGTATGTGAACAACCAGATTATCGCGAATGGTGCAAACTACGTCGTTGTAATGAATGTTCCGGATATCAGCACAACGCCATTTGGTTTCGGGGCAGAAGCCCAGGCAGCCGGATCGCAGGCACTGCTGAAAGGCATGGTACAAGCCTACAACAGCACCCTGCAAGCGGGTCTGACAAGTTCAAAAGTGTTGTATGTGGATCTGTTCACGGTCTCAGACCAGCAAATCAGCAATCCGTCGATTTTCGGTTTGACCAATGTGTCGACACCTGCATGTAACCTGAACTATCCAAATAATATACTCGCTACACAGGGTTCCGCGGATTCCGGTTCGTCGCTGGTCTGTAATACAAGCAATCTGATTCCCGGCGACGTGAGCAATTATGAATTTGCAGACACCGTGCACCCAACTCCTTACGGCAACATACTTTTAGCACGTTATGTGGCTACCCAAATGGTAACTAAAGGTTGGTTATAACAGGACCCGGGTCGATACAGACCTGGAGCTTAACTAAAAGAATTGGAGATAAAATGAAAAATACCGTTAAATTGTTAGGATGTGCACTGCTGCTTTGCGCCAGTGCTGGGGTGATGGCACAAGAGGCTGGTACCTATATGGTTAAAGTGGGTTATGCGCATTTTGACCCTATCGTTGGCAGTGGTGCACTGAGTGCGCCAAGTCTGCCGGGCACCACAGTCGATGTTGGCACGGCCAATACCGGCATCTTTACCCTGGCTTATATGTTTACTGACCATTGGTCCGCTGAAATATACGGCGGCGTACCGGTAAAACATGACATGTATGGTGCCGGAGCCATCCGCGGTGTCGGCGTTATCGGCACCGTCAAGCAATTGCCACCAACCCTGTTTGGCCAGTACCGGTTCCTTGAATCGTCGGCGGCTTTCCGTCCTTACCTTGGACTGGGGCTCACTTATGCCAAATTCGAAGATGAAACCGGTAGCGCGGCACTAACTGCGCTGACCAATCCCGGTGGTCCCGGAACGACCTTCTCGGTGCAGTCGGCTTGGGGTATTACACCGCAAATTGGCTTCTCAGCCGCAATCAATAAAAAATGGTACCTTGATTTTTCGGTCAACAAATCGATAATAAAAACCACCACCAACTTGTCGACGGGTCAGACTGTCGACACAACGTTAAATCCCGTTGTAACCCAGTTGTCTGTTGGATATCGCTTCTAAAGAGCGAATTCAGCCGGTTCGGAGATCGCCCTGAGGGGCGATCTTTTTTTTTGTGCTGATTACAAATGGATACGATTGTCCCCCTGACGTGACAGTGATTGACAGTAATATGAAGACTTCAGATCAACGGGAGTCAGTCATGAATACTGATAAAGACGGGCTGATTGACGAACCAGAGGAAGTCGATACAGTTGTCGTAAAAGCACTGGATGAGCGTTCGCATCCGGACGTTGAACTTGCAGTCAATCGGGGTATAGCCGTGGCCGTTCTGGAAGGCGTCCCCAAAGCGTTAAAAATGATGGACGATGCAGGAATTCCCAAGAATATTTCACACCGGGTGCTGAACAGCAAAACCCGGCGACGTGCATCTGACTGGAAATAAAAGTTTTGCTGTAAAACAGTCATTCTGTAAAAAGAGTAACAGAAAGTGATGCATTTCAGCAAAAGTGCCTTTGAAACCGGGTTAAGCCAGCCCGTCGGCAGGCCGGAATGGCCTGCTATGGGGTTCGCGGCCCGCTGTGGCAATTTCAAGCGATTCCCAACCCAAGATCCGGCCGGAGTTGCCGGACTACCTCAAATGTGACACCATAGCCCGTTCCACGTGCAGTCTGCCGGTGCTGTGCGCCTCAAATGATCAGATTCTCTGTTGGCGAAAGGTTACGATGAGATTTTCAACCGTAAAGTTGATGTTTGCTGTGTCCCTGTGTGTGGGTTCAATGACGGTTCAGGCGCAAATTCGTGCGGCCGTGCCACAGTACCCCGACTATCCGACTGAGACGCCTGACCATTTTGTCGCACCGACAGACAGTTTTGATTACGTAAAACGGATCGCGGAAATTCCGATGCGCGATGGCGTAAAGCTGTACACCGTCATACTGATCCCGAAAACCACGGCAGGGGTACCCGTAAGCAGGGCGCCGATACTGCTGACGCGCACACCTTACAATGCCACCGAATTAACCAGTCATGCAGAAAGCTCGCACCTCGCTTCCGTGCTGCAGGGCTATGACAATGCGGTCGACGTGATAGTCGAAGGTGGGTATATTCGGGTCGTTCAGGATGTGCGCGGAAAGTATGAATCCGAAGGCGATTATGTCATGAATCGACCGCTGCACGGACCGCTTAATCCAACGCCGGTAGATGATTCGACGGACGCCTGGGATACCATAGACTGGCTCAGCAAACATATACCTGAATCGAACGGCAAGGTCGGCATTATCGGTATTTCTTATGACGGTTATTTGCCGTTGATGGCCCTGGTTAATCCGCATCCTGCCCTGAAGGTATCCGTGCCGATGAACCCGATGGTCGATGGCTGGCGCGGCGATGACTGGTTTCACAATGGCGCATTCCGCCAAATCAATTTGGCGTATATGCTGGAGCAGGTCGTCACACGCAGAAATGAGGCGAAATGGTTTACCAGTAACTACGATGATTACGACATGTTCATGCGTGCCGGGTCGGCCGGAAACCTGGCCAGACAACGTGGCCTGGATCAAAGCGGGTTTTGGCGCAAAGTGGCTGAGCACCCCGGCTACGACAGTTTCTGGCGCCTGCAGGCGGTCGATAAAATTCTGGCCAGACAGGCGCTGACTGTTCCAACGATGCTGGTGCACAGTTTATGGGACGCCGAAGATATTTACGGTGATATTGCGGTCTATAAAGCGATTAAACCCAACGACAGCAACAACGATAAGGTTTTTCTGGTAATGGGGCCGTGGCACCATGGTGGTGGAATCGATGAGGGCAGCAATCTGGGCGAGATCCATTTTGGCAGCGATACCTCGCTGTATTTCCGCCAGGAGATATTACGCCCGTTCCTGGATCATTATTTAAAAGACGATGCGCCCAAACTGACAATTGCTCCGGTTAATGCCTTTGAAACAGGTACTAATAAATGGCGCAGCCTGAATGCATGGCCTGCAGGCTGTGTAAGCGGTTGCACCATCAAGCCCGCCCAGTTGCATCTGGTTGCGGGACAGCAAGCGAGTTTTGACCGCTCGATGGCGGACGGCTACGAGGAATACGTGTCCGATCCGGCCAAACCGGTGCCGTATCGCGCACGTCCGATTCCGCCTTTTGGCTACGATGAAAATAAAGGTCAGAGCTGGCCGCGTTGGCTGGTGGATGATCAGCGCGAGGCATCAGGACGGACTGATGTGCTGACCTATTCGACCCAGCCGCTGACAGCACCGATAAAAATCAGCGGTGAATCGGTTGCAAATATTGTGGCGTCAACGAGCGGGACGGATTCCGACTGGGTGGTGAAAGTCATTGATGTGTATCCGGATGAGGTGGCGAGCCAGCCCAGAATGGGCGGCTACCAATTGATGATTGCCAGTGACATTTTTCGTGGGCGGTATCGTGAGGGGTTTGAGACTGCCAGGCCCATTGCAGCCAATACGCCATTGACTTATCGCTTTGCCCTGCCGACGGCGAATCATGTATTTTTACCGGGTCATCGGATTATGGTGCAGATCCAGTCCAGCTGGTTTCCGTTGTATGACCGAAATCCGCAGACCTTTGTGGCCAATATTTTCTGGGCCAATCCGGAGGATTACAGGAAGGCCACGCAACGCATTTTTTATGGCGTGAAACAGGATAGTTTCATCGAACTGCCGGTTGTTGAAACGGTAAAATGATCCGGTAAAAAATCCGTTAAAAAACAGACAGTGGTGAGTGAAAGTGACATTGTTCTCCGTGAAATCGATGAAAAGCTGCTGCCGGGGCGCGTGGTGGGTGGCAGGACTGATGGTGTTGGGCCATGCCCAGGCTCAGGCCGTCAAATCGATTACCCTGGTCGCCGAAGATGACTGGTATCCTTACAGCGCCCAGCGTAAAGGTGTGAGTGAAGGATTTGTCGTCGATGTGATACGCTCGGCCTATGCGGCGGTTGGAGTCGATGTAAAATTCAAAGTGGCGTCGTTCAAAAGTTGTCTGGTACAGGTTGAAGAAGGTGTCGAAATTGGCTGCTTCGATATTAATCTGGATACGGATACCGGCAGCCGGTTTCTGTTTCACAATGAGCCCTTGTTCATCGACACCGGCGGAATTTACGATATGGAAAAATCGGGCCTCCCGGACAAGGTCATTCCAGAGAATCTGATCGGCTATCGGGTGGGTTATACCAATGGCGATACCTACGGTGAGTATCTCGACAAGGAGCCCGGCATACACCGTGAATTTGCCATGAGTGATTTAAGCAATCTGAAAAAGTTGACAGTGGGTCGTCAGGACTACAGTTTGGTCAGTACCATTAGCGCACAGTATATTTTTAAAACGCATGCGGAAGATTTTTCCGTGTTGCCACGATTGGTTGGTGTAATCAGTAACCAGAAAATGTACGTTGGCTTTTCATTGAAACGGGCTGAATCAAAGGAAGCCGCCGCATTGCTGGATGAAGGGCTACTAAAAATCCGGGCGGATGGCACGTATAAGAAAATTGAATCTCAATGGCTGGGCCCTTATCTGCCGGTGGAAAAGCCGGCAAAAAAGGCTGTCAAAAAGTAGGCGCTACCGGTCAGGCCAGATCGGCTTCCGAGATAAACGAGTCAGCGTAGAATTCCTCAGCCGGCAAACCTGCCGTGCCGACAAAGTCCCGTTTGGCAGAATCAACCACGATCGGTGCGCCGCATGCGTAGACCTGCGTCCCGGAAAGATCGCTGAAATCGTCCAGAACGGCACGATGTACAAAGCCGGTGCGTCCGCTCCAGTTGTCTTCAGGCAGGGCGTCAGAAATGACGGGGATATACCGGAAACCGGGTACGGATGCCGCCCAGTCCAGACACAAGCGGTGCATGTACAAGTCAGCCGGGCGACGGCCTCCCCAGTACAGCGTCATGGGGCGTGTCATTTTTTGTTCAATGGCGTGTTCTATCAGCGCCTTGATCGGAGCAAAACCGGTGCCTGACGCCAATAAAACTATCGGTTTGTCACTCTCTTCACGCAGAAAAAAAGTACCTTGCGGGCCTTCGATGCGCAGAATGTCGCGTTCTTTCATTGTTGAAAAAACCTGGTCGGTAAACAAACCACCCGGCATGTGCCGAATGTGCAAGCTGATCTGATCGCTGGTGTGCGGTGCATTGGCCATGCTGTAGCTGCGTCGTTTTCCGTCGCGCAGCAAAAATTCAATGTACTGGCCGGCCCGGTAGGCAAATTTTTCAGTGGCGGGGAGTTGCAGATCGATCTGCATGACGTCGTGCGACAATTTTTCTATTTTTGCGACGCGGGTCGGTAATTTCTTGCTTGGAAATTCACCGACCTCAACTTCACGTACCTCAATCGTCACGTCTGACAATGGCGTTGTGCAGCAAAACAGCGACAGGCCCTGTTGCGCTTCGTCCGCGGTCAGCGTTTTTTCCTGATGTTTGCCGAGAACGGTTTGGCCGGTTAATATCTTACCCTTGCAGGCACCGCATGCGCCGTTCTTGCAGCCATGTGGCAGGCCGACGTTGGCACGCAAGGCAGCCGCTAAAATGGTTTCATCGCTGTTGCAGTCAAAATGGTGGCCGCTCGGGCTGACAGTTACTTGGAAGGTCATCGCACTCAATCATGAAAAAAAATCAACTAAACAAAAAAATCGGCCGGCCGCGCGTGTTAATTGTCGGATGCGGCGATGTCGGGTTGCGTATTTTACCGCTTTTGCGACCAACTTTGTTTGATCAGAACGAGGGTGTGGCGGCAAACCGGTTCCGGATTTTTGCGTTGACCAGCAGTCCCGGGCGATGTGAAGATTTAAGACGTGCAGGTGCCATACCCGTGGTGGGCAACCTGGATGAACCGGCTACGCTGGCGAAATTGGCAACGCTGGCCAGCAAGATAATTTATCTGGCACCGCCGGCGCCAAGCGGTAGTCGTGATAACCGCAGTCGCCACCTGGCAGCGGTCCTGTCACAATCATCTCACCTGGTTTATATAAGTACGTCGGGTGTGTACGGTGATTGTGGCGGCCAGTACATCGATGAAACACGGCCCGTCAACCCTGGAAACGTGCGAGCGGTGAGGCGCGTTGATGCGGAACGGGTGTGGCGACACTGGGCGCGCCGGACACGATCGGTGCTGACCATACTGCGTGTGCCGGGCATTTATGCGTCAGACCGATTGCCGATCGAACGGTTAAACAACGCTGTGCCTGCCTTGTTACCGACTCAGGATGTGTACACCAATCATATTCATGCGCAGGATCTGGCACGCCTGATTGTTGCGGCGCTGTTTAGTGGCAGTCCGAACCGGCTGTATAACGCGGTCGATGACAGCTGTATCAAAATGGGAGATTATTTTGATCTGGTTGCAGACCGTTTCAATCTGCCACGTCCGCCACGCCTGCCCAGGGAACAGCTTGAAAGCAGGATCACTCCGGTCATGCTGACGTTCATGGCCGAATCACGACAAATGAGTAACACCAGAATCAAACAGGAGTTGGGGTTCCGGTTTCTTTATCCGCAGGTCACTGACGGTTTGATGTCAGGATGACCTGTTTTTTGCCGGCGCCAGGGTCAGCATCCGCAGCCTGTCTTTCTTGTTGGGTCGATGGCTTTTGATGCCACCGGGCCCTTTTTCCTCTGGCAGAACCGAAACGTCGGTTAGCACGGGTTCAAATCCGGACAGGTGTTCACGTTCAAGGCGTATCTGTTGCGATTGCTCGATAAATTTAAAATGCGCATCATTGCTGGCACAGACAAAATTGATGGCAACCCCGGCGTTCCCGGCCCGACCTGTCCGGCCTATGCGATGCGTATAGTCGTCGCTCGATCGGGGCGGATCGTAATTGATAACGACGGGCAGGTTGGGAATGTCTATGCCGCGCGAGGCAAGGTCGGTCGCGACAATCACCTGGATCCGGTTGGTTTTAAAGTCTGATAACACCTGCGTGCGTTTGCCCTGTCCAAGTTCACCATGGAACGGTTCAGCAAAAATATGGGCCTTGCGCAGCTTCATGGCAACCAGTTCGGAGGCATACCGGCTGCTGGTAAAGACCAGCACACGGTTCCAGCGATGCTGGCGGATTAAGTGGATCAACAACTCGGTGCGCCGTTGCATATCGACACCGATTGCACGCTGGTGAATGTCGGGTTTGTGGGTAGCCGAGTCAGCAACGTCAACACGGACCGGATTGCGCAAGCCATTTTCAGTCAGTTCAAGTACCTGATCCGGAAACGTCGCGGAAAACAGGAGTGTTTGTCGCTGTGCTGGAACCAGCGATAAAATTTGCCGGATTTCATCGGCAAAGCCCGATTCGAACAGGCGATCGGCTTCATCAAACACCAGCGTTTTTACGTGTGAAATGGTCACGGCATGTTGTCTGATCAGATCGAGCAGACGGCCGGGCGTGGCGATGACCATGTCGGCACCGCCTCGCAATTGCAGCATTTGCGGATTGATCGAAATGCCGCCATAGGCCACAGAAAGTTTGATCGGTTTTGGCAGATGATGAGCCAGATTGCGCATGACGTCGCCCACCTGGGCGGCAAGTTCGCGTGTCGGCACCAGAACCAGCGTTCTGACCCGTCGCGGCGTGATCGCGCGTTCAACGGCCCACTGTTGCAGTAACGGCAGACAGAAGGCCGCCGTTTTACCGGATCCGGTCTGGGCCTGCGCGACAACGTCACCGCCCTTCAGTATGAGCGGTATGGCTGACATCTGAATCGGTGTCGGCGTACTGTAGCCGCGTTCATTGATGGCGCGAAGCAGTGCTGCGTTCTGGATCAGTTCGGTAAAAGTCATGGAAGATTTGACCGTGCAGGAGCAAAACCGCCATAGTAATCGATAGGGAACCGTTAAACAAATCACATTGTCAAAGTGGCACCACAAATCAGATACAGCAGGGCTGCGTAGCCCTGCTGGGGTGCTATTTCAGGTAGATCTTTAATTGTGCAATTATCCCGCTCCGGTATGTGGCGATATCGGTCAGCGCTTTTTCAATGCGGGTTGTATACGAATTTCTGATGTGTGATTTATACAGGTCAACGCAATCGTTGATGTCTGGCGTCGATGGAATGCCATGCTCACCGCTGAGTGTCACCAGGACACTCGTCAACAGGGCGTCAAGGTCGCTTTTCGGGAGGTTCCAGCGTTTCAAAATACTGTAGAAATTGATCGCCAGTTCTTCGCCGTCTTCAAAATCGCACGCATCACGTTCTGCACCAAAGTCAGTCATGACGAATTGGTGTTCTGAGTTAAGCATGACATTGTCTGTCGAGGGATCAAAGAGAACGAATATTCCTTTGGACCATAGCAGGGCAATCTGGTTCACGATGCCGCTGATTGCTTTCAGTCGCAGATTGTCGTCGGTCAGCGCCCGGCAGATTTCCTGTATGGTATTCAGGTCCTCATCCCACGCAGTTTTTGCCGTTGGTATGCCAGCCCTCTGTGCCAATAGGTAAAGCCATTGTTCGCGAGTTTTTATTTTCTGTTTGTGTCCCGGACCCGCGAGCACTTTGGACGGGCGCTTCAGGATAGAATCTTCCAGAATCTTGATGACCTGACCGTCAGCGAGGTGATGAACGGTATGAAAACTGCCGCGCCCAATGAGTGTTGAGGTGGAATCCGGCGGCGTTGGCGACGGTACCAGTGTGGTGGTTGCCGGGGGCGTGGCGGGTGGCGTTGACCCGGTCTGTGAAATGCCTGATTCGGGTAACTGTTCTAGCGGAGTCTGGGCAAGTACCGCTTCATTGGATGTGGCGTCCTGTTTCGTTAATAATAAAGCGTCTCCGGGTGAGGCATAACTGGCGTCATTTGACGGCACAGGCAGGTTGCCCGGATCAAGTGCAATTTCTGTCTGTATGGATTTTAAAAGTATTTGGCGGGGGGTTGGATAGGGATTGTATCTGAGCGTAGTGGTATTTCTGATGAAGTCCATAAGGGTTTTGTCTGAATAAAATAAACTAAGTGACCAACGTGTCGCTGGAGTCGAAAATCCACATTTCAAATGGCTGCTAATGGCGCAAAACGGCTATAAATCGGCTATAAATCGGCAATAAAACGGCTATAAATCGGCAACAACCGGCAACAAACGGCCGCAGCCTAAGAGCGACTGTCACCCATGAAATTGGAAGGCCGTATTTTTTCATTCACGGCAGGCGGATGCAACCGTACTTATACTTATTTTTTTATGGAAAGGTTGGCGGCGAAAGAGTTGAACGGGGTCTGCCTGAAACCCTGGCCTGAAGGTCGATACGCCAAAGTCAGTCCGGCGATTTGACGGCTATCAGTTCAACGTCAAAAATCAATGTGCTATTCGGAGGAATGATGCGACCAGCGCCGCGTGCGCCGTACGCCAATTCACTGGGAATCAGCAGGGTGCGTTTGCCACCGACCTTGAGGCCGGACAAACCCAGCTCCCATCCCTGTATGACACGATGCGCGCCGAGTGTGAAAGTGATGGGCTGGGCCCGGTCGAGAGAGCTGTCAAATTTCCTGCCGTGATTCCTGGGTGCGCCTGCATCGTACAACCAGCCGGTATAATGCACGGTGACACTGGCACCTTCTGTGGCTTCCGGTCCGGTGCCGATTTTAACGTCAGTGATGGTTACCTGAGGCGCAAGTACGGGTTCTGTCGCAGGCAGTTCCGCCGCAGATTCTGCTGGAGTGGCTAACGTTGTGGACTCCTGTTGTGCAAACACAGGTGCTGCGACAAACGCAATAAGCGCAATAAGCGCTGCGATCAGGCTGAACAGGTAACGAAAATTGGTTTTCATGAGGGATTAATTATCTGATTGGGTTGAATTCTGGTTCCAGCCACCGCCCAATGCGGCGATGAGCTGCACCGTCGCCAGCAGGCGTGAATTGGTGATGGTCAATTCAGTGCGCTGATTCGACAGCGCGGTGGTCTGTGCGGTGACCACATTCAGGTAGTTTACCGTCCCGGCCTTATACTGGTTCATGGTGACATCCAGCGCCTTCACGGCTGAGCGGGTCGCGTCGCGCTGCACTAGTGCCTCATCCTTTAAAATGCGCAATGACGCCAGCGTGTCTTCCACGTTTTGAAATGCAGTTAGCACGGTCAGTCGGTAGCTGGCTACACTGGCATCGTAGGCGGCAATGGCCTGGGTATGCAGGGCGATTTTCGCGCCGCCGTCGAACAGTGTTGCGGCAAGGGAAGGGCCAACGGACCAGATCCGGTTGGGTACGGTAAGCCATTTCGCCAGCGTGCTGCTCTGGTAACCACCACTTGCGCCCAGTGTCAAATCGGGGAAAAATGCCGCTTTGGCGACGCCGATTTGTGCATTGGCGGCGGCGACTGAACGTTCAGCCGCGGCGACATCGGGGCGGCGCTCCAATAAAGTGGAGGGGACAGCCACGGGGACGTCGGGCAGTTCCGGCATGTAGGTGTCTTTGCCGACCGGAATGGCAGCGATGGTAAACGTGCTGGCCGGTTTGCCTATCAGTGTTGCGATGGCATGTTCATACTGTGCGCGCAAAACGCCAACATCAATGGCTTGCGCCTCGGTGCTTTTTAATTGGGTTTCAGCCAGCAATACGCTGTCGGTGGCGACCAGGCCCGATTTATACTGGTTCCGGGTCAGGTTCAGGGAGCGCCGGTATTCTTCAACTGTGCGATCCAGCAGCTCTTTTTGTGCGTCTAATACGCGCAACTGAAAATAAGTCTGCGCCAATTGCGATTGCATGCTCAGGCGAATTGCCTGCACGTTTGCATAACTGGCCAGGGCCGTGTTGTCCTGCACTTCCACTGCACGACGAACGCCGCCCCATAAATCAGGTTCCCAGCCGGCATTGATGCTGGCAACATTGGCCGTGCCGGTTCCCAGATCAGATGACCGGCTGCGGGTTCTGCTCACGTCACCTGTCAGGGTCGGAAAATAGGCCGCTCTGGCATTGTCCACCAGGGCCAGCGCGGAGCGATAATTGGCTTCGGCTGCGACCAGGGATAAATTGGATGTGGCGACCTGTTCGATCAGGGCATTCAGGTTGGGGTCTTTGAATAAAATCCACCACTTGACGGGGATGGACTGATCCTGTGGTTCGGCTGTTTTCCAGTTTTCCCTGAAACTGGGTGGCAGGTCAGCGGCGGCGATGGGTGCCGGCCTGACGTAATCGGGTCCGACCGCACATCCACCGAGTGTCAGTAATAACATGGCCACCGGAAAGGCTGATTTTTTTAACGTCATGGCATTGCATCCTTCATATGTATCTTGTCAGTGTGGTTCGGCTTTATGGATTAACGGTTGCAGCGCGGCGGATTTTCTTCGCGCCCTGAGTCGTTGTCCTATCACGTGAAACCAGTCCATGTATAAATAAACCACCGGCGTGGTAAACAGCGTCAGCATCTGGCTGAAAATTAATCCGCCGATAATGGTCACGCCCAATGGTTGGCGAAGTTCAGAGCCGGTCCCTGTTCCAAAAGCCAGTGGCACAGCACCCAGCAGGGCTGCCATGGTCGTCATCATGATGGGCCGAAAACGCTGCAGACAGGCCTGTTTGATGGCATCAAAGGATGACAGGTTCCGGGTACGCTGTGCCACCAGGGCAAAGTCGATCATCATGATGGCATTCTTTTTGACGATACCGATCAGCAGAATGATGCCGATAAACGCCATCATGCTCAGTTCCATCTTGACCAGCAGTAAGGCCAGCAGTGCGCCAACGCCCGCTGAGGGGAGTGTCGACAGAATGGTAATTGGATGGACCAGACTTTCATATAGCACTCCCAGCACGATATAGATCGTCAGCAGTGAGGCCAGAACAAGAAAAGGCATGGATTTAAATGAATCCTGAAATGTCTTTGCGGTACCCTGGAAACTTCCCTGGATGGTGGAAGGCATGCCGATCCTGGCGGTCGCCTCATCAATGGCGCTGACTGCATCACTTAACACAACACCCGGTGCCAGATTAAATGAAATGGTTGTCGCCGGGAATTGGCCCTGGTGGTTAACCACCAGCGTCGTGGTTTTTGTGTCGAAACGGGAGAAAGCGGACAATGGCACCAGATTGCCGGACGCGCTGCTGACAAAAATGTTGTTCAACGTTTCCGGTCGTTGCCAGTATTCGGGGGACAGTTCCATAACGACGTGGTACTGGTTGCGCGCTTCATAAATCACTGACACCTGGCGCTGTCCGAATGCGTCGTACAGGGTATTGTCGATTTCCTGCTGGGTCAGTCCCAGCCGCAATGCAGTCGGTTTGTCGATAGTCAGCGAGGCTTGCAGGCCCTTGTCCTGCTGCGTTGAATTCACATCCGCCAGCTTCGGTACGTTTTGCAACGCGCGCAATACTCTGGGTGCCCATTTGTCGAGATCTTCCAGATTGTCACCCTGCAGAGTGTATTGATAGAGGGCATTTCCCTGGCGGCCACCGGTCCGGATATCCTGTCGGGCCTGCAGAAACAGCGAGGCGCCGGGCACGGTCGCCAGTTTGCCACGCAGGCGATTGATGACATTGTCGGCACTGATTTTCCGTTCGTTTAACGGTTTCAGCGTGATAAACATCCGGCCCGTATTGGTCTGACTGCCGCCGGTAAAGCCGGTGACGCTTTGTACTGCGGGGTCTGCACGAATCAGGTCAACGTAGGCTGACAGTTTGGGTACCATCGCCTGAAACGAGGTGGACTGATCAGCAACGATTGAACCCATGATCATTCCGGTATCCTGACTCGGGAAAAACCCTTTGGGTACCACGGAATACAGATAAACATTCAGTACAATGACGGCGAACATGGTGATCAGGGTCAGGCGGGAATGGCGCAGTGCCACATCCAGTCCTTTTTCATATTTATTCTGCAGCCAGATAAAGGCCCGTTCACTGGTCATGAAAATGGCGCCATGTCTGACCTCCTGTTGCGCCTTCAGAATTCGTGAACACATCATGGGTGTGGTCGAAATCGAGACCAGCAGTGAAACCAGCACGGCGACTGACAGGGTGACAGCAAATTCGTGGAACAGGCGACCGACTATGCCGCCCATGAACAGCATGGGAATAAATACCGCGGTTAACGAAATGCTCATGGACAGGACAGTAAAGCCCACTTCGCGTGCACCTTTGAGTGCGGCCTTCCAGGGGGTCATGCCGCCCTCTACGTGACGCATGATGTTTTCAAGCACCACAATGGCATCATCAACCACAAAACCGGTGGAAACGGTCAAGGCCATCAGGGAAAAATTGTCCAGGCTGTAACCCAGCAAATACATGATGCCAAAGGTGCCGAGTATGGAGATCGGCACAGCAACCGAGGGAATGATGGAGGCACGGACGCTTCTCAAAAACAGGAACACGACCAGAACGACCAGCAGAACCGAGATCAGCAACGTACGCTCCACATCACGCAGCGAGGCGCGGATGGTAAACGTCTGATCCAGTGTCACTTTCATGTCGATGGCGCTCGGCATGGCAGCTTTAAGCTGCGGCAACAGGCTGCGAATCCGGTCGACTGTTTCAATGATGTTTGCGTTTGGCTGCTTGAACAGAATGACCACGACCGCAGGTTTTCCGTCTGCGCTGCCGGCGTTGCGCAAATCCTCAACCGAATCGACTGCGCGCCCGACAGTGCCAAGCGGAACCGGATTGCCGTTATGATAGCCCACAATCAGCGGGATATATTCGGCTGCCTTTTTTGCCTGATCATTCGTGCTGATCTGCCACTGCCGGTCACCTTCTGCAACGATACCTTTTTCAAGGTTGGCATTGGTGCTGGCAATCGCGGTGCGCACCTGTTCAAGACCGATACCATATTTATTCAACGCCAGCGGGTTCAGTTCAACACGCACACCGGGTAATGAACTGCCACCCACCGATACGGAGCCTATGCCGTCCACCTGGGAAAGCTTCTGCGCAAGTGTCGTCGAGGCAAAATCAAACATTTGCGCCTGCGTCATGATCGGCGAAGTCAATGCCAGAATCATGATGGGTGCATCGGCCGGATTGGTTTTGCGGTAAGTGGGATTGTTCCGCAGTGTCGAGGGCAGATCAATGCGGGCCGCAGCAATCGCTGCCTGCACATCGCGTGCTGCACCGTCAATATCGCGACTCAGGTCAAACTGCAGGATCACGTTGCTGGATCCCAGTGCACTGGTGGACGTCATTTCGGTAATGCCGGCGATACGCCCCAGGGAGCGTTCCAGCGGTGTGGCGACAGTAGTCGCCATGGTTTCCGGGCTGGCTCCCGGGATGCCGGCCGAAACCGAAATGGTCGGTAAATCAACCCGCGGCATCGGTGAAACCGGCAGCAGCGAAAATCCGACGATGCCGGCCAGCGCAACGCCGATGGTCAGCAGTGTGGTCGCTACCGGTCTTCGGATAAAGGGCGCTGATATGTTCATTTTGGTCTTGCCGGATCGGGTGCGCCTGCGTCGGCCTCACTGCGGTCTTCAGCGGCATCAGCGTCAAGGTCAGCCTGATGCTCGAGACGCGAACTGCCATTTGGATTGAGCCGGCGTGCCAGCCGGTCAAAGCCAAGATAGATCACTGGTGTCGTGAACAGCGTCAAAACCTGACAGACGATAAGGCCACCAACGATGGTTATTCCCAGCGGATGGCGCAATTCGGACCCGACACCGCCGCCCAGCATCAGTGGAAGCGCGCCCAGCAGCGCTGCCATGGTTGTCATCATGATGGGACGAAAACGCAACAGACAGGCCTGAAATATGGCCTCGCGCGGGGACATTCCCTGATTGCGTTCTGCGTCAAGTGCAAAGTCGATAATCATAATCGCGTTTTTCTTGACGATACCAATCAGCAATATGATGCCTATGACGGCGATAATACCCAGATCAGAACCAAATGCCATTAGCGCTAACAGGGCGCCCATGCCGGCGGAAGGGAGTGTCGACAGTATGGTAATGGGGTGTATATAACTTTCGTACAGGACGCCCAGTACGATATAGACCGTGACGATGGCCGCCAGTATCAGCAGCAGTTCATTGCCAAGCGACGCATTAAATGCCTGTGCGGCGCCCTGAAAATTGGTCTGCATGCTGGCTGGCAGGCCAATCTCGATCTTGGTTCTGTTGATGGCCGCAACGGCATCGCCCAGCGAGTAGCCCTTGGCGATGTTGAATGATACGGTATTGGCCGGGAACTGGCCAATGTGACTCAAGACCAGCGGCGTATGCTGCTGGGAAAAACTCGCGATCGCGCTCAGGGGAACCTGCGTGTCATTGGTGCCACTGATATAGATGTGATTGAGCGCTTCAGGGCTGATCTGGTACTCCGGTTTGACTTCGAGTATGACCCGGTACTGGTTGGTCTGGGTAAAGATGGTGGACACGATGCGTTGCCCAAATGCGCTGTACAAGGTACTGTCGATCGAGGCGGGCGTAATGCCCATGCGTGTTGCCGTTGCGCGGTCAATAGTCACGGCCAATTGCAGCCCCTGGTCCTGCAGATCACTGGCGACATCCTGAAGTTCGGGCAGTTTTTTTAACGCTTCAACCAGTCTGGGTGTCCACACGCTCAGTTGTGCCGAGTCCGGGTCTTCGACCGAAAACTGGTATTGGGTGCGGCTGACACGGGTTTCGATAGTGAGGTCCTGCACCGGTTGCATGTACAGCTCGATGCCTTCAACACTGGCCAGCTTCGATTGCAGCCGTTCGATAATTTGCGCCGCACTGTGTTCGCGCCTGTCATGCGGGATAAGATTAATCTGGATCCGTCCGCTATTCAATGTCGTATTCACGCCATCGACACCGATGAACGACGACAGGTTATCGACTTCCGGATCTTGCAGGATCACTTTTGCCAGCGCCTGCTGGCGTTCGGCCATGGCTATGAATGAAATTGACTGGGGTGCTTCGGATATGCCCTGTATGACACCGGTATCCTGAAGCGGGAAAAAGCCCTTCGGAATAATGACATACAAAATCACCGTCAACGCCAGTGTCGCAGCCGCCACCAGCAAGGTCGCCGTCTGGCGCTCCAGCACCCAGTTCAGCCATTCGCCATACCTGGCAATCACCCGGTCATAGAATGCACCCGAGGCATGATAAAAACGGCTTTGTTTTTCTTCCGGGGTATGGCGCAGCAATTTGGCGCACATCATGGGAGTCAGGGTCAGGGAGACGACCGCGGAGATGACGATCGTGACGGACAGGGTAATCGCAAATTCGCGGAACAGTCGACCTACTATGTCGCCCATGAAAAGCAGGGGAATCAGGACTGCGATCAGAGAAATGGTCAGCGACAAAATCGTAAAGCCGATCTGTTTGGCGCCTTTCAGTGCCGCAGTGTAGGGATCTTCGCCTTCTTCGATATAGCGCGTGATGTTTTCGATCATCACAATGGCATCATCAACCACAAAACCGGTGGAGATGGTCAGTGCCATCAGGCTTAAATTGTTCAGGCTGAATCCGGCCAGGTACATGATTGAAAATGTCCCGACCACTGAAAGTGGCACGGCCACACTCGGGATGATGGTGGCGGAAAGATTGCGCAAGAAGAGAAATATGACCAGCACGACCAGCGCGACCGACAACATCAGTTCAAATTGCACATCTTTCACCGAGCTGCGTATGGTGTCGGTACGGTCGCTCAGGATGTCAACGTTGATCCCGGCGGGTATGGATGCTTTCAGTTGCGGCAGAATCTTTTTGACATTGTCGACCACGTTAATCACATTGGCACCGGGCTGCCGCTGTATATTCAGAATAATCGCCGGTTTGTCATTGACCCAGGCAGCCAGTTTGACGTTTTCTGCATCGTCCACAACACTTGCAACATCGGAAAGCCGCACCGGCGCATTATTTCTGTAGGCGATAAATATGTTGCGATATTCGGCGGCAGTGCGCAACTGGTCATTCGCATCGATCGTAAAAGCATGGTTGGGGCCGTCGAAATTTCCTTTGGCCTGGTTGACGTTGGCCGCGCCGATAGCCGTGCGGACATCTTCGATGTTCAGTCCGTATGAGGACACCGCCGTAGGATTCACCTGTATCCGGACTGCAGGACGCTGGCCGCCGGAAATGCTCACCAGGCCGACACCCGTTACCTGCGATATCTTTTGCGCCAGACGTGTGTCCGCAAATGACTGTACCTGGGGTAATGGCATGCTGGCTGATGTCAGGGCCAGTGTCATGATGGGCGTGTCAGCCGGGTTGACCTTGTTATAAATAGGAGGGGCCGGCAGGTCACTGGGCAGTAATGTGCCGGTCGCGTTTATGGCGGCCTGGACCTCCTGCTCCGCGACGTCCAGACTCAGTGCCAGACTGAATTGCAGTGTAATCACGGAAGCGCCACCTGAACTGCTGGAGGACATCTGGTTTAAGCCGGGCATCTGGCCCAGCTGATTTTCCAGAGGTGCGGTGATGGCCGATGTAATGACTTCGGGACTGGCCCCCGGGTAAAGGGTGACAACCTGAATGGTCGGGTAGTCGACTTCGGGCAGGGCGGATAACGGCAACATGCGATAGGCCATTAATCCAACCAGCAGCAGCGCCACCATCAACAGCGAGGTGGCAACAGGCCTTTCAATAAAGGGGCGTGACAAATTCATGGTGGGCTATCAGTCGTCTGCTTAATGGGTTGCTGCCGGAGCCGCCGCCGCCGATTTGTCGTGCCTGCTGTTACCGGAACCTGTTTTGCTGCCTTTATCGCCTTTGCCGCTATCCGTATTGCTGGAAATATCGACACTGGCGCCATCGCGCAACTTGTCGGCGCCATCAATAACCACTGTTTCGCCCAGCGTCAGGCCGGACACGATTTCACTCTTGCTACCCTGCACAGTGCCGACCACAATGTCACGTTGTGTGACCGTGTTGTCCTGATTGACCACAAAAGCAAATGTGCCCGAGCGCCCGTGTTGCACGCCGGCACTTGGAATGGCGATCACAGCGTGCCGGGTTTCCAGTAATACCTGTGCATTGACGAATTGGCTCGGAAACAGGGTTAAATCCGTGTTGGCGTAGGTGGCGCGCAATTTCACCATGCCGGTGGTCGGGTCGATCTGGTTATCAATGGTTTCCAGAGTGCCGCTGGTGATTTTGCTGGTAAAGGCGCGATCATAGGCGTCCACGGCAATCTTGCTGCCCGATTTTATTTTTTTCATCAGGTCCGGGATGCTGTCTTCGGGCAGAGAAAATAACACGGACATCGGTTGCAGTTGGGTGATGATGACAAAGCCGGTGGTGTCGGCGGCGTGTATGACGTTGCCGATATCGACCTGACGCAATCCGACCCGGCCAGAAACCGGCGCCGTCACTGTGGAATAAGTCAGATTCAGTTTTGCCGTGGCCAGTGCACCCTCGTCAATCCTGACAGTGCCCTCATATTGCTGAACCAGTGCGACCTGTGTGTCGACCTGTTGCGATGCAATGGAATCCTGTTTCAAAAGTGTCTGGTAACGGGCCAGGTCCAGTTTTGCGTCAGTCAGCAGTGCTTTGTCGCGCATGAGCTGTCCTTCGGCCTGTAATAGGGCAGCCTGATAGGGACGTGGATCGATTTCTGCCAATACCTCCCCCTTCCTGACCATCTGACCTTCCTTGAAATGGATTTTCATGATTTCACCATCGACGCGTGACTTGACCGTCACCGTTGCGAGGGGTGTCACCGCGCCCAGACCGTTCAGATAGACATTCACGTCATCAGTCCTGGCGACGGCGGTCACGACCGGCGTAGGCCGACCTCGTGCGTCAGCGCCGCGTTTCTGCGCGTTGCCATCCGCTGCACCCGCCGTTTTTGCAACACCGTCTTTGGCCGGTTTCGAATAATAAAAATAGCCCGCGCCGACCAGCGTCAGTGCGACGATGATCCAGAGCCAGCGTCGCGCGGCGGGTGAGTTGGGCGTGGTGCTGGAAGACGTGTTATTGTTCATGGGAGTGTTGGAGGTGGTAAATAACGGGTTGCTGTAAGTGGCACAGACAGATTCGGGATCAGTTCAAAAAAGATCCGTTATTAGACACTGTTTCACGAGCGACAGGCAACGGGTTCTTTGTATAACGGCTGTTACATGGCAATTATTTTCGCTTGTGTGAATTTCGGACGGAAGGACATGCTGGCGCAGAACTGAATTATAATAAAAACTAGTCTTATGGATAACTTGTTTTCATTGAGCGGGTTGATGACAAGCCAACTGCCCCGGTAATTGAGGGGCAGTAATGAGGGGCAGTAATGAGGGGCAGTAATGAGAGACAGTAATAAGGGGCAGTAATACGGCGTCAGCACCGTGGCTGGTTTTGATAGTAATTTATTAATTTTTTGTGCAATCGGTTCTGTTCGGGCGCGCGAGTGGCTCCGGTCAGGTGTAGCGATTTTTAACAGGATGAACACGCTGGAGTGATCTGCCGTGTCGAAAGGATAGTATGCGGATATTACATACCATGTTGCGCGTTGGTAACTTGCAGCGCTCGATTGATTTTTATACCAAGGTAATGGGCATGAGCCTGCTGCGCATCAGCGAGAATCCCGACTATAAATACACGCTGGCGTTTGTCGGTTATGGCACGAATCCGGAGCATGCAGAACTGGAGCTGACTTACAATTACGGGATAGACAGCTATGAACTGGGCACCGCCTACGGACACATTGCCATCGCGGTCGACAATGCGGCTGACGCATGTGCCAGAGTGAAGGCAGCAGGAGGCAATGTGACCCGTGACGCCGGTCCGGTCAAAGGCGGTTCAACGGTGATTGCCTTTATCACCGATCCAGACGGATACAAAGTCGAATTGATTGAACGCAATGCTAACGGTTCGCGCAAAGATTGAGCCTGTCGCCCCGAAAATAACCCGCAGCAAAGCGATCGATGCCCATCCAGGCAGGTATCGGATTCCGGATTGAGATATCGATCGTGTCATCGCCTGATACACCCTGATCATCCGCGCGGATGATGTTCTTTATGCAGGCGTTTTAAACGCTCCCGTGCCACGTGCGTATAAATCTGCGTGGTGGAAATGTCGGCGTGTCCCAATAACAACTGCACGACACGCAGGTCCGCGCCGTGATTGATGAGGTGGGTTGCAAATGCATGGCGCAAGGTATGCGGCGACAGCGGAGCGTTAATCTCCGCCTGTTGGCTGTATTTCTTGATCAGTATCCAGAACATCTGGCGAGTCATCGCGGTGCCACGTGCGGTGACAAACAGGGCGTCATCAACTTTTCCATTCATGATCAGCGGGCGTGACCCGGATAAATAGCGGCTGATCCAGCCGCCGGCAATTTCACCGAAGGGAATCAGCCGGGTTTTGTCACCTTTACCTGTGATACGCAAGACGTGATCATTCATGCTGACTTCCTGAATTTTAATCAGCACCAATTCGGTGACCCGCAAGCCACTCGCATACATCAATTCCAGCATGCAACGATCACGGCAGCCCAGCGCGCTGTTGACATCCGGCGCTGCAAGGAGCGCCTCGACTTGCGCCTCGCTTAACGTCTGAATGTTTCGAGACGGTGTTTTGGCAGAAGCGATCTTTAATGTCGGGTCAACGGTAATTTTATTCTGGCGCAATGCATGCTGGAAGTAGCGTTTAAAAACAGTCAGGCGGCGATTGGCGCTGGTCGCCTTGCCGCCCTCAAGATACTGCATATAGCGCTCGATATCCCCGGACGAAATGCCGGTCAATGTAGCCTGTTGTTCAGACTCCAGCCATCGTGCGAACAGGGTGAGATCACGCCGGTAGGCATCCAGAGTGTTTTTCGACAGACCGTCTTCCAGCCACAGCGTTTCGCAGAATTCATCAATCTCGGACTGGATTCGTTCATTAATAGCCATGCACACCTTCATGGGTTAGCAGCCACCGTTTGATCCGCACGTGGTAGCTGCCAGCGTCATCCTGATTACCAAACCCCCCTACGCCGTGGGCTGCCGTGACCCGATGACAGGGAATGATAAGTGGATAAAAATTCGCCCCGCAGGCCTGACCGACGGCGCGCGGCGCAGATCCGATCTGTCTGGCAAGTTGCCCATACGTGACTACCTGACCGCTTGGAATCTGCCCAATGGCATTCCACACTCTGTGCTGATAATCAGTGCCCTGCGTCAGCAGCGGCAAATCGAACTGATAGCCGGGACTGGCAAAATAGCACTGTAATTGATGGGCTATTTCTTTTGTAAGCGGAGTTGCCGGATCCACCGGTGTGGTACCCGGGGGCAGGTAAACCAGTTCTTTTAGGTGGTCCGAATCGGCCCGGACGCCAATGGCCCCGAACGGCGCAGCGATGATGGTATTAAACGGGAAGGCCTGGTTCATTTGAGATTACCGACAACGGGACAAGGGAACAACGGAACCGAATCGACGCGCCTGAATTGCCATCGTCGGCACCATTAAGCACAGTTGATACAAAAAAGGCGTATCAAAGGTAACACCTTTAAATACGCCCTTAAAACTACTTTCGCGTTTTTGCTAATATCATGCTTTTTTAAACGGCACTCCTAGCTATATTGAAACGCGGTCTCCTCGGTGTTTTCGGATTTTTCCGATTTTTGACTACCTGCCAAATTCACGTTGGGTGCAACGATAGCACAGCCATTTTGGATACGCAATTTCAACCTGCCCGCATGACAGAACTGATTTGGAATTGTGGTTAATTTGTGGAAAATTTCTAATTATGCAAGCGAAAATTGTGCACAGCACAATGAATAATTTCCTGTAATGAAATAAATGATTTGCCTTTGGCCTGTCTATTGGTGTCAATTTTCAGGCTGTGCGCACGCTGTCACCTGAACCCGGCCCTCGGCAATTCATAATTGCCATAAAAAAGATAATTTCCTACCATCGTAAAATTAGCTGAAATATAATAACGCTGATCGCCACTGATGACTGATACCCTCCCGACTGCACGTACTTATTTTGGCTATATACACTTCTTCTCCCTACCTGGTTGTTGCTGTGGTGCTGTCCGGCATGGGCCTGGCAGTGTGCCTGTGGGCGTTATGGCGTTCCGTTGTGCAGCGTCAGGCACTCGAAGCCGATTTGAAAAAGCGGCTGCAGGCGCACGAAGAAAACATGAAACGCGCCGACCGATTATCAGCGATGGGGGAAATGGCGGCGGTGATGGCGCATGAATTGAATCAACCGCTGGCCGCTATCAGTACTTATGCGAGCGGTCTGCTGCACCTGTTAAAGGTGGGCGACTATCAAAAGCAGGATATGGAAACCGCATTGATCGAGGTGCAAAAACAGACCATCCGTGCCAGCCAGATCATAACGAGCGTCCAAGATTTCGTTGTCAGGCGTGAACCGCAACGGATGGTGCTGCAGTTCAGGGACGTTTTTCAAGCGGTGCTGCCTTTGATTGAACTGCAGGCCAAAACTTACAGGACCGAGCTCGACATTAATCTGACGGAACCATTGCCGCCGGTTTTTGTTGAAAAGGTGGCGCTGGAGCAGGTGATATTGAATCTGACGCGCAATGCGTTTCAGGCGATGCAGGATCCCGCCGTAAAAAACCGTGAATTGCATATTTGTGCTGCAATCAATGGAGCGCTTGTTCAGGTGGATTTTATTGACCATGGTACCGGCATCTCGAACGAGATCGGCTCCCGGTTGTTTTCGCCTTTTTTTTCAACCAAGGCGGATGGTATGGGGATGGGTTTGAATATCTGCCGCACCATCATCGAATCCCACGGGGGGCAACTGACTTATCGGCCCAATCCAGCGGGCGGCACCATATTCAGTTTTACGCTGCCGCTAATGGACAGCAAATCAGCCGGTTCCCAGAGCGCTTAACGCGCACGCCGCCTTTTAATTCGTGGGCCCGCACGACACATCATCGACCTTCGCCAGTCCGGTAACCGTTCTGTTTTTCAGACCAGATCGTAATGCTACGGCCGTAGAATTCCGATATTGGCAAATGCACTGCCTGCAGGAATAATGTGACCAGACTTGCCGCTAATTCCCATCCCCTTTTGTGAGGTAACGTGCAGTGCGTGATCTGGTCAATTATTTTTCATTCAACAAACTGGATGTCGCTTTTGTCAGGGAAGCCAGAAGCACCGGCGATTTAAACACCTTTTTTGGAAACATGGTCGACTGGATTTGCGGCATGCACCATGGCGACGCCAGAGCCCACCTGCATACCTTTTATCATTCTGCAGACATTCATGAGCAAGTTGGCGCATTCCTTAAATTATGGCAACTTTCGAACCAGGACCAGCGCGGCAGGTTCAACATAGTCAGTGACCCGGAAAATGCGTCGTGTACCGTACTGGAAATTCAGATTGATGATGCGCCGCCGTTGCGCAGAGCCGTGAATCTGAGCGGCGCCGAATTGCATTATGCCGATATGGCCAATATTGATTTGACAGGTGTCAGCCTGGTTAATGTCAAAATGCACCAGGCCAATCTGAATCGCGCCACGCTAACCGGCGTCATGTTTCGCAAGCTTGATTTGCAGGACGCTGATCTGGGCAGGGCCAATCTGGCCAGGGCGTGTCTGGTCTCGACCCGTCTGAACCATGCGCAGCTCGTCGATGCGGATCTGAATGACGCCCTGCTGGAAAACGTATCCATTACCGGTGCCCGTTTTGATGGCGCCAGATTGAAGGGCGCCCGCATAACACTGGCTTTTCCGGAGTGGAGTCCGGACAATCTCGACCTGGAACTCAATCATCTGAATAACGGCGGCAAAAGCATACTGAGTGCCATCGACTCCATCGATAGCGACTATAACGACCTGAAGTTGAACCTGATGCACCAGGTCATCCATTCCCTGGGGCAGACCGATGTTGCCTCAGTCCACAAAGCATTGCTGGCCATCTGGTTGAAAAACCCGATCTATTGCCGCGACCCCGAAATTGCCGGTTATGTCAAAACTAGGGTTGTGGCACCTAAAGTGGCCGCGGCCAATACAGGGAAACTGGACATCCGGGGTCATGTTGAATTCCACCTGCTGGCAGACCTGATTGGCGTTCTGCCGGAAGGTGAAAAACAGCAATTCATGCTTAAAAATAACGGGTTTTTTGTTCAACTGATCCTGCATGGTATCCGGCACAGAAATGAGGCAGTCAGATTAAAAGCAATGACGCTTTACGGCGTCTATCTGGCTACGCCACAATTGGAGCCGGTGCGCAGTTATCTCGAACAGAATGGAATTAGTGAGCTGCACAATATCGACGATGACGATCCTGCATTCGGTTTTGTTCATCAGGAAGGCGGTTCAAACTACAGTCTGGTTCTGTCAAAAAACTCGATCAGCGCCAAGCTGGCGCTGGATAAGGATCACAATTGGAATCATATTGCGTACTTCAGGAATGAAGTAGGCGTCTACAATCCGGATATGGCCACGGTTTACAGACAGTTCGGCTTGTTTGCCGATGCCTATGCCTATCTGGCGAATCAGGCCAAATTTGGCCGGTTGTTCGAGACGTTTTGGGTTAGCCGCCACCCTGTTGCTGAAGGCGCCCAGACAGATGCCGATTACGCCACGCTGTTCGCCGATGCGCTGTCGACCGGGAACGGGAACCGGAAATTATGTGATCCTGACGAACAGAGTGCACTGACGAACGTCTTCTCCCCTCTGTTGGAAAAAGGTATTTCGAACCGCAAACCGGCGCATGTTGCTGACATTTCTACGCTGGAAAAGGCGCATTTTGCAACGGTGCTGGCAAAATTTGAAATTCAGAATGCGTCGGCCAGCGTGAAGGCCCAGCATCTGCTGATTCTTGCGGCGGTGTTTTCCAAATTGTCGTCGGTCAGAATTTTTGGCACTGAAAATGATTCGCCGGTCGCCTTAAGGTATTACGCGGCCGGATTAATGCAGAAGGCCCACGAACTGGCTCCAGAGGTGTTTGGCAACGAAGACAATTATGAAAGCTGGATGAGCAGAATGGTGGGCCTCAATGACGCATTTACCTGTTCGGCTGTGTTGTCGAACCTGATGATCGATCATATCAAAACGCACCGCGACGAATCATTTCGCAAAATACTGCACACACTCAAACCGCCGGGCTGGTAATGCCGGTTCAGTCATACGATTTTTTTGCCTGTATCGTGAACAGCATCTGCGGGCGAATACGGTTGGCATCGTCGGCTATTGGTGCCGCAATGGCATGTGAGCGGATGGCACCGCAGGCCAGATAAAACGGTTCGGCATGAGGATCCGCGTCAATCGCAAATGCTCTTGCACCCTGTTTTTGTGCAATGCCGATGGCATGTTTGAACATCGCTTTGCCAATACCCCGATTCAGACGATCGGGTGCCACAAAGAAGTGGCTGAGCTTCCAGGTAATTTTGGCCGGTGCAAGCACCATCATGGCAACCAGTGTATGGTCGATCTCGCCGACATAGGCCCGGCCATTGAAGATGACATCAGGCGGCACAGTCAGTTCGCCGCGCCACAGCGCCAGTTGTTCCGGTGAGTAATTCCAGTGTGCCTTCGATGCCGTTGCCAACCGGGTCAGCTCGTCAGCTTCGCCGGTATGCGCCGGTCGGATGCGCAAATTGGATAAATTTGCATCATCGTCTGATTGGCTGTCTGCTTGAGTCATTTTTTATCCGTTTTTACCTGGTGGCTGGAATGATCAACCTGTATATGCCACTGTAAACGATGTTCCGACTAGTTTCAATTTATTGTTTCAGGGCCCACAGTGCGTGTTCCCGAACCAGCTCCTCTGGGTGCAGGGCGTATCTCTGCAAGGCGGCATCAATTGCGTCGGTCGGTAGTTGTTTTTTTCGTAAACTTCGTCTTGCATTGCCCAGGCCCACGGCCAGATTCCGGCACCAGCGCCGGTACCCTATGCGCCGGATCGGGCTACCTGCAAGCCGGTTCAGAAAATCGTCTTCAGTCCACCCAGATAGCTCAATCAAACGGGCATTATCCAGTCCGTTTCTGACTGAAAAATCCGCCTGGTCGCTCGGTTGGGCAAACTTATTCCAGGGGCAATAAAGCTGGCAGTCATCGCAGCCATAGACGCGATTACCAATCAATGCCCTGAATTCGACCGGGATACTGCCTTTGAGCTCGATGGTCAGGTACGAAATGCATCGGCGCGCATCCAGCTGATACGGCGCCAGAATCGCCTGTGTCGGGCAACAGGTGATGCAGGCTGTGCAGCTGCCGCAATGACTGCTTGCTGGCGGTTCGGTCGTATCGATGGGCAGCTCGAGATCGGTGACGATCTCGCCGATAAAAAACGTGGAGCCGGCATGCTGATTCAGCAGCAGGGTATGTTTGCCACGCCAGCCCAGACCTGCTTTTTCGGCAAGTGCCACTTCCATGACAGGTGCCGAATCGGTAAAAACCCGATAGCCAAAGGGACCGATCTCGGTTTCAATCCGGCGCGCCAATTCGCGCAGCCTGGTTTTGAGCACGTTGTGGTAATCTCGGCCGCGTGCGTAAAGTGAAATCACCGCCTGTTCCGGTTGCCGACTGGCCGCCATTTCCAGTTCGCGCCAGTTTGGCAGGCTGTCTTCGGGCAGGTAATCCATGCGGACCATGATGGCGCGCCTGGCATTTGGGACCAATTCAGCCGGTCTGGCCCGTTTCAGCCCGTGAGTTGCCATATAGTCCATGTCGCCGTGGTGTCCGGCGGCCAGCCAGGCGGTTAACCCGGCCTCGTGGATGGACAGGTCGATGTCGGTAATCCGGACCTCGGCGAACCCGCATTCTTTTCCCCAGGCTTTGATGCTTTGTGCCAGAAAAGAGAGATTGTCGTTTATCATGTTGGCTATTGGGGTTGAAATCAGGACTATTTTACGAGATGCAGCATTATAAAACCGAATTAAAAGACGAGGCGGCTACCCATGCGCTGGGGCGCTGTCTGGCACGCCAGCTGGTGCCCGGACTGGTCATTTATTTACACGGTGATCTGGGCGCCGGCAAAACAGCGCTAACCCGCGCCATTCTGCACGCAGCGGGTGTGACCAGTCATATAAAAAGCCCGACGTATACCCTGGCAGAGCCTTACTCGATCATTCTGGACGGCCGGGAAACGGTGGTCATGCATTTTGACTTATACCGCATGGCAAGTCCGGATGAGTTTCTGGAGGCGGGGTTTCGGGACGCCTTTACGGTGTCAACCATCTGCATCGTCGAATGGCCGGAAAAAGGCGAAGGTATTCTGCCGACACCCGATCTGGAGTTATTTTTAACTGTTGAAGGAGCAGGTCGTCAGGTAGAATTACGAGCATTGTCGGATAAAGGAAGCGCATGTCTGAAACATCTCCATTTTGCCCCCAACCTGTAGGCAGTCGCAAAAAAAAATCACGCCGTATTTTTTTGAAAAGCGGCGCAGCACTGCTGCTTTCGGTACTGGTTCCCAGACTTTCCTACGCCTCCCAGATTCTGGCCGTCCGGGTCTGGCCGGCCGACGAATACACCCGGGTCACCCTGGAAGGGGACGTGGAGTTAAAGGCAACCCAGTTTCTGGTTAAAGATCCGCTGCGTATGGTGGTCGATATTGAGGGCCTGGAACTGAATTCAACATTGAAGGAAATCATCGCAAAAATCCAGCCGGATGATCCGTATATCAAACAGGTTCGGGTCGGACAGAATCGTCCCAATGTGGTCCGCCTGGTATTCGACTTGAAAGAAGAAATCAACCCGCAGGTGTTCACCTTAAAGCCGGTGGGTGAATACCGCTACCGGCTGGTTTTTGATCTGTACCCGATCAATCCGGTGGACCCGATTGAAGCATTGATCGAGAAGGGGCAATGGCTGAAAGATCAGCCCGCGGTAAAGAATGAGAATCCGGCGCTGGCCGAGGTACTTCCGCAACCCATGCCGCAGCCCCGATTGAATCCGAACCCGGAGCAACCGTTGCAAACTGCGCCGGAACCCAGGAATGTTCCCAAGCTGAATCGTGTCGTCACCATTGCACTGGATCCGGGACACGGGGGTGAAGACCCGGGTGCCATCGGACGCGGTGGCAGCTATGAAAAAGACATTGTTCTGTCGATAGCAAAGCGACTCAAGGCCAGGATCGAGTCGCAACCGAATATGCGGGTATTTTTAACCCGCGATGCCGATTTTTTCGTGCCGCTCAATGTACGGGTTGAAAAAGCACGCAAGGTGCAGGCTGACCTGTTTATGTCGATTCATGCCGATGCATTTATTGAAACCAGCGCGCGGGGTTCGTCTGTTTTTGCGTTGTCCGACAAAGGCGCAAGTTCAACCGCGGCGCGCTGGCTTGCCAACAAAGAAAATTCTGCCGATCTGATCGGCGGCGTCAATATAAAAAATCAGGACAAACAGCTTGCCAGTGTGTTGCTGGATTTGTCGACGACAGCACAGATCAGCGACAGCCTCAAATTGGGTGGCGCGATTCTGGGCGAAATTGGCGGCATTAACCGGCTCCATAAAGGTTTGGTTGAGCAAGCCGGTTTTGCGGTGTTGAAGGCGCCGGATATTCCCAGTGTGCTGATTGAAACGGCTTTTATTTCGAATCCCGAGGAAGAAGCCAAATTACTCGATGAAAATTACCAGAATCAAATGGCCGATGCGATTTTGAATGGCATCAATCGTTATTTTGTTAAAAAACCGCCCTTATCGAAAAACAGGCTCACCTAGAAAACGGTCAACCGGGCCGGGCTGACAGGCGTTGTACCTTAATTAAATTAATGCCGTAATTGCACTGCTGAAACATTATCGCGCCAGTAATCGATTTAACCACTCATTTCAAGCAGAGGATAAAATGAAACGACTCATTTCAGGTTCGGTTTTACTATTAAGTGGCTGTGTTGTCGCACCGCCGCGCTATTATGAGCCGCCACCACAGTATCAGGCTCCGCAATACCAGCAGCCCCAGCAGCCCCAGCAGTACCAGCAACCGCAGTACCAGCAACCCCACGGCGAATCCGGTCCGTCACAACCCGTGTCGAGTGTCTATGTCGACCCGCCTATGGTCCAGCCTGCACCGGTAATGGTGGACTGGGCGCCACCGCCGATGCTGGTCGAAACCGTTCCTCCAATCCCCTATTATGGTGCGGTCTGGACCGGCGGCTACTGGGTATGGGAAGGCAACTGGGTTTGGGCGCATGGACGCTGGATAGCCCCTCCACAACCCGGTTATGGATGGGTCAATCCGTATTATGAACATCGCAATGGTGCCGTCATTTTTGTCAATGGCTTCTGGGCGGCACCCGGCGTGACGTTTGTACCGCCACCGCTGGGCATCAGTATTGCGGTCGGTATCGTTGCCGTGGGTGTGGTCGCCGGGCACCGGGTTGAAGGCCCTGAGGGTGTATTCGTGCCCGCGCCACCCGGTTCACGTCCCGGGCTGATCGTACCGGCTCCGATAGGCACTGCACCGGCGGTAGTGACCAGTGCGCCGCCGATAGTCAATCAGGGCATGCATATCACGACAATCAATAACGTCAAGAACATCACTAATGTAACGAATATCACCAATGTAACGATAGTGGCGCCTGCCAACGCGACGGCCAGCGGTCATGCGTTCAACAATTCCGTGCCGGTGCAACCGCATCTGGCTGCGGCACTGCAGCCAGTGGTTCATGCCTACGCGCCGGAACCTGCGTCACCCAAGGCCATTCCCGCCTACGTCGCAGGTCATCAGCCCGCCGTGCTGGCGCCGCCACAAATGGTGCACACAACCCCGCCTGCACAGACTACGGGAGCCGGCAATCCACCGCATTTCAATTCGGCTCCCGCTCCACAACCGGTACCTGGCTATCCACAACCGGTGCATCAACCGGCGGCCGCGGTCCCCGCGTATCCGCCGCAAGTTCATCCTGCACCAGAGAGATCGCCATCGAATGCCGCTCCGCAGGAGCTTCAGCATCCGGGCAACCAGCAGAGGACAGAACCGGTTGAGTCTCGCCAGCCGCAATTTGAACCGCGTCAGCCGCAACTGGAACCGCGCCAGCCGCAATATGAACCTGCCAGGCCGGTCACTGAATCCCGACCCGCCGCTCAACCGGAGATCAAGGAGAAAAAGGGCAAGGAGCCGGTAGTGGAAAAGCGTGAAGAACGCTAACCGGCCGCTTGCGCTGGGCAGATAGCGGAGAGAATGGGCCTCGTGTTGAACTGAACGAGGCCCATTTTTTTCAGTGGTCGCTGGCCTGATTCGGTTTGGTTCGGAGATTTCTGATTAACTTGATGATGCCACTCAGGATCAGAGGCACTACGGCGGATGCCACGCCGATCAATACGATGGTATTCAGATTATCCCGCACAATCGGAATATGGCCGAAATAAATGCCTGCCAGGACCAGCAGGACAACCCAGGTGGTCGCACCGGCGACGTTGTAAAGCTGAAATTTGCGGTGGGTCATTTCAGATACGCCCGCCACAAATGGTGCGAATGTTCTGATGATGGGAACGTAGCGCGCCAGGACGATGGTTTTACCACCGTGCTTTTCATAAAAAAGGTGGGTTTTTTTCAAGGCATCCTTATCGACCCAGCTATAGTCATTTTCGTAGACCTTATGCCCGATCATGTAGCCAACCCAGTAGTTCACGGTATTTCCCAGTACCGCCGCGCTGACCAGTAAAACACAGAGCAGCCACGGGTTCAGGGCGCCGCTGACACAGAACGTACCGGCAATAAACAGCAGGGTGTCACCCGGCAAGAAAGGCAGGACGATCAAGCCTGTTTCACAAAAAATGATCGCGAATAAAATGACATAAATCAGCGTGCCATATTGCTCGATAAATAACCCTAATGTTTTGTCAACATGCAACACCAGGTTGATAAATTGCATAAAATCCATAGTCGTCCTGAAAAATAGGGGGGAACACCGTAAGTGCGCTGATAATACACTATCTGGAAAGTGCTCAAAACAACTATAATTGCCAGCTATGACACAAATGACGACTTCACATCGCCCGATCCAGGCGCTTCCCGACAATTTAATTTCTCAAATAGCGGCCGGTGAAGTCGTCGAGCGACCGTCCGCCGTTGTCAAGGAATTGCTGGAAAATGCGCTGGATGCAGGCGCAACGCAAATAACGGTCCGACTGGATCAGGGCGGTGTCAAACGCATTTCAATTACCGATAACGGGCGCGGCATCGAACCGGACCAGTTACCCCTGGCTGTGGCCCGACACGCGACTTCCAAAATTGCGTCGTTAACCGACCTGGAAAATGTGGCAACGCTGGGCTTTCGTGGTGAGGCGCTGGCATCGATCGCGTCGGTGTCCCAGTTCAAATTGAGTTCACGCATTGCTGAAGCCAGCCATGCCTTCCAGATTGAAAACGGGGTGGTCAGCCCCAGTTCGGGCGCGCAGGGTACCTCGATTGATGTGCAGGAGCTGTATTACAACACACCGGCGCGGCGTAAATTCCTGAAAACGGAGCAGACCGAATTCGCCCATTGTGCCGATGTGGTAAAGCGCATTGCCCTGGCGCGGCCGGACGTGGCCTTCACGTTGATCCATAACGGCAAGACGGTGGATCACTGGAATGCCACCAGCCTGGATAAACGCAGCGCACAGATCATGGGTTCTGAATTTGCCGGCGCGCGACTTGTCGTAGACCAGAGTGCCGGTCCTTTGCGTCTGCATGGTTACGCCGGTTTGCCAACAGCATCCAAGGCGCGGGCCGATGCGCAATATTTTTATGTGAACGGTCGCTTTGTGCGTGACAAGCTGCTGACCCACGCCGTTCGTGCCGCCTATCAGGATGTCCTGCATGGTGACCGTTACCCAAGCTATGTACTGGCGCTGCAACTTGACCCCTCTCTGGTGGACGTCAATGTCCATCCGTCAAAAATTGAAGTGCGGTTTCGGGATGGCCGTGCCGTGCACCAGTTTGTTTTTCATGCGGTTCAGGCTGCGTTGTCGCAAACCTCGGCAACGGCGTTCGGCGCGGCACCGGCACCGTTGCCGGCAGCCGTCTTCAATGTTGCGCGGCAGCAGGTACCGTCAGGTCAGACCTGGCACCCAGCAGCGCAGTCGCAGTCACCGCTGTTTCAGCGTGCGACAGACTATGGCGTAGCGCAGGCAATGCCGGCATACGGCGCCTTGTTTCAGACCGCCGTCGACCATAAAGCACCGGGTGCAGAACCGAACCGTATCGCTAGTGAACATGCCCAGCCGTCAGACGATGAATTTCCGCTTGGATTTGCAATTGCCCAACTGCACGGGATTTATGTTCTGGCACAAAATAATCGCGGCCTGGTATTGGTGGATATGCACGCCGCGCATGAACGCATACTGTACGAGCAGATCAAAGCCGCCCTCGATCAGGGCGCTCTGTCGGTACAGAACCTGCTGATCCCGGTGACTTTTTATGCCGATCAGGAAGCGCTCAGCGTGGTTGAAGAACAGCAGGACGTGCTGCGCTCGCTGGGGTTTGAAATTGCGGTCCTGTCACCAACCACACTGGCCGTGCGGGCCATTCCAGGCCTGTTAAAAAATGCCGATGCGGAATCGCTGGCGCGCGATGTCTTGCGTGACGTTGCCGAATTTGGCGGCTCGCGCGTCCTGCTGGAACGACGCAACGAACTCCTCGGTACGTTAGCATGCCATAGTGCGGTGCGCGCCAACCGGAGTCTCACCGGGATTGAAATGAATGCCCTGCTGCGGCAGATGGAACAGACGGAGCGCGCTGACCAGTGCAATCACGGTCGCCCGACCTGGGTGCAACTGGCACTGAACGATCTGGATAAATTATTTTTGCGTGGCCAATGATACCGAAAGTCATTGCTATCATGGGGCCCACCGCATCGGGCAAAACCGCGGCCGCACTGGCATTGTCTGCACATATTCCCTGCGAAATAATTTCCGTGGATTCTGCCCTGATCTATCGTGGCATGGACATCGGCACCGCCAAACCAGATCGTTCAGAACGCGCTTCGGTGCCACATCATCTGATCGATATTCGCGATCCTTCCGAAAGTTATTCGGTGGCACAGTTTCGTTCTGATGTAATGGCGCTTGTTGGGGAAATTGCCGGGCGGCACAAGATACCGCTGCTGGTCGGCGGCACCATGATGTATTTCAATGTGCTGATGAAAGGCCTCGGTGATCTGCCTCCGGCTGATCTGACCTTGCGGGCCAGGCTGGATGCCGAGATTGCCGAATTCGGTATTGCGCATCTTCATGCCAGACTGGCTGAACTGGATCCGCTGACGGCACAGCGCCTGCCGCCCGGCGATACACAGCGCATACAACGTGCACTGGAAGTCATCGAGCAAACCGGGAAACCCTTATCCCTGATCTTTGCGGAACAGGCTGATCCGGTCCCTGCGCTGGATATTCAGGCATTTTCATTCGAGCCGGCCGATCGCAGTGTGCTGCATCAACGCATTGAGCAACGTTTCGACATGATGCTGCAGCAGGGATTTCTTGATGAAGTCCGGTCATTGCGCGCGCGCGGCGACCTGAACACTTCCCTGCCGTCGATGCGTTGTGTCGGTTACCGGCAAGCCTGGGACTATCTGGATGGCGTTTGTGATTACGCCGAATTCCGTGAGCGTGGCGTGATCGCGACGCGCCAGCTCGCCAAGCGGCAACTGACCTGGCTGAGGTCCATGCCAAACCGGATTACCATCGACAGTTTGAGCGTCGATGCGCATCAGCAATTACTCAGCAGGTTGACGGATACAAACTGACGTTGCTGTGCAGCGCCGTTCCGGCCGATTTCAGACTTAAGTCTGTGTCATTTTTTTGTCATAATTCAGCTGCTGTCATTCCACTGTTCCGGTTCAGTCTGTGTAATTACATTGTTACATTGAGGCCGTACCATTCTGCTTTTTATTAACAGCACAAGGGTGGATACGACGATGAAATTTCGAATGACGACAATGAATCTTGCGGTGCGCGGCGCTATGGCAATGAGTGGTTTGTTAAGTGCCATGGGGTCTTATGCGGCGCCGCTGGATGCGGCTGATGTGTCCGACATGACACCGGAACAGGTTATTATTACCGGCGAAAAAAGAGTGCAGGCTACCGATGTGGCACCTTCGCAGATTTCACTCGACGCGATTCAACCGCAATCGATTGTTAACCAGCACTACATCGAAGAAAACGCGTTGGCGGGATCAAATTATGCAGACCTGATCAACCTGACGCCCAGCGTTCTGAGCATTGATCCGAATGGTGCCGGACTGATGGAAAGTCAGAGTCTGACCATACGCGGTTTTCAGGATGGACAATATAACGTCACATTTGATGGCATACCCTGGGGCGATTCCAACGATTTCACCCATCATTCGACCGTGTATTTCATGCCGCAGGACATGGGGCAGATCGTTGTTGATCGTGGTCCGGGTCAAGCCAGTACGATTGGTAACGCCACCTTTGGCGGCACTATCGCCATCTCCTCAAAGGAAGCAACTTCGAACCCCGAAGGTCTGGTGTACGGCTCGTATGGAAGCTGGGATACCGGTCTGATCGGCGCGCAATACAATACCGGCATTATGAAGGATGCTGGCGATTCCAAACTGTATGTCAGCGTCAAAGCGCTGGATTCAAATGGTTTTCTGACTGAGAGTGGTCAGTCACGAGAAAACTTGATGGCCAGGTACGAAATACCCCTGTCTGGCACGACATCGTTAACTCTGGTTGGCATGTATAACCACACGCTTCAACACGTACCGAACGGATCGACACCGGAACAGCAGGCGCTGTACGGGTATAACTTTGGCCTGGTCAACAATCCTGAAAGTGAAGCAAACCGGCCATGGAACTATGACCAGTTAAGAACTGATTTTGAATATGCTGGCATCAAGTCTACCCAGGGTAGCTGGACCATTGATAATAAACTGTATACCTACGCTTATTTTCATGACGGTTTCTATGGGATGAATACCGGATCGGTTACCCTGGCTGATACCATCTCTGACGGTGGCACGACGAACGGCCCGCAAAATGTACCTGGCGTGCAAATGCATAATAATTATCGCTCTGTTGGCGATATTTTGCGTGCATCCGATGCCATCGGATCGGGAAAGCTGGAAGTTGGCGTGTGGTACGATTACCAGAAAGACGATCGCTTCCAGCAGGATATCGACTGGACATTGGGTGGCATCCCTTACGATGGCGAATCGAACGGCGGGTCAATTCAGCGTCAAATGAAAAACACACTGACCACGTTCCAACCCTACATCCAGTATGCATGGATGGCAACCCCCGAACTGACTATTACACCGGGTGTGAAGTATGATTCGTTCAAGCGAGATCTGAATGCAGCCGTCAACCAGAAAACCGAGGTGCCGTATCAAGGTTCGGAAACCTGGGAAAAGGCATTGCCGGCCCTGGATGCACACTATGCTGTTAGTCCAAATTTGTCGTTGTACGCACAGTATTCGGAAGGTTTCCTCGCTCCAAATCTGAACGTATTCTACAAAACATCACCTGATCTGGGATCGGTGGCGCCCACTACCACCAAGAATTATCAGGTCGGTACAAATATGATCAGCAATGCCTTCCTTTTTGGCTTCGATGTGTATCACATTGATTCCACAAACATTGCGTCAGCAACTGCCTGTCCTGCCGGATTTACTGGTTGTGCTGTTCTGGTGCCCGGCGTTAAATACGACGGCGTTGAATTTGAAGCAACTTACAAACTTAATGCGGGATTCAGCATTTACGGTAACGTGGCTGAAAACAATTACACGACCAGCGATGGCTCGGTTCTGCAGAACACACCCAAAAAGAATGCTGCTTTGGGTCTGATTTACAAAGATGGAGATATTTATTCGGCTTTAACGACTAAATACGCCAGTTCGCGCTATAGCAATGTGGATGCAAGCGGGAATAATCTTTACTTCGGCGGATACAGCATCACTAACTTTGACGTGACTTATAAAATGTCAGGATTAAAGGACTTTGGGAGAGGCAACGCGAAAGTCAGTTTCAAGATTGCTAATCTGCTGAATAAAGAAGGCGACTATGCTTCTTTGAATTCGAACCTCGCAGGTGATCCACTTTATTACGTCATTCCTTCACGCAGCTATCAGGTCAGCCTGGCCGTACCGTTCTGATGTGAAAAAAACTCCCGACCCAACCAGTCGGGAGTTTTTTTATAGCCGGTTTTCATTAATGATTTTCTGGTATTCCCTGGTCTTTTTCAGGGCATTCAATGCCAGATTGAAGCGCTTTAAAGCCGGTAACATGTGCATTGATTTGGGAAATGCCAGATACAATTTATCATCGATCAGTGACTTGGGCAGAAAGGTGAATTCATCTTTATTTGCAGCCAGTTCCGGGTCGGAATTCACCATTAAGTTGAAGGTATCCAGTTCAACAATCGCTGCATCAAACCGCCCTATCAATAATTTCTTCAGGCGCAGCACCTCATTCGAGTCATAGTCAACAATAAACAGCTTGTTTTCCGCCGCCCGGTCAAATTCGTCGCCGTAACTGGAGCCCAGCAAGGCGCCGATTCTTTTTCCCCGTAAATCATTCAGTGACGCAAACGGAAAGGCGTGGCCTTTTTTTACCAGCAAATAACTGCGATTGACAAAGACCGGGTCTGAATAGTCAAATGACCTGGCTCGCTCCGGCGTCCAGGAAAAATTGGAAATGCCACCGAGCCCGGCTGCCGATTCACTGACTGCACGCTTCCAGGGCAGGAGGGTGAAACGGTAGGTGTCGCCGGTATCTCTGGAAATACGTTCGAACAGGGCCGCCACATAGCCAGCGGGCTTGCCGTTGACCAGATAAATCTGGGGCTGGAATGAATCGCCGCTATAGACCACGATCTCCTCGGCAATTGACGGCACGCAGCAACTGCCCGCGAAGCTGCCAATCAGGAGCGCGTAAACGAGTCGTTTTAGAAACATTACAACCTTCCAGAGGCAGATGAGAGGGCGAACTGCAACCGCTTATGAAAACTGGCTGAAATCCGGTTTGCGCTTCTGAAAAAAAGCCATAAACGCTTCTTTGGCTTCGGCCCCGCTCAGCATGGCACTGAATTGCCTGAGCTCATCGGCCATCACGTCATTAATCAGGCCAGTCTGACTTGATTTCATCAGGTGTTTTGTGGCGCGTAGTGAGGCCGCCGGCAGGGCAACCAGTTTTTCAGCCTGGCGATTGGCGTAGGCAATCAGTTCCGGTGCCGGTAGCACTTTATTGGCCAGGCCCATTTCATAGCCCTCCTGGGCACTGAACGGTTCACCCAGCATCAATTTTTCAGCAGCGCGATGATAGCCTGCCACCCGTTGCAGCAACAGGCTGGAGGAAAATTCAGGGCACAAACCGAGCTGGGTAAATGGCATGCTGAGTTTGGCCGTGTCGGCCAGATAGACCAGATCGCAATGCATCAACATGGTGGTGCCTATGCCTACCGCCAGACCTGCCACCGCGGCGATGACAGGTTTGGGGGAGCTGCTCAGGGCACGCATGAACTGGATGATGGAACTGGCTTCACCGTCGGTCGCCAGTTGCGAGGCATTTTTCATGAAATCTTCAAGATCATTGCCCGCCGTGAATATCGTTTCATGTCCGGTAAACAGGATCACCCGAACGTCATTATCCGTTTCCGCCTCACGTAAGGCATCTGCCATGCTCTGGTACATGGCCGCGGTAATGGCATTTTTCTTGGCCGGGCGATTGAAGGTGATCGTCAGAACGCCGTTCTGTTTCTGGGTGATGATATCCATGGAACTCCCTTGAAGACTCATTGAATCAGTTACGTCAACGTGTTGGCTCAATTACATGCGTTCGAAAATACCCGCCGCACCCATACCGGTGCCGACGCACATGGTCACCATGCCGTATTTCAGGTTGTTGCGCTGCATGGCATGAATCACCGTCGCTGCGCGTATGGCACCGGTTGCACCGAGCGGATGTCCGAGCGCGATAGCGCCACCCATCGGATTGACTTTGGCCGGATCCAGACCAAGATCCTTGACGACCGCGATCGACTGGGCTGCAAAGGCTTCGTTCAGTTCAAACCAGTCGATCTGGTCCTGGGTAATTCCGGCGGCACGGCAGGCAACCGGAATCGCTTCTTTTGGCCCGATACCCATAATTTCAGGGGGAACGCCACGCACCGCAAAAGAGGCAAAACGCGCCAGCGGGGTAAGATTAAACTGTTTCAGGATTTTTTCGCTGACCAGGATCAGGGCGCCTGCGCCGTCCGACGTCTGTGAACTGTTCCCGGCGGTGACGGTACCTTTGGCCGCAAACACGGCTTTCAGTTTTGCCAGTCCTTCCAGTGAGGTATCGGGGCGCGCACCTTCATCGCGATTCACGGTGCGGGTTTTCAGATCAATCTGGCCGGTCGCCAGATTCGGAATACGTTCGATAATGTCAACCGAGGTGGTTTCAGCATCAAAATAGCCGGCATTCTGGGCCGCGATGGCACGCTGGTGTGACTGCAGTGCAAACGCGTCCTGTTCTTCGCGAGTCACTTTCCATTGCTGGGCCACTTTTTCAGCGGTCAGGCCCATGCCATAGGCCATGCCGATGTTTTCGTCCCTGAATATTCCCATGTTCATGGAGGGGTGGTGTCCCATCATCGGCACCATCGACATGGATTCCGCGCCCGCGGCAATCATCACGTCCGCCTGGCCAACCCGAATCCGGTCGGCTGCCATGGCAACGGCGGTGATGCCCGATGCGCAAAAGCGGTTAATGGTGACGCCACCGACGGTCTGGGGCAGACCGGCCAGTAACACCGCCATGCGTGCCAGATTACTGCCCTGTTCCGCCTCGGGGAACGAACAGCCGACAATGGCGTCTTCGATCAGTTTCGGATCCAGATTCGGTACCTGGGACAGGGCCGACTGCAGTACGCGGACCAGCAGATCATCCGGGCGGGTATTTTTAAACATGCCACGTCCCGATTTGCCTATGGGAGTGCGAGTAGCGGCGACGATGTAAGCGTCCTGTAGTTGTTTAGTCATTTTGTGCTCCGATCAGATTATCTGGATTAATTGCGTACTGGTTTGCCGGTCTGCATCATGCCCATGATGCGTTCCTGTGTTTTGGGATGGTTGAGCAGTTCCATGAAGGCCTTCCGTTCCAGATCCAGCAACCACTGTTCATTGACGATACTGCCGTTTTCAACTTCACCACCCGAGACGATTTCGGCAATCATGGCACCCAGTTTGTAGTCATGGGCTGAAATGAAGCCGCCGTCGCGCATGTTAACCAGTTGAGCCGTAATGGTTGCCATGGTATAGCGTCCGCCAACGGGAATCTGGGCTTTAAGGGGCGCGCGATAACCGGCGTCAAACATGGCTCGCGCTTCAACTTTGGCGACATGCAGTAATTCGTAAGGGTTGAACACAATCACGTCATCGGCCGACAGGTAACCCATTTTTTTGGCTTCCAGCGCCGATTTGGACACGGCCGCGGTAGCCGCATTGGTGAAGTAGCCTTTCAGGAACTGCAACAGGTCTGTACCTTTGGCGTCCGCAGCGGCACGTAACGCCGCTTCCTTCAATCCGCCACCGGCCGGAATCAGGCCAACACCGACTTCCACCAGGCCGATATACGATTCAAGCAACGCAACCCGTTTTGCCGTGTGCATCATCAATTCACAGCCACCGCCCAGTGCCAGACCGGCGACGGCGGCCACGACCGGTACATTGGCGTATTTCAGCGCCAGGTGTGCCTGCTGCAGCTTGCTGACCATGGGTTCAATCGCCTTGACACCGCCCGACATGAACAGCGGCAGCATGGACTGCAGATCGGCACCCGCCGAGAACGCGCCACCGTCGGCCGCATCGGCCGCCCAGATGACCAGTCCCTTGTAATTTTTTTCCGCTTCCGCCACCGCTTTTTCCATGCCGGCGATCACATCCGGACCAATCACATGCAATTTGGTTTTGAGCGACAGAATCAGTACATCATCATTCTGGTGCCAGATCCGGACGGACTCATCTTCAAAGAAGGTGGTGCCGGCAGTGGCGCCGGTTGCCGTGCCTTCACCGAAGACCGTTGCACGAAACGCCTGACGCTCATAAACCGGCAGGTTGGAACGCGGCACATAGGCTTTGCCGCTGGCGGACCAGGAACCCCGGGCCGTATGAACACCAGGGCGATCGGCATCAAACACCCAGGCAGGCAGCGGCGCGCTGCAGAGCGCCTTGCCAGCATCGATATCTTCTTTCACCCAGGTCGCGACCTGTTGCCAGCCGGAGGCCTGCCAGGTTTCGAACGGACCCACCTGCCAGCCAAAACCCCAGCGCATGGCGAAGTCGATGTCACGGGCATTGTCAGCGATCGACTCCAGATGCACCGCGATGTAGTGGAACGCGTCCCGGAAAATCGACCACAGGAACTGTGCTTGCGGATTGCCCGATTCACGCAGCGCCTTCATTTTCTTGACGGGGTCTTTTTCCTTTAAAATCCGGCCAACCAGATCGTCTGCCTTGGCACCGCCGCTGACATATTGTGCGGTGGCAAAGTCCAGGCGCTGAATGTCTTTACCCACCTTTTTATAAAAGCCTGCGCCGGATTTCTGTCCCAGGGCACCTGCGCCGATCAGCCGGGTTAACACCTCGGGCGTCTTGTAAACAGAATAGAACGGATCGTCTTTCAGCGTATCCTGCATGGTCTTGATCACATGACCCATGGTATCCAGGCCCACCACGTCGGCGGTGCGGAATGTTCCTGACGAAGCGCGTCCAAGTTTTTTACCTGTCAGATCATCCACGACATCAACCGACAGACCGAATTTCTCGGCCTCATACATGGTGGCCAGCATACCGAATATACCGACACGGTTCGCAATGAAGTTCGGTGTATCTTTGGCACGAACCACGCCTTTACCCAGCGTCGTGGTCAGGAACCCTTCGAGCTGGTCAATGATATGGGGTGAGGTCGACGCTGTCGGAATCAATTCAACCAGATGCATGTAACGCGGTGGATTGAAAAAATGCACACCACAGAAACGTGCTTTTAATTCGCTGTCGAAGCCTTCCGACAGGGCTGTAATCGACAAACCTGATGTATTCGACGCAAAAATGGCGTCCGGTGCAATGTGCGGAGCGACTTTCTTGTACAGATCATGTTTCCAGTCCATACGTTCGGCAATCGCCTCAATAATCAGATCACAGCCTTTTAACAATTCAATGTTGTCTTCGTAATTGGCCACCTCAATATAGGCAGCGTCATCCTTGTTGCCGAGCGGAGCCGGGTTCAGTTTCTTGAGATTGTCGATTGCGCGCAATACGATGCCATTTTTGGGACCTTCCTTGGCCGGCAGGTCAAACAGGACCACCGGTACTTTGGCATTCACGCAATGGGCAGCAATTTGGGCACCCATCACACCTGCGCCCAGTACGGCGACTTTTTTTACGATGAAATTTGTCATTATCAGCCTCTTCAAAACTGTGTGTTAAAAAAGGGCGTTGCCGCTGGCAAACGCCCCATATCGTTATTAAAACAGATCGGCATCGAGCGCCATAAGATTGGCCGAACCGGAACGCGCCTGGCGAATCAACATCGCCGTTTCAGGTAACAGGCGCGCAAAGTAGAACCGGGCCGTGGCCAGTTTTGACAGGTAGAAATGATCGCCTGAATCCTGTTTGGCCAGGGCCACCTTGGCCATCCGGGCAAAGAAATAGGCAAAAATCATGTGCCCGACAACGCGCAGGTAAGGTACGGCAGCCGCACCCACTTCGTCCTGATTCTGGAAGGCCTTCATGCCGATTTCCATCGTCAGCTTGGTGACTTTGTCACCAATGTCACCTAACGGCGTAATGAACTCGTTCATCGCTTCATCCGTACCATTTTCTTCAACAAACGCCTTGATCTGCTCGCCGAATTTGCGCAATTTGGCACCGTTATCCATCAAAATTTTGCGGCCCAGCAAATCCAGCGACTGGACCGTGTTGGTGCCTTCATAAATCATGTTGATGCGAGAGTCCCGCACGTATTGTTCCATGCCCCATTCAGCGATGAAACCATGGCCGCCATACACCTGCAGGCATTCGGAGGTCGAAATCCAGGCATTATCGGTCAGGAAAGCCTTGATTACAGGTGTCAGCAGTGCGACCTGGTCAGCACATTCTTTTCTGACTTCTTCATCGGGGTGATTCAGTTCTTTATCGAGCTGCAACGCAACGTAGGAGCAGAACGCGCGGCCGCCTTCAGCATACGCCTTGGCCGTCAACAACATGCGGCGCACGTCGGGATGCACGATAATCGGATCGGCCGCCTTGTCGGGTGCTTTTATGCCTGACAGGCTGCGCATCTGAATCCGGTCTTTTGCATAAACCAGTGCATTCTGGTAAGCGACTTCAGTCAGTCCCAGGCCCTGCATACCCACACCCAGACGTGCCGCGTTCATAAACACGAACATCGCCTGCAAGCCCTTGTTGGGACCACCGATCAGCCAGCCGGTGGCGCCGTCCATATTCATCTGGCAGGTGGAATTGGCGTGGATGCCCATTTTTTCTTCGATCGCGCCACAGGTGATGGGATTGCGCGCACCGGGTGATCCGTCCGCATTCGGAATGAACTTGGGCGTAATGAACAGCGAAATACCCTTGGAACCTTCGGGCGCGCCCGGCAGGCGTGCCAGCACCAGATGGACGATATTGTCAGCCAGGTCGTGTTCACCGGCGGAAATAAAGATCTTGTTACCGGTAATTTTGTACGAACCATCAGCCTGCGGTTCGGCCTTGCTGCGCAACAGACCCAGATCGGTTCCGCAATGCGGCTCAGTCAGACACATGGTACCTGTCCATTCGCCCGAGACCAGCTTGGGCAAATACGCCGCTTTCTGTTCCGGCGTGCCATGCTCATGGATGCATTCGTAGGCGCCGTGCGACAGACCCGGATACATGGTCCAGGCCTGGTTGGCCGAGTTGATCATCTCGTAAAAGGAATTATTAATGATCAGCGGCAAGCCCTGACCACCGAATTCCGGATCGCATGACAGGGCAGGCCAGCCTGCCGCGACATATTGCTGATAGGCAGCCTTGAAGCCCTTGGGCGCGGTAACGGTCTGATTATCCTTGTTGTAATGGCAGCCTTCACGATCCCCCGAATGATTCAGCGGGAACAGAATCTGTGAGGCAAACTTGCCGCCTTCTTCCAGTACCTGATTGATGATGTCAGCATCTATTTCCGCGTAAGACGGTAAATGTTTTAGCTCTTCTTCAACATGCAATACTTCGTGTAAAACGAACTGCATGTCGCGCATTGGTGCAATGTACTGACCCATTATGTTCTCCTGATATTGGTATGAGGCTGAATAAATAAAGCAAATAACTGATATGTGTTAATTACGTCTGGTCAAGCAAAGTTAGCTGCATGCTGGCACTGCAAGTTTTTTCGGCGCATTGCTTTTGCCGGCACTGTTTCCGTAATGAGCCATTAATCGTTTGAATCCACGCTGCACCCGGTCAAAGCTCTCCGGTATTTTCAGAAAGCGCGCATCGTGATGCAGGGCCAAAATCAGGCCATACATTTCAAAAACGAGCTGATCAGGATCAGTATCCGGCTTTAAATCGCGGCACTCAATCGCCTGCACCGTGGCGCGGCGCAGCGCCTGTTGCCAGGTCGTGACCATCTCTGACAGTTGTTCCCGCAATTCCCCGGGCTTGTCATCGTATTCAACCGCACCGCTGATATAAATACAGCCCGAATCGATTTCAATGGCGACCCGGTTCACCCAGAGCGCAAACATCGATTGCAATCGTGGCAGTCCGCGTTTTTCCTTGAGGCTGGGGTAAAACACTTCCTGTTCAAAATTGGCGTGGTAGAGTTTAATGACTTCCAACTGCAAATCTTCGCGCGAACCAAAATGGGCAAAGACCCCCGACTTGCTCATCTGCATCTGGTCGGCCAACAGCCCGATAGTCAAGCCTTCCAGCCCTGCGCGCGACGCCAATTCAAGCGCCGTTTCCAAAATAGCGGCGCGGGTAAGTTCACCTTTGCGCATGATTTTATTGGGTGTAGACATGGAGTGAGCAGATGCAAAAAAATTCAGCCAGCGGGATCTCGTTAAAAATTAATCGAACGACCGTACTATTATTCATGCGCGTATAAATGTCAAACACGATTTGAACTTTAGAATAGACAGTCTAGTGCAGATAATTCCTCGCCGACGCGAGTGAAGTTATCAAATTTACATGAAATCTTCGAACGCGATCAATCTTATTAATGCACTATAGATAAAAAACGCACATCCGTACCAAAATTTTCGATACCAGGCGATATTTTCATAGTCCGCCAGATTGATCCGGGTACTTTCGGTAATGCCCTTCCAAATGGCCTGCGTGAGTTGCTCTGAAAACACTTTATTTTTGATTAATATGTTCGCTTCCTGATTGATAAACAGACTCAGGGCGTCACAGTTGCATGAGCCGATGGTCGACCATTCATCATCGACGGAAGCCACTTTGGCATGGAGTTGCGATTTGCGGTACTCAAATATTTCCACACCGTGTTTCAGCAGTTTCGGGTAATACGAATGCGCCACGGCATCCTGAATCCTGAAATCACCACAACCGATCAGCAGGGTCACCT
>CAITOF010000026.1 GCA_903893945.1 uncultured Oxalobacteraceae bacterium | reverse complement strand
TCGATGCTCAGCGGATTCGGTGAGGTGCACGCGCTGCAGCTTGACGTGACCCGGCCAGAGGCGGTGCCCGACGCCTTCCAGGCCGCCCTGCAACATTTTGGACCCATTGCGATACTGGTGAATAATGCCGGGCAGGCGACCACGGCGCCGTTTATGAAGACCGATGTTCAACTGCTCGAGAGCATGATCTCGGCTAACCTGAGCAGTGTGCTGCTGTGTACTCAGGCGGCCCTGCCTGGCATGATTCAACTCGGCTGGGGCCGGATAGTCAATGTCGCCAGCACCGCCGGTTTAACCGGTTACCGGTATGCGTCGGCCTATTGTGCCGCCAAGCATGCGGTGCTCGGATTGACGCGTGCACTGGCATTGGAACTCGCCAAAAAAGGTGTTACCGTGAACGCGGTGTGCCCGGGTTATACCGAGACCGATCTGGTCCATGAAGCGGTCGCCCGGATCGTCAAACAGACCGGACGCACACCCGACGAAGCGCGTGACGAACTGGCGGCATATAATCCGCAGGGTAGACTGATACAGCCCCGGGAAGTGGCCCATGCCGTGGCCTGGCTTTGCATGCCAGGATCATCGTCCGTTAACGGTCAGGCAATTGCCATTGACGGTGGCGAATTAATGAACTGAAGGTGAAAACATGAAACCGGGTACCGTGGTAGCTGAGTCAGAAGTTGCGGTCAATGAACCCAGGGTTGTAACCACAACCGATCTGGAAACACGTTTGACTGATCAGGACCACCTGTCGGTTCGGGCGTGGTTACGCCTGCTGTCGTGCACGGTAAAAATTGAAACAGAAATCCGCAGCCGCTTGCGCGGCCAGTTTGACATTACGTTACCGCGCTTTGACCTGATGGCACAACTGGAGCGACATCCCAAGGGGTTACCTATGGGCGAGTTGTCCCGGCGCATGATGGTGACTAGCGGCAACATTACCGGGATTGCCGACCAGCTTGTCAAAGAGAACTGCGTCCTGCGGGTCGTCGACAAGAACGACAGGCGTTCATGCAGTCTGAAATTGACGCCGAAGGGATTGGCTTCATTCAAGAAAATGGCCGCGGTGCATGAAAAGTGGGTCGATGAATTATTGCAGGGGCTAAACGTTGAAGAAAAGCAACTACTGATTCATTTGCTTTCAAAAGTGAAAGAGAGTGTGATATGAACTATTTAGCCGGGAAACCAGACCAACTTCCGGGTAACCACCTGACGTTGGCCGATTATCAGCCCAAACATGTTGGTTTTCGGGTTCACGACAGGGTTGCAACAATCATTCTTGATCGTCCGGAGAAGAAAAATCCGCTAACATTTGAGTCGTACGCCGAATTGCGCCAGCTGTTTCTGGATCTGGCCTATGCCGATGACATCCGCGCGGTGGTTCTGGTGGGTGCAGGGGATAACTTCTGTTCAGGGGGTGATGTGCTCGACATTATCGGCCCCTTGACCGAACTGGACATGCCGGGCTTATTGCGGTTTACCCGGATGACAGGCGATCTGGTCAAGGCAATGCGCGCCTGCCCGCAACCTGTGGTTGCCGCCGTCGACGGGGTGTGCGCCGGTGCCGGTGCCATACTGGCGTTGTCGTCCGATATCCGGTTTGGGACGGAACGGAGCAAAACGGCCTTCCTGTTTTCCCGGGTCGGGCTTGCCGGGTGTGACATGGGCGCCTGTGCGCTGCTGCCCAGGGTGATCGGTCAGGGTCGGGCGGCAGATCTGCTCTACACGGGACGCTCGATGACCGGTGCGGAAGCGGAACGCTGGGGATTTTTTAATCGTCTGTGCGCGCCGGACGATGTCTTGCAGCAGGCGCAGCAGTATGCGTCGGAACTGAGCGCCGGGCCCACCTTTGCACAGGGCATGACCAAAAAAATGATGCAGCAGGAATGGAATATGGGCGTGGAACAGGCGATTGAAGCCGAAGCGCAGGCGCAGGCCATCTGTATGGCAACCAATGATTTTCATCGGGCATTTCATGCGTTTTCAGCGAAGCAAAAACCGCAATTTGAGGGGAATTGAATGGCCATTATCACTAAATCATCCGAGCAGGAAACGCAGAATGCCGGCGATTACCTGGCCTGGCCGTTTTTTGAAACCCATCATCAGGAACTGGCGAAAAACATCAACCAGTGGGCCATTCATGAGCTGGGTGATCTGCAGCCTGACGATATTGATGAAGCCTGCCGGGTGCTGGTGAAGCAGCTCGGCGATGATAATTGGCTGCGCTATGCCATCGCCGGTATTGAATACGGCGGATTTTCCGCACAGATTGATACCCGAACCCTGTGCCTGATCCGGGAAACGCTGGCACGTCATGACGGATTGGCTGATTTTGCATTTGCGATGCAGGGTTTGGGTGCCGGGGCCATCAGTTTGTTCGGTACGAAAATGCAGCGCGAAAATTACTTGCCTAAAGTTGCCACGGGCCGCGCGATTCCGGCTTTTGCCCTGTCTGAACCGGAGGCCGGTTCGGACGTCGGTGCGTTGCAATGCACAGCCAGTTTCGTAGGCGAACATTATGTGCTGAATGGTGAAAAAACCTGGATTTCGAATGGCGGCATTGCCGACTTCTATGTGGTTTTTGCCCGTACCGGTGAAAATCTTGGTTCGCGCGGGATTTCGGCCTTTATTGTGGATGGCGATAATCCGGGGCTCAGTGTCACCGAACGTATTGACGTCATGGCGCCGCATCCGCTGGCCCGAATAAAATTTACCCATTGCCGGATTCATGCGTCACAACGTATCGGCGAAGTCAATCAGGGTTTTAAAATCGCCATGGCAACTCTGGATGTATTCAGGACGTCGGTTGCGGCGGCGGCACTGGGCTTTGCACGCAGGGCTTTTGATGAAGCATTGCGACATGTAAAGCAGCGTCAGATGTTCGGTAAAACATTGGCCGACCTGCAGTTGACCCAAGCCAAACTGGCGATGATGGCAACCGGTATCGATGCGGCGGCCCTCCTGACCTATCGAGCTGCCTGGTTGCGTGATCAGGGGCATCGGGTGACCAAAGAAGCGGCCATGGCAAAAATGACGGCAACGGAAACGGCACAACAGGTTATTGACGCTGCCGTGCAGCTGTTTGGCGGTGCCGGCGTGGTCAGTGATTCGCCGGTGGAACGGCTTTACCGTGAAATTCGTGCTCTGCGCATTTACGAAGGAGCAACCGAAGTTCAGCAGTTGATCATTGCCCGTGAACTGCTCCAGGAGCCGTCGTACAAGCCCCAGCCGGAACTGCCAGCCGGAGCGGCCGAGACCGGTAATGCGGACAGAAAACCGGACCCGAAGATTGAAATCAGGCTGGACATCAAACCGGACCCCACGGTTGAATCCAGTACAGCTGGTCAGGTTTGATCCAGTCGAACCGGACCCGAATCGTTTTTCGGCGTCCAGCTCAACCAATGATGCCGTATTTTACACAAGGTCGTTAAGATGAAATTTTTACAACCACCCGATTGGACTGCGCCGAAAGGCTACACAAATGGCATTTCTGCAACAGGCCGCCAGGTTTTTGTAAGTGGCATGGTCGGATGGGATTCGGCGGGCATATTTCATTCAGATGATTTTGTGACGCAAGTCAGGCACGCCTTACAGAATGTCGTGGCCGTACTGAAAGAAGCGGGTGCAAAGCCGGAACATATCGTCAGAATGACGTGGTATGTGGTAAATAAGGCGGAATATGTCGGTTCGTATCCGGAAATTGGCAAGGTTTATCGGGAAGTGATCGGACGTCATTTTCCGTGCATGACCGCGGTACAGGTGGTCGCACTGGTTGAGGATCAGGCAAAAGTTGAGATCGAAGTGACCGCAGTTGTGCCAGAATAGAGGTTTATGCAGCGCAGATCACCGCCACTCTATTCTTTCAAACGCAATAAGGAACCTGTATGTCAAAAGCAACTTTTCAATGGGACGATCCACTTTTAATCAACTCGCAGCTCACTGATGAAGAGCGCATGGTGCGTGATGCAGCGCAGGCCTATTGCTCAGAACGACTTGCCCCTCGTGTCCTGGAAGCCTTTCGGCATGAACGTACCGATCCCGCCATATTTCGCGAAATGGGCGAACTTGGCTTGCTGGGTTCAACGATTCCAACCGAATACGGTGGCGCTGGAATGAATTACGTCTGTTATGGACTGGTAGCGCGCGAAGTCGAGCGTGTCGATTCGGGTTACCGTTCGATGATGAGCGTGCAGAGTTCGCTGGTGATGGTACCGATTAACGAATTCGGCAGCGAAGCGCAGAAACAGAAATACTTGCCCAAACTGGCCACCGGTGACTATATCGGATGTTTCGGGCTTACCGAACCGAACCACGGTTCGGATCCCGGAAGTATGGTGACCCGCGCTAAAACTGTCCCGGGCGGCTATTCCCTATCGGGCGCAAAGATGTGGATTACCAACAGTCCCATTGCAGATATTTTTGTGGTGTGGGCAAAAACAGACGATGGCCGGATTCGTGGTTTCATACTTGAAAAGGGCTGGAAGGGCCTGAGCGCGCCGGCAATTCATGGCAAGGTCGGTTTGCGTGCTTCCATTACCGGTGAAATCGTGATGGATGACGTGTTCGTGCCGGAAGAAAACCTGATGCCTGCGGTGGAGGGCTTAAAGGGCCCGTTTACCTGCCTGAATTCGGCGCGTTACGGCATTGCATGGGGTGCTCTCGGTGCGGCCGAGTTCTGCTGGCATATGGCACGTCAGTACACCATGGACCGGAAACAGTTTGGCCGGCCGCTGGCGGCGAATCAGCTGATCCAGAAAAAGCTGGCCGATATGCAGACAGAAATTACACTGGCGCTGCAAGGCTGTCTGCGGTTAGGCCGCATGAAAGACGAAGGATCGGCGGCGGTAGAAATCACCTCAATCATGAAGCGCAACTCGTGTGGCAAATCGCTCGACATAGCCCGCATGGCGCGTGACATGTTGGGCGGCAATGGTATTTCGGACGAATTCGGCATTGCACGTCATCTGGTCAATCTCGAGGTGGTAAATACCTACGAAGGTACCCATGACATTCATGCACTGATTTTGGGGCGTGCCCAAACCGGCATCGCAGCGTTCTAGTTTCATTTGACGGGAGATCAGCACCATGATAGTGACAACCACAGAGAATGTGATCGGGTACCGTGTTGTGCAGGTCAAGGGCCAGGTGTTTGGTGTTGTGGTCCGCAGCCGCGGCCTGGCCGGCAATATCATGGCCGCTCTGCGTTCGATCATCGGTGGTGAAATTACCGAGTACACGTCGCTGCTGGAAGAGGCGCGGCGCCACGCTATTGACCGGATGGTGAAAAATGCGAATATTGCCGGTGCAAACGCGGTGGTGATGATGCGATTTGATTCCTCCGAAATGGGCCAGACCATGAGTGAAATTGTGGCTTACGGTACCGCTGTGGTGGTTGAGAAAATCTGATGTTGCGCAATGCATTGCTAGGCTTTGCGCTGCTGGTTGCGCTAACCGGTCTGGCGCTGGTGCTGTGCGGTCAACCAGAGTCATGGCCGCTAGTTGGCTGGGGAGCAGGCCTGTTTGTGGTGATCCTGATTGAACGCTGGCGCTATGAGCGTCATGAACACGGCGCTGAGCAGGGCTGGCAGTCAACCGGTGAGCAGTTTGTCGATCCGGAGACCGGCAAATTAATCAGGGTGACCTACAATCCGGATACCGGCGAACGTCGCTACGTGACGGTGGATGACGACACATAACCCTGTCCGTCACTTCTGCAGCCTTGTGGGTATGACCTGATTAACAAGCCAGTCCGCCTGACCCCCATATCGGCGGCTGGCTTTTTTGTTGCATTGCACATTTGAAAGAGTATCCATTTGCACCTGTAATCCCCCTATAATGAATAAAATTCAAAAAAGGAGACTGAAATGAAGCAGTTATCAACGCACATTGGTTGGATACTCCTGTCGCTGGTCGGCGCCTGCGCGCTCGGCTACGTCGCCCTGAATCGCGGCGAAAGCATCAACGCATTGTGGATAGTGGTGGCCGCGGTGTCGGTCTATCTGGTCGCCTATCGCTATTACAGCCGGTTTATTGCCGATAAGGTGCTCGGCCTTGACGCGAACCGGAAAACGCCGGCCTACACGCATAACGACGGGCTCGATTATGTGCCCACCAATAAATATGTTCTGTTCGGACACCACTTTGCCGCGATCGCCGGGGCCGGGCCGCTGGTGGGGCCGGTGCTGGCAGCACAAATGGGCTATTTGCCGGGTATGCTGTGGATCATTGCAGGTGTGGTTTTAGCCGGAGCCGTTCAGGATTTTATGGTGCTGTTTGTCTCGGTTCGGCGTGATGGCCGCTCGCTTGGCGACATCATCAAAGCGGAACTCGGCCTCGTGCCGGGCATCATCGCCCTGATCGGCTGCTTCATGATAATGATTATCATTCTGGCCGTGCTGGCCCTGATTGTCGTTAAGGCGTTGACACACAGCCCATGGGGTACATTTACCATCGGCGCGACGGTACCGATTGCGGTTTTCATGGGAATTTACATGCGCTATATCCGGCCGGGCCGGATCGGGGAAATTTCAGTGATCGGCTTCATTCTGCTGATGCTGGCAATTTATTTCGGTGGTGTCGTGTCACGCGATCCGTCATTGAGCGCACTGGTGGATTTTGATGGCAAACAGCTGACCTGGGCACTGGTGATCTATGGATTCGTTGCGTCGGTACTGCCGGTCTGGCTATTGCTGGCACCGCGCGACTATCTGTCGACATTCCTGAAAATCGGCACGATCGTCGGCCTGGCTTTGGGTGTGCTGTTTGTGGCTCCCGAATTGAAAATGCCGGCATTAACCCGGTTTGTTGACGGAACCGGCCCTGTCTGGGCGGGCGGCCTGTTTCCGTTTTTGTTCATCACCATTGCCTGTGGCGCCGTGTCCGGATTCCATGCGCTGATTTCCTCAGGTACAACACCCAAAATGCTGGAAAACGAAACGCAGGCGCGCCTGATCGGCTATGGCGGCATGTTAATGGAATCGTTTGTGGCCATCATGGCGCTGGTGGCTGCATCAGTCATCGATCCCGGCGTGTATTTTGCGCTGAACAGTCCCGCTGCTGTCATAGGCACGACCCCGGAAGCGGTTGCTGCGGTGATCAATAACTGGGGTTTTGCCATTACACCGGAAATGCTGATGCAAACCACGGCGGATATCGGCGAAAAGACGATACTCTCCCGTGCCGGCGGTGCACCGACCCTCGCGGTCGGCATGGCGGTGATATTTGAGCAGTTCATCGGCGGCAAGGCTATGGAGGCATTCTGGTATCACTTCGCCATATTGTTTGAGGCGTTATTCATACTCACGGCGGTGGACGCCGGTACGCGTGCCGGCCGGTTCATGTTGCAGGATTTGTTCGGATCTTTTGTGCCCTCCCTAAAACGTACAGAATCGTTGCCGGCCAACCTGATTGCGACCGGTCTGTGTGTCGCGCTATGGGGCTATTTTCTGTATCAGGGCGTGGTGGACCCGCTTGGTGGCATTAATACCTTATGGCCACTGTTCGGTATTGCCAACCAGATGCTGGCCGCAATTGCCCTGACGATGTGCGCAGCGATCCTGTTCAAGATGAAACGACAGCGCTATGCGTGGGTTGCCATACTCCCGACGCTGTTTCTGTTAGCCTGCACACTGAGTGCCGGGTGGATCAAGGTATTTGATGAGAGCCCCAAAGTGGGCTTTCTGGCGATTGCCAATAAATTCAATGTTGCACTGGAAAAGGGCGTCATACTGGCCCCGGCAAAATCGATGGAGGATATGAGCCGCCTGGTATTTAACAACCGGCTTGATGCAGGGCTGGCGTTATTTTTCATCTTTGTCGTTGTCAGTGTGGTCGGATTTGGACTGCGTACGGCGTTGCTGTCGTTAAAAAACAGCGAGTCGACAGCCCTGGAAGTGCCGTTTGTGGCGATGGATCCGGTAAAGTGACACAGGAGTGGACTTTGCCGGCACTTTAGCGTGCTGGCAAATTTCAGTTGCGCCGTTGCAGGCTATGGGAGATCAGCATGTTTGACGAACTTGGAAAAATCGGGCGCTATCTGGGACAAACGGCCCGGTTAATGGTTGGCGTACCCGATTACGATGTTTACGTGACACATATGCGGACCCACCACGCAGACCAGCCCTGCATGAGCTACGAAGAATTTTTTCGCGAACGCATGGAAGCGCGTTACGGCGGTAAAGGGACAGGCAAGTGTTGCTGAAATTAATGAAGCTGATTACCCTGACAGGCAGCCGATCCGTGAATTATTGTTCAAGTTGAATCCACTCTGAAGATGACCCAGTCTGTTGTAAAGCGCTACCTGCCCTGGGTGGTGGCATCCGCACTATTCATGGAACAACTCGATTCCACCATCGTAAATACCGCAGTCCCGTCGATGGCGCTGAGTCTGGGCGTCACGCCACTCAGCCTGAAAGCCGTTGTCACCTCCTACATATTGAGTCTGGCCGTGTGCATTCCGGTCAGCGGCTGGATTGCTGACCGCTATGGCACGCGGCGAATTTTCGGTTACGCTGTCACGTTGTTCACGCTGGCGTCACTGATGTGTGGGTTGTCGATTAATGTGCACATGCTGGTGGTGGCACGCATACTGCAGGGAATTGGCGCGGCACTCATGATGCCGGTTGGCCGACTGACGATCATTCGGACTTTTCCAAAATCCGAATTGCTGGCTGCGATGAATTTTGTGATCATTCCGGCCCTGATCGGGCCGTTACTGGGTCCGCTGGTGGGTGGTTTAATTGTTCATTGGCTTTCGTGGCGCGTGATATTTTTTGTCAATATTCCGGTTGGATTGGTCGCACTTTTCTTATGTCACCGGTATATGCCCGATTATTTTGGTGACACCGAACGACCGCTGGATATCTACGGCATGCTCCTGTTTGTCTCAGGCACGGCGTTACTGTCCTGGCTGCTGGAAATTTTTGGTGAACACAATCTGCATTTACCGGTAATAGGTGTTTTATTCGTCATGTCGATAGCGCTGCTGGTTGCTTACGGTTTTCATGCGCGCAAACATGCGTACCCGCTGCTGAATCTGGCACTGTTTAAAATCCGCACCTTTCGCGTTGCAGTCGTGGGGGGATTCAATACGCGACTGGGTGTCGGCGCGCTGCCTTTTCTGCTGCCCTTGCTGTATCAGCTCGGTCTGGGTATGCCGGCGTGGCAGTCCGGTCTGCTAATGATGCCCGCAGCGATGGCGGCCATGGGCATGAAAATGATTGCGACCAGCGTATTGGCCCGTTTTGGTTATAAACGAATACTGATGGCCAATACGGTACTGATAGGCTGCACCATGAGCTGTTACGCCTTCATCGGTATCGACACGCCATTGGCCATGATCGTTGGCCTCGGACTGACGATGGGATTTTTCAACTCCCTGCAGTTCACCTGCATGAATTCCATGGCCTACGCGGACATCAGGCTGGCTGACTCCAGTATGGCCAGCACGATAGCCAGTTCGATGCAGCAGCTTTCCATGAGTTTTGGACTTGCCTGCGGACTGCTGATCACCACCTGGTTTCTGAACGGGCTTCCGCAATCAGATCACCCGGCTATCCTGGGTGCGCTGCATCACGCCTTTGTAGCAATGGGTATGGTGACCGTATTGTCGTCATTGACGTTTGCCACCCTGCGGGCAAAAGATGGAGAAAACGTCAGTCTGGCCCACACCGGTGAGTCAGATTAGGGGGCAGATTTCATTGTCCCGATCAGGCCTGAATGTCTATTTGGCCGGAACGGTATCGCTGGTTGCCGCCCTGACGCCCGCACGTGCAACGTCGACAGTGGTCCCGACGACGGCAGAACCGACGTTCACCGTTGTACCTACGGCGGCCGCGCCGACCGTGGCAGTGGTGCTCACCACGGCGGCGCCGACGCCGACGGTGGTACTGACAACGGTGCCGGCTGCCGATATCACGGAACACCCTGTCAGCAGTGTCACCAGACAGAGGATCAGAACCGCTGACCGGGCAGATTGTTCAGTGTTGTTCACGTTGTTATTCCTTCATTATTTTCATTGCAAATGTTATCCGGCCAGACTCTTTTTCTGAGTCATCAGGTGATGCGCCGCGTCACGGATCATTTTTTCTGTGGTTGGCCAATCGACGCAGGCATCGGTCACTGAACATCCATAAATCAGGCCGGACAGATCTTCCGGAATTTTCTGATTGCCGGCGACCAGGTTGGATTCAATCATCAGACCGCGTATCGAGGTATTGCCATTAACCACCTGATTGATGACATCTGCCATGACCAGTGATTGCAATTCGGGTTTTTTGAAACTGTTGGCGTGTGAGCAATCAACGACAATGTTGGCCGGCAGCTTTGCCTTGATCATGGCCTGTTCGGCCATGGCGACGGATACCGTGTCGTAATTCGGACGGCCATCGCCGCCCCGCAGGACGACATGACCAAATTGATTTCCGCGCGTGCGTACAATCGCAACGCGCCCCTGATCATTCAGGCCCAGAAACGAATGTGGATGGGAGGCCGACAGAATGGCGTTGATCGCAATACCGATATCGCCGTCGGTGCCATTTTTGAATCCCACCGGAGTTGACAGTCCCGAGGACATTTCCCGATGGGTCTGTGATTCGCTGGTGCGGGCACCGATGGCGGTCCAGGAAATCAGATCACCCAGATACTGTGGTGAAATCGGGTCGAGCGCCTCGGTGCCTGTCGGCAGGCCAAGTTCACAGACATCGAGCAGGAACTGGCGTGCCTTTTCCATGCCGCGGTCAACATGAAACGAATCATCCATGTCAGGATCATTAATGTAGCCCTTCCAGCCTGTTGTGGTGCGCGGCTTTTCAAAATAAACCCGCATCACCAGAAACAGCGAATCCCGCACTTCATCCTGCAAGGCTCGTAAGCGCCGGGCATAGTCCAGTCCGGCGACCGGGTCATGAATCGAGCACGGGCCCACCACGACAAACAGGCGCGGGTCTTTCCGCTCCAATATGGCGCGCAAGGTGTTGCGACCGGCATTGACGGCATCAGCGGCGTGTTCAGAGAGCGGCAACCGGCCGTGCAATTCTTGTGGCGTGGGCATGGCATCGAACGAGATGACATTGATATTTTCGAGATCTTGACTGTTCATGTGGGCGTGTTAAAAAAAGCGGCAAAGTTGAAAACCAAGCCGAATGTTAATGCAAAAGTGTGAAATTAAGCGATTTTGTACGCAACTTAGTCGTAAGCGTTTGTTAAATAGTCACGCAGACAGGTGCATTATTTTGATAAATTACTATTTTTTCATCAAAAAAGACTTAAATAACTTGACACAAAATGGTGCAACGCATTAACGTGTCAATCCGCCCCATCATCCTGGGGCAAAAAAAATCCACAAAATGGCTCACCGTGTCACGACTGTGCGATTTGCTTAAGATTCAATTTTGATTCAGGCTAGTTTGTTCTGACCCACGCCACAAGCGTGAGAAGTTTTTTCTGTACCAGGGACTTTCGCGATATCCAGTCTTAATCCAGTTTTGGTCTGTAGCACACCTACGGTTGTGTGAAGGGCGAAAACGGTTATGTGATTCTGGTTAAGCACCTGTTGCCCGGTATGGCACTTCGAAAGGCGAGAACATCCGATCAATCTCCTATGGACCTTGAAAGGAAATGGTAGTGAGTATAAATTCAGATTTAACGGGCTCGGAAATTCTGGTCCGGTGCCTGGCCGAAGAAGGCGTTGAACATGTGTTCGGCTATCCTGGCGGTGCGGTATTGTATATCTACGATGCCATCTATAAACAAGACAAATTCCAACACGTACTGGTACGTCATGAACAGGCCGCACTGCATGCAGCCGATGCGTATTCGCGTTCGTCCAACAAGGTCGGTGTCGCGCTGGTGACCTCGGGTCCCGGTGTCACCAACGCGGTAACGGGGCTGGCAACCGCGTACATGGATTCCATTCCCATGATCGTCATTTCCGGCCAGGTGCCGAGCAGCGCCATCGGTCAGGATGCATTTCAGGAGTGTGATACGGTCGGCATTACCCGGCCGTGTGTCAAACACAATTTTCTGGTAAAAGATGTGCGCGATCTGGCGATGACAGTGAAAAAAGCGTTTTATATTGCAACAACCGGCCGCCCCGGGCCGGTGCTGATTGATATTCCCAAGGATATCAGCATGCATAAATGTGCTTACTCGTATCCAAAAGACGTTGAAATGCGCTCCTATAAACCGGTCGACAAAGGGCATGCCGGACAGATCCGCAAGGCATTGCAATTGCTGTTGCAGGCCGAACGTCCCATGATTTATACCGGTGGTGGCGTGATTCTGGCCAATGCGTCGCCCGAATTGAATAAACTGGTTGATCAGCTCGGATTCCCGTGCACCAATACCCTGATGGGACTGGGCGCCTACCGCGCCTCGGACGAAAAATACGTTGGTATGCCAGGCATGCATGGAACCTATGAAGCGAATATGGCCATGCAGCACTGTGACGTGCTCATTGCCATTGGTGCACGATTTGATGACCGGGTGATCGGTAATCCAAAGCATTTTTCATCCCAGCAGCGCAAAATTATCCACATCGACATTGACCCGTCGTCGATTTCCAAACGCGTCAAGGTCGACATTCCGATTGTCGGCAACGTGAAAGACGTGCTGGTTGAACTGCTGTCACAACTGGCCAGTGCAGAAGCCCGGCCCAATCCCAGGCTGATTGCACCTTGGTGGAAGCAGATTAATGAATGGCGTCAACGGAACTGCCTGAAATATGCCACCTCCACGGAGGTCATCAAGCCACAGTCGATCGTGGAAAAAGTGTACCAGATAACCAAAGGTGATGCGTTTATTACCTCGGACGTCGGCCAGCACCAGATGTGGGCGGCCCAATACTACGGGTTTGATAAGCCGCGACGCTGGATAAACTCCGGTGGCCTGGGCACCATGGGCGTGGGCTTGCCCTACGCCATGGGTGTACAGATGGCCAATCCGGATGCCACCGTGGCCTGTATCACCGGCGAGGGTTCAATCCAGATGTGCATACAGGAGCTGGCGACCTGCAAACAATATCACCTGACACCGAAAATCATATTGCTAAACAACCGCTTCCTGGGCATGGTGCGCCAATGGCAGCAGATCGATTATGCGTCGCGTTATTCGGAATCGTACATGGATTCGTTACCTGATTTTTCCATGCTCGCCGAATCCTACGGTCATGTCGGCATGAAGATAGAAAAACCGTCTGACGTGGATGGTGCCTTGCGGGATGCCTTCGCGATGAAAGACCGGCTGGTATTCATGAATTTCATTACTGACCAGACTGAAAATGTCTGGCCGATGGTGAAAACCGGAAAAGGTCTCTCTGAAATGTTACTCGGCTCGGAGGATCTCTGATATGCGCCATATTATTTCAGTCCTGCTGGAAAATGAAGCCGGTGCCCTGTCGCGCGTGGTCGGTCTGTTTTCAGCACGCGGCTACAATATTGAAACCCTGACTGTGGCCCCGACCGAAGATGCGACCTTATCCCGGTTAACGATAGTCACAACCGGTTCGGATGATGTGATCGAACAGATTACCAAACATCTGAACCGTCTGATTGAAGTTGTCAAGGTGGTCGATCTGACCGAGGGCGCACACATTGAACGTGAACTGATGCTGATCAAGGTGCGTGCCGTCGGAAAAGAGCGCGAGGAAATGAAACGCACGGCCGACATTTTCCGTGGCCGCATCATTGACGTGACGGAAAAGACCTACACGATAGAACTGACCGGCAACAAGGCCAAGCTTGATGCGTTCATTGATTCGATTGAACGCACCTCCATACTTGAAACTGTAAGAACCGGTGGCTCCGGAATAGGACGAGGCGAACGCATACTGAAAGTGTAGGCGGCCGCAGAAACTGTTTCCGCTCCAACCAGCGGATATCCACTATTAAATTTAATCCATAACCAGTCAGGAAAATAAAATGAATGTTTTTTACGATAAAGATTGTGATCTCTCCCTGATCAAGGGCAAACAGATAGCCATTATCGGCTACGGTTCACAGGGTCATGCCCATGCACAGAATCTGAACGACTCCGGTTGCAAAGTCACCGTCGCATTGCGCAAGGATGGGGCTTCATGGAATAAGGCAAAAAATGCGGGATTGAATGTTGCCGAAGTCAATGATGCAGTGAAAGCGGCCGATGTCATCATGATCCTGCTGCCCGATGAAAACATTGCGCAGGTCTACAACGAAAATGTCGCGCCGCACGCCAGGCAGGGTGCTGTGCTGGCTTTCGCGCACGGCTTTAATGTGCACTACGGGCAGGTCGTGCCACGCGCTGACCTGGACGTCATCATGATTGCTCCCAAGGCACCCGGTCATACTGTACGTGCCACGTATACGCAGGGCGGTGGCGTGCCGCATCTGGTGGCGGTATTCCAGGATAAATCCGGCACGGCACGTGACATCGCCCTGTCGTACGCGATGGCCAATGGCGGCGGACGCGCCGGCATTATTGAAACCAACTTCCGTGAAGAAACTGAAACCGATTTATTCGGTGAACAGGCGGTGTTGTGCGGTGGCGCTGTGGAACTGATTAAAGCAGGCTTTGAGACACTGACTGAAGCGGGCTATGCGCCCGAGATGGCCTATTTCGAGTGCCTGCATGAGCTCAAATTGATTGTTGATCTGATTTATGAGGGCGGAATTGCCAACATGAATTATTCGATTTCCAATAATGCTGAATACGGTGAATATGTGACGGGTCCCAAAATCGTCACCGAAGCGACCAAAACTGCAATGCGCCAATGTCTTAAGGATATCCAGACCGGTGAATATGCCAAAAGCTTTATTTTGGAGAATAAAGCCGGTGCGCCAACGCTGATTTCACGACGTCGCCTGAATGCCGAACATCAGATTGAGCAGGTGGGTGCCAAGTTACGGGGCATGATGCCCTGGATTTCCAAAAATAAAATGGTTGATCAATCCAGGAACTGAACCGGTGGTTCACGACGCAGGTATAAAAAAGGTGCGTCTGCACCTTTTTTTACGCAAAGAAACGATATTTGCCGATAAAAAATTGCATTAATGGGTTCGACCCCTATACTTGTGAGGTGGCCGGGCGTTTCTTCTGGTGTAGCGAACGGCACAGCCCCGATTGGAACGAGCGAACGGACGTGAATTTTATGCCAGCAAAGCCAGCAGCGATCTTGAATTTTTGCCTTATCTTTTTCGTAACGGTGCTGTTGATCGGGATGGTCAGCGAATTGCTGCCCAGGGTGTACGGAACAGCGCCACCGTTGTGGGCATCGTATGCCGGTACAGCGCTGGTCGCCGCGCTGGTGGCAGCAGTAAGTGCCCTTGTCATTGGTCTGAACACAAACCGGTTCCTGAAAGCAAACAGTGATTTGAATGAGCTGTTAAAGTTCAACGAATCCATCCTGTTTAATTCCCCGTTACCAATGGCTGTTTACTCGAAGGCCGGTCAGTGTCTCGAAGTCAACGATGCGTACGCCCATATTTTCAGTGCGACCCGGTCCGCGATGCTGCTGTACCACAATTTCAGTGTCTTTGAGGCGTGCGGGCTGCTTCAGGCGATACAACGGGTATTAACTGAAAACACAACCGGTCGTTTTGAGGTGCACGATACCAGTCTGTTTGGGCGGGAGGTCTGGTTTGATTGTGAACTGTTGCCGTTCAACCATAAAAATCAGTCCCATGTTCTGATCCAGTTCTATGATTTTACCCAGCGCAAAATCGCGGAAGAAAAATTGCAGGCCATGAATCATGATTTACAGCTGGCAATGAAACATCTGGTCCAATCTGAAAAAATGGCGGCACTCGGCAATCTGGTGGCAGGTGTTGCCCATGAGCTGAATACGCCGATTGGTAATGCCCTGATGGCGTCATCAACCCTGAACTCGCATGTCACTGAACTGAACGACTCGATGCAGCGCGGTGTGCTGAAACGTTCCGTGCTGGAGCAGTACATCAATGAGGCCAGGGATGAGTCCGACCTGATCGAACGGAATATTGTTCGGGCGGGAAATCTGGTGCGCAGTTTCAAGCAGGTGGCGGTCGACCAGTCGAGCGATTGTCGACGGCAGTTTGATCTGAAATCGGTCGTCACTCATGTGGCGGTGACGATGCGTCCGGTCCTTGATAAAAGCCGGCACCGCCTGTCGGTCGATATCGACGAACCCATACAGCTGGACAGCTTTCCGGGTGCCATCGAGCAGGTGGTGACCAGTTTTATCGATAATGCCCTGATCCACGCATTCGCCGCCACGGACACCGGCTCAATGGTGTTGCGGGCAACAATACACGAGGGGCTGGTCGCGCTGGAATTTTCCGACAACGGAAACGGCATGGATGAGCACACGGCCAAACACGCATTTGACCCCTTCTTTTCAACCCGAATGGGCATCGGTGGCAGTGGTCTGGGCCTGTATATTGTCAATAATATTGTGACGTCCGTACTGGGCGGCACCATTGAACTGGTGACCAGTCCGGGAAACGGGACCCGTTTTCAGTTGCGCCTGCCGCAGGTGGCGCCCGAACCGGAAATGGAGCAGAATCGTTCTGTATGAGCCATTGTCGTTATATTGAACTATCGCTGACGCGTGGCGGAAACGGACGTTAATTCAATTGGAGATTCAAATGAAAAAAATGCTTGCGACGTTATGGGTGCTGTTCGGTATCATGTTCTGCATCCCGGTTTTTTCCCAGCAAACCAAAGGTGCCGTTATCACGGTGTCCGGAACGGGTGAAGTCAGTGCAGATAATGATCAGGCAAAAGCGACCTTTTTTATTGAAGAACAGGATAAAGATAAAACGGTTGCGGCCAGTCGTGTCAATAAAAAAATGAAAGACGGCACCGAGCTGCTGAAAAAACTTGATCCGGACGGAAAATATACGACCCGGGGCTATTACACGTACCCGGTTTATTCGGAACCGGCGTCCGGCACCCGGACACGCACGATAACGAGCTGGCGTGTCGGACAGTACCTCGATCTGACCACGGCCAATATCGTGCAGCTGCCCGCCACCGTAGCAGCAGCGCAGCAGATATTGGCGCTGAATGATCTGCATTTTGAACTGGCTGAAGACACCATAAAGAAATTGGAGGAGAAACGGCTTGCCTCGGCCTATAAAAATCTGCTGGAGCGTATTCAGGTTATAGCCCGGGCCATGGGGCGGGACCCTGCCGAGGCAACGTTTGATTCCCTGGACTTTGAGGGCTCTGGCCCCCATTTTCAGCCGCAGCTGCGCGGGCTGGCGGCCCCTGCCATGATGAAGGCAGGCAACGTCGTCGAAGAGACCCGTTTTGAGCCCGGTGAAACCCGACTTTATGCGACGGTGCTGGCCAAAGTCAGGTTTAATTAAACAGATTCCGTGCAATAGCGTCGGGTCGCCGAAGCGCAGCGTGCAACTATTTTGAGCCTGACGGAAATGAAGCTATACTTGGCGCCAATAATTGTTGGCGACGTCAGTCGCTGATGTAACTGAAACCGGTCAACCTTTGCACAAGGCTCGCATGGCATTCCAACGTCGTCAAACCAAAGCCAACTTTAAGAACTTTTTTAAAGTTATCAAGAAACCGTCCAGCAAGGCCGTCGGAGCGGCCGGTCCGGTCGGGGTAAAGAAAAAGCCGCGTCGCGGCATTTACCTGTTGCCGAATGCGTTTACCACGGCGGCGCTATTCTGCGGCTTTTATGCCATCGTGATGGGGATGGATGGTCATTTTGACAAGGCAACCTTTGCGGTGTTCATTGCGATGGTGCTCGATAGCCTGGACGGCCGGGTGGCGCGTTTGACCAACACGCAAAGCGAGTTTGGTGCGCAGTATGACAGTTTGTCCGACATGGTGTCGTTTGGTGCAGCACCTGCGCTGGTCGCCTATGAATGGGGATTGCGTGGCTTGGGCCAATGGGGCTGGCTTGCCGCGTTTGTTTACTGTGCCTGCGCGGCGCTCCGGTTGGCACGGTTTAATACCAATATCGCGGTGGTCGATAAACGTTATTTTCAGGGCATTCCGAGCCCCGCCGCGGCAGGACTGGTTGCCGGTTTTATCTGGGCAGTCACGGATTTTAAACTGGACGCGGCTGATTTGCGCTGGGTAATCTGGGCGATTACCCTGGTTGCCGGCTTTACGATGGTCAGCAATATCCCGTTCTATAGTTTCAAAGAAATCAATCTGAAAAAATCGGTGCCTTTTGCTGTGCCGCTGGTATTGGTGCTGGCCTACGTGCTGATCGTCAGTTTTCCCTCGATAGTTTTGTTCAGTGTGTTTGTCCTTTATTGTATTTCCGGTTATGCCATCTTCCTGTGGCGCTGGAGAAAAGGCCGACCTGTTAGTATTGTGCAAACAAAAGTCGAAGAGCATGAACATGACAGTGACCACGATTGAGCCTGCAGCGACAGGCAATTCAAGCCGCTGATCCAGGGCAATGAAGTCCTTCGGGATGACCGGCAGAGCGATAAAGCCGCCCAACCGGAATGGTTTTTCAAAAAATTCAGGAAAAGTGCATGGAAGGTGTTGCGTTTCATGTTATTTGCACTTATAGTCTGTCTCCATGTCTACCCCATTCATCCGCATTAATTCACCCCTCAAACTGGCAGTGTCCCTGCTGGTTCTGAACCTGTTTCTGGATCTAGTGCGGCCAACGCGCTAAATCACATACCCCCACAATTTGAGTTTGTCCCCCTCATGTCAAACCGGCAAGAGGTGAGAAGAACATGCAAATTTTATGTCTGTTTTTAAATTTCTTATCCCCACTAATTTCATTAAATGGAGTACACCATGGCAGAAAAACTCATCATATTTGACACGACCTTGCGTGATGGCGAACAGTCACCTGGCGCATCGATGACCCGAGACGAAAAAATTCGTATTGCCAAGCAGCTGGAACGCTTGCGTGTTGATGTGATTGAAGCCGGATTTGCCGCCGCGTCACAAGGGGATTTTGAATCCATCCGGTCGATTTCCAGCGTCATCAGGGATTCCATCGTCTGCTCCCTGTCGCGTGCCAACGACCGAGACATCGCCCGGGCCGCCGAAGCACTGGAACATGCGCAGCGCAAGCGGATACATACCTTCATTGCGACCTCGCCTTTGCATATGGAGAAAAAACTGCGCATGAGTCCGGATCAGGTGGTCGAACAGGCAAAAATGGCCGTGCGCTATGCACGGAAATTTACCGATGATGTTGAATTCAGTCCCGAAGACGGCAGCCGTTCCGAAATGGATTTTTTGTGCCGTGTGATTGAAACAGTCATCAACGAAGGCGCCACTACCATTAACTTTGCAGATACGGTGGGCTATGCGGTACCAACGCTGTACGGCACCATGATCAGGAACCTGCGTGAACGCATTCCCAATTCCGACAAGGCGATCTGGTCGGTGCATTGCCATAACGACCTGGGTATGGCGGTGGCCAATTCATTATCCGGTGTGATCATAGGCGGGGCGCGCCAGGTGGAGTGCACCATCAACGGGTTGGGTGAGCGGGCAGGGAACACGGCTCTGGAAGAAATCGTCATGGCAATTCGCACCCGTAAAGATTATTTCGATTTTCAGCTGGGTATCGATACAACCCAGATTGTGCCAACCTCGAAATTGGTGGCGCAGATTACCGGCTTTAACGTTCAGCCGAATAAGGCGGTGGTCGGCGCGAATGCATTTGCACATGCGTCGGGAATACATCAGGACGGCATACTGAAAGCGCGTGATACCTATGAAATCATGCGCGCAGAAGACGTGGGCTGGGCCGCCAACAAGATCGTGCTGGGTAAATTGTCCGGGCGCAATGCGTTTAAACAGCGTTTGGATGAACTGGGTATTGAGCTCGAATCGGAAGCCGAAGTCAACGCCGCGTTTGCGCGCTTCAAGGAACTGGCGGACCGGAAATCTGAAATTTATGATGAAGACATCATGGCGCTGGTGTCTGACGAGCAGCATTCACATACCAAGGAATATTACAACTTTGTTTCGCTCAGCCAGAGTTCGGAATCTGGCGCAAAATCGCGCGCCAAAGTGATTTTCTCCATCGACGGCAAAGAAACCGTCAGCGAAGGACTGGGTAACGGACCGGTTGATGCGACGCTCGCGGCCGTCGAGTCGGTCACGCAAAGCGGTGCGGAGTTCCTGCTGTTTTCAGTGAATGCCATTACCGAAGGAACCCAGTCGCAGGGCGAAGTCACGATCCGTTTGTCCAAAGCGGGCCGTATCGTAAACGGGGTCGGCGCCGATCCCGATATTATCGTTGCGTCGGCCAAAGCCTATATCGCCGCATTGAATAAACTGCATTCCAAGATTGAAAAGGTCAATCCGCAGCTGTGATTCCGGGGGGGGGGCGGCGGCGGCGCGGAAATGATCCGCGCCGCCCCGGTGGTTTTAAAAAGTGGATAAGAATTTGTCTGGCAACTGTTTTTCCTATATAATGCCGCACCTAACCGATATTTCTGTCGGTTATTTTATTGATTAATCACGATTTCTGGGGTTGTCACAGAGGGAAATTGCCCTGACTGACTCCATTTATCGCATGTTGAGGAAGTATTATGACAATTGAAAAACAAGCCAAAGCAGCTATTGTTGCTGAAAATGCACGTGGTGCAAATGACACCGGTTCGCCGGAAGTTCAGGTTGCATTGTTGACAGCACGTATCAACGACCTGAATACCCATTTCAAGGAACATTCAAAAGATCACCATTCACGTCGTGGTCTGATCATGATGGTCAATCGTCGTAAAAGCCTGTTGTCTTACCTGAAGGGTAAAGATTCAGTCCGTTACCGCGACCTGATTGTTAAACTTGGTCTGCGTAAGTAATTCAAGCTCAGCTTGTCAGATCGTTAGCACAAAAAATGCCTGTATCAGTGTTCTGATGCGGGCTTTTTGCATTAAGAATTACCGTTTTTTGCAGTAATCGTTGTGAGGTGAACGACAGCACCTGGAATTCTGTCGGCAAGGTCACTCATGACCAATCAGAAAGGACACATTGTGTTTAATAAAATTACTAAAACTTTTCAATACGGCAAACATAAAGTCACGTTAGAAACAGGCGAAATAGCCCGTCAGGCAACAGGTGCTGTGGTCGTATCGATGGAAGATACAGTTGTGCTGGCGACCGTGGTCGCCAAAAAAGATGTCAAACCGGGGCAGGATTTTTTCCCATTGACGGTGGACTATCTGGAAAAATCCTATGCCGCCGGTCGTATCCCCGGTGGTTTCTTTAAACGTGAAGGCCGCCCGTCCGAAAAAGAAACGCTGACCTCCCGTCTGATCGATCGCCCGATTCGCCCGCTGTTTCCAGATGGTTACATGAATGAAGTGCAGGTGGTGATTCATGTCCTGTCCGTCAATCCGGAAATCGACCCTGACATTGCTTCCATGATCGGTGCTTCGGCAGCCCTGTGTGTCTCCGGCATCCCGTTTGATGGTCCGTTGGGCGCAGCCCGTGTGGGTTATGTCAATGGCGAGTACGTGTTGAATCCAAGCGCCACTGAGCTCAAAAATTCGCAGATGGACCTGGTGGTTGCCGGTACGGAAGCCGCCGTGCTGATGGTCGAATCCGGTGCCAAAGAACTGTCGGAAGACGTGATGCTGGGTGGCGTGGTGTTCGGCCATACCCAGATGCGTGTCGTGATTGATGCGATTCATGACCTGGTTGAACAGGGCGGCAAACCGCTGGTTGAATGGGCCCCGGCGCCTAAGAATGAAGCGCTGATTTCCAGTGTCGGCGCCATTGCGGAACCGCTGTTCCGTGAGGCGTACCAGATCAAGGAAAAGCAGGCCCGTACCGAAAAACTGAAAGCGGCAACCGCAACGGTTGAAACTGCGCTGGCAGGCCAGGACGTGGATTCCGTCGAACTGGGTAACATCCTATTCAATCTGGAAGCGAAAATCGTCCGTTCACAGATTCTGGACGGGGAGCCTCGCATCGACGGTCGTGATACGCGTACCGTGCGTCCCATCTCGATTCGCACCAGCGTATTGCCCCGTACACATGGAACCGCATTGTTCACACGCGGTGAAACTCAGGCGCTGGTCATTGCCACGTTGGGTACGTCACGCGATGAACAGAAAATTGATGCGCTGATGGGTGAATATTCCGACCGTTTCATGCTTCACTACAATATGCCTCCCTTTGCGACTGGCGAAACCGGACGGGTCGGTACACCGAAACGTCGTGAAATTGGCCACGGACGTCTGGCCAAACGCGCGCTGGAAGCGGTGTTGCCGGATGTCGCTGATTTCAGTTATTCGGTTCGCCTGGTGTCGGAGATTACCGAGTCAAACGGTTCATCGTCCATGGCGTCGGTGTGCGGTGGTTGTCTGGCATTGATGGACGCCGGTGTCCCGGTTAAAGCCCATGTGGCCGGTATCGCGATGGGCCTGATCAAGGACGGCAACAAGTTTGCCGTCCTGACCGACATTCTGGGTGATGAAGATCATCTGGGCGATATGGATTTCAAAGTGGCCGGTACCCGAAACGGTATTACCGCTCTGCAGATGGATATCAAGATTCAGGGTATTACCAAAGAAATCATGCACGTCGCCCTGGCGCAGGCTAAAGAAGGACGTATGCATATTCTGGAAAAAATGCAGACCGCCGTTCCACACGGCCGGGTTGAGCTGTCCGATTTTGCCCCGCGCCTGATCACCATCAAGATCAATCCTGAAAAAATTCGCGATGTGATCGGTAAAGGCGGCGCTGTTATCCGTGCACTGACCGAAGAAACCGGTACGCAGATTGATATCAGCGATGAAGGCGTTGTAACGATTGCCTCTGTGGATGCAGCAGCGGGCCAGGAAGCGTGCCGTCGTATTCAGGAAATCACTGCCGAAGTTGAAGTCGGCAAGATCTACGAAGGCACGGTGCTGAAGTTGCTGGATTTCGGTGCCATCGTCCAGGTATTGCCGGGCAAAGACGGACTGCTGCATATCAGCCAGATCGCCAATGAGCGGGTGAATGCGGTCGCCGACTATCTGAAAGAAGGTCAGGCAGTTCGTGTTAAAGTACTGGAAACCGATGATCGTGGCCGCCTTAAATTGTCGATGAAAGCAGCCGCTGCGGAAGGTGCTCCTGCTGAATCAGGCACCGAAGGTAATGCGCCTCATTAACTGTTGAGGTTCGCATGAAAACGCTCATGGGTAACAACATGGGCGTTTTTTTTTGGGACTTGCGCAAGTCCCCTATTGATGACAAAGGATGAATTCATGAAAGCAATTGAAATCTCGCAGCCGGGTGGACCGGAGGTATTGCGTTTGTGTGAGCGGCCCTTGCCGGTGTTGCGACCGGGCGAAGTGCTGATCAAAGTCCACGCAGCGGGCATTAATCGCCCTGACGTATTCCAGCGCAAGGGTATCTATCCGCCACCGGCTGATGCATCCGATTTGCCGGGGTTGGAAGTGGCCGGGGAAATTGTCGACGGTGATCTGACAGGCAGTGGTTTTGCAAAAGGTGACAACGTCTGTGCACTGGTGGCCGGCGGTGGTTACGCGGAATTCTGTGCCGCACCGCTCAAGCAATGTTTGCCCTTGCCAGCGAATTTCAGCGCCATTGAAGCGGCAGCCTTGCCGGAAACCTTTTTTACTGTGTGGAGCAATGTGTTTGACCGCGCCGGATTGCAGGGATCGGAAACACTGCTGGTGCAGGGCGGAACTTCGGGAATAGGCGTGACGGCGATTCAACTGGCGAAAGCGTTGGGGCATGTCGTGCTGGCCACCGCGGGCAGTGATGATAAATGTCGTGCCTGTGAAGATCTCGGCGCTGTTCGAGGTATCAATTACAAATCGGAAGATTTTGTCCAGGTGGTCAACGAAGTCACCCAGGGGCGTGGCGTGGATGTGGTGCTGGATATGGTGGCTGGTGACTATGTTAATCGCGAGTTGAGCTGTCTGGCCGATGATGGCCGTATCGTTGTGATTGCATTGCTGGGTGGTGCCAGGGCGCAGATCGACATGAGTGCTGTCATGCGCCGCCGTCTCACGGTTACCGGCTCCACACTGCGCCCGCGATCGGTCGATTTTAAACATGCCATCGCACAGCAACTCCGTCAGAAAGTATGGCCGTTGCTGGAATCGGGAAAAATCAAACCGGTCATTTATAAGACCTTCCCATTTGAACAGGCGGCACAGGCTCATGCCCTGATGGAAAGCAGCGAGCATATTGGAAAAATTGTTTTGGTTGTTAAATAATTCATTAAATCGGTCGGTTTTCAACCCGGTTCTGGTTGAATCCGCTGTGCTGAGGCGCATGCTGCCTGATGAAACGGTAACAAGACGCTCGCGCTAATTGACCATGGTTGCCTCAACACGCTAAAATGGCGAGTTATTTGAAATCAGGAAATTCTGAATGAAGCGACGGCGTCCATTAATTGCGGGCAATTGGAAAATGAATGGCAATTTGGCAACAAATGCGTCATTATTAGCCGAACTGCAGAATGGCTTGCAGCAGTCAGGGCGGTCCGTGCGCGAGTCGGGTCGCGCGGAGGCTGATATTGCCGTCTGTGTGCCAGCGGTTTATCTGGCGCAAGCGCAAACTGCGTTACAGCATACATCGATTCGCTGGGGTGCGCAGGACGTGTCCGCGCAGCAGGGCGGTGCCTATACAGGGGATATTTCTGCGTCCATGCTGTGCGATTTTTCTTGTTTTTATACTATTGTTGGCCATTCGGAACGCCGCACTTATCAGGGCGAATCAGATCAACTGGTAGCGCAGAAAACATTACGCTTGTTAGAAGCAGGTATAGTTCCTATAGTCTGTGTAGGTGAATCGTCAGAACAACGGCAAGCCGGGCAGACTGACGACGTCGTGGCAAGACAATTGCTCGCGGTGCTGACCCAGCTAGGCAAAGAGCAGCTTGCCCAGGTGGTGGTTGCCTATGAGCCTGTCTGGGCCATAGGTACAGGCCTGACAGCAACGCCTGAAATGGCGCAGCAGGTTCATGCGTATCTTCGCCGTCAGATTGCATCGGTGGATGCGGACGCGGCGCAACGGGTGCCGATACTGTATGGAGGAAGCATGAAGCCGGACAATGCCGCTGCGTTACTGGCGATGGATGACATTGACGGTGGCCTTATAGGCGGGGCGTCGCTAAAAGCGGTCGATTTTTTAGGTATTATTGCAGCAGCGCAAAGTAATTAAGTTATTAATTAATATATTTGTCGGGTTGAATTCATGAGGTTGATTTAATCCGGAATTTATTCAGTTAAGATGGTGCAGGTACAACTGAACCAGTCGGCGTTATTTTTGAAGTACGGGTGCACAATTAATCATGTGCAATTGTTAATTTTAGGTTTATAAATGAATACATTTTTCTCATTAGTAGTTGCTGTTCAGGTAATGGCTGCACTGATTATTATCGGTTTAGTACTGGTGCAGCACGGAAAAGGTGCGGATATGGGTGCCGCATTTGGTTCAGGCGCTTCCGGAAGCCTGTTTGGCGCAACGGGCTCATCAAGCTTTCTGTCGAAAGCAACCGGTGTGGCAGCCACCGTATTTTTTTGCGCGACGCTGGCTTTGGCCTACCTTGGTAACAGGCATACTGCACCCTCAGACGGTGTGATGGACAATCTGGCACCGCCTAAAGCGGCAGAAGTGGGTGGCGCACCGGCGGCGGGCACACCAGCTGCACCGGCAACCGGTACGGCACAACCGGCCGCTGCAAAAGCAGTACCTGCACAGGCGCCAGCAGCGGCACCTGCCAAACCGGCCAATGGCACAGGGCATGCCGACCAGATACCCAAATAACGCTGCAACGGTTATCCGGTTCGGATTTGTTTCTTGTTTTTTGGTAATTGTGCGTTGAACAATTACTATCGATCAAGTAGAATGTCGGACTTAGTAAATCAGTACGAAAAAGTCAGTAGTAAATCTGCGGCAAAAGTCACAAAACGCAGCAGAAATAAGGGCCGACGTGGTGAAATTGGTAGACACGCTATCTTGAGGGGGTAGTGGCGAAAGCTGTACGAGTTCGAGTCTCGTCGTCGGCACCATTCCAGAACCGATTTCTGGAGATCAGAGACTGACAAATCGGAATTGGAAATCAGGGACAAGCAGTGAAAATGGGTAGTTGAACTCAAGTGGACACAGACTGGAATTTAACTACAACTTTTAAACCTTTTTAGCTTTAATTGCCCAATCGTGAATCTCGAAAATTATTTCCCCGTTTTATTATTCATCATCGTCGGCATTCTGGTTGGCGTTGTTCCCCAGGTTCTTGGCCGTCTGGCGGCCCCCCACAAGCCGGATGCGCAAAAATTATCTCCCTATGAGTGTGGCTTCGAAGCGTTTGAAGATGCGCGCATGAAATTTGACGTGCGTTATTATCTCGTCGCCATCCTGTTTATCCTGTTCGATCTGGAAACCGCGTTTTTCTTTCCATGGGCCGTGGCGCAGCGCGACCTGGGCTGGACCGGATTTTTAGTCATGCTCGGGTTTGTTCTTGAATTTGGTGTCGGTTTTTGGTACATCTGGAAGAAGGGCGCGCTGGATTGGGAGTGAGTGGTGTTGCAGTTGCAGTTGCAGTTGCATTACCGGATTGGATCACTGATTTGCATCAATGAAACGCGTCGGACCGGTGGTACGATAGATCAAGTTAAAGTATCAGAATAAAAATCAGCCTAAAGGGTTAGTTCCATGTCAATTGAAGGCATATTAAACGAAGGTTTTGTGACGACCACAGCGGACAAGCTGATAAACTGGACGCGTACCGGTTCCATGTGGCCGATGACATTTGGCCTGGCGTGCTGTGCGGTTGAAATGATGCAGGCCGGTGCATCGCGTTACGACCTTGACCGGTTTGGTGTGGTGTTTCGCCCGTCGCCAAGGCAATCTGATGTGATGATAGTGGCCGGTACCCTGTGCAATAAAATGGCGCCGGCACTGCGCAAGGTCTATGACCAGATGGCGGAACCACGCTGGGTAATTTCCATGGGGTCGTGTGCCAATGGAGGGGGATATTACCATTACTCGTATTCCGTGGTGCGCGGCTGTGACAGGATAGTGCCTGTGGATATTTACGTGCCGGGTTGTCCGCCGACGGCTGAGGCATTGTTGTATGGCATCATGCAGCTGCAGAACAAAATAAAACGGACCAATACGATTGCCCGCTAATCCACTGTGTTCAGATAATCCGGTTAAATAAAAATGACGACAAAATTAGAAAATCTCGAATCAGCGGTCCGTTCCGTGCTTGGCAGCCGGGAGTTTGAATTGACGTCGGCGCTGGGCGAGCTGACACTGGTGGTGGGGCACGATGACTACCGCAGCGTCATGACCGCGTTGCGTGACAATCCCGACACAAGGTTTGAAGAACTTATAGACCTGTGCGGCGTGGATTATTCGACCTACGGTAACGATACCTGGCCGGGCAGGCGCTTTGCCGCCGTCACCCATCTTCTGTCGATTTCCCACAACTGGCGTTTGCGTGTACGGGTATTTGCGCCGGACGATGACATGCCCCTGTTGCCGTCGGTTTCTGATATCTGGTCGTCGGCAAACTGGTACGAGCGTGAAGCATTTGATCTGTTCGGTATCCTGTTTGACGGCCACAATGATCTGCGTCGCATTCTGACTGATTATGGTTTTATCGGTCATCCGTTCCGAAAAGACTTCCCGGTTTCCGGTTATGTTGAGATGCGCTATGATGCAGAGCAGAAGCGCGTGGTGTATCAGCCGGTGACCATAGACCCGCGCGAAAATACGCCACGTATTATTCGTGAAGAAAATTACGCAAAATGATGACACGGACACAAAGGCAGAGGTATTGAATGGCTGAGATCAAAAATTACACCCTCAACTTTGGCCCGCAGCATCCGGCAGCGCACGGTGTGTTGCGTCTGGTGCTTGAGCTTGATGGCGAAGTCATTCAGCGTGCTGATCCGCATATCGGCTTGTTGCACCGTGCTACAGAAAAGCTGGCCGAACAGAAAACCTACCTGCAATCCGTGCCGTACATGGACCGGCTGGATTACGTTTCCATGATGAGCAACGAACATGCTTACGTCATGGCAATTGAAAAAATGCTGGGTCTGGAAGTGCCGCTGCGCGCGCAGTATATTCGTGTCATGTTCGATGAAATCACCCGGCTGCTGAATCACCTGATGTGGCTGGGCGCGCATGCACTGGACGTGGGCGCCATGGCGGTATTTCTGTATGCGTTCCGCGAGCGCGAAGATTTGATGGATTGCTACGAGGCTGTTTCCGGTGCGCGCATGCATGCAGCCTACTACCGCCCCGGCGGTGTGTATCGTGATCTGCCCGATACCATGCCACAATATGAAGCATCCTATTTGCGCAACGCCAGGACCATGCAGGCGTTAAATGAAAATCGTCGCGGGTCGCTGCTCGATTTTATCGAAGATTTCACGGTGCGCTTTCCAACCTACGTCGATGAATATGAAACACTGCTGACGGATAACCGGATCTGGAAACAGCGTCTGGTCGGGATAGGCGTGGTGACGCCTGAGCGTGCCAAAGCCATGGGATTTACCGGCGCCATGCTGCGCGGATCGGGTGTTGAATGGGATTTGCGCAAGAAGCAGCCGTATGAAGTTTACGACCTGCTCGATTTTGACATACCTGTCGGCGTTAACGGAGACAGTTATGACCGTTATCTGGTGCGCGTGGAAGAAATGCGCCAGTCCAACAAGATAATCAGGCAGTGCGTGGAATGGTTGAGGAATCATCCCGGTCCGGTTATCTCGGACAACCATAAAGTGACGCCACCGACCCGGGTCGGCATGAAGTCGAACATGGAAGAGCTGATTCATCACTTCAAATTATTTACAGAAGGTTTTCATGTGCCTGCCAGTGAAGCTTATGTGGCCATAGAACATCCGAAAGGTGAGTTCGGGATTTACCTCGTTTCTGACGGCGCAAACAAGCCTTACCGTCTGAAAATCCGCGCACCCGGCTACGCGCATCTGCAAGGGTTGAACGAGATGGCGAAAGGGCACATGATTGCTGATGCCGTAACGATTATTGGTACCCAGGATATTGTATTTGGTGAAATTGACCGCTAACGCTGAGGTCAGTATTTAAGGTTGAATTTATGCTGTTAACTGAGCAAACATATAAAAAAATAGATCGTGAAATTGCGAAATTTCCGGCTGAGCAAAGACAGTCTGCCGTGATGGCAGCGCTGGCAATTGCCCAGGACCAGACGAGCTGGCTGTCACCCGAAATCATGCAGGAAGTGGCCGATTATCTGCGCATGCCCGCCATTGCCGTTCAGGAAGTGGCAACGTTCTATAACATGTACAACACCAAACCGGTCGGTCAGTTCAAAATTTCAGTCTGTACCAATCTGCCGTGCGCGTTATCCGGTGGTGAAAAAGCGGCGCATTATCTGAAACAGAAACTGGGTGTTGACTACAAAGAAACCACAGCCGACCACAAATTTACGCTGGTTGAAGGCGAATGCATGGGTGCTTGCGGTGATGCGCCGGTGATGCTGGTCAATAACAAGCGCATGTGCAGTTTCATGTCGGATCAGAAAATTGATGCTTTAGTGGATGAACTGAAAAATACGCCACCAAATGAGGGGTCTCAATAATGACCAGCCTGCATAGCCGACACATCAAGCCGTTGATACTGGCGGGCCTCGATGGCAGCAATTGGAAACTCGACGACTACGTCAAACGGGGTGGATACAGCGCGCTGAAACGCATACTCGCGGAGGGAATCACCCCCGAACAGGTGATCGCTGAATTGAAAGCCTCATCGTTGCGTGGTCGCGGAGGCGCCGGCTTTCCGACCGGACTGAAATGGAGCTTCATGCCACGTCAGTTTCCAGGGCAAAAATACCTGGTCTGTAATACCGACGAAGGTGAGCCGGGTACGTTCAAGGACCGTGACATTATCCGCTACAACCCGCATGCCCTGATCGAAGGGATGGCGATTGGTGCCTATGCGATGGGTATTACGGTTGGTTACAACTACATTCATGGCGAAATTTTTGCCGATTACGACCGTTTTGAAGAGGCTCTGGAACAGGCCCGCGCCGCCGGTATGCTCGGTGACCGGATCTGTGGCAGCAATTTCAATTTTCAACTGCACGCATTCCACGGCTACGGTGCCTATATCTGCGGCGAAGAAACGGCATTGCTGGAGTCGCTGGAAGGCAAAAAGGGGCAGCCGCGCTTCAAGCCGCCTTTTCCGGCCAGTTTTGGACTGTATGGCAAACCGACCACCATCAATAATACCGAAACCTTTGCGGCGGTGCCGTTTGTGATGAACCTGGGCGGCGAAGCGTATGCCGCGCTCGGTAAGCCGAATAATGGCGGAACCAAGATTTTTTCAATGTCGGGTGATGTGGCCAAACCGGGCAATTATGAGGTGCCGCTGGGCACACCGTTTGCCACCCTGCTGGAACTGGCCGGTGGCATGCGTGACGGAAAAAAAATCAAGGCTGTCATCCCGGGTGGTTCATCCATGCCGGTATTGACGGGTGAGGTCATGATGGCCACCGATATGGATTATGACTCGATTGCCAAGGCGGGCTCGATGCTGGGGTCGGGCGCGGTCATCGTGATGGATGAAACGCGCTGCATGGTGAAGTCGTTATTGCGTTTATCGTATTTTTATTACGAGGAGTCATGCGGACAGTGCACGCCGTGTCGCGAAGGCACAGGCTGGCTGTACCGGATGGTGCACCGTATTGAACACGGGCAGGGGCGGGCGGATGATCTCGAGCTGCTCAACAGTGTTGCCGATGGCATTCAGGGTCGTACTATCTGTGCCCTGGGTGATGCAGCCGCCATGCCGGTGCGTGCCATGATTAAAAATTTCCGTTCCGAGTTTGAATATCACATTGAGCACAAGCGCTGTCTGGTGCCGACGTATTTGTAGATTCGTCGTTTGTCTAATTTTTAGCAGGCTAGCAGGTTAACAACAATAGGCCAGAGAAGACCATGGTTGAAATAGAAATTGACGGCAAGAAAGTAGAAGTACCTCCGGGCAGTATGGTCATGGACGCGGCCAATAAACTCGGTACATACATTCCCCATTTCTGCTATCACAAAAAATTGTCGATTGCGGCGAATTGCCGCATGTGTCTGGTTGAGGTGGAAAAAGCGCCCAAACCGCTGCCGGCATGTGCTACGCCTGTGACCGCAGGCATGATCGTGCGCTCCAGCAGCGAAAAAGCCGTCAAGGCACAAAAAGAAGTCATGGAGTTTTTGCTGATCAATCATCCGCTTGACTGTCCCATCTGCGACCAGGGCGGTGAGTGTCAATTGCAGGACCTGGCTGTGGGCTATGGCAAGTCAGCGTCACGTTATCAGGAAGAGAAGCGCGTGGTGTTCCATAAACAGGCCGGTCCGCTGATTTCCATGGAAGAAATGAGTCGCTGTATTCAATGTACCCGTTGCGTCCGCTTCGGCCAGGAAATTGCCGGTGTCATGGAGCTGGGTATGCTGGGTCGCGGCGAACATTCGGAAATTACCACATTCGTCGGAAAAACGGTGGATTCTGAACTGTCCGGCAACATGATTGATATCTGCCCGGTCGGCGCACTCACGTCAAAACCATTTCGCTACTCGGCGCGCACCTGGGAACTGTCCCGGCGCAAATCCGTGAGCCCGCATGACGGCCTCGGCAGCAATCTGGTGGTACAGGTAAAAAATAACCGGGTCATGCGCGTTCTGCCGCTTGAAAACGAAGCCATCAATGAGTGCTGGATCTCTGACAAGGATCGTTTTTCCTACGACGCATTGAACAGTGCCGACCGATTGACCCAGCCCATGATCAGGCAGGGCGGGCAATGGAAAGAAACCGACTGGCAAACAGCCCTGGAATATGTGGCACACGGCTTGAGAAATATCAGGCATGAACATGGTGCTGCGGCGATCGGTGCGCTGGCGACGCCGCATTCCACACTGGAAGAGTTGAGCCTGCTGCAAAAAGTGGTGCGTGGCATCGGGTCCGAAAATATCGATTTCCGCTTGCGTGTTGCCGACGATACCCCGGTAGCCAGCTTTAAACCCTGGCTGGGCATGTCGATAGCAGAATTTGCCGAACTGGGGAATGTGCTGGTGGTCGGCTCGTTCCTGCGCAAGGACCATCCCTTGCTGGCAGCCCGGCTGCGCAGTGCGGTAAAAGGGGGCAGCCGTCTATCCCTGCTTCACGCCAGTGATGATGATCTGCTGATTCCGGTGGCCAACAAGATGATTTATGCGCCGTCGGCCTGGTTGTCCGGGATTATCGACATTGCGGCTGCCATTGCTGAAGCAAAAAATATCGCTGCACCCGTCAAGTCGAACCCGATTTCGGCGGTGGCGCGTGCGATCGCGGCCGATTTGCTGGCCGGTGACCGCAATGCAATCATGCTGGGTAATTCAGTGACCTATCACCCGCAGGCGTCCGGAATTCATGCAGTCGTTCAATGGATAGCGGAACAGACCGGGATCAAATTCGGTTATCTGACCGAAGCGGCCAACACGGTCGGCGGCTATCTCGCCAATGCCTTGCCGGGCAATGACGGCTTGAATGCATCGCAAATGCTGACGCAGCCGCGCAAGGCCTATGTACTGTTCAATGCCGATCCGCTGCTGGACAGCGCTGTTGCCGCGCGCCCGGCACTGGAACAGGCCGAGATGGTCGTTGTGCTGTCTGCCTTTAAACATGCGCAGGATTACGCGGATGTGTTGTTGCCGATTGCCCCATTTACCGAAACATCGGGCACCTTTGTGAACTGTGAAGGGCGTGCCCAGAGTTTTAACGGCACTGTCAAGCCTTTGGGCGAGGCGCGTCCGGCGTGGAAGGTGCTGCGCGTCCTTGGCAATCTGCTCGGCCTGAGCGGCTTTGATTATGAAACGTCCGAAGCCGTTCGTGATGAACTGCTGCAGAATCAGACCGATCTTTCCTCCCGTCTGAATAACCGGATGGCAGTCCGATTGCCCGATGAAAGCGTGCTAAATAATGCCACTCCGGCAAATGGCGGATTCGAGCGTATTGCCAATATTGGCATTTATAGCGCGGATGCCCTGGCGCGACATTCGGTCACCCTGCAGGAAACGGCCGATGCCAAGCCGCCACGTGCGTGGATTCCTGCCGCACAGTTTTCCTCGCTGGGTCTGGTCAATGGTGATCTGGTCAGAATAAGCCTGGCGGGTCAGCATGTGCTGCTGCCGGCGTCGATCGATAAGGGATTACCGGCAGGCGTGGTGAGAATTGCGGCAGGCCATCCGGCTACTGCGGCACTTGGAGCGCTGTTTGGAACAGTTACTGTGGAGCGCGCATCATGATGGATCTGATCAATTCAACCGGCTCAGGTCTGTTTGGTGCCTGGTGGCCATCAATCTGGATTACGGTCTGGACGCTCGTCAAAATCGTCTGCATCACGTTGCCGGTGATGGGACTCGTTGCCTACCTGACGTTGTGGGAACGTAAAATGATCGGCTGGATGCACGTGCGTCTGGGGCCGAATCGTGTCGGACCTGCCGGTTTGCTTCAGCCGATCGCTGACGCGCTGAAATTGCTGCTGAAAGAAATCGTGATACCGACCCGTTCCAATAAGGCGCTGTTCGTTATTGCGCCCATCATGACCATCATGCCGGCTCTGGCCGCCTGGGCTGTGGTGCCTTTTGGTCCGGAAACCGTGCTGGCGAATGTGAATGCAGGGTTGCTGCTGATGATGGCAATTACCTCGATGGAAGTGTATGGCGTGATCATTGCCGGATGGGCATCCAATTCCAAGTATGCGTTTCTGGGCGCCATGCGTGCCTCCGCGCAAATGGTCTCGTATGAAATCGCCATGGGTTTTGTACTTGTCATCGTACTGATGGTGTCAGGCAGTCTGAATCTGACAGACATCGTGATGACGCAGTCCAGGGGGCAGTTCGCTGACATGGGTCTGAATTTCCTGTCATGGAACTGGTTGCCCCTGTTGCCCATGTTTGTCATTTACGTTATTTCAGGTATTGCCGAAACCAATCGTCATCCCTTTGACGTGGTCGAAGGCGAATCTGAAATTGTGGCCGGGCATATGGTGGAATATTCCGGTATGTCCTTCGCCATGTTCTTCCTTGCCGAATACGCCAACATGATACTCATATCGGCAATGGCGTCACTGATGTTCCTTGGCGGCTGGGCTGCGCCACTGGGCTTTCTGTCGTTTGTTCCGGGCTGGATCTGGCTGGGTGTAAAAACGTTCGTCGTGGTATCCATGTTTATCTGGGCGCGTGCCTCATTTCCGCGCTATCGTTTTGACCAGATCATGCGTCTGGGCTGGAAGGTGTTTATCCCGTTTACGCTGGTGTATCTGGTGATCGTTGCTGCGTGGCTGCAGTCGCCGCTGAATATCTGGAAATAACAATATCAAATCGGAACTCACGTGATTGGATGTAAAGATGGAAGCAATTAAAGATTTTTTCTCCAGTATTATGCTGAGAGAGCTCATCAAGGGGATGGCCTTAACGGGGCGCTATATGTTTGCGCGCAAGATCACCGTGCAATTCCCGGAAGAAAAAACGCCCATGTCGCCGCGATTTCGCGGACTGCATGCATTGCGCAGCTATCCGAACGGGGAAGAGCGTTGTATCGCCTGCAAACTCTGTGAAGCGGTCTGCCCGGCAATGGCAATCACGATTGAGTCTGAACAGCGTGACGACGGCAGTCGCCGCACAACGCGCTATGACATTGATTTGACCAAGTGCATCTTTTGCGGATTCTGCGAAGAGTCCTGTCCGGTGGATTCAATCGTTGAAACGCATGTGCTGGAATATCATGGTGAAAAGCGCGGTGACCTGTATTTTACCAAAGACATGTTGCTGGCCGTTGGTAATAAATATGAACCCGAAATTGCAGCAGCTCGTGCCCGCGATGCTCAATACCGCTAACTTAAAAGAATTCAGATAATGGAATTTACTTCTATCCTTTTTTTACTGTTCTCAGCCATATTGATATGCGCTGCATTTCGTGTTGTGACGGCAAAAAATCCGGTGCATGCGGCACTGTTCCTGGTGCTCGCGTTTTTTAACGCCGCCGCACTCTGGATGTTATTGCAGGCAGAATTCCTGGCCATTGTGCTGGTGCTGGTCTATGTCGGCGCCGTCATGGTGCTGTTCCTGTTTGTGGTGATGATGCTGGACATTAACATGGACAAGATACGCGAAGGATTCTGGAGCCACTTTCCCCTCGCCGCCACGGTGGGCGTGGTGATTGTGCTTGAAATGTCGATGGTGCTGTTGCGCGGCTTCTGGACCCCGGTGGTTGGCAACATTCCGGCTAAAGTGGAGTTGGGTGGTAATACCAAAGCACTGGGTATGCTGATTTACACGCACTATGCGTACGCATTCGAAATTGCGGCCGCGATTCTGCTGCTCGGTATTGTCGCCGCGGTTGCGCTGACCCTGCGTCGACGCAAAGACACCAAACATCTGGACCCCGCACTTGCCATTAAAGTGAAAAGCAGTGACCGCCTGCGCATAGTAAAAATGCAGGCCGAACCACGCGCAACGGCAAGTTCGACTCAACCTAACCAGGACGGTAAATAATGTTTGTCATATCGCTTACCCATTATCTTATTCTTGGCGCGATTCTGTTTGCCATTTCGGTGATCGGCATTTTTCTGAACAGAAAAAATATCATTGTATTGTTAATGGCAATTGAACTGATGCTGTTGGCGGTCAATATCAATTTTGTCGCGTTCTCACACTATCTGGGCGATACGGCCGGGCAGATTTTTGTGTTCTTCATACTCACCGTGGCGGCGGCTGAATCTGCCATCGGGCTGGCAATACTGGTGGTGATGTTCAGAAATCTGGATACCATCAATGTTGAAGACCTCGATTCGCTCAAAGGATAATTAACATGACGGTAGGAGCAATGAATCCACAACTACTATTAGCGGTGCCACTGGCACCACTCGCCGGCTCTGCCATTGCCGGTCTTCTGGGAACGAAGTTCTCAGGCAACGTGGTAGGCCGCAAAACGTCGCACAGTGTCACCATACTGGGGGTATTGATCGCATTTGTCATTTCCGTCTACACACTGATGTCTGTCCTGGATGGTGCAAGTTTTAACGGAACGATCTACCAGTGGATGAATGTGGCGGGCTTAAAGCTCGAAGTCGGTTTTCAGATCGACAGCCTGTCGGCGATGATGATGTGCGTTGTCACTTTTGTTTCCCTGATGGTGCATATTTACACCATCGGTTATATGGATGAAGATGAAGGCTATAACCGCTTCTTTGCCTATATTTCGCTGTTCACCTTTTCGATGTTAATGCTCGTGATGAGCAATAATTTCCTGCAGCTGTTTTTTGGCTGGGAAGCTGTCGGACTGGTGTCGTACCTGCTGATTGGTTTCTGGTACACCCGGCCTACAGCCATCTTTGCCAACCTGAAAGCATTCCTGGTGAACCGCGTCGGTGACTTCGGCTTCATCCTCGGTATCGGGTTGATCGTGGCGTACACCAACAGCATGAATTATCAGGATGTCTTTCACCAGAAGGACATTCTGGTGATGGGCGTGTTGCCTGGCACAGGCTGGTCGCTGATCACGGTCAGCTGCATCTGCCTGTTTATTGGTGCCATGGGTAAATCGGCCCAGTTCCCGCTGCACGTCTGGTTGCCTGATTCGATGGAAGGTCCGACACCGATCTCTGCCCTGATTCATGCCGCGACGATGGTTACCGCCGGCATTTTCATGGTGGCACGCATGTCGCCGCTGTTTGAAATGTCCGATACGGCGCTGTCGTTCGTGCTGGTTATCGGCTCCATTACCGCGCTGTTCATGGGTTTCATGGGCATTATTCAAAACGATATCAAACGTGTTGTGGCCTATTCAACCCTGTCGCAACTCGGCTACATGACCGTTGCGCTGGGCGCATCGGCCTATTCGGTGGCAGTTTTCCATCTCATGACACATGCATTTTTTAAAGCGCTGCTGTTCCTGGCCGCCGGTTCGGTCATTATCGGCATGCACCATGACCAGGACATCCGCAATATGGGGGGGCTGCGCAAATACATGAAGGTGACCTGGCTCACGTCGCTGGTTGGTTCGCTCGCCCTGATCGGTACACCGTTTTTCTCCGGCTTCTATTCGAAAGACAGCATTATTGATGCCGTGCAGGCCAGCCAGATCGCCGGCTCCGGGTTCGCTCAGTTCTCGGTATTGGCAGGTGTGTTTATTACCGCCTTCTATTCGTTCCGGATGTACTTTCTGGTGTTCCACGGCAAGGAAAATTTTGGTCAGCACGGGCATCACAACCACGCTGATCAGGGTGACGCGCACGACGAACACCATCATGGCCTGGCAGCGGGGCAGAAACCGCATGAATCTCCCTGGGTGGTGACGTTACCGCTGGTGCTGCTGGCAATTCCATCGGTCATAATCGGTTATCTGACCATAGGCCCGATGCTGCATGGCGATTTCTTCAAAAATGTTATCTTTGTAGCCGATCATCATGAAGCCATGCGAGAACTGACTGAGGAATTTGAACGGTCCGGTGGTGCGTTAGGTATGGCTCTGGGTGCGGTGAAGTCATTGCCGCTATGGCTGGCTCTGGCTGGCGTCGGACTGTCCTACTACTTCTATATGGTGAAACCCGCGATTCCGGCGGCACTCAAGAAAAATTTCAGTGTTCTGTACACGATACTCGACAACAAATACTACATGGACAAATTTAACGATGTCGTTTTTGCCGGAGGTGCACGGTTGCTGGGAGGTGGTTTGTGGAATGTCGGTGACAAGAGTGTGATCGATGGATTAATCGTCAATGGCAGTGCCAGGGTGGTGGCGTGGTTCTCAAGAGCAATACGTACTGCCCAGACCGGCTACATCTATCACTATGCGTTTGTCATGATACTTGGGGTACTGGGTTACCTGATTTATTTCATGCCTAGCCCATTTACTAAATAAGAAGACCAGAAGAACATAACTATGATGCAGTCAACTTCCATTTTATTAAGTCTTGCGATCTGGCTTCCAGTCGCTTTCGGTGTGTTGGTCATTGCGATCGGTAATGATGATAACCCCGGTCTGGTTCGTCTGGTTTCGCTTATCGGTTCGGTCGCCAGCTTCATTGTGACGCTTCCGCTGCTCAGTCACTTTGACAATGCGGCGCACGGCATGCAGTTTGTCGAGCAGGCCAGCTGGATTGCGCGCTTCAATGTCAATTACTTTCTGGGGATCGACGGTATTTCGCTGTGGCTGGTGCTACTGACCGCATTCATAACCGTGATCGTCGTGATTGCAGGCTGGGTGGTGATTGAAAAGCGGGTGGCCCAGTATATGGGCGCGTTCCTGATTCTGTCAGGCCTGATGATCGGTGTATTCTGCGCCCTGGACGGACTTTTGTTCTATGTGTTTTTCGAAGCCACCCTGATTCCGATGTACATCATCATTGGTGTATGGGGTGGCGCAAACCGGGTCTATGCCTCGTTCAAGTTTTTTCTTTATACGCTGCTCGGCTCGTTGCTGACGCTGGTTGCCATTATTTATCTGTACACGCAATCCGGCAGTTTCAATATTCTTGACTGGCATAAGCTGCCACTGAGCCTGCATCAGCAGATCCTGATTTTCCTGGCGTTCTTGATGGCCTTTGCAGTCAAGGTGCCGATGTGGCCAGTACATACCTGGTTGCCGGATGCCCACGTCGAGGCGCCCACCGGCGGGTCGGTGGTGCTGGCGGCCATCATGCTGAAACTGGGTGCCTATGGTTTTCTGCGCTTCTCCCTGCCGATTGCCCCGGACGCCAGCCATTACCTGTCCGGCTTCATCATTACCCTGTCGCTGATCGCGGTTATCTATATCGGACTGGTGGCGCTGGTGCAGACAGATATGAAAAAGCTGGTAGCCTACTCATCGATTGCACACATGGGGTTTGTCACGCTGGGGTTCTTCATGTTCAATGACATGTCTGTGCAGGGTGGCCTGGTGCAGATGATTTCACACGGCTTTGTTTCCGGCGCCATGTTTCTTTGCATCGGCGTGCTGTATGACCGGGTGCATTCGCGCCAGATAGCGGACTATGGGGGAGTCGTGAATACCATGCCGAAATTTGCGGCATTTTTCCTGATTTTCTCCATGGCGAACTGCGGGCTTCCTGCGACCTCGGGGTTTGTCGGTGAGTTCATGGTCATTCTGGGTGCGGTCAGATTCAATTTCTGGATTGGCATGCTGGCTGCGACGGCCCTGATTTTCGGCGCGGCCTATTCATTATGGATGGTCAAGCGCGTGATTTTCGGTGCGGTTACGAACAAGCATGTGGCTGAATTGACAGATCTGAGTTCGCGTGAATTTTTTATGATGGCGATACTGGCCATCGCCGTGTTTGCCATGGGTCTTTATCCCGAGCCGATTACCGCTGCCATGCAAACCAGCGTCTCTGACCTGTTAAATCATGTTGCACAAACCAAAATAACACCCTGATGGACGCGTGAGCGCGGCCTCGGAAAACGTAAACGAAGTTGAACTGGCTCCAAGCCACATTAGCCTATAAGGCAAAAAGATGATGAATTTTACACCTGCCTATCCTGAAGTTTTTTTACTGTTAGCCACTTGTGCGATCCTGTTGATCGACATGTTTCTGGCTGGGACAAAACGTCTGTTGACACATTATCTGTCGTTACTGACCTTGGCTGTATGTGCCGCACTGACGCTGGCTGATCTGAACTCGGGACAGACCTACTACCTGTTCAACAACATGTTTCTCTCGGACCCGTTGGCAAATCTGCTTAAACTGTTTTCCTATCTGGCGGTGGCCCTGACGCTGATTTACAGCCGTCAATACAGTGCTGACCGGGGCATGTTGGGTGGTGAGCTGGGTGGCGAGTTTTATGTGCTGGCCCTGTTTTCGCTGCTCGGACAGATGGTCATGATTTCGGGAAACAACGTCCTGATTATTTATCTTGGTCTGGAACTGATGTCCCTGGCGCTGTACGCACTGGTCGCTCTGCGCCGTGATCATGTCGCTTCAATTGAAGCCGCGATGAAATATTTCGTGCTGGGTGCCCTGGCATCCGGTTTTTTGCTTTACGGCATTTCGATGCTATATGGCGCAACCGGTTCACTGGACCTGTCGGAAATATCGCATATCAGTTCATCGGTCACGGCCAATAAAACGATACTGGTATTTGCACTGGCGTTCATTGTGGCGGGGCTCGCGTTTAAACTCGGTGCCGTGCCATTTCACATGTGGGTTCCGGACGTGTATCAGGGTGCTCCGACAGGCGTGACCCTGCTGCTGGGCGCCGCTCCCAAATTGGCCGCATTTGCGATCTGCTTCCGGTTGCTGGTGGAAGGCCTGTTTACGCAGGCGGTCGATTGGCAGCAGATGCTGGTGGTTCTTTCGGTATTGTCGATGGCGGTTGGAAATGTCGCTGCGCTGGCGCAGACCAATCTGAAGCGCATGCTGGCCTATTCAACCATTTCACACATGGGCTTTATGCTGCTGGGACTGCTCTCGGGAGTGTCTGACGGACACGTTCATTTGGCCGCGAGTGCCTATGCCTCCTCGATGTTCTACGTCGTTACCTATGTCCTGACGACCCTCGGCACCTTTGGCATTATCCTGTTATTGTCGCGCAACGGCTTTGAATCCGAACAGATTGACGATCTCAAGGGGTTGGCCAAACGCAGTCCGTGGTTTGCCTTTGTGATGCTGATGCTGATGTTTTCGCTGGCAGGCATCCCGCCCTTCATGGGTTTTTATGCGAAGTTTTCCGTGCTGCAGGCGGTATTGGGTACTGGCCAGGTCTGGCTCGCCGTCGTGGCGGTGGCGTTTTCCCTGATCGGTGCGTTTTATTACCTGCGCGTTATTAAAGTCATGTACTTTGATGAACCGACCGATCAGACTGCTATCGCAGTGGGTGCCGAAATGCGTTTGATATTGAGCTTAAATGGTCTGGCTGTCATTGTACTTGGCCTGCTGCCGGAGTCACTGATGCGCGCCTGTCTGGATGCGATTACCAAAACCTTAGCCTCGTAAGCCGGGATTGCAATGCAAAATTCCACGGCAGTCGGGAGTCTGATCTTATTGGCGCTGATAGGCGCCAATTTGCCGTTTATAAATCAGCGTCTTTTCGCTCTGATTCCCATCAAAGGAAAGTCCGCCAGGAAATCGTTCTGGATACGTCTGGCGGAATTAATTTCCTGTTATTTTGTCATAGGTGGCATAGGCTACCTGCTCGAATCGGCGATCGGCAATGTGTTCCAGCAAGGTTGGGAGTTTTATGCTGTATCCGCCTGCCTGTTCATTGTCCTTGCCTTCCCCGGTTTTGTTTATCAATACCTGCGACGCCAATGAATGACGATCATTTAACTGAATACCGTATTTCGTCCGAACGGGTTTTCGAAGGGCATTTCGTCAAGGTGCAAAGCGATCAGGTGACATTGCCCAATGGGAAAACAACCTGTCGTGAATACATTAAACACCCTGGTGCCGTGGTGATTCTTCCCGTGTTTGACGATGGTACGGTGCTGCTGGAACGCCAGTTTCGCTATCCGCTGAATCAGGTTTTCATTGAATTCCCGGCCGGGAAAATTGATCCGGACGAAGCCGCGCTGGATTGTGCCAAACGTGAATTACTGGAAGAAACCGGCTACACCGCACAGTCATGGCAATTCGTTTGCACCATTCACAATGCGATAGCGTATTCCGACGAGCATCTTGACATTTATCTTGCAAAGAATCTGACGGCTGGGCCATCTCGGCTGGACGAGGGCGAATTCCTGGACGTTTATCGCGCTCCGTTGGCCGAGTTGCTGGACGGCGTAAAAACCGGCCGCGTGACCGACGTAAAGACCATCATTGGAGCCTTCTGGCTCGAAAAAATTCAGGCCGGATTGTGGACAACTGGTCCTTGATCGCTGATCCCGCGATCAGCGTCATGTTGCAGCCTGTTTATTGTTCAAAGTGATCGCCCCGCCAGTTTGCATTTCAGCAGGGACTTTGAAGTGGCCAATGGCTCGTCGATGTTCTGCCATTTTCGCGGTGATCTTACGGCACCTGAACGACCAGTATTTTCTTAAAGGCTGACAATGTGTAAGCTGCGCATCTGGATTTTTACGCTATGGGTATTGTCTGCGAGCGGATGCGGCGCTGAAACCATAACTATCGCGGCGGAAGACGCATGGTATCCATTTTCTGGAATGAACAATGGAAAAATTGAAGGATATTCGGTCGACGTTGTCCGTGCTGCTTTTGCCGCTGTAAAAATTGATGTCAAATTTGAACCCATACCCTATGCGCGTTGCCTGCATCTGGTAAAAACAGGCCAGCTGCTGGGGTGTTTCAATACTACACGCACAAGCTTGATGGAGCCGGACTATCTGTGGACCCGTAAGCCCATGTTCACCATCACGCCCACTATTTATTCCCGTTCCGACAGTAAAGAGCGCGACCTCACCATTTCTGATCTGGAAGGTAAGCGTGTCATTGTGACCTATGAATATGAATACGGTGAAGCATTCGACACCGATAAAAAAATTATTCGGGATGAATCACCCACTGACGTAAGCGCATTTCGTAAACTGCTGGCCGGTCGCGCGGATTATGTAATTTCTTACGGAAAAATAACTGCGTACCTGTTAAGAAACTATTCCCGGGAATTCAGCGGAAAAATCGTCGCCGTTGGTAACCTGAATATAAAAGAAGATGTTTACACGGTGTTTTCAAAAACGTATCCGGATAGTGCCAGATATATGGAATTATATAATCAGGGTTTCGACATAATTTCAAAGAACCGGACCCTGGCCACGATTGAAAAAAAATGGAATTGATAGTGTAGCCCATCAATAAATTGTCAGGCATCAGCGATGCATTGCGGTGAATGAGCGGGCAGTTAGCCATGTGAGAGGGGTATTTATGACTGAATCCGCTAACAGGACGTTCATGGTCTTCTATATGGCACCTGCGTCAGTTCTGGCCGATTGGGCCAAGACCGATCCCGAACTGCGCAAGACCCGTGAGCTTGAGATGCTAACTGACTGAGGTGTAAGCGCTGACCCGGCGCCGGATCCGGTCCGGGACGCATTGCATCGCGGCATGCGGCGGGATCGCACGAATGACCCGCCGGCCTGTCATGTGACCTGCCCAGACAGGCACGTGGTGAACTTAATCTTTATCACCTTGGACCTCCAGGCCGGATCGGATAGCGGCCTCAAGGACCTCCATATTGATGTCGTTGAGTGCCTTGAATTTGATGCAGTAGCCAGTCACACTCGCTTTGCCGAGGCGTTTACCGAAAGTTTCGGCCAGATATTTTTTGTCCTTGATACCCATGATATAGACTGAAATACCGGTTGTATTCGCGCTGAATCCGATTTGATAAAATTCTCTGGTTTTTCCGCCTGCATGTTTGAGGAGCTGAACTCCGTGCCCGACATTTGGATTGGAAACGACTTTATTGTCGCTGTTTCTGCCGTCGAGAAACCATAGTCGACAGCCTGGCATTAACGTCAGCATGGTGCGGTGCAATGTCTGCATGTCGTTGCGTTTCGGTTCAGGCTGACCAAGTAAATACTGGTCGATCTGTGCTTGTACATCCATAGCGGCTCCCCGGTTATTGTCACCGGCCTGTTGGCGATCGCCGCAGTTCAGTGACCGTTCTGCATGCTATCCTGCGCAAGCAGGTTCACCCACATCGCCGTCAAGGTCTACGACGACAGGCTTTTACCGGAGTACTGCCTGCTGTAACCCCAGTTCAAAAATCTTCTGCAGCGGCGCTGCCAGATACGGCATGACAATAAATAACATGAGCAAGCCGACCGACATGGTGATCGGGAAACCGATCCCGAAAATGTTCAATTGCGGTGCGGCGCGTGTCAGAATGGCCAATGAAATGTTGGTGACCAGCAGCGCGGCAATCACCGGCAGGGCCAGTTGGATCCCGGAGCTGAAAATAACTGAACCCGCATTGACCAGATGCATCCACATACCCGGGTCGCCTGAAACATCGGACCCTATAGGCAGGCGCGTAAAACTTTCGACCAGTGTGTTGAGCAATACCAGATGAAGATTCAGACTGAGGAACAGGATCAGCGCGATCAGTGATAATAGCTGGCTCAAAACCGGGGTGCTGCCGCGGGTCTGTGGGTCATAAAATGACGCGAACCCCAGCCCCATCGACATGCTGATGATGCCACCGGCCACTTCAACACTGTTGAAGACTATCTGCATGGTGAATCCCATCGCAATACCAATGATGAATTGCTGTACCAGAATCAGCAACCCTGGCAACGAGATCGGATCGACCAGGGGAAGATGCTGCAGTGTGGGTGCCACAATCAGGGCAAGCAGTACGCCAAAACTGATTTTGATCATGACCGGAATCGATGCATTGCCAAAAAAGGGCGCAATGGCGATCAGACCGAGTATGCGTGTCAGGGGCCAGATAAATGAATTCACCCAGATGACAAATTGATCGCTCGAAATATGTATCATGGACAATCCGCAAAAATGGCTCGATCAGGCCGGAGCGCTGATTCAGCTGAGCATGCCGGGGATGCTGGTGAATAGTTCCCGAAAATAGTCGGTCAGGATACTCAGCATCCAGGGTCCGGCCAGATCCAGGACCAGGAATACACCCACCAGTTTCGGAATGAACGACAACGTCATTTCGTTGATTTGTGTCGCAGCCTGAAAAATACTGACCAGCAGACCTATCGTTAACGCGACCAGCAACATCGGAATAGCGATCATCAGCGTGATTTGCATGGCGTGACGCCCCATTGCCATTACCATTTCAGGTGTCATGATATACCATCCCTTCAATAGAAACTTTGCGCCAGTGAGCCAACCAGTAACTGCCAGCCATCGACCAGAACAAATAACATTAATTTAAACGGCAGTGACACCGTGGCAGGCGACATCATCATCATCCCCATCGACATCAGTACGCACGCGACCACCATGTCGATGATCAGAAACGGAATGAAAATTGCAAAACTGATCTGGAATGCCGTTTTGAGTTCGCTGGTAATAAAGGCCGGCACGAGCACAGTCAGCGGAACATCATCGGGGCTCTGTAACTGTGGCGAGCGCGACAGTTTGACATAAAGAGCCAGGTCGGTCTGGCGGGTCTGTTTCATCATGAACTGTTTTAACGGTTTGGCCCCTTTATCCAGTGCATCGGTAAAGGTGATTTTGTTTTCATTGTAGGGTTGATACGCATCCTGATAAATTTTATCAATCACCGGGCTCATGACGAACAGGGTGAGGAACAGGGACAGACCGACAATGACCTGATTGGGAGGTGAGGTTGGTGTGCCAATCGCCTGCCTCAGCATGGACAGCACGATGATGATGCGCGTGAAACTGGTCATCATTAACAAAACTGCAGGCAGGAAACTTAATGAGGTGAGTATCAGGAGCGTCTGAATGCTCAATACATAGTTTTGCCCGCCGCCGGGCGCAGGGGTGGCGGTGATGATCGGAACCTGCGAAAATGCCAGCGGTGCAACGCTGCTGAGGGCCACCAGTAAAAGCAGCGCCAGACGATAATGTAACTGCTTACGGTTTTTTGGCATGATACTTCTCTAACGCGCTCTGCATCCAGGTCGAAAATTTGATCTTGTCGCCCATCGCGGCGCCGTCCGGGATTTCCTTGCGGGGCATGCTGGTGATGGTCGAAATCTGTTGCGCTGTAACCCCCAATACTATCCACTCTTCACCGACTTCAATCACCACAATTCGCTGATTGTTGCCCACGCTCACCGCTCCGATCACTTTCACCGGGAAAGGCCTGTTGAATGGGGTCATGCCGAACTTTTTGAACAGGAAACTGCCAAAAATCAGCAGCCCCACAACCAGCAGCAGGCTCAGGGTAATCTGGGTCAAATTACCGGCGCTGACAGGATCAGCGCCCGTCGCGGCGTGGGTCACAGCACAGCACAGGCAGAGCAGAATGGCAATACAGGGGGTGACCAATTTCATTTATTGAGCTTTCGTATACGTTCGGCAGGCGTGATAATGTCAGTCAGACGTATCCCGAATTTATCGTTAACCACCACCACTTCACCCTGTGCAATCAGACAGCCATTGACTAACACGTCCATCGGTTCACCCGCCATGCCGTCAAGTTCAACGACTGAGCCTTGCGCCAACTGCAGCAGGTTCTTGATGGCAATTTTGGTACGACCTAGCTCGACAGTCAGTTGTACCGGGATATCCAGAATGAAATCAATGTCGTTATGCGTCTCGATTTTATTGGGCTTGGGGCTGAGCTCCTGAAAAACCGTCGGTTGCGGTTCTGCAGGTTTTGAGGCTGCCGCCGCGTCCGCTTTTTCCTGCTCTGCAATTGCCGCACCCCAATCGTCTTCACTGATGGGGGCGCCTGCATCACCTGAGTTATTTTCATCCATGTTGTGCTCCTTGCTTGGCTGCTGACTTTGCATCGGTTAGGGCATCCATTGCCATTTCCTGAGCACTGGAAGAAAGCAGCTTTTCCACTTTCAGTGCATATTGATCATTGAAGACACCGTATTTGCATTCCATCACGGGAGTGCCGTCAACCTTGGCGGATAACACCGGCGGCACGTTTAGCGGAATAATGTCGCCGACACGCAAATTCAGAATGTCGCCCAAATCCATATGGGCCGTGCCCAGATCTGCGACGATTTCAACTTCGGCTATCTGTATCTGCTGTGTCATCAGACGGACCCAGCGCTTATCCACTTCCAGAGTTTCGCCCTGCAGGCTGCTGGTGAGAACATCGCGAATCGGTTCAATCATTGAGTAGGGCATGCAAAAATGCATTTCGCCGCTTACTGGTCCGAGTTCGATGGTAAAGGTTGTGCAGACGACCACCTCGTTCGGTGTGGCTATGTTGGCAAACTGCGTGTTCATTTCTGAACGTATATACTCAAATTCGACCGGGTACACCGGATTCCATGACTTTGCATAGGTTTCAAACAGGATATCCAGTATTCGCAAGATGATACGCTGTTCAGTCTGGGTGAAATCCCGTCCTTCGACACGCGTATGGAAGCGACCGTCGCCTCCAAACAGGTTATCCACCAGCAGGAACACCAGATTGGGGTCCATGACCATCAGCGCGGTTCCGCGCAGCGGTTTCATGTGGACCAGATTCAGATTGGTGGGTACAACCAGATTTCGAATGAATTCGCTGTATTTGGAAACGCGTACGGTACCCACCGATACCTCAGCACTGCGGCGCAAAAAGTTGAACAGGCCAATACGCAATAACCGGGCGAAGCGTTCGTTGATAATTTCCAGCGTCGGCATACGACCGCGTACAATCCGTTCCTGGGTAGCCAGATTGTAGGTGCGGACGCCACTGGTATCCTCTTGCGAATCGGTGTCGTCAAGATCTCCCGTGACGCCTTTTAGCAGGGCATCAACTTCTTCCTGGGATAGAAAATTATCAGACATGGCTTTTGTATCGTTTCGCGTTATTGGATCATGAAGGAGGTATAAAACACGCCAAGAATGTGCCGTTCTTCTGCTTCTTTGGGCGTCGGTTCGTCTTTGTTATATGGTATTTCAGCCTGCTCGATAATTTCATCGCTCAGTTTCAGTTTTCCCTCGTTGGTCAGCAATTCCTCGGAGGTCTTGCTGGATAATAATAATAAAAGCCGGCTGCGTAACTGGGGCATATTTGTTTTGTAATAATTTGCCTGTTCTTCGTTCCGTACCTGTAAGGTAATACCAGCCTGCAGGTATTTGTCGCCGTTTTCGGAAGACAGGTTCACAATAAAGTTATCCAGTGCCAGAAATACCGGTGGCGCCGCTTTTTCCGCCGGTTTTTTGGCCGCTTCCTTGGCGTCAGCAGGCTTTTTGGTCAGGAAAAACGCTGCCGCACCGCCGCCACCCAACAACAGCACAGCAATCACCGCGATGATGATAATTTTTTTCTTCTTCGATCCGGATGCGGCGGCGGGTGCATCGGCGCCGGCCGCGGCTTCGTCTGTCTTGGGTGCTTTTGTTGCCATTTAAATTCCTTCTGCTGAGTGGTAAGTGGGGCAATGCTGTTATTAACTGCCGGTTAACTATAGGGGTTTTAATCCGCAATATCAATCCTGGCCATCGCCCTACCTGTTCCAGATCAATTCCGTACTACCATGCATCACGGTACTGTCTTAACCTGTCATGCATTTAATTTGCCAGCGGATCATCAAAACCACGATGTCCGCCAGGCATTAAACAAACGTGTCGACCAGGCCGCTGCCGGTTCGGGAGGCGGACCCCGGTGTCTGTACCATGCCTGCGCCACTGCTGCTGCCTGCCGATGCGCCCGATATGACGCCGGCAGACGATGAATTGCCCTGATTCTGCGCAAACTCCTGCTGCTGTCGGGTCTGACTGTTGACATTGCATTGACCCAATTGTATGCCGGATTGTCCCATCATCTCACGCAGCTTGGGGATGGCACTTTCCAGCGCGGCACGTACCTCGGGCTGATGTGAAATAAATGTCGCGTTGGCATGCTGGTTATTGACACTCAGGACAACCTGCATCGGTCCCAGATCCGGCGGATTCAACGTTAGCGTCGCACTTTGCTGGCCGCCATTGACCATCCAGGTTATTTTTTGTCCTATGGCCTGATCCCAGTCAGGTGTGCCGACTCTGGGTGCAATGGCATTGGCCGAATTGGCATTAGTCTCGCCCACATTGTTGCCGGCGGTCAGCACCGGTGCGATCGCGTTAAGTTGCGAGCTGCTCAGATTCTGGTTGGCTGCTTTTAAGGTCTGCAGGGGAATGCTTGAATCAATGGCTGCATTTGCCGGTGAGGTGGCGCCGTCTGTCTGTGCGGTGCTGGCAGTTGTGCCAGCCGCTGAACTGGCCGTACCGGACTCGGTGCCAGAATCGGCAGATAACGTTGTCCTGTTCGCCGGTGGACTTTCGGTGTAACCGGGTTTGCCTGCAGCGGCGCTGAATTCATTGGCGTGCGCAAGTGCGGTCTTGCCCGCAAGCGGCAGTGGGATTGCGGTGATGCCAGAACCTGCCGCTGTTGCACTGGCGGCCGGCAGACTGGTTGAGCCGGCCGCGGTTCTGGCGGCGGTTGCGTTCACGGCCAATCCGTCTTTGCCCGGGGTTACCGGCGAATTGACCTGGGCATTAAACGTAGTGGCGAAACTGGCCGCCGTTGCCGGATCTGATGGATCCGTGCCTGCCTTGGTAGCGGACGCGGATATCGCGGCGTCCGTGATTTTATCAGGTGCGGTGGCGGCAATGGCACTGGCTGGCGCTGTACTGTCCTGCGCGCCGCTGACGTTGCCGGCTGGTGCTGTGGCGGCTTTGGAGTTGGCCACCGCACTGGTTATTGCGGCTGTAGTCGCAGCGGCCGCAGCCGCAGCCGCCTGCGCATCTGCCGTACTGGATTGGGCCGTCTGGGCTGGCGCGGGCTTGGCGGCTTTCTTGCTGTCCGCTGCAGTGGCATTGCCTGAACCCGATACGCCAGACGCACCGGCAGCAGGTTTTACAGATGCTGTTTCGGCGGCATTTGATGGCCCTGTTGCGGTCTGTGCGGCCGATGCAGAGCTGCCCGCCGTGGCGGCGCTGGCATTGATTTCATTTTGCAGCATGTCGGTAAACGACGAATTCGAACCACCGGCATTACTGCTGGCAGGGGAAGCGCCGGTTGAACCCGGCGCGTGGCTTGTGGAGGTAACGTTAGCTAGCATGATAGTGACCTGTATAGGTGGCAAATTCCAGCAATGAACGGCAGATAAATTCGATTCAGCCGCTGTTCAGTTCCCTAAGTTCAATTTGGTTGTTTATAAAAGGTATTCCTGGTTCCGATTTCGTCAGTCTGCAGCTGGTCCTGCCTTGCTTCTTTTTTCTGCTGTGCCTTTTCAGCCCGCTCTTCGAGTGTGGTAAAGGATTTTCTTTTTCTTTCTTCATCCTGCCAATGTTTTTTTTCGATCTGCACCTGCTTCTGCGCGTCCAGTACCAGCTGCTGCTGGCCGCGTATGGCATCGTCAATTTTCCCGATAAATGTCTGAAAATTCCGAATGTGCTGCATATCACGTCCGGCCTTCATTTCGGCCTGTAGCTTCTGCGTATAATCGTCTCTGTACTTCTTTAATAAACCGAGCTTGCTTTCCAGATCCTGGGTGGCACGGATTGCACTGCCCAATTTGGCGGCCGCCTCATCAGAGGCCTGTTCAGCAAGATCGATTAAAGTTGCGAGCGTCGATGACTGAGCCATGATATTCCTTATGAATTCAGTATAAATTGATTAAGGCGAAATCAATACTTAGAATAGCGTGGTAAGTTGCCCCAAGCTTTCGGTAATACGCGATCTTTCCGGAATGCCCTGTTGCAAAAAATGCTCGATTTTCTGGTGGTATTTGATCGCTTCGTCCAGCACCGGATCTGTACCTGCAGTATACGCACCAACGCTGATTAAATCTCGACTTTGTTGATATCTGGACACGAGCTGTTTTAATTTTCGTGCAACTTTCTGATGTTCCGGACTGGTAATGTTGGTCATGACGCGACTAATTGACTTTTCAATATCGATAGCCGGATAGTGTCCTGAATCGGCCAGTCCACGATCCAGCACGATGTGACCGTCCAGTATCGCCCTGGCGGCGTCCGCGATCGGGTCCTGTTGGTCATCGCCTTCGGTCAGAACCGTATAGAACGCGGTAATCGATCCCCCGCCGGGCAGGCTGTTTCCGGCACGTTCGACCAGAATCGGCAGTTTGGCAAAAACTGACGGCGGATAACCTTTGGTGGCAGGTGGTTCACCAATGGCCAGCGCGATTTCCCGCTGTGCCATGGCGTAGCGGGTCAGTGAATCCATAATCAGCAGGACATTTTTGCCCTGATCCCGGAAGTACTCCGCGATCGTCGTCGCGTAGGCTGCGCCCTGCAGGCGCATCAAGGGCGGGGTGTCGGACGGGGCGGCCACCACGACCGACCGGGCCAATCCCGCGGTACCCAAAATCTGTTCAATAAACTCTTTGACCTCACGACCCCGCTCGCCAATCAAACCGACCACAATCACATCAGCGCTGGTATAGCGCGCCATCATCCCCAATAACACGCTCTTACCCAAACCTGAGCCGGCGAACAGTCCCATGCGTTGCCCGCGACCGATAGTCAGCATGCTGTTGATGGCCCGTATCCCGACGTCCAGAATTTCGGTAATGGGCGCCCGGTGGAGTGGGTTGATGGGCCGCGATTTCAATGCCGCACTGTGTGTTGTGTTGAGGGGGCCCAGATTGTCAAGAGGGTTGCCTGCGCCGTCCAGAACCCGGCCCAACAATTCGTCCCCGACAGGAAGGTGCCGGGTGCGATCAATGGCGCGCCGCGACGGGCGTATGGTTAAATTGACGCGACTGATGTTTTCGTTCGACTTGGCAGCATAAATCGGTGTGCCCGGCAGTAAGCCTTCCACCGAACTTTGCGGCATCAAAAAGAATTTGTCGTGATCAAAACCAACAATTTCCGCGTTGATTTCTTCGCCATTCTGCAGGGCGATAATGCAGGCACTGCCCATCGGCAGTTTTAATCCGACCGCTTCAATGACCATGCCGGTAATGCGCGTGATACGGCCCGCGATTTCAAAATTGCCGACCAATGCCACAACTTCTCGCGCATTTTCCAGATATGTTTTGCACAACGCGAGTGACGGTTCGGTGTCGGGTTCCTGGTTCATCGCCTGCTGTCAGTGGAGTGATTGACATACCAGTTATTGTTTCTCCCGAGCGCATCGGTCAACTGTTTCCAACGCGACGAAAGTGATGCATTGATCTGGTTCTGCAACGTCTCGATACGGCAATCGCCGCGATTCAGACGCGGATCATTGACGATGACCCAACCGGCTTTATCCAGTTCATCACCGATGTGGGCGGCGACCAGCGTGGCATCGGCAGGGTGCAGAAACAGTTGCGCCGGTAACTGGACTGACGGAAGTCCTGAGATGGCCTGCTGAACAATCGGAATGACCAGTTCAGGGTTGATGTCCAGCACATTTTTCAACATGGCCTTGGCCAGATCCAGCGCCAGATCCAGCACGTCCTGTGCCACAATGTTTTCCGCCTGCTGCAGTGAGGCGGCAAATTGCGTGCCTATTTTACTGAAGTCGGCTATCTGCTGCTGCATGTCTTTCATGCCGGTATTGAGGCCGGCCTGATGTCCTTCCTCGAAGCCTTTGGCAAATCCCTCTTTTTGTGCCCGGATTTTCAACTGCTGAAGTTCATCCCGGTTGGCTGCCGCAACGCTTTCAGATACGCCTTTTCCCGCCGGTTTTTTCTCTTCAAACGACGTCATCTCCCAGCGCTGGTAGGCTGAGAGTTTTCCCTTGGCGACTGTATCAGACAAAGGCATCCTCCCCACCTTTTGAACCCAGGGCTATCTGTCCTTCGTCGGCCAGACGACGGACGATTACGAGTATCGCTTTCTGTTGCGCTTCGACTTCAGACAGTCGGACCGGACCTTTCGATTCCAGGTCATCACGCATCATCTCAGCCGCACGTTGCGACATGTTCTTGAATATTTTTTCGCGCATTTCGGGATTAGCCCCTTTGAGTGCAATGATCAGGGTATCGGACTGCACCTCACGCAACAGCAACTGGATACCGCGATCGTCTATATCCATAATATTATCGAAGACGAACATTTCATCCATGATTTTTTCTGCCATGTCGCTGTCATAATTACGCAGATTACCCATCACGGAGGCTTCCTGTTCGCCATTCATGAAGTTCAGTATTTCAGCGGCGGCTCGCACGCCACCGATGGTTTTTTTCTTGAGACTCTCGTTGCCGGTCAATAATTTTGTCAGGACATCGTTCAGTTCCCGCAGGGCGGCCGGCTGTATGCCGTCCAGCGTGGCAATGCGCAGAACCACATCATTGCGCAGCCGTTCAGTAAAATGCGTCAATATCTCACACGCCTGATCCCGTTCCAGATGCACCAGGATGGTGGCAATAATCTGCGGGTGTTCATTCCGGATCAATTCCGCCACTGAGGGCGAGTCCATCCACTTCAGGCTTTCAATTCCGCTGGCGTCACGGCCACCCAGTATCCGGTTCAGTAATGACGCCGCCTTGTCGTCACCCAGTGCCTTGGTCAGTACATTCCGGATATAGTCGTCCGAGTCGATACCCATGGACGAACTGATATCGGCATTATTCAAAAATTCATCGATCGTGGCAGCGACATTTTCATGCGGTATGGCCGCCATGCTGGCCATGGCAATGCCCAGTTTCTGGACTTCCCTCGGACCCAGATGGCGCATCACCTCAGAGGCGCAATCTTCGCCGAGGGCCAGCATCAGGATGGCTGCTTTATTTAAACCGGCGTCGCTCATAATATGCCTTCTGCAATTGACCTGTTATTGCTCACTGTTTACCCACGTCTTGACGACGTTTGCCACTATTTTCGGATCCTGCTTGGAAAGATTTTTGGCGATCTCGAGATCTTTTTCATAGGCCTGCGCGGACTTGAACTGGAATTCTTCCGGCGGCGGTTCCTTGTTGCCGAGATTGACAACCGTTCCTTCGTCTTCCTCTTCTTCAGGTTCGGGCACGGCACGTTGTGGCGGTTTCTTGCTGCGCTCCATGATCTTGGTGATGAGCGGTTTCAGATAGCCGAAAAACAGGTACATGATACCCAGTGTCCCGGCAATATACTTGCCGATGCTCTTGACCATTTCTATTGTTTCAGTCTGTTTCCAGATCGGAATGTCAGCCGCTTCTTTTTCAGTGCTGATGAACTGCGTGTTGACTACATTGATCGTATCGCCGCGCTCCTGATTAAATCCCATCGCTTCCTTGGCCAGCGACAGGACCTGCGCTTTTTCGGCGTCATTCAGTTCACGGCTGACTGCTTTGCCGTTCTTGTCCGTTTCGTGCTTGTAATTGATGACCACAGCCACTGCCAGTCGCTTGACGCCGCCCATGGCTTGCTGGGTGTACCGGACTGTTTTGTCGACTTCGTAATTGATGGTCGATTCTTTTTGGGACGGTGAACTGGCAGCAGCCGGCGCGCCGCTGGCCCCGTTGGCTCCCGCACCGGTGGTGATCGGGGCTGTCGCGTTTGTGGGTGGCTGGTTGCTGAGCGCCCCCGGAATTCCGGACGCATTGGCGCCTGCCCTGTTTCCAGATTCACTGCTCTGCATGCTTCTTACTGTCGCCGAGTCCGGTGTCGGATTCGGTTTGTAGGTTTCAGCGGCCTGCTCAACGTGGGTAAAATCAACATCCGCCGTGGCTTCGGCACGCACGTTGTTGTTGCCGACGATAGGGCTGATGATGGATTCGATTTTCTTGACGATTTCCTGCTGCAGATCCTGGACGTATTTTAACTGGCTGGGATTTAACTGGCCGGTGCCAGCCTGCCGACTGGTGTCCGAAAGTAAATTGCCGCTCTGGTCAACGATGGTGACATTCTGTGCCGGCAGATCAGGTACGCTGGAGGCGACCAGGTGCACAATCGCACTGACCTGATGCTGGTCCAGCAACCGGCTCGAATACAGATTTAACACGACCGATGCCGTCGGTTTTTGCTGGTCCCGGACAAAAACGGAATCTTTGGGCATCGCCAGGTGGACACGTGCACTCTGGACCGATGAAATGGTTTCAATGGAGCGGGCCAGTTCACCTTCCAGCGCGCGTTGAAAATTGACCTGTTCCAGAAACTGCGAAATACCCATTTTCTGGTTTTCCATCAATTCAAAGCCCACATTGCCGCCTCGTGGCAAACCTTGTGAAGCGAGTTTCAAACGTGCGTCGGCGACCATCGTATCGGGCACCAGTATGGCAGTGCCGCCATCGGTAAATTTGTAGGGAATGTTCATCTGTTGCAGTGCTGCGACGATGGCACCACCATCGCGGTCAGTGTAATTGGCAAACAGGACACGATAATCCGGTTGCGAGGTCCACATCCAGATACCCGCCATGACGGCAATGATGGCCGCAGCCGAGCTCGCCAGCAGAAATACCCTGGTTCCTTGTGTCTCTGGCAGACCCAGAAAGCGGGGTGCTGCCAGCGTCGCCTGATTTGCTGTTGCCATGTTACGTTCTCCGGAATAAATAAGAAGCTATCAGCAGTCACCCTATCGCCAGAAATAACGTTCACAGACGTCAGAGTAGCATTCTTAACGACTAGATTGTCAGATGATTTTGTAATTTTAAACACTGGAATACGGGGCTATTTACCTGTCTTATCTCCATTAAAATGCGGCTGTGCCTCTGCTAATGTGCTCCTACTCGTCATTGTCTTCAAATTTTCTGCAAAAAATGACGCTGAAATGAAACCTGGGAGTCAAAATGAGCGTCGAGGGGATTAGCTCCAGTCAAATAGATTCAATGCTGGCTTTGCTGCGTACGACCGCAGCCAAAGCGTCACCTCCGTCCGGACTCGGATCCGTGAGCCCAACAGGCGCGGCTGGCGTTGCCGGCGCGGTGCAGGGCAGTGATTCAGTTGCAACAGTCAGCTTTGCCGATGCCCTGAAAAATTCCCTGAATCAGGTCAATGAGATACAGCAACAGGCCCAGACCATGGGCGACCAATTTGCCTCGGGCAACAGTAATCTGAGCTTGTCTGATGTCATGATTGCTACTCAAAAAGCTAATATCAGCTTGCAAACCACCGTGCAGGTGCGCAACAAAATGGTGGCGGCCTACAACGATATTATGAATATGCAAATATAGCGACGGTGTTTAGTTGGCTGAATGCCAACCTGATTGCGCTGGGGCTATCGCCAGGAATGGGCCATGCTAGCCCAGGCCGGACTGGCGGGAATTACGTTCACGCTCAATTTTTGTGATCAGTCGTTGAATTTGCGACATGATCGAATGGTGCATATCAATAAACTGAAAACCGATACGTCGACTGGTTTTATGGTTCATCAGCAACAGGTTCTGGGAATTACGCACTTGCAGCGTCAGGACGACCAGACCAATCCCGGGCAAATCAATTTTGCTGTTTTCATACAGTGTACCGACGTCCAGATTCAACACCCGGTTTTCGTCCAGTAAAGCGACCCCGCCGCAACTGATATCAACCAGCGGCAAGTGAACCACGTCGCCGCCATCCTCTTCTGGAAGTGTCACCTGACACAGGATCGGCTGGGTGATGGGCGTATTGATGCGGTAGTATTCACGTCGTTGCAGTCGTATCAGGCTCGCGGGGATGGTGCAGCTCAGTGTCTCCTTGCCAAAATGATTGCTGCCGCTGACACTCGACGACGAAAACTGGATGCTGATGCGATTTAAAGACGCTTCAAAATAGACTCTCGGTGCCTCAACCAGGTGCTGGTTGGCCGAATCGGTCGAGGCGCAGTCGAAAATGATGGCGTTGTTTTCATCGTCGACCTTTAGTATGGCGGTCACAATAACTTCACTGCCTTCACCAATAATCATGTTGATCAGCTGTTTGCTTTCCTGCAGATTACGCAGCAATAACATGATTTCCTTGCGCGAATCGACTTGATAGGGGCTTTGATTTTCGGTTCCCAGCGTTGGCAGAGTTGGTTTCATGGTGTCAGTTTGGCATTCTCTTTAAAGGTGGAAACGTAAGGTGTGATTATTCCGGTGCTTTTCTGCTTTTCTATATGGTAAAGCCAGGCCAGTAATTCTGCAACGGCACGGTAAAGTGCCGGTGGAATATCTTTATCGAGTTCGACCTGCATCAGAAGGGCCACCAGTTCCTGCGAATGATGCACATAAATGCCATTTTCCCTGGCGCGTTCAATGATTGCCTTGGCTATCAGACCCTTTCCCTTGGCGACGACCGATGGCGTTGACGAGCCACCCTGGTACGCCAATGCAACGGCACTTTGTATCGGCGACGTTTTTTCATTCCTGTGTCTGTTTTCCTCATCCATAAAATCATCAGGCCTGTCGGGTTTTTATGAGGAGTGCATCCAGCTGGGTGCCGGTATTATTGATGGCACCGACGAGTTCGCTGGCATGATTTTGCAGCGTTTGGGTGGTCGCGGCATCCCGGGTACTGACCGTTAAGGTCAGGTGCGTGCCGGTCAGCTGTAGCATGGCGGAGACCCCGCCCAGCTGTGGCAGCTCAAATTGAACATCGCTTTGCCAGGTTTTTTCCTGCTGATTTCTTTGTTGTGGAGAGCCGTCCTGTGAAATTTCCCAATGCATCGATTGGCCCGGCCATAACTCGCCATGCCAGACAAATCGCTGCTGTTCCAGGGTCTGGAGTTGTTGCTGTATGATCGGCGCAGCCTCTTTGGGAAGGGCGATTGTTGCATTGGTGGCGTTCGCTGCGGACGCCAGGTTAATGGCCAGATTTATTTTTCCATCGTCAGCCGGCAGCGCCGCGCCAGACAGGCTGGCGCCCGGAGCCGCGCCATTTTCCGCTTCGTTTGCCGCATTGTCCGCTACGACCGGAAAACCTGCCTGCGGTTCCTTCATCAGATCGGGCGTGCTCATTTTTCCTTCCGCCCACTGAAGCAAATGCGACTCATAAAAAATGCCGCTGGAATTCACGCCCGTCTGTAATGCTTTGGCCATGGCATTCACATCAGTTGTCGGCACTGTCAGTAACGGCATCTTGGTGACATTCACCACAGTGGACTGCTGTGGTGCAGTCTGGATCAGCTGATTGATCAGTTTTCCTGCGGAACTGAACGAGGCGGGTGCACTGTCCGGTTGTCCGGTCGGTAGTGTGATCAATCGCGGTTGCGCCGTGTCATCACTGACTTCCTCAACAGTCGAACTGGTCTGCAGACTGACATCCCGGGTTAATGCCGGGTTGGTCGATGAACTCGCCGCCGTGCTGGTTTTTGCCGGGCTGGATTGATTGAATTCATCGATCAGCTGCTTGACTGATGTACCCAGAATGGCGCTGCTGGTCGTGGGCGGCTGGCCGTTCTCTTCCGGGTCGGACGGGTTTAACAGAAAGGTCGGTCGCGGCGAACCGGCTATCAGGGTCAACGAAAGTTTAGTTCCAACCTGGGGCGAATCAGGCAGTTGCATGCGAGCGGCAACGTCGGCCACCTTAACGATATAAGTGCCATCGGTGAGCGACGACACCACTTCTGCCTGAAATTGTTTGCCGACCACCAGTTGACTCGAATTGAGTACCGCGCCCTGCCTGGCCTGGTTTACCAGGACGACATTTGCCGACGCTTCGATCAGCGGATTTTGCGGTAAGGGAGAATCGACTCCTGAAACCATGATGTGAACCCTGAGAATTTACTCGGCCGAGATAACGCGGTTTTTTCCTGACATCTTAGCTTTATACATCGCTTTGTCTGCACGTATGATCAGGGTCTCTTTTTCTTCCATCGGATGGCGCTCGGCGACGCCCGCGCTGAAGGTGATCAGTACCCGTTCAGTGTCCGCCATAAAATAGTGCTTGGTCAGTTCGCGCTGGAGTCGCACCAGCGTGTCGTTTGCGTCATTTAACGCCGTTTCCGGCATGATGATGGCAAATTCTTCGCCGCCATAGCGCGCCACCACATCCATGCTGCGCAGCGTTTTTTTGATGACGTTGACCAGGTGGATCAGGGCGCCGTCGCCTGTGGTATGGCCATACGTGTCATTGATTTTTTTGAAGTTGTCAATGTCCAGCATACCAAAGCACAGCGGCGTATTGCGCCGGTCTGCACGCGCTGCTTCGCGGTCCAGCAGTTCATCCAGCCCACGGCGGTTCAAACTGCCGGTAAGCTGGTCTTTCTGAACCTGGTCACTCATTTCAGCCAGTTTTTTCTCAAGATCGGCAATACGAGCTTCGGCATCCAGCACTTCTTTTTGCGCAGCCAGCATTAACTGGTGCGATTCCTTTGCTTCGGTCTGCACCACCAGCGTGTCTTCCAGCAGGCTGTCGATGACCCTGTTGATATCCTCCGGTTTGGTATCATGCGAAATTTTACCGGTGTAGCCGGATATTTTCTGATGGTAGTCGCCGGTTGCGCTGGCAAACACACTCAGGCGGTCTACGAACAGATCCATCAACTGTTTAACAGAGACTTTGTTTTGCGCAATGCTGTCTTTCAGCATGCCCTGCTTGTACACCACATTTTTCAGGCTCTTTGTTGCTTCAAGCAGTGCACGATGATCTATTTCACCGTCTATCAGTTCTTTGATGATGATAACCTGGCCACGCAACCAGTTGTCGTCATCCAGCAGCGAGGAGACATTCTCGAGCAACAGTTTGAACAGGGTCAGCAGCAGTTGCAATTGCTCGCTGGCGTCATCGCCTTTAAGGGTTATTTTGTAGCACAGGTCCTTCAGGCTGCTCTCGATGCGCAAAAAATCGTCCATTGACCTGGCCGATTTGACGTCGTCTGCCAACCTGTCGGAGACCTCCAGTAATTTGGGTTCATGCTGAAGCAGGGTGCCCACCGCCATCCCCAATGTTTGCGAGAGTAATTTGGACAGCATCGGGATGACAGGATCGTCCATCAGGGGCAGCGATTCGGTTCCTGTGGCCGGAACGGACCCTGGCGCCGACTTGGCGAGGTGCTCGATCTTGAAACAGAGATTCTTCAGTCGTGATTCCACCTCGGCCAGCTGTTTTTCAGACTGCGCTTTCTTGAGCAGCTTCGACAATGCTTCTGATTCCTGGGAAAGTTCAGGTGCTGTATTCAGCAGGCTTGGCAAGGCCAGTCCCAGTGTGCGGGTAAGGAGATTTTTTAAGGCACTGGTCTGTTTCTCTTCATCGGCGGCTGTATCGGCAGCCTGCGCCGTTGATTCGTTCCTGATTTTTGTTTGCAGTGCTTTTATCTGGGAAAATATTTTTTCAATAAATTCATTCAGTCCCTGCTGGTATTCATTCCATTTCGATTGTTCAGCGGAGACAGTTAACTGCTGACCGATGCTGGCGTATTCCTTGCTCTCAAGCGTCAGGCTGATGGCGAAATTGAGCAGTATCGATTCAAGCTCCTGGTTATTTCTGGCTTTCGCCGTTTTGCCTTCCGGTTCCTCCTTGATGCCTGCAATTTCATTGTAGAGTTTTCTGTAGGCGTCCGGCGTAGGCGATGTTCTGTTGATTGATAATTGACGAAATGTTTCCCGCGCCAATTCAGTGGGACTTAGTTTGGGTGGTTTAGCGGTGGCCACGGAAGCAATCTCCTGAGTCAGTCTGGTTGAATGGTGCGGCAGAGGCAGTATCGTTGATTAAAGTTGTTTATTCGGTAATTTTAAGGATGTTTTGGAATAACCATGCACATTTTCCCCAAGCCTACTGATTATCTTAGGAAAAAATGGCTCATATGTAAGGGAAAAATGAAAAAGTTTGGGTGCAGCGTAGTGACAGAACCCGGCTGAATGGGCACGATCAGGTCGATTTAAAAGGGACAATACTTAACAGTTCGTCCAGCTGATCCCTGATTTCGAGTGCCCTTTTTTCACTGTGCGCTTTGTTGATGGCGTCCAGAAACGGACCGCGCAATTCATGGAAATCCTGCAATGTGCTTGCGCGTTCGACAATAAATTGCACGTTGTAGCCGCGCAATCCCAGATTCTGCTTGATTGATTCCGTGTAGAAGTCGTGCAGTACCTGAAATAATTCTATGCTGTTAATCTGGCTGTTCTGAACGTCGTCAGCATTGTTTTCGACCGGCGCCGGCGCGCCGTGACGCTGGATAAAACCCTGCTGTTCCAGATCATCGAGGCTGGCCTGATTCAGGCCCAGACTCGATACTTTCGACAGCAGGTCTTTGCTGGAGTGTTTTCCGTCAACCATAACCAGCAGGGTACGCAGCCGGCTGGCTAAACGGTATTTGCGCGAAATGATTTCTTCACGGCCCTTATCAGTTTTATCAAAAATAATGTTTGGCATCAGTTCACAATGGAGGTTTCTGGTTAGGCTTTCCATAGCGTTTGATAAAAATGCTACGGTCTGAATTACTTTTTAACTAATTTTTCCGAATTGCTTCCACAGTTTCCACAGGAGGAACAGGCGCTGCAGGTTCCGCCTTTCAGGCTTTCAGTCGATGCATCGGCCCTGGCGCTGCCGGACCATTTCATCCATCGCTGTTTAATTTTAGTAGGTAACCAACGGTGTGCAACATAAATTGCAGCGCCGATAATAATTAAACTACAGATTACGGTTTGCATAAAGTTCTCCTGCCAGGCAAGCGTCGATGAACCGGTGTCGGGTTGTTCTGCGCTTGCCTGTATGTAATTTAGCCTAAAAACTGCAAGGCGGTGTGATAAGTTAGGAAAGAAGCGAAATAAGCCAGTCCAAACAGGTAGGCGGCCATAATGAAAGGATAGCGCCAGGAATTAGTTTCACGTTTAACAACACTCAAGGTTGCAATGCATTGTGGCGCGAACACATACCAGGCCAGCAATGATAATGCGGTTGGCAAACTCCAGGACCGGGCGATCAGCGGCTGCAACGTTTGCGTCAGGTTGTCACCATGCTGGGAAAGTGAATACACGGTGCCCAATGCAGCCACCGCCACTTCACGGGCAGCCATACCCGGTACCAGTGCAATACAGATTTGCCAGTTGAAACCGATCGGCGCGAAAATCACTTCCAAGCCCCGACCGAGCAGGCCGGCAATGCTGTAATAGATCGCCGGATGGGTTGCATCGGGCGGCGCACCGGGAAAACTGGAGAGAAACCAGAGCAGGACCATCAGTGACAGAATAATGGTGCCGACACGGGTTACAAAGATGCGTATCCGCTCCCATAACCCCAGAACCAGATTACGCAGGTTTGGCCAGCGATAATCCGGCAGTTCCAGCATCAGGGCATGGTGGGTCTTTTTACGCGGCTTCATCACCCAGGCGACCACCATGGCGGCAACAATGCCGGCCATATACAGAATAAACAGTACCAGTCCCTGCAGATTCAGCAGACCCAAAACAGGTCGGTCAGGTATGAAGGCGGCAATGATCAGGGCATACACCGGCAGCCGCGCAGAGCATGTCATGAGCGGGGCGATCATGATCGTAATCAGCCGGTCGCGCGGATTCTGTATTGTCCGGGTGGACATGATGCCCGGTATGGCACACGCAAAACTTGACAGCAGTGGAATAAAGGCACGGCCGGACAATCCGACACTACCCATCAGACGGTCGAGCAGAAAAGCGGCGCGCGGCAAATAACCCGAATCTTCCAGCGTGAGGATAAAAAAGAACAGTATGACAATCTGCGGCAAAAAAACCAGAACCGCGCCACTGCCGCCAATTATGCCCTGCGTGATCAGATCACGTAACACGCCGGCTGGCATGTCGGCCTGAACAACGTTGCCCAAACCTTCGACGCCGTTTTTAATCAGATCCATAGGCCAGGTCGCCCAGGAAAACACGGCCTGGAACACCAGAAACATCAATACCAGGAACAGCGCGGTGCCAAAAATCGGGTGCAGGATGACCCGGTCTATTTTGTCGGTCCAGGCTGACGCCGGCGCCTGATTCCGGACACATTTACCCAGAATGACATTGACTTCATCCTGCAATTCCATGACCGAGACCGGCAGGAGTTGTACGGGAGGATTTTTTTCGAACCGCAAGGGCAACTGTTCCAGCGCAGCCAATAAACTCGCTTCACCGTGCGGACGCACGGCAACGGTGTCGACGACAGGCATGTCCAGCAACGCCGAGAGTGCGTCCAGGTCGATCTGGATATGTCGCTTTTCAGCCACGTCGATCATGTTGACCGCTAACACCATCGGCAGCTTGAGCTGCTTCAATTCGAGTGCAATGCGCAAACCGCGCCGCAGATTGGTCGCATCGACCACACAGACGATCGCGTCCGGCATCGGTTCCGACTCATGTTGGCCGGTGATGACGGCCTGCGTAATATGTTCGTCCGGGGTACTGGCGTTGATGCTGTAGGTACCGGGCAAATCCAGAATCTGCCACACCCGTCCGGAACGGCCCAGGTAACGGCCAATTTTGCGTTCCACCGTGACGCCGGCAAAATTGGCGACTTTCTGACGTGCTCCCGTTAAGCGGTTAAACAGTGCCGTTTTGCCGCAGTTAGGGTTGCCAACCAATGCGACCAGAGGCGAAAACGGCACGGCAGTATTCATGATCAGGTTGTCGGGTTGGGAATCACGGAAATCAGCGCCGCTTCAAAGCGGCGTAATGCAAATGTGGAGTGGCCGATCCGAACCGCAATCGGTTCCCCGCCAAAAAAACCTTTGTGCAATACCTGTAATGGCTCACCGGGAATAAACCCGATTTCCATCAGGCGACGCGCCAGTTGTGGATCAAAATGGGTGATGGCCGAGGTAATCTGGTTAATTTTGCCGACAAAACCCGACTCACCGACGTTTAATTGATCCAGTGAGAGACCTGAAGCAGGAGGTGTTTCTTTATTGACAGTCATTTTGGTTGCCCTAAAGCAATTAATCTAGCTGAATGATACCTCATTTTAAATGATAATGAGAATAAATACCATTTAGATTTTTTGAAAATGCTTTAAAGCAACAAAATGCAGTGCCAAGGGGCCGTTGGGGACGGCGAAAAAGTTAGCGGTGAATCACCACCATCAGTGCTTTTGCTTCACCTTTACCAATATTATGGATGGAATGAGGCAGGTCAGCAGCGTACCGGGCGGTGGCACCAATTTTCAGTTTCTTTTTTATATTATTAACATCGAGTTCGACACTGCCATGTAATAGAGTTAAATGTTCGGTGGTGCCCGGATCGTGCGAACCGGAAATGAGTGCTCCCTGGGGAGCCAGCGTCAGCTCGTACCATTCAAATTTTCCGGCCAGTTCCATCGGACCCAATATACGCAGTGTGTAACCGGCATGTTCGCCGGGCAGTGTCGGTGTTTCGTGGGCTTCCAGAATGCGCAGCGTGTCGATTTTTTTGACGTCGGAGCTTAATAATTCGGCAATATCAACGCCCAGCGCATTGGCCAGGCGCCAGGCCACGGCAATGGTGGGGTTGGCTTTTTCGCGTTCGATCTGCGACAGCATCGACTTGGAAACGCCGGCGGTACGTGACAGATCTTCCAGTGTGAGGCCGCGATCGAGGCGCATTCGCTGTAGCGTGGCGCCCACTTCGGGGGGCGTGTTGGGCGTGGATTTGGCGGGCAATTTCGGCATGGAGTCGTGGTTAGCTCTTGCAATGTTGTCAGAGGTTGATTAATATTCGATATATTGAAATTAAATTCTTTATATTGAATTTAAGGTCATTGAGTGAATAGTAGCAGAGCTTGCTCTTGCAGGGTAACTATTTTAGCCACCCTGAATTGAAAATTGAAGGAAACAGCATGAATACAGCGGACAAGGATCACCACCACGCGTTTTATTCGGGATTGCAGGACACACTGGGACAATTGCGCGAGTCGGGTCTGTACAAGGTTGAACGGGTGCTGGCCTCGCGCCAGGGGGCTGAAGTGGTGGGTAGTGACGGCCGTCATCTGATCAACATGTGCGCGAACAATTATCTCGGACTGTCCGGTAACGAACATACCGTGCAGGCAGCCATTCAGGCAACTGAAAAGTATGGTTACGGTTTATCGTCGGTACGGTTTATCTGCGGAACGCAAACCGTGCACAAGGAGCTTGAGGCGGCACTGGCGCAGTTTCTGGGCATGGAGGACACGATACTGTATGCGGCGGCATTTGATGCCAACGGCGGGGTGTTTGAACCCCTGTTTGATGCGCAGGATGCCATTATTTCTGATGCACTGAATCACGCCTCGATCATTGATGGCATACGGCTGTGTAAAGCGGCACGTTATCGTTACGCACACAACGATATGGCGGACCTGGAAGTCCAGCTGCAAACAGCCAGCAGCGAAGGGCGACGCCATAAAATCATTGTAACGGATGGCGTGTTTTCGATGGACGGCACCATCGCCCAACTGGATAAAATCTGCGCGCTGGCTGACCGTTACGGTGCACTGGTCATGATCGATGAGTGTCATGCCTCCGGTTTCATGGGGGCGACCGGTCGCGGCACCCACGAACATCACAATGTCATGGGACGCATTGACATCATTACCGGTACGCTGGGGAAAGCGCTGGGCGGCGCGATGGGCGGTTTCGTGTCCTCGCGTCGCGAAGTGATTGACATGCTGCGACAGAAATCCCGTCCGTATTTATTTTCGAATACGCTGGCACCCTCCATTGCCGGTGCGTCGCTCGAGGTACTTAAAACGATTACGGCCAGCACGGAACTGCGTGATCGCCTGCATGCCAATACAACCCATTTCCGTCGTGAGATTCTTCAACTGGGTTTCACCATCAAGCCCGGGACCCATCCGGTGGTTCCGGTGATGCTGTTTGAAGCCACCGTCGCCCAGCAGTTTGCGGCACGCCTGTACGAACTGGGCGTGCTGGTGTCGGGTTTCTTTTTTCCGGTTGTACCCATGGGCCAGGCGCGGGTGAGGGTGCAGCTGTCGGCGGCACATTCGACCGAACAGATCAATAAGGCGCTGGCGGCTTTTGCGCAGGCTGGACGTGAGTTGCGCATCATTAACTGAATTTAACCAGAATCAGCAGGCAGGGTGAACATGAAACGAATACTCATAATTGGTGCCAATGGGCAGATTGGCTGTGAACTGGTCGATGCACTGGTTCAGGAATACGGCGCACAGAATGTGATTGCCTCCGACATTGCCCCGCACAGTCAGTACGGTGCCAGGCATTATCAGCAACTCGATATTCTGGATGCCGACCGTCTGGCCAGTGTCGTTGCGCAATACGACATTACCGATGTCTATCAGCTGGCCGCGCTGTTGTCCGTAACCGGTGAACAGGCGCCCCTGAAGGCATGGACCCTGAATATGGACGGTTTGCTGAATATACTCGAACTGGCGCGTATCCGGGGTGACGCAGGCAAACCGTTGCAGGTATTCTGGCCGTCATCAATTGCCGCCTTCGGACCCAACACGCCGGCGGTCAGAACGCCACAGATGACGACCATGGATCCGACCACGATATACGGCATCAGCAAATTGGCCGGAGAACGGCTCTGTGAATACTATTTTCTCAAATATGGTGTGGATGTGCGCAGCATACGCTATCCGGGTATCATCAGTTACAAGTCGCCGCCCGGTGGCGGCACGACCGATTACGCCATTGCCATCTTTCATGCCGCCCTGAATGGCGAGGCGTACGACTGCTTTCTGAGCGAGGAGACGGCCCTGCCCATGATCTACATGCCGGACGCGATACGCGCTACCATCGAACTGATGAAGGCACCTGCCGAACAGATCCAGATCCGTTCATCCTATAATGTGGCCGGCATCAGTTTCACCCCCAGGCAGATAGCGACGGAAATACAACGCCATTACCCGGATTTCAGTGTAAATTATTGTCCGGACAGCCGACAGGCGATTGCCGATACCTGGCCCGATAGTCTGGATGACCAGCAGGCCAATCAGGACTGGCATTGGCAGTCGCGACACGGGCTGCCGGAAATGGTGGCGGATATGCTCAAGCATATCGCCATGACGAAAGACAGCAGAGCAGCATGAAAATACGCTGACTGGTCATAATATCAGGGGACAAAAGATGGACATGCGTGTGTTTGACCTGTTTAAAATTGGTGTCGGCCCCTCAAGCTCGCACACCGTGGGGCCGATGCTGGCCGCGCGCCGTTTTCTGGTGGAATGCGCCGACCTGGCCAGCGTCACCCGTGTCAGCATCGATCTGTACGGCTCACTCGCCCTGACTGGCATAGGCCATGCGACCGACAAAGCCGTATTGCTGGGTCTGCTGGGCGAAACACCCAAAGAGGTTGATCCTGAAACAATGGATGCAAAGATCGCACGTATCCGTGAATCGCACCGGATGCATTTGCTGGGCGAATACGAGATTCCATTTGAGATTGAACGCGATCTGCACTGGCACAGGCAGGAAAGTCTGCCGGCACACCCGAACGGACTCAGGCTGACCGCCGTCCATCGGGACGGAAGCCAGAGTTCACAGGTTTTTTATTCGGTTGGGGGCGGATTTATTCAAACCGAACAGGAGATGGGCCACGAACCCGCCGTTGCGCCCAGAAAAAAGCCCTATCCCTTCGGGACGATGGGCGAGCTGCTGGCGCTGGGCGAAAAAAACAGCATCAGTATTGCCGGGATGATGCGCGCCAATGAATCGGTATTCTGCTCCAGTGAAGAACTGGATGCCGGCCTCGACGAAATCTGGCATGTGATGCGACACTGCATAGAAACCGGCCTGAAGGATCAAGGCGTGTTACCGGGTGGTCTGAATGTAAAACGGCGTGCCGCGAAGCTCTGGCAAACCGCGCTGACCCATGCTGACAATTTGCCGCATGATCCGATCCATAAAGTCAGCCTGTATGCCATGGCGGTGAATGAAGTGAATGCTGCCGGTGGTCGGGTCGTAACCGCACCCACCAATGGGGCGGCCGGCATCATACCGGCTGTATTGCGATACTACGCACAGGATTGCCAGCAGACTGATTCGGAAAAAGGGGTGCGTGACTTTTTACTGGTGGCCTCCGCCATAGGTATGCTGTGCAAGAAAAATGCATCCATTTCCGGCGCCGAAATCGGTTGTCAGGGCGAAGTTGGCGTGGCCTGTGCCATGGCAGCGGCCGGTCTGGCGGCGGCACTCGGTGGAACCAATCAGCAGATTGAGGCTGCCGCAGAAATCGGTATTGAACACCATCTGGGCATGACCTGTGACCCGATTGGCGGACTGGTGCAGATTCCATGCATAGAGCGCAATGGCATGGGTGCGGTGAAAGCAATTACCGCCGCGTCGCTTTCATTGCACAGTGATGGCACGCATCATGTCAGTCTGGACCAGGTAATAGAAACCATGCGTCAGACCGGGTTTGACATGCAGGCCAAATACAAGGAAACCTCGCTTGGCGGACTTGCGGTGCATGTCGTCACGGTGAATCATGCAGCCTGCTGACGGAATCATGATAAAACGCTGCCACTGGGCGAATCCGGCCAATCCGCTTTACATTGCGTACCATGATCATGACTGGGGTGTGCCCTGCCATGACGAGACCACGCTATTTGAAATGTTAAATCTGGAAGGTGCGCAGGCCGGACTGAGCTGGGAAACCATACTCAACAAGCGCGAACATTACCGTCAGGCGTTTGACGGCTGGAATGCCAAAAAAATTGCCCGCTATGACGATAAAAAAGTGGCCGAGTTATTGGCAGACGCAGGTATTGTGCGCAATAAATTGAAGGTCGCTGCGGCCATAGCGAATGCAAAAGCTTACCTGATCCTGTGCAGGGAAGTCGGTGGGCTGGATCCGTATATGTGGCGTTTTGTCGACGGCAAACCGATCATCAATCATGTCAGCGATGAACACCGGCCCCCGGCAAAAACGGAGTTATCCGAACGTATTTCAAAAGACCTGGCGAAGCGCGGTTTCAAATTTATAGGCCCGACGATAATCTATGCTTACATGCAATCGATCGGTATGGTGAATGATCATGCCGCAGATTGCTTTAAACGCCAGCCAGCGCACCGCCAACCGGCTGATTAATTGTTTTTAATCAATATTGGATGAAGCGGGGCGGATATCGTTACATCAGGATGCCCGGCATCAGCGCGCAGATGAATCGAACAAAAAGCCGCATGGCACGGGGTTTTTGTTAAACTGTGCAGCAGGACTGGCTGTTATGACCATACCGATCTTTGAATCGGTGCCGGGTTGGCAGTCAAAAGGGTGCTGCAGCCATCAAGGTGGGCTGGCAGTTGCAGATCAGCTGATTCTTTAAAAAATGTTCATATTACCTTTCCTGTGCTCCTTTGGACTTCCTGCCAGACTGGCTTGTGGCGCATGGCTTGTGCTCGTGTGTTTCAATGCATGCGCTGACGACCTGATCGTCTACGGCGGCGAATCATTTCAGCCTGAGATTTACCTTAAAAATGGCCAGCCGGCTGGAATTATTCCTGCTCTGCTCAAACGTATCGGCAGGGATACGGGGGATAACTACCAGCTGGTTTTATTGCCCTGGAAGCGTGCCGTACACGAAGCGACTGAGGGTAACGGTGGCATTTCCGCTTTCAGCTGGACGGCAGACCGTGCAAAAGTCTTTGATTTCACTGAACCGATACTCGACAAGCCGATACGCCTGGTCGTCCTGAAGGATCGCGCGCGCCAATTCAGGGATATCAATGACTTGAAAGGCCAGACGATCGGACTGCCATACGGTTCAACCTTCGGGGACGCGTTTAACCGGAAAATCAATGACAAGGTCATTCTGGTCGACGAAGACAACAACCCGGTTTCACGCATTAAAAAATTGCTGTTGCACCGGATTGATCTGGCCGCGATCAGTGATGGTGGATTGGCACCGGTCTTGAAATCGGATCCCGAGTTGGCCAGCAAGGGTGACTTGTTGACACTGCTGCCTTTTAACCTGGCCAGCGACATGATGTATCTGGCGTTTCCCAAAGCTATGCACAGGGAGCTGGCAGTGCAACGTTTCAATAAGGCCTTGCTGGCGCTGAAAAAGAGTGCTGAATACCAGAAAATAATTGAACAGAATTCGTCGGACTAGGGCTAAGCGGGTATTTTCCGTGTCACCATACATTCACGTTGCATGATCTGGACAGGATTACTGATGAAACGTTACTTTTTTTCGGTAGGGCTTTTTCTGCTTGGCCTGGGTCTGCGTTTTCTGATCATGCCGGTGGAAGCGGGGCTGGCATACGCCACTTTCTACCCGATTCTGGTGGTCTGTGCGGTGTGTTTCGGCCTCGGTCCGAGTCTGCTGTATACGGTACTGTCCGCGGTGGTCGGCACCTATATTTTCACCCCGCCTTTTTACGGGTTCGGCCCAGGCGCTATCGTACCGGTGACCACTTTTGTTATTGGTGCACTGGCGATCCTGATCGCGCTGGAATCATATCGTCGACGATTTAATGAATCAAGCATGGGCCGCTCGGTGCTGCAGATGTTTGTCAAAAGGGCGCCTGCCGCGCTGGCCATGCTCGATATGGATATGAAGTATCTGGCAGTCAGTGACCGCTGGCTGAAAATTTACGGGATCAGCGGCGATGTCATCGGCAAGTCGCATTATGACATCTTCCCGACGATAACCGATGTCTGGAAAGCCTATCACCGCCGCTGTCTGGCGGGCGAAGTGATTCGTTCCGATGAGGATCATTTTGTGCTCCAGGACGGCACCACACAATGGTTGCGCTGGGAACTTGCGCCGTGGCGATCCGACAATAACGACATTGGCGGCATGATTATTTTTGTTGAAGACATCACGACCCTGAAACATGCAGAAGCCGAGAACCGGCAGATGCAGCGCCAGCTGCTGCAGACACAGAAGCTCGATTCGATCGGGCGGCTGACAGGGGGCATCGCCCACGATTTCAACAATACCCTGGCGACGATGCTGGGCTATGCCGAACTGCTCGGCATGAAACGTGACAGCGAACCGGCCTTGCCGGTCCGTGCGCAGCAGTACATCAGCCAGATCATAACGGCAGGCAGCCGCGCCAAGGAACTGATTGCCAAAATGCTGATCTTCAGTCGTTCGAATTCCGAACAGACATCTGGCGCGACACCTGCCGTCCTGCTCGCGCCGGTGATTGCGGAAGTATTGCAACTGCTGCGATCGTCGATTCCCAGCACCACGGAACTGATTTTTCAACCGCCAGACGACCCGTTGTGCTCGCGCATACAGCCGGTTCAGTTACACCAGATAGTGATGAACCTGATCATTAATGCTCACGACGCCATCGATGAGTACGGGCGAATCGAGGTGACGCTGAGACAGGCTTACCTGTCCGGGACCTGCAGCTCCTGTCTTCAGAATTATGCCGGAAATTATGTCGAGCTGAGTGTCAGCGATAACGGCACCGGGATACCGGAGCCGCTGATCGCTAACATTTTTGATCCGTTCTTCACGACCAAACCGGTCAGCAAGGGGACCGGTATGGGCTTGTCGGTTGTGCACGGCATTGTTCATGGTCTGGGCGGGCATATCCGGCTGGTCAGTTCGGAAGCGGGCACCACAGTACAAATTCTGATGCCGGTCGCCGACGCCGGCGATGTCGCCACGCCAGTTGTCACGGATTGGGTCGCTGCCACAGAAAATAACCTGGGCGGACGCACCATCATGGTGGTGGACGATGAGCAGTCGCTGACATCGATGCTGGAGCAGTTCCTGTCGATGCAGGGTGCCACGGTGTCATCGTTCTGCAGTCCGACCGACGCGCTGGCTGCGTTTCTGCGTGACCCGGACGGATTTGATCTGGTGATAACCGATATGACCATGCCTAAACTGTCCGGGCTGGACATGGCAACGGCGATGCTCAAACAGCGCCCGCAACTGCCGGTGCTGTTATGTACCGGTTACAGTGACCAGGTTGATCGGGCGATTGCCCGGCAAAACGGCATTGCGGGTTTTATGGCGAAACCGGTGAATCTGAATGACATGTTGCAATGGATTAAGGATGCTGACGTCCGCCATGTCTGAACGGGGCGACTCGTCAGCGGTGGGCGTCGCCATGAGGAACATGGCCTGCACAGAGGACCGGGTGCGCGTCGCATTGATAGGGGGGCAGTGGTAACAATGATGAGTCGAAAATGGATTGTGATCAGCGCCGTATTGATCGTCATCGGCGGATTTGTGGTCTTTGCATCCGTGTCCGAGCGGGCCGCCGAGGGCAAGGCGAAATCGTTCTGTGCACAGTTTAAAGCGGGTGATGACTTTGAATCGGCCATCGCACTGATGAATTCAACGCCGTCCACCGACAAGTGGATCAACGCCGGGAATCGTCTGTCAATCATGTTCAGCAGTTACGATCCGCAATCCGTTTATGCCTGCGAGATTGGCAGCAGGGACGGGAAGATAACGGACCTGCGCTACCGGCATCTGGCGCAGGATTGAGTGCCGTACCGCGAGCCACATTGCCCTGCAGTAATCCAGCGTATCGACACCAGCGTGAAATGACCCCCATGATCATGGCCGGTTCGAGCGATCTCGCAATTTTTCAATAAAATGATTCAAAAAAGTCATTAAGTTAACCTATTTATATTATTTATTGATAATATAACGTACACTGGCAAGGGTGATCGTGCCGGTTCAGCGCCACGTGTTTCTGCAGGACACGTTTCGTGTTTGT
>CAITOF010000025.1 GCA_903893945.1 uncultured Oxalobacteraceae bacterium | reverse complement strand
GTTGTGCTCAAAGAAACCAAGAAGAAGTAATAGGGGTTGACGATGGACAAGAAACAATCACGTCTGCGCCGCGCACGTCAAACCCGTGCCAAGATCGCAGAATTAAAAGTGAATCGCCTGGCTGTGCACCGTACCAATTTGCACATCTATGCCAACATTATTGGACCCGACGCAAAAATATTGGCATCGGCATCCAGTTTGGAATCAACCGTTCGCGCAGAGCTGGCAGCAGCTTCTGGCAATGGTGGCAACGTAGCAGCCGCTACCTTAGTGGGCAAGCGAGTCGCTGAACAGGCATTAAAAGCAGGGGTTACCGAAGTTGCATTTGATCGCTCCGGTTTCCGTTACCATGGTCGCATCAAGGCGCTTGCAGAAGCTGCCCGTGAAGCTGGCCTGAAGTTCTAAGGAAAATACGTCATGGCAAAAATGCAAGCGAAAACAGCATCTGACAAACCGGATGATGGTCTGCGCGAAAAAATGATCGCGATCAACCGCGTAACCAAGGTGGTTAAGGGTGGTCGTATCATGGGATTTGCGGCGTTGACCGTTGTTGGCGACGGCGATGGTCGTATCGGTATGGGTAAGGGAAAATCGAAAGAAGTTCCAGTTGCCGTACAAAAAGCGATGGACGAAGCGCGTCGTAAAATGATTAAAGTATCGTTGAAAAACGGCACATTGCAACACACCGTGACCGGTCAGCATGGCGCATCGAAAGTGATGATCATGCCTGCCAAAGAAGGTACAGGCGTGATTGCTGGTGGACCAATGCGCGCAATTTTTGAAGTAATGGGGATTGTTAACGTGGTCGCCAAGTCAAATGGCTCTACTAACCCATATAACATGGTTCGTGCTACGTTGGATGGTTTATCCAAGATGAGTACTCCATCGGAAATTGCTGCGAAACGTGGCAAGTCCGTTGAAGAAATTCTCGCTTAGTGCGATCTGAATGGTGATCGAAATGACAAAAACATTAAAAGTTAAGTTGGTAATGGGACTGATTGGCACACGCGAATCTCACCGTGCAACTGTGCGTGGACTGGGCTTGCGTCGCGTTAATTCAGTTCGTGAATTAGAAGACACACCCGCTGTGCGCGGCATGATCAATAAAGTCTCGTATCTTGTGAAGGTTGTATCGTAAGCCCTGGGCTTGCGATCGGAGCAAATTATGGAATTAAATACAATTCAACCTGCAGATGGCGCAAAACACTATAAACGTCGTGTTGGTCGCGGTATCGGTTCAGGCTTAGGTAAGACAGCGGGCCGTGGTCATAAAGGTCAGAAATCCCGTACTGGCGGTTTTCACAAAGTTGGTTTCGAAGGCGGACAGATGCCTTTGCAACGTCGCTTGCCAAAACGCGGATTCAAGTCATTGGCAACCCCTTATAAAGCTGAAATCCGTTTGTCCCAGCTGGACGCTTTGCCTATCGCTGAAATTGATATCCTGGCGTTGAAACAGGCCGGCCTGGTGTCTCAACTGGCTAAAGTCGTTCGCGTTATTCTTTCTGGTGCAATCACTAAAAAAGTGACACTGACCGGATTGGTGGTAACCAAGGGTGCCAAGGCTGCTATTGAAGCCGCTGGCGGAACCGTCGCTTAATTAATTGGAGTAAAAATAATTGGCGACAACTCCTCAGCTAGCAAAAGGTGGTACCAGCGGTTTTCCGTGGGGGCGACTCTGGTTTTTATTGTCAGCATTAGTTGTATATCGAATCGGTGCACATATCCCGGTTCCAGGTATTGATCCGGCCCAGTTGGAACAGCTGTTTAAACAGAACTCAGGCGGTATTCTGGGTATGTTTAACATGTTTTCAGGCGGAGCTTTATCTCGCTTTACTGTGTTTGCGTTAGGCATCATGCCGTATATTTCAGCATCAATTATCATGCAATTGATGTCGATAGTTTATCCGCCGCTGGAAGCACTGAAAAAAGAAGGTGAATCCGGGCGCAGGAAAATTACCCAATATACGCGTTATGGTACGCTGGTACTGGCGGCATTTCAGGCAATTGGAATAGCGGTGGCGTTAGAGCATCAGGCCAACCTGGTGATTGATCCGGGGATGGCATTCCGTTTTACGACAATGGTCACTCTGGTCACCGGAACCATGTTCCTGATGTGGCTGGGTGAGCAGATCACCGAACGCGGATTGGGCAACGGTATTTCGATCATTATTTTTGCAGGTATTGCTTCCGGCTTGCCGAATGCGGTGGGTAGCTTGCTTGAGTTGGTACGTACCGGTTCTATGAACCCGTTTACAGCTCTGTTGATATGTGTGCTGGCAGGGTCGGTAACGTATGCGGTTGTGTTTATTGAGCGTGGTCAGCGCAAGATTTTGGTGAATTATGCCAAGCGGCAGGTGGGTAACAAGATTTATGGCGGGCAAAGCAGTCATTTGCCGCTGAAGCTGAATATGGCTGGTGTGATTCCCCCTATTTTCGCTTCATCCATTATTCTGTTTCCGGCGACCATTACCGGCTGGTTCGTTACAACCGGTGATAACTCGTCTGTTATGCGGTTTTTAAAAGACCTTGCATTGTCGATGGGTCCCGGCGAGCCGATTCACATGTTGTTGTACGCGGTTGCAATTGTATTTTTCTGCTTTTTCTACACTGCGCTGGTATTCAACAGTAAAGAAACGGCCGATAACCTGAAGAAAAGCGGTGCGTTTGTTCCGGGGATTCGTCCTGGTGATCAGACGGCTCGCTATATCGATAAGATCTTGATGCGATTGACGTTGGCAGGTGCAGTTTATATCACAGTAGTCTGTCTGATACCTGAGTTATTGATTGCGAAGACGAAGGTGCCGTTTTCATTCGGTGGGACATCATTGCTGATTATCGTTGTAGTAACAATGGATTTCATGGCACAGGTTCAAAACTATGTCATGTCCCAGCAGTATGATTCATTACTTCGTAAAGCAAACTTCAAGGGCGGAATTTCTGCACGGTGACGTGAGGGAATACAGACAAGAATGGCAAAAGACGACGTAATTCAGATGCAAGGCGAGATTCTTGAGAATCTACCAAATGCAACATTTAGAGTGAAGCTTGAAAACGGGCACGTAGTATTAGGTCATATATCTGGGAAAATGCGAATGAACTATATCCGGATTTTGCCAGGTGATAAGGTAACAGTGGAATTGACACCTTATGATTTGACCCGAGCACGTATTGTGTTCCGGACCAAGTAACTTTATTAGTAAAACAATGCTTAGTAAAAACAGGCATTATTAGGAAAGAGGGCAACAAAATGAAAGTTCTCGCATCAGTTAAGCGGATATGCCGCAATTGCAAGATCATCAAGCGCAAAGGCGTAGTTCGTGTTATATGCACGGAACCACGTCATAAACAGCGTCAAGGTTAATTTAACGTTATTGATCGAGGAATAACGAATGGCACGTATAGCAGGGGTGAATATCCCAAACAATCAGCATACCGTAATTGGCTTAACAGCAATCTATGGTATTGGACGTCCACGCTCAGAGGCAATCTGTGCTGCAACGGGTGTATTGACCAATAAAAAGGTCAAGGACCTGGACGATAATGAACTGGAGAAGCTGCGCGATGAGATTGCAAAATTCATCGTTGAAGGTGATCTGCGTCGTGAAGTCTCCATGAGCATCAAGCGATTGATGGATCTGGGTTGTTATCGTGGTTTGCGTCACCGCAAAGGTTTGCCTTGCCGTGGACAACGCACACGCACCAATGCGCGCACCCGCAAAGGTCCACGTAAAGCAGCACAATCGTTGAAAAAATAATCCGTGTTAGTTTAACTAACCAGGTAATCTGACAGGATCAAGGACATATTATGGCAAAAGCACCGAATACCGCAGCCGCAGCACGGGCGCGCAAAAAAGTTAAGAAGAATGTTGCTGAAGGTATAGCACACGTTCACGCTTCGTTTAATAACACCATCATCACGATTACAGACCGTCAGGGGAATGCAATTTCCTGGGCAACTGCGGGTGGTGCGGGTTTTAAAGGCTCACGTAAATCAACTCCTTTTGCGGCACAGGTTGCAGCTGAAGCAGCAGGTAAAGTGGCCGTAGAATGTGGCGTAAAGAATCTGGAAGTTCGCATTAAGGGACCAGGTCCCGGACGTGAATCGTCAGTTCGCGCGCTGAATAATCTTGGAATTAAAATTTCATTGATTCAGGACGTGACACCCGTTCCTCACAACGGATGCCGCCCACCCAAGCGCCGTCGTATCTGATCGCATGAATCTGATCTGTTAAGCCGGATGTTTCATACGGCTTAACTACAGGATGTAGTAAAGAATTGACTGAACAAGTCATAATACGACCCGCGGATTTATTAGCGGGTTTTGTTGTTAAGCCCACCGTCTGGAAGCAGGTAGTCCAGACTAGCGCTGCAGAATTATCTGGCCAGCGTCATTTATTAAAGGAATTATTGTGGCACGTTATATTGGACCAAAAGCAAAATTGTCACGCCGCGAAGGCACTGACCTCTTTCTTAAAAGCGCACGTCGCTCTTTAGATTCAAAATGCAAACTCGATGTAAAACCGGGCCAGCACGGTGCCAAATCAGGCGCACGTACTTCTGACTTCGGTAACCAGTTGCGTGAAAAACAAAAAGTTAAACGTATGTATGGCATTCTGGAACGCCAGTTCCGCCGCTACTTTACTGAAGCGGATCGTCGTAAAGGCAATACCGGCGAAACATTATTGAAATTGCTGGAATGCCGTCTGGACAATGTGTGCTATCGCATGGGCTTTGGATCAACTCGTGCAGAAGCACGCCAGCTGGTCAGCCACAAGGCGTTCACAGTGAATTCAAACGTAGTGAATATCGCTTCGTATCAGGTTAAGGCAGGTGATGTTATCGCGGTGCGTGAAAAATCAAAGAAACAGACACGTATTCTTGAAGCATTATCGCTGGCAGAACAAATCGGCATGCCATCATGGGTAAGTGTAGACGCGAAAAAAATGGAAGGCACATTCAAGTCTGCACCAGACCGTAGTGATATCGCTGCTGATGTCAACGAATCATTGATCGTTGAGATGTATTCTCGTTAATCGAGTAAATCCCGCAGCCCTTTTATTAAGGGCTTTTCTTAGACATGCCATCAGCCTTATCGGTGTAATGAGCCGAGGGTATTGAAAAGGACATTTCATGCAAAATAGTTTGTTAAAGCCGCGTATTATCGATGTAGAGATGCTCGCAGAAGGTCATGCGAAAGTGGTCATGGAGCCGTTTGAACGCGGCTACGGTCACACCCTGGGTAATGCGCTGCGCCGCGTGCTGCTGTCATCAATGACAGGTTATGCTGCTACAGAAGTGACTATCGCAGGCGTCGTGCACGAATACTCGACGCTGGACGGTGTTCAGGAAGATATCGTTGATATCCTGCTGAACCTGAAAGGTATCGTATTCAAGCTGCATAACCGTGACGAAGTGTTATTGATACTGAAAAAAGACGGTGAAGGTCCGGTGCTGGCATCGGATATCGATTTGCCGCATGACGTGGAACTGATTAATCCTGATCACGTCATCGCCAATCTGACTGCCGGCGGCAAGCTGGATATGCAGATCAAGGTCGAAAAAGGTCGTGGCTATGTACCCGGTAATGTTCGTCGCCTGTCCGAAGATGCAAACCGTACCATCGGCGGCATCATTCTGGATGCGTCGTTTTCACCGGTTCGTCGTGTTTCGTATTCGGTTGAATCAGCTCGTGTTGAACAGCGTACGGATCTGGACAAGCTGATCATCAATATCGAGACCAACGGTGTGATTACACCTGAGGAAGCGATTCGGCAGTCGGCACGTATTCTGGTAGATCAACTGAACGTATTTGCTGCGCTGGAAGGAACTGAAGCCGCTGCTGAAGCGCCGTCACGTGCACCGATGGTTGATCCTATTCTGTTGCGTCCCGTTGACGATCTGGAATTGACCGTGCGTTCAGCGAACTGCCTGAAGGCAGAAAATATTTATTACATTGGCGATCTGATCCAGCGGACTGAAAACGAATTGCTCAAGACACCGAATCTGGGTCGCAAATCGTTGAATGAAATCAAGGAAGTATTGGCTTCCCGTGGTTTGTCACTGGGTATGAAGCTGGAAAACTGGCCACCGGCCGGTTTGGAGAAGTAATTCGAGGTGTAGCAGGGAAACAGGGATCAGCGAGCCAATCGCTGATCCCTGACAGAGTCAATTTTTAAACAACCTACCGGCCCGCACATCAGCTGAACCGATGTGATAGAAGAGCTGGCAATTAAACTGAAGAAGGAAATATCATGCGTCATCGTCACGGCTTACGTAAGCTCAATCGTACTTCATCTCATCGTTTAGCGATGTTACGCAACATGACAGTCTCGTTGCTGCGTCATGAAGCGATCAAAACAACCTTGCCCAAGGCAAAAGAACTGCGTCGCGTTATCGAACCGATTCTGACTATGGGTAAAACAGACACACTGGCTAACAAGCGCCTGGCATTTTCCCGCCTGCGTGACCGTGAAATAGTGGTGAAACTGTTTGCTGAACTGGGTCCGCGTTATGCAAATCGCAATGGCGGTTACCTGCGCATCCTGAAAATGGGTTTCCGCGCAGGCGACAATGCACCCATGGCTTTCATCGAGTTGGTTGATCGTCCTGAAGTCAGCGATGTTGCTGACGTCGTCACTGCCGAATAAATAAAGTTACAAGAAAAAAGCCAGGATTAACCTGGCTTTTTTTTGTTTCCGATTTTTGGTTTATAGTATCGGTTATGGTATTAACAAAGTGGTGCCCTATGTCATTTCGTCAAATTGTCGGTCTGCTCGCTCATGCTGTGTTAGGTATCTGCCTGTTCTCCGGCGTAATCTGCAGTGCCCGGTCTGAGGCCGATTTTCTGGAACCTGAGCTGGCATTTCAATTCAGCAGCAGGCAAATTGCACCTGACAAGATCGAGGTTACTTACCTGATTGCCGATGGCTATTACATGTATCGCGAACGGTTCAGGTTTGATGCCATGGGCGCCCGGTTAGGTGAGCCGGAATTTCCCAAGGGGGTGGTTCATTTTGATGAAACCTTTCAGAAAAATGTTGAAACCTATCGCAAGCGTATCACTGTTGTCATACCTGTTATATCGGTTGATAAAACAAAACCGGCATGGACCTTTACCGCACGCGGACAGGGCTGTTCAGACCAGGGTTTGTGTTATGCGCCGATCGATTCCAGACTAACCTTTGATGCCGGATCCTTTCTGAGCGGCGATAAGCCTCCGCCAATATCCAGCAGTAGCGACGATTCCGGTGAGCTGAAAAAATCACTCCAGAGCGGCAGATTAATTTTAATCATGCCGCTGTTTTTATTATTGGGTCTGGGTCTGGCGTTCACTCCCTGCGTTTTACCCATGGTGCCGATACTTTCCTCGATTATTGTTGGCGAGGGTGCTGAAGTCAGCAGGCATCGCGGGTTCATACTGTCGGTGAGCTATTCCCTGGGCATGGCCATCGTGTATACGGCTCTCGGTGTGGTTTCCGGTCTGTTGGGTGAAGGACTGGCTGCTGCCCTGCAGAATCCCTGGGTTCTGGGGTCATTCGGTTTATTGCTGGTGGCATTGTCGTTGTCCATGTTTAATGTTTATCACCTGCAGGTGCCAGCAGTACTGCAAGAAAAATTGGCACATATTTCGGGACGACAGCGTGCCGGTAAATTGGCGGGCGTGTTCATGATGGGCGCCATTTCCGCGTTGATCGTTGGCCCCTGTGTTGCTGCACCGCTGGCCAGTGCATTACTTTACATCAGCCAGACTCGTAATGCATTTGTGGGCGGTGTGGCTTTATTTTCAATGGCTATGGGGATGAGTATGCCGCTGATACTGGTGGGAATTTCAGCGGGTACTTTATTACCAAAAGCCGGCCGCTGGATGGAATCGGTCAAGCAGCTGTTTGGTGTGATGATGCTGGCCATGGCGCTGTGGCTGGTGTCACCTGTCATTCCTGCCTGGACGCAGATGCTGGGTTGGGTGGTTCTGCTGACTGGTTATGGTCTGTTCCTGCGGCGTCATGCAGGTGTGATACCCAAAACGTTGGCAGCAGTCCTGTGTCTGCTTGGACTGGTCGAATTTGCAGGATTGGCAAGCGGAGGTCGCGACGTGTTCTCGCCACTGGCACAGTTCACCGGCAATAAACCGGCCAGCACGGTTCAATTTGCACGAATTAAATCGACACGGGAGCTGGATCAGGCCCTGCTTCAGGCAAAATCGCAAGGCAAAGCAGTCATGCTGGATTTTTATGCCGATTGGTGTGTGTCGTGCAAGGAAATGGAAAAATGGACGTTTCCCGATAACCGGATCCGTCCAAAACTGGACGCGCTTGTTTTGCTGCAGGCCGACGTCACCAACAACACGGACGACGACCAAATGCTGCTTAAGCGCTTTCATCTGTTTGGCCCACCGGGCATCATATTTTTTAACAGTGAATCAACCGAAAGTGGTCGAGTGATCGGTTTTGAAAAAGCAGATCAATTCGAACTTTCCCTGGCAAAGTTCAGGTAATTTCCGGTTGCAGCCTGGGCCAGGCCGACGTTCGAACGGGCTTCCCGTCAAGTTTCCATTGACTTGAATAAAGGAACTGTTATCTAATCTGGTGAATAAAAATCAGGCTTTCCGCAGAATGAAAGCATTTTAAAAGATGGTTTACATCAGGGAGTCAAGAAGGATGTCGGATCAGCTCAGTAAAGATTCATTGGGATTAATACACTCTGTCGCGATGGGAATTGCGGGATCAGCGCCGACATTCAGTATCTCGGCAACCATGGTCACACTGATCGGCGCTGTCGGCGTTCTGGCACCAGCCAGCCTGGTCTATTGCGGTTTTATTGTGCTTGGAATTGTATTCGCCTACATGCATCTGAATATGCATTCTCCGAACGCCGGTGCTTCCTATAGCTGGGTGACTGCAATCTTCGGAAGGAAGCTGGGGTTTTTTGCAGGCTGGTCACTACTGGTTGCGTCGGCGTTGTTCATGGTTTCAGCGACCATTCCGGCAGGCGCGGCGACGTTGCTGCTAATCGCTCCCACGCTGGCTGATTCGCAAATTGCCGTAACCCTGTGTGCCATCACCTGGTTGGTTGTTGTCACTGCGGTAGTCGTCAAGGGAATCAAGCTGACAGGTAAAGTTCAGGTGATCATGACGATGACCGAGCTGGCGATACTTTCCATTGTTGCCATTGCCGCCATTATCGAGTTTGGCGCTCATGCCCTGCATTCGATTTCCTGGCACGAATTTTCACCGTTCGCCTTCAGTCCATCGACGTTTGCCAATGGCGCCATCATCGCGCTGTTTTTTTTCTGGGGCTGGGATGTTTCACTTAATCTTACCGAAGAAACCCGGGATTCAAAAAAATCGCCAGGGCTCGGCGCAATTGGGGCCATGCTGGTCATCATTGCGGCATTTACGGCGTTTGCCGCTGTCACGTTAATTGTCCTGAGCGACGATGAAATTACCCGGTCAGGCACCCACATCGTATTCGATGTCGCCAACAAACTGTTCCCGAAACCGTGGAGTTACCTCGCGGTACTTGCACTGATGCTGTCGACCATCGGAAATCTGGAAACGTCGATACTTCAGTTTTCACGAACCATGTTTGCCCAATCGCGTGATGGCATACTTGATAAGCGCTGGTCCTATGTACATGACAAGTGGCTTACACCACACTGGGCGACGTTTCTGATTGCTGCGATCGGACTGATACTGCTGATTTCGTCGCTGACGTCAGAAAGCATCGCCGAGGTTATGAAAGCATCGATTAACATTATCGGCGTGCAAGCCGCTTATTATTATGGTCTGGCCGGATTGGCATGCGCCTGGTATTTTCGGCGTGATGGCGCGCGTTCAGTTTCGAATGCGGTCACGATGATCATTTTACCGGTTGGTTCTGCAATAGCATTATGGTGGGCTGCCGTGATGTCTATCATGACATTTGACCTGATTACCACGATCATTGCCATTGGCAGCATGCTGCTGGGTGCAATTCCGCTGGTTCGGCAATACCGGAAATTAAAGTTGGCCCGATGACGGAAACTGGGCCTGGCGGGCATTAACCTGTAACCACCTCGCTGACAGTCACGCCCCGACTGTCAGCGCAGGCGGGTCAGAAATGAATCACGCTGCGTATCGATTTGCCTTCATGCATCAAATCAAACGCCACATTGATGTCGTCCAGCGGCATGGTGTGGGTAATAAAGTCAGACAGTTTGAATTCCCCTTTCATGTAGCGCTCCACATACCCGGGCAATTCGGTGCGGCCGCGCACACCCCCAAATGCTGTGCCACGCCAGACACGGCCGGTGACCAGCTGGAACGGTCGGGTTGAGATTTCGGCGCCGGCTTCGGCGACACCGATGATGACCGATTCACCCCAGCCTTTATGGCAGCATTCCAGCGCCTGGCGCATCACATTGACGTTGCCTATGCATTCAAATGAAAAGTCCACGCCACCATCGGTCATGGCAATAATGGCCTGCTGGATAGGCTGATTCAGTTCGGCAGGATTGATCAAATCGGTTGCGCCCAGTTGTCTGGCCAGTTCAAATTTACTGGTGTTGATATCAATGCCAATAATGCGCGACGCACCGGCCATGCGGGCGCCGATGACTGCCGACAGGCCGATTCCCCCCAGGCCAAATATGGCGACTGTGTCACCCGGTTTCACTTTTGCCGTATTGATTACCGCGCCCATGCCGGTCGTGACACCGCAACCCAGCAGGCAGACTTCCTCCAACGGGGCCTCCTTGCTGATTTTGGCAAGTGAAATTTCAGGCAGGACGGTATATTCAGAAAAAGTGGAGGTTCCCATGTAATGGAATATGGGTTTGCCGTCTTTATAAAACCGCGTGGTTCCGTCGGGCATGACGCCGCGCCCCTGGGTTTCGCGTATTTTCTGACATAAATTTGTTTTACCCGACTTGCAGAATTTGCATTCACGGCACTCGGGCGTGTAAAGTGGAATTACATGGTCCCCTACCGCGACTGACGTCACGCCACTCCCGGTCTGCACGACAACCCCGGCCCCTTCATGGCCCAGGATCACCGGAAAAATCCCTTCGGAGTCTTTTCCGGACAGGGTATAGGCATCGGTATGGCAAACGCCGCTGGCAACTATTTTGACCAGCACTTCTCCTGCCTGCGGTGGCATCAAATCGACCTCTTCAATGACTAAAGGCTGGTTGGGCGCCCAGGCGACAGCAGCACGTGTTTTGATATAGCTCATGGGGATGTCCTTTTAAAAGTGGTCAGAGATGCAATACGAGGTTTGTTTGCCATTTTGAAATTGTAAGCGGAGATCATACTGGTTTTTCCATTGTCATAGACATTGCTGAGTATAATTCTCGGGTAATTTAGCCAGAAGTGGCAGATTTACCGGGTAAAGCCGGGTTTTTGCGCCGACCAGGGTCAAGGAGAAATAATCCCATGAGTATAATCAATTCCAGAGTCATCAATATCGATGAAGTCAAACTTGAGCATGTTGAAAAGGGCGATAAATTTGAGTGCAACGCCGTTCGAATAGGTCCGCTGCTGGGTGCGAAGGATTTGGGTTATTCATATGACGAGGTGCCGCCAGGCAAACGCTCCTGCCCGTTTCACAGTCATCTCGCTGAAGAAGAAATGTTCTATATCGTGAAAGGTTCCGGTACCTTGCGCTACGGTGATGAATCAAGGAAAATCCGTGCTGGGGATATCATTTGTTGTCCGACCGGCGGGCCGGAAACCGCACATCAGATCATAAATGACTCCGACGGCACACTGGCTTATCTTTCCATCAGCACCATGATGCCAGCGGAAGTCTGCGAGTATCCGGATTCGAAAAAAATTGGCGCATTTGGCGGCGGCTTGCGCCACATGACGAACAGAACCCATGCGCTTGACTATTGGACCGATGAAGTGGCAGCGCATCACATTACCGGGACGCCATGACAGCATGTCGTGACGCTGACCAGAAAAAATCAAGTTCATTCCATGTCAAAACTACTCGTCATTGATGGCCTGAATATCGTTCGTCGGATTTACGAAGCGGGTACCGAACCGGATTCGCCTGAAAAAGCAGAAACTGCCATCCGGTTTTCCTTATCGGCATTTCATAAACTGCTGCATGAACACGCGCCGAGCCATTGTGTGGCCGCTTTCGATCATGGGGGTTTAACATGGCGTCATCAGTTGTATGCACCGTATCGCGCGCAACGGGCGCCCATGCCTGATGTGTTGCGTGCCAGCCTGAGCCACCTCTATGCGGAACTGGAAAAGTTTCACGTTAAAGTATTATGCGTGCCTGCTGTTGAGGCTGATGACGTGATTGCGACGGTGACATTGCGGTGGCTGACGGAAGGTCGCGGTGAGGCGGTTGTCGTTTCAACTGACAAGGATCTGCATGTGCTGATTGCACAGGGTGCGCTGATCTGGGACCATTTCAAGAATGAATGGCACGACAGCGCATGGGTCCAAAAAAAATTTGGTGTGCCGCCAGAACAGTTGGCCGAACTGCTTGCCCTGATGGGCGATGCGACTGACGGGATCCCGGGCGTCACCAAAGTCGGCATGAAAACAGCAGCCAGGTTGCTACAGGCCTATGGATCGATTGATGCCATTATGGCGGGGGCGGGCATACTTAAAAATACGCTGGGCGAAAATTTGCGCAAAGATGCACCAGTACTGGCAATGTCACGCCAGCTGGTGGCACTGAAAACGGATGTGGCGCTTGGCGTGACCTGGAAGATGCTGGCCAGGCACCATGTTTGAACCACGTGGGCCGTCGCCTTGCACGCTTCTGGACGATGAAACGCTATTCGGTATGCCGATCTGGGTCAAGCGCGACGACTTGTTGCATCCTGTCGTGTCGGGTAATAAATATCGCAAGCTGAAAACTCCCTTGTCGGCGCTGGCGGAATCGGTGAAACACGCGAACCTGTCGTCAGCCAGGTCACCAAAGATCATCACCATGGGTGGAATATGGTCAAATCATCTGCATGCAACCGCGTATGCGGCCGCCGAAATGCGCTTTGACAGTCATGCCTTCGTGCGTGGCCATGCGCCTATGAATACGGTGATGCTGGACGATTGCCGGAAACAGGGTATGCAGATTCAGTATGTCGACCGCGAGGTGTATCGGGCATTGCGTGACGATCCCGGACATTGGCAAACCCTGGTTGCACAGGAACCTCACTGTTATTGGTTGCCGGAAGGGGGCAGCACGCCGGATGCCTTGGCGGGGGTCGCAGAACTGGTTGACGAGTTACCCTTCATTCCCGATGTCATACTGGTTGCGTGTGGTACCGGGGCGACAATGGCGGGCCTGCTGGCCGGATTGCGGGGCAGGGGCCGCGTGGTCGGCATTGCGGTGATCAATCACGGCGAGTATCTGCGCAACGAAATGTCCCGATTGTTGTGCCAGGCAGGCTATGTTGATTATCGAAATTATCAATTGCACACCCATTTTCATCACGGCGGCTATGCAAAAGCTAGCCCGGAATTGCACAAGTTCTGTGGCAATTTCATGGAACGATTTCAGCTGCCCATTGAGCCGGTGTACACCGGAAAAGTGTTTTTTGCCCTGCAAAGCCTGATTGCGTCCGGCGATATATTGCGCCATGAAAAAGTGGTGGTGCTGCATACCGGTGGACTACAGGGCGCGCGGTCAGGTTTGTAAGTGGGTACATCCGGTATCGCGAACAGCCGTGAAATCACGCTTTTTGTGTTCAGCCGGATCACAACAGAGTAAACTACCTTCCACATTAATCGAGTGAGTACCACTATGCCAGAACAAATTCCGCCTTCCTTTGCCGACCTCAATCTCAGTGATGCGCTGATACGTGTACTAAATGACATCGGCTACGAAACACCGTCACCCATACAGGCGGCGACGATTCCGTTGCTGTTGTCGAATCGTGACGTATTGGGTCAGGCGCAGACCGGAACCGGGAAAACCGCGGCGTTCGCCCTGCCTATCCTGTCGCGTATCGATATCAGGCAGACGGCACCACAGGCGCTGGTGCTGGCACCGACGCGCGAACTGGCCATACAGGTGGCGGAAGCTTTTCAAACTTACGCGGCGCATATTCCCGGTTTTCACGTGTTACCGATTTACGGTGGCCAGAGTTATGGCCCGCAGTTGTCGGCATTGCGCCGTGGCGTTCATGTGGTGGTGGGAACGCCGGGCAGGGTGATCGATCATCTGGATAAAGGTTCGCTGGATTTGTCAAAGCTGAAAACGCTGGTGCTGGATGAAGCGGATGAAATGCTGCGCATGGGATTTATCGATGATGTTGAGCGGATACTGCAGGAAACGCCCGAGACGCGTCAAACGACCCTGTTTTCAGCGACGATGCCTTCTGCCATCAAGCGCATCGCGCAAACCTATTTGAAGTCACCTGCTGAAATTACCGTCGCTGCCAAAACCGGTACGGCCGATAATATCCGCCAGCGCTACTGGCTCGTCAGTGGCATGCACAAACTCGACGCGTTAACCCGGATACTGGAAGCCGAGAACTTCGATGGCATGATCATTTTTGCGCGCACAAAACTGGGTACCGAAGAGTTGGCCGGACGACTGCAGGCGCGCGGTTTCTCTGCTGCGGCGATCAATGGTGATATTCAGCAGGCGCAGCGTGAGCGGACCATACAGCAGCTTAAAGATGGCAAAATCGATATTCTGGTGGCCACCGATGTCGCCGCGCGCGGACTGGATGTAGAGCGCATCAGCCATGTCATCAACTACGACGTACCGCATGATCCGGAAAGTTATACACACCGGATCGGTCGAACCGGTCGGGCAGGCCGCAGTGGCGAAGCGATACTGTTCATTACCCCACGGGAAAAAGGGCTGCTGAAAATAATAGAACGTGCCACCCGCCAACCTGTTTCGCCCCTGGAGCTGCCGAGTATCCAGGCTGTCAACGATGTGCGGATTGCAAAATTCAAAGACCAGATCAGTACAACGATTGCTGAAGGTGAGCTGGAACAGTTTCAGGGTATTATCGAAGATTACGAACGTGAGCATAATGTGCCTGCCATTGAAATTGCGGCGGCGCTGGCAAAAATTGCGCGTGGTGACGTACCACTCCTGTTAGATAAAAATAAACGCGAACCCAGGATTGAATTCAGTCGTCCCGATGATCGACCTGGCCGTGAACGCGGCGACAGGGCTGATCGGAGTGAACGCGATAACCGGTTGAGAGCCGAACGTCCGGAACGCACTGAGCGCTTCGAACGACCTGCACGAATCGAACGGGAGCGGCGGCCGCGCGAGTCTGAACCCGGCATGCAGACTTACCGGATCGAAGTGGGGCATGATCATGGTGTAAAACCGGGTAACATTGTCGGTGCAATAGCCAATGAGGCGAATATTGATTCAAAAAATATTGGCCGCATAGAAATTTATGACAGCTTCAGCGTACTGGATCTGCCCAGTGATTTACCAAACGACGTAATGCACCACCTGAAAGCAGTTTGGGTAGCCGGGCAGCAATTGAAGATTAGCGTTGATGGAAAGACGGAGCCTGCCACGGCTGTGCATGTGCCACCATCGCCCGTGCGTGAGCGAAGCGTGGCGCGCAGCGACAGGAAAAAAGAGCCGCACACGGACGTTAAACCCGCTGCGAACCGAGCCGAAGCACCCCCGTTGGCAAAAAGCGCGATCAGGGTTGAAGCGGACCCGTTAGTCAGGAAGGAAAAATTGCCTGAACCGGTAGCGGACAGGGTACTGGTCAAGGCGCCGGAATCGGCACCCAAAGCCCCGTCAAAAAAGGAAAAGCCTAACAGTAAAAGCAAGTTTGCCGTGCAAAGTTATCGTATCGAAGTCGGGCGTCAGCATGCAGTCACGCCGTCGGTAATTGTAACGACGATTGCGGAACAGGCCAGCCTGGAACCGAAACACATCGGGCGCATTGATATTTTCGATACGTATAGTTTGCTTGACTTACCCGAAGGCATGCCCAGAACCATTTTGGATACCCTGAAGGCGGCAAAAATAGCCGGGCAAACATTGAACATCAGTCATGTTGGTGCAGGCCTGATCAATTCAGAAAAAGTCGTAGCGTCGTCGTCCGAGAAGAAAAAATCTGCCGGAACTGCAGGTAAAGCGAAAAGCGCCAAACCCGGCGTAAAGCCGAAGTCGCGCTAGCAGCTCATTCGGTTTTGGCAACAAAAAACCCCGTCACTTTCAGGGTGACGGGGTTTTTGATTTTCAAGCCTGTCAAAGGTGTGTCTTGACCCTTAGGCTTATTTCTTTGCCGGTTCGTCAGCTGCTGCGGGGGCCGATGCCGGTGTGGCCGCTGGCATGGCCGGTGCCGGTGCCGGCGCCGCAACAATGTCAATCTTCGCTTTGGACTTCATTTCATCGAGCATTTTTTTCAGGTTTTGCTGTTGCAGCTGCTGGGTCAACCCGCCCTTGATCTGCTCTAGCGGAGGGATGGTATTCGGATTCGGCCGAGTGTCATCAAGAATAATCACGTGGTAACCGTATTGTGTCTTGACCGGCTCCTGGGTAAATTTGCCTTTTTCCAGTTTAGCCACGGCAGCGCCGAATTCAGGAACCATGTTGTGGGCATCGAACCAGCCGAGATCGCCACCTTTGGCTTTCGAGCCCGGATCTTGTGACTGGGCTTTTGCCAGAGCGTCAAATGATTTTGGATCTTTGTTCAGCTTGGCAATGATTGCTTTTGCTTCGTCTTCGGTTTTTACCAGAATATGTCGCGCTTTAAACTGGTTGCCGGAGGCCTGTGCCTTTAATTTGTCGTATTCCGCATTCAACTGTTCATCGGTAACTGTATTGGTTTTGATGTAATCCTGGACATACGCCTGTGCCAGCACAGACTGCTTGGCCATTTCAATTTCATCCATGGTATCGGCAGTTTTATCCAGGCCTTTTTTAACTGCTTCCTGTGCCACGATCAATTGCATGGCGATGTTATCGATAATCATTTTGCGGGTTTCAGCGGTATCTGGCATGCCGCGCTGCTGCTTCAGGACCATATCTACTTCTTTTTGACTGATGGGTGTGCCATTCACAGTGGCAGCAACGACTTCTTTCGTTCCTGCGGAAGTAGACGCCGCTGCTTTGTCGGCTTCTTTGGGTGTGCATGCTGAAAGTGCCAAGAGTGCAACAGCGCTTCCAAGCATCACGCGAGAATTAATAAACATCGTATTTCCTTTAAAGTTGAATGCCAGAATGTCAGGACAGGTACAAACCGCTCCCTGCGGTAGTGCTCCGGCAGAGACAGGGTGTGCAGATCCTGTTTGTAAATATAAAACGACAAGCGATTTTACTCGTGATTTGGCGGACTTTTGCGGAAATTCGTATCAAATTGTTGCTTATGGCAATTTGAGCGTGATTAAAACACGTCCGGGCGACGGGATCTGCTATTTTAGTGTTTTTTTGATATTGGTTTATCGGGTCATCCTCAGCCATCCGGTTGGACCGGAATGGCCGTGATTACATGGGGGCGGCCTGTCAGTAACGATACACAGGCGCGTCCCTGCTCAGACACCGTGGCGTTGGTCGTCACCGAACATTCGGATCGTCCGGTTTGGCTATGCGTGGAAAGCTTATACGTACACAAGTGCCCTTACCCAACGTCGAATCTATGGTAATCGTTCCGGCATTTTGTTCAATCAGATCCCAAATCTGTTGCCACGCCAACCCATGCACGTTCGACTTCTGGGTACTGGAAGAGGGTGGTTGCAACAAATTTTTGATGCGCGATTTTGGGGTACCCTTGCCATTGTCGATGACGCTGACAGAAACATTCTGGTCATCTGCGGTCAGCCGTAATGTAATGACACCGGGGCTGTCGCTCTTTAATGTCTGGACGGCATTGTCAATCAGATTCGACAGCGCCCGCTGCAATTGCACCGGTTGCATGAAGGCAAAGGCCAGTCGCGCTTCACTGTCAATATCGTCGTCCAGTGTAATCATGCGTTCGACAAATTGAATCTGCTTCTCGCTGAGCACCGTGGCAATGATCTCATCAAGAATTAACGGCCTGCGGCGCTCTTCCAGGAAAGGGAGTTTCAGATCATGATGCAGGCGAGATGCAAACCGGTAGTTGGTCAGCAAATCGTTGGTAATGTTAAGCATACTGTTTGAAGCACTCGTGAGCAATCGATGTTTTTCCGGATCGAGTTCATCGCAATGCGGGAGCATGAGATTCAGGGTTGATAAGGGCGAACAGATATCGTGAGCGACTTTACTGGTCACAATAAAAAGTGACCTCGCTTTTCCCAGTAATAGATCGCATTCATTCTCGCTCTTCTGAATCAGCTGCGCGGCTTCCTCCTTTTCGTTGGTGACTTCCATCGACGTGCCGAGGATGCCGATGATGTCGCCATTGTCGTCTCTCAAGGGTGATTTAAAAGTACTGAAATAGCGGGTTTTTCCTGTTGAAAGATCCGGGATGATGTCTTCAGTTTTGATGGTTTTACCGCCTGAAATGACGTCATTATGGTCTTTGGCAATTTTCGCGGCGATTTCTTCAGGAAAAAGTTCAAAAATCGATTTCCCGACAACGTCCGCGCCGGAAACACGACCAAGAACACGGAGTGCAAGCTCATTTCCACCGAGCACGATGTGGTTGCTGTCGGACCAGTAAATGTGAATGGGCATGGCCGGTGCAATGATATTGAGACTATCAATGATTTTGCGGGTTGATTTTGCATCGACGTGTGACTGGCTGCGAATTTTTTTATACTCACTGCGGTCCGAGTTCATGTTCCATCCTTCGGAAAAAGCTTGTCTGTAGGGTGATCGAAACGCTAAATCTGGCATAGTTGATTTCCATTCATGTTAAATGCTGCGTATCAAAAATAAGGAGTCGAAGCAACCTGATTTCAATTTTCCAGATTGATTCGGCGAGGGGCTTCAGGTAACGCATGGAGACCTGAAAACAGGTATTTTATAGATTAATAGTAAAATAACAATAATTAGCATTTAATTAAATTGTGTGATTTTGTATATTTAGTTCAGATTCACTACGAGACTTCCGAATCGTTGCGGTTTATTGTCGAATTTGCGCAGATAAAAAGGCCCCGTCATCCTGTGATGACGGGGCCTTCCGATGAACTTATTTCTAAAGAGAATTTTTTTGCTGGTCCGACCGTCGTTGTCGAACCGACGCCGCTAAAAAATTACCAGATTTTTACGCGGTCTTCAGGTGCCAGATACAGTTTCTGACCCGGCTGAACATCAAACGCGTTATACCATGCATCCAGATTTCGAACCGTCAGTAACCGGTATTCGGATAGCGCGTGCCCATCCGATACCATATCGGCACGCATGGCTTCTTCGCGCATTTTGGAGCGCCAGGCAGTCGCAAATGCCAGGAAAAACTCCTGGTCGAGCTGTTTTGTCGGTGTGACGCCGCGTTGCGCCAGTGCAGCATGAAACGCGTTGAATGAGGCGGTCACGCCGGTCAGGTCGGCAATATTCTCATCCAGCGTCTGCGCACCGTTAACAGCCAGATCCGGGAATGGTTTATAGGCAGAAAACTGGCTGACCAGTGCCTTGGTTGACTGCTCGAAATGGAGCAGGTCAGCTTTTGTCCACCAGTCCCGCAACTCGCCCCTGGCATCCACCATGGAGCCGGTGTGATCAAAGCTGTGGCTGATTTCATGTCCGATGATCGCTCCAATCGCGCCGTAATTTGCCGCATCACTGGCATTCACATCAAAAAAGGGTTTTTGCAGTATCGCCGCAGGGAAATTGATGGCATTCTGGAGTGGCATATTCACCGCATTGACGGTTTGCGGATTCATGCACCATTCGGTTACATCGACTGGCTTACCTAATTTGGACAGGGCATATTGATAGTCAAATTGCTGTGTCCGCTCGCGATTGCCAAAAGCATCGGCAGGATCAATCGCTAACCCGGTATAGTCGCGCCAGGTGTCAGGGTAACCCACGCCGACATAAAATGATTTGATTTTCGCCAGGGCTTCCTGTTTGGTGCTTGGTGCCATCCAGCTGATGTTCCTGACCTGGACGTCAAATGCGGCCATCAGGTTACTGACCATGGCCTGTATCTTTGCTTTTGCCTCAGGGGAAAAGTTTTCCGCCACATACATTTTTCCAACTTCGCCACCCAGTGCATTGCTGGTCGACCGTTCAGCGTATTTCCAGCGCGGTTCTGGTGTTTTGAGACCTTCCAGAATGGCGCCTAATTTAAAGGTTTCATCGAAAAAGGGTTGTGGCAGTACATTCACCGACTGGCTCAGGGCGTGAAACTGAAGATAGTCTTTCCAGTTGCTCAGAGGAACGGCCTTGACCAACGCCGCCGATGAGGCAAACGCGCCCGGGTGCCAGACCACCAGTGACGGTTGTGCATCCAGTCCGGCGGCGACGAAATAAGCATGCCAATTCAGGCCTGGCGCCTTTCTGTCAAAATCCGCCTTACTCCATTTATTGTCAGCCTTTTGCATATTTTCTGATTCTTCGCGGTTCGAATGGCCTTTGGCAATACGCATTTCCAGATCAAACACATGCCGGGCCGCCTGTTCCGGGTGGGACACCTGGGCAAGCTTCAGCAAATTCACGATATACGTTTTATAGGCTGTCCTGATCTTTTCCATGCTTGGCGACGGCGACAGGTAAAATTCCCGGTCTGGCAAACCTAAACCACCCTGCAATAAATAGCCGGTGTACTGCGTGTGGTCGTGAAATTGCTGACCCACCCAAAGACCGAACAGGTTTTCAGTATAAAAACTGGATGTGTTGAGCGGATCGACATCGGCGCGCAAACGCGAGCCGAGATAACTGGCAAGTTCATTTTTGTTGTGAATGTTATGGATGGCATTCAGTTGCGGTTGCAACGGTGTCAAACCCGCTTTATTAATGGCGTCCATATCCAGATACGCGTTGTAGTAATCGCCCACTTTGCGCTCGGCACTTCCCGTCGGCGCGCTGCCAGCATGTTCAATGAGCGACCTGACTCTGGACGAGGCGTCTTCGGCCAGTATGTCAAAAAGGCCGATGTAGACCTTGTCGTCGGGTATGACGGACGAGGCAAGCCAGCCGCCGTTCGCATAACGGTTAAAATCATCGCCGGGTGCAACACTTTTATCCATGCCGCTGCTGTCGGCGGCCACACTGGATGGGAGTGTTGAACTTTCCGCCGCATGCACCATGGCGGGCGACACGGTCAGCAGAAGTTGTGAGCAGAGCAGCACCAGCGATTTTAATCTGCTTAAATAATGAGAGTGAGTCATGGCAAATCCTGATTGAATTTTTTTGATAACAAAAAGAATGGGGGGCTGAGGTAAGACCACCGGTCGTCTGCAACCGGCAGTCTGCACTACCAGATTTTGACCCGGTCATCCGGCGCCAGATACAGTTTTTGGCCGGGCAACACGTTAAAGTCATCATACCATGCATCCAGATTGCGCACTGTTAACGCGCGATACTGGCCAGGAGCGTGGCCATCGCTGATGATGGCCTGGCGCAATACTTCGTCCCTTAACTTGCCGCGATATTTATAGGCATTAGCCACAAAGAATTCCTGATCGGTTTCTTTTGTCGGCGTCAATCCTTTTTGCTTCATGGCCATTTTGTAGGCGTCAAACGCGGCCATTAATCCGGTCAGGTCTGCGATATTTTCATCCAGCGTCTGCGCGCCATTCACCGCCAGATCGGGGAATGGTCTGTATGAAGAAAACTGATCGGCCAGTGCCCTGGCTGACTGTTGAAAATGCAGTAAATCGTCTTTTGTCCACCAGTTACGCAGTTCCCCCTTGGAATCGATCATTGCGCCAGTATGATCGAAGCTGTGGCTGATCTCATGTCCGATGGTTGAACCTATGGCGCCGTAGTTGGCGGCATCGCTGGCATTAATGTCGAAATTGGGAACCTGCAAATAGGCGGCAGGGAAATTGATGGCATTCTGCATGGGCATATTCACGGCATTCACCGTTTGCGGCGTCATGGCCCATGCTGTTACGTCGACCGGCTGGCTGAATCTGGCCAGGGCGTTCCGGTAAGCAAAAAGCGAAGCGCGCTCCACGTTGCCGAATGCGTCACTCGCATCGACCTGCAGACCGGAATAGTCGCGCCACTTGTCCGGATAGCCGACGCCCACATAAAACGAGGCGATTTTGGCCAGGGCCTCCTGCCGGGTGCTGGCTGCCATCCAGCTGATCTTGTTAACCCGGTCTTTGAATGCAGACAGCAGGTTCGCTACCATGGCGTTGATCCTGGCTTTTGCTTCAGGCGAGAAATGATCGGCAACGTACAGTTGGCCCACAGCCTCACCCAGAGCGGCATTGGTGGCATTCACCGCATATTTCCAGCGCGGCAGCGGCGCTTTTGCGCCTGTCAGCACGGTGACCAGTTTGAATTTCTGGTCAAAAAAAGCCTGGGGCAGGACATTGGTGTGCTGATTTAATGCGTGAAAGCGCAGATAATCTTTCCATGTTTCTAGCGGCGTTGCCTTAACCAGTGCGGCGCTGGCCTTGAAGGCCGTCGGATGCCACACGATAAAGGCCGACTGTGACGTTAATCCGGCGGCAGAAAAATACCGGTTCCAGTCCAGCCCTGGCGCTTTTCTGGCAAAGTCGGATCGTGCCCATGTATTGTCAGCCTTGGTCATATCGGACGAGTCGGCACGGGGTGCATGGCCTCTTGCAATGGCCACTTCCAGATCAAAAACACGTTTGGCGGCCTGCTCCGGATACGGCAGGCTGGCCAGCCTGAACAGGGCCGCGATGTGGTCCTGATAGGCGGTGCGAATGGCCGCCATTTTCGGGTTTGCGGAAAGATAATATTCGCGGTCCGGCAGACCCAAACCACCCTGCAATAAATAGCCGGTGTATCGGGTGTGATCATGGAATCCCTGTGCCACCCACAAACCGAATATATTTTCGGTAAAAAAATTGGTGGCGTTGAGGGGATCGACATCAGCACGCAGATGCTGTCCGAGATACGTCGCCAATCCCGATTTATTCCTGATGCCGGCAATGGCGTCAAGTTGCGGCGCGATCGGTGACAGACCGCGCTCGTTTATCCTGTCCGTGTTCAGGTAAGCGCTGTAATAATCGCCGACTTTCCTTTCAGATCCACCTTCGGCGGCATGAGTCGCCTTCAAAATGAGCTGCTGGACAATCGCATCCGATTCGTCGCGTAATGTCGACGTTGTGCCAACCGAGGATTTGTCGTTCGGTATGACGGCCGTCTTTTCCCAGTTGCCATTGACGTAACGGTAAAAATCATCGCCTGGCAGCACGGTCTTGTCCATGCCGGCTTCCATTGACGAGACCGGTGGCGGGGGCGCGTCGTCGGCCTGGGCATGAGTCTGCAGGACACTGAGCACGAGCGCCAGCTGCAGGCAGACGGCGGTCACTGTGGGTAAGCGGATTGGGAACGAACAGGGAACTGAAAAGGTCGGTAATGAGGCGGACGAGTTCTTCATTGGTTATGGCTTCCTGGGCAGGTGGTGTTTTTTAAAGGCCTTTAGCCGTTGTGTGGCGAAAGACCGGACGAATTTCAACGGCACCGGGTACGGCACCGAATTCAGTTAGCGCTGCTGTTCTGCGGCGATTTTGAAGTATATAACAAGCCGACAGGTCCACTGGCAGATTTTCATGGTTGACGCCAGCCGGCATCTGGCTGCGCCGCGACACCCTGGGCAACAGTCTGTGAAAAATAGCGATTTATTAACACTTCTGTTTCGGTTGGAGCGCCCTGCGACCGTATTCCCGGACCAGCATGCACGGAGCTATCACGAAAGCCGGTTGATGATCCGTATCTGATTATTTCCCAACATCTGAATTAATAATTCGATATGAAACCATCGATGCGACGGATAAAAATGCGACAATGTTCACGCGCTTCAATCAGGTTGCGAATTTTGCCGAATCTGTGCAGCGCACCACGCTATCCCCATCAATCGCCATTACAACAATATGACCACTAAGGTAGCCATTATTGAAGACAATACGGACTTCCTGAACCGGTTCCGCAGCGTCATCCAGTCCAGCCCGGATTTTGAATTGGTGGGTTCGGCGGCCAATGGCATCGACGGACTTGCCTTGATCAGGGAAACTGTCGCCGATGCCTATCTGGTTGATTTGGGATTGCCGGATATTAACGGTATTGAGCTGATCAGATTCGCCGTTAACACGCACCCGGATTGCGACGTGATGGTCATCACGATGTTTGCTGACGACAGTCATGTCATTCAAAGTATAGAAGCCGGAGCGACCGGTTATATTTTGAAGGACAGTACCACACTCGATATTCTGGACTGCATACGTACCTTGCGTGACGGTGGATCGCCCATCAGTCCGCTGATTGCACGCCGTATATTGCAGAAAATCCAACCTGTTGCGCCTGCTCCGGGCCACGGAACTGACAGGTCTCCGGCGAAAGTATCCGCTGGCGCCAGCAGTACGACGGCGCGACCGGCCGGCGCGAATGCGTTGTTGTCCGAGCGCGAGTACCAGGTACTTCAGGCACTTTCCAAGGGGCTCAGCTTTAAAGAAATTGGCGCCCGATATTTTATTTCCAGCCACACGGTAGCCAGGCACGTCAAAAAAATCTACCGCGTGTTGGCGGTGCACTCTCGCGGAGAAGCCGTCTATGAAGCGACGAAACTGGGTATTCTTGGCTCGTAATTTTTTATGCGCGCTTTGGTTGATGATGGGGACAGCCGTGCTTCATGCCGAGCCGGAGGCCTCTGTGAACCGGATCAGGCACGCTGAATTCATCCTTTCTGATTCACCCACCCTTCCTCCGGCATCCGCTGACTGGCATGCGATTGATTTGCCGCACCACGTCGCCAAACCGACAGATCATGAGCTGGTCAATTACTGGTACCGGACCACGTTTGTGGTGAATAATCTTGACGAACCCTTGTGGGTATTGTTTCCGCAACTGCTCAGCGGCGGTGATGTTTTCGTGAACGGCGCATTGATTGGGTCCAAGCCATCGGCCAATGAACGCATCCAGGTACGCTGGTATTTGCCTGAACTCTGGTTAATACCCCCGCTGTCGATCCACCAGGGCGTCAACGAAATTGCCGTCAATCTCGGCATTCGTGAACCATTTACCAGTTTTGGTGAAATTGATATTGGCCCTGAATATATACAACGACCTGTTTTCAACCAGTTATTGTTCTGGGAAGACACGACCGCCTACATATCAACGGCGCTATGCCTGCTGACCGGCGCGTTCATCATGGTGTTCTGGTCGCGACGTCCACAGGAAAAGCTGTACGGACTGTTTGGGGTGTGCGTGCTGTTCTGGGGATTGCGCACCCTGCTGCTGAGAACGCCTGTCGTGTCGATGGATTATTTTTTACTTTGGCGTCTGGTGTATTACTTTGCAACTGCCGGTTTTATTGTGCTTATTTCCATTTTCATGCTGAAATTCAGTGAGCGCAGTAACGTGGTTTACAACCGCGTGCTGGTTGCATACTGGCTGGTTGGATGCCTGACTTTTGCAATTTTCGGGATGCCGGTCCGACATTTTCTGGAAGCATTCTGGCTGACCGGTTTTTTACCACTCAGTTTATATGCAGTCACAAGCATACTGATTTACGCGGCAAAGCGGCGCACCCATAATGCCATTTCAATGGGGTTGGCCATTGTATTTGCCCTGGCATTATCAATTCATGATCTGGCGGTGCAGGAAGCATGGGTAGACTGGCCCGAGATTTATCTGATGCATCTGGGTATACCCGCATTTCTTATGGTCATGGTCGGCATACTGATGGATCGATTTCTGGATTCGCTGGCGCTGGTCGAGTCAGTCAATGAACAACTGGAATCACGGGTAGCGAATCGCGAAACTGAACTAAGACAAAGCTATGAGCAGTTACGGAAACTGGAGCGGTCGCACGCAGCCACGGAAGAGCGACATCGTATTCTGCAGGATATGCATGACGGTGTAGGGTCCCAGCTGCTCACCACGCTCATGGTTGCGCAGACCACCGAATTGCCGCAAAAGACGCTGGTTTCGCTGCTTCAGGATTGTCTGGACGATATGCGGCTCGTGATCGATTCTCTCACGCCGGATGATCATGATTTATTGCCGGTGCTGGGAAATTTCAGGTTTCGCATGGAATCCAGATTCCGACCACTCGGTATCCATTTTGAATGGCAGAACAGGAATATGCCTGAATCGCTGGAAATCGATCCGGATAGTGGATTGCACATTTTGAGAATTCTGCAGGAAGTTCTGGCCAATATCCTGAAACATGCAGAGGCAGATCATGTTCAGGTTGAACTGCAGTTTGCGCCTGCATTACTGCAGATACGCGTCACTGACAACGGCATTGGCTTTGATCCGGACAGTCCGAATAAGGGGCGAGGCGTGAATAACATGCGCAGTCGTGCCCGGAAAATCGGTGCACAGATTCAATTGAACCGGTTGGACAAGGGGACCGAAGTGATTCTGGACATTCCTGTCTAGCGTGCGGGAATTTGCAAAAAGGTGCTGGTGCGCTGCCCACCCTCCGTGCGCTGCCGGCAATCCTGTCTCAAAATGCCCTAAATAGGGCATTGATCCGCGCAGGTTGACTCTGTATTCTTGCCATGGTGGACCGTTATTCTTCCCGCATAACGATGCCGCCTGGTACCAACCACATTCTGGGTCTAACGTGCACGAATACAATGAACATTACTCTTTCCCACCCCGACTTTAAAACACAGTTACTGGAACTCCGGGTAAGTGGTGTTTTTTCTGTCCCCCGTCTCTGGTTGAACGGACTTCCGGTGAAGGGTTCAAAAGGCCTGTTTTCTGAGACCTGTTCTGTCTGTAATGATGCAGGGTATGAGACCGCCATAGTGGTCAACAGCCATCTTTTCTACAGGCTTCCCCAGGTGCTGATTGATCAGGACGACGTCAGGCTGGCGGGTAAAGCGGGCTGGACGCAATACAAAGGCTGGAAAAAATCTGTTCCGATGGTCTGGCTGACTGCCCTCCTGAAAGGGGTGGGTTCGATGACGCAGTTCAGGAAATTGAACAAATCGGGTTGAAACAAATTCATCGTAGAGAGACATCATGCCCTGCTTTTTATCAGTCAAAGACAAGGACACTGTACTTGTGGAACCGGCAAACCTGCGTCTGCAGGGAATCAACCTGGTCAGTCCTGCCAACAGGAAATATGTGGTGACCGCCCTGCTTGTTGAACTTGCAGTGACCGTCCTGGGCGGTGTCAGCGTGATGGCCTATAACGTGTTGTTCAATACATCGATTCCTCCATGGCTGGGTATGCTGGCCGGGGCGGTCAATGGTGTGCTGGTAGCGTGGTGTATTGCGCTCTCAGAGCCGGGATCGCAGGATTTGTCCGAGACAACGCCATGATCAAGCAGAAAAAAATGATCGAGCAACGAAATTTGCCGGACGCTGCCGGCAACGGGTCAGATGTGTCCGAAAATAAGGCCGAACCGCCTTCCTATGCGATACGCTCGACAAATGCGCTCGAAGTTCACATCTGGCTGTTTCGGTTGGTGCTGGCAGGGGTCGCATTCTTCACGGTATTTTTTTGCCACTGGTTATTTGGCGCGACGTCCTCGGGCGTTTTTGAGGCATTGCTCCCTGCCATCGGGTTGCTTGCCGGATTCGGGATATCAGGCACACGCGGGTTCCTTAAATAGGAACGTCATTGCGCTGAGGCGTGTTCACCCCGGCAAACTAGTCAAGCACCCGCTCTATCCGGGGATCGGGAATCAACCACAGGACGGCAACCAGGACATAGATGACGTCCGCACCCCATTCATTACAAAACGCCATTACAATTGCCACCAGATAAAGTAACAGGGACACCTTGCCTTTTCGGTCTTTTGCCACGGCTCTTGCCAACAGCGAGTCCTGGCCTCCGTGGGTGGAAATAATACAACCCTGCAAGATTGTATAGGCGATCGCTGACATGAACAGTACCACGCCATACAATGCGTTCGGTAACGGCACAACCGGATTTTGGCCCATCCAGCCCGTGACAAAGGGGATCAGTGACAGCCAGAATAACAGGTGCAGATTCGCCCAGAGGATTTTACCGTTGACCCGGCTGACCGTATGCAGCATATGGTGGTGATTGTTCCAGTAGATACCAATGTAAATGAAACTCAGTATGTAACCCAGGAAAACCGGCAGTAACGGCCTGAGCGAATTCCAATCATTTCCAGAGGGAACTTTAAGTTCCAGTACCATGATGGTAATAATGATGGCGATTACACCGTCACTGAAAGCTTCGAGTCGCGTTTTGTTCATCAGGTTGTCCTTCGAATGAATTGCTACCGGCCTGGCTGTTCCAGCGCATCGAGCGCTTTCTTCAAAATTGTCTGTGCTGCTTGCGTACCGGCGGCATCGATACGACTCAGGTCAAGGAAAATATCCATGCCTTGTGCCTGCTGACTGAATATGGGCAGGGTGGTGCCGTCGTCAGCCAACCTGCCCAGTATGGCGTATGGCACAACCTCGCGCGCGATACCTTTCATGGACACCGGCTCCAATGCTTCAGCGGCGACGATATTGTTGACCAGCGCATAGGTTTCAAAGCTGACGACGATCCCGCCTGGCTGCGCGATTGACTGCAGGCGTGCTGTGAGATTCACTTCAGCACCAAGCAGCGTGTAGTCCATCCGGTCGCGGCTACCGAAATTTCCGACACTGCAAAATCCGGTATTGATGCCCATGCGGACCTGGAATGGCATTTCTATTCCCTGTTTGCGCCAGCGCACATTCAGTTCAGCCAGCCTGGTCTGCATGTCGATCGCCATGTTCACGCAGGCTTTGGCGTCGAGTTCCGTCCCAAGGGTGTTGGGATCACCAAAAAATATCAGGATAGCGTCGCCAATGAATTTATCTATCGTGCCACCGTATTTGAGCGTGATGGCGGCCATTTCCGTGAAATATTCGTTCAAGAGCCGGGTCATTTCTTCCGGTTGCATTTCTTCGGTAATGGACGTGAAGTTTTTGATGTCCGAGAAAAAGATGGTCAATTTTTTGCGTTGAGTCTGGATTTCGGCACCCATGGCACCACTGAAGATCCGGTGGTAAATCTGCGGCGCGAGGTAGTGGGAAATTTTCTCGGAAATGTCCGCCAGAAACTGGTTGGTGGACTGCAGCTTCTGGTTGACAGACTGAATCTGCCCAAACTGTCGACGCTGCATCAGGATAAACGCCGCGCCTGTGCTGGCGATTAACAGAAAATACAGCAGGCTGAATTTAAAGGACCAGAGATTTCTGGCAATCGGCTGGCTCACAGTGATTTCCTGAATGCCGCGCACGTCGCCCACTTTCCAGTCACGTTTGGTACTGTCCGGGTGGGTGTTATGGCAACTGACGCAGGCCGCGCTCATTATTATCGGCGCAATTAACCGTATCTGGCTGTTGACGCCGGCCAGTCTTATCTGGGTAATCGGGGTGGGATCCTGATTCTGCCTCAAGGCCGCCAGCGACGTGCGTTCAAATTCATCGAATGGATGTGCGACCCGGCCGCTAAAAGGATAATCCGAAATAAATCGGTAAGAAATGGCTGATTCCTTTTCGGCGATGACTTTGCCAAGTTCGAGAGATAGCGTGGCAGGTATTGGAATTGCCCCGGGGATTGCTTCGTAATTATGCAGTACCTGGGTAGGGGTGCCATGATCCGTCAGGACCCGCGCAACCACATTGGTACTGTAATAACGACGGATGTTGCTGATCATCGAATTCAGGTCATTGGCCTGATTGGCAAGTATGGCTTCAGTCAGGTTCTGGATATCCAGCCAGACTGCCATCGGCAAGCCGACCAGCGCGATAATCAGCAAGCCGATGGCAATGTACTGGTTCTTGCGATAGGTGTCGACAGAGGTGGGGGGTGTGTTCATTGATGTCATTCTGGAGCAGGGATTAATCGGTTTTCAGTGGCTGGTTGACCTGGTAATGCAGCAGGAAACCAATCGCCAGCCAGGGCCAGAGTATCGACAGGAATTGGGCTGCGCCGTCAAAATTCAGGAACTTGCCTTGCACCCAGGTCGACATCGTATCCGCAAAGTACGGATTGCCAGGGACAAAATTGATGACAAATAAACTGACAGTTAGCATAAGCAATGCAAGATGGCGCTGGATCTTGGCTGAAGTGAGCGCCAACCCGTAAAGCATCAGAGTGCCAACTATCAACCCAGCCTCGGCACCTGGTGTCATCCAGGTGTAGGCGTTTTCAGGCTTGAACAGTAACGCCAGAGCCAGCGTTTTAATGCTGAGATTAAAGACTATCAAAAGCGTCACCAGACGTACTTTCGGCGCATTGTGTTGCAGCAGACATAAAAAAACCAGGACCGCGCCGATCAGGCCGCAGCAGGTAATAATGGTTTCTGAAAGCCAGTATTGCTCAACACTGAGTTGCATGCCTTGCCGGATAAACTCACCCAGATCGATAGGGATACCGAGATAGTCATTCATCCATCTGGACATCAGGGGCACCAGCTGACCGAGACCAAACAGGTACCCTTGCGGATAAATCTGGGCAAATGGCCAGAGGGCCACAATCACCAGGCCCCTGCTCATATCGGCGACAAACCAGCGCTGGCGGATTTTTTTGAGCAGGTCTTTTTCGAGCAGCCAGGGAGTCAGGATGCATCCCAGGATGACCCCGACCAATACTCCCAGGCTGTTGGTGACAAGATCCAGTTTGGAGGCTACACGCGACGGCAGGAACGTCTGTATGGCCTCCATGGCCGCCGACACGGAGGTGCCAAGTATAAAACACAGTACGGCGGACCAGACGCGTGACAGGAAAGGGTAGCAGGCAAGCACCAGAAGGATCCCGAACGGAATATAACCGACGATGTCGATGCTGACGTCAAAAACAGTCCAGTAATGCGGGAATGGTTCGTTCAGATAGGCAAAGGGAGACACGCCAAACGCGTGCCAGTCAGAAAACGGGTACAGGCTTGCATAGATGATCAAAAATGTGTAAGCAAGCAGCGCCACGCGCACCAGCGGCGATGACGGATGCTCTAAGGGCGGGGTAGCTTGCATAACCAGCTGCTTAAGTCGCTGATAACGGCATCGGTGGCCAGACGCATAGCCTGGGCTCCGCCAATCGCGTCGGGCGTGTCCGCGTTTGCCTGGCGGGTGAAGGTGGATTGAGCCCGGACCGTATTGTCGCGGATAGTCGTCGCGCGCAATTTTAATTGCGCATAGCTATGGGTGGCATCGGCAAAATACTGGCTGAAATCAGTCAGTTCCAGGCGTATTTGCAGTCCGTCCGGGTTTGCCAGCCCGTCGTCGACCAATCGTACGCTGTTATCCGCCAGTTGCGTCTTGACCTGCAGTGTCAGTAACTGCACCGGCGTCATGCTCCAGCGATAGTTGGCATACGCCCGGGTTTGCAGTTCGTTTGAATACAGTAACCGGTACAGCACCAGATTGCTGTCCAGAGCCTGTGTGGTTGTGATGTCGGCTATGGTAAGGGGCGGCAATTCGCATCCGATGGGCGGAGCTGACTTGAGTGGCGCACCAAAATCGAGATAACGGAGCGGTGTCTGTGTTGTTGAGCAGGCCTGCAATCCGGAAAAAACCGAGATGCACAACGCTGTCTGGATAATTTTGTTGGCCATGTTGTTGATCAGTTCATCGTTGGTCAGGTTCAGCAAATCCCGGCTCACCGGGCCCGGGAGTCGGGGCAGGTTTTCCGAAGATCAGATTTTGGGGGTGGTCCTTCACTTCTTCCAGTGTTTTGTTCAGTGTGTGCATGGAGCCAGTGGCTTCCCGGGTCAGCGCATTCAGTTTTGGCAGGGTGTGCGATTGAATATCGACACTCAATTTTCCGAAATTGTTTAATGAATGATTCAGTGTTCCATCGGGATCCTGTAACTGCCTGGTCAATCCGGTTAATTGCTGACTGAGTTGTGCTGCATGGTTTGACAGGTCCTGTACCGACTGTAGTGTCTGGCCGGATTGTCTGACAAGGCCTGGCAGCATCTGTAGGGTCGGACCAAGGTCATCGGCTACCCGGGTCCAGCGAGTGGTGGCTTCTTGTGTGCTGTGGAAGGCGCCGAGTATGATTTTCTGATTTTCAGGTGACAGCATTTGCGCCAGGCGCTCTGTTGTCAGTTCGGTATTGGCCAGTATTTTTGTGCTGCTTTCTTCTATGCTTTCGAACAGGCCAAGCCGCAGTGGTATGCGCGGAATTTTGCCTGCAGCGCTTGTGATTTTAGTTGAATTGGCGGCCTTGTCATCCAACTGGACAAATGCGATACCCGTCACGCCCTGATACCCCAGCGTGGCGAATGTTGTTTCGGTAACCGGGGTATCCGGATCAATGCTGATGTCGATCAGAATCTGACCGTTGACAGCGGGATCAAAATCGATCCGGTCAACGCGGCCGACCGCCAACCCTTTGTAACGTACTGATGCCTGCGGGTTTAAGCCGGAAACGGCCCGCGTGGTGACGATCTGGTAGTCGGTGCGCAGGGTCTTGTCACGGTTTAACCAGATGCCCGCAAAAATAGCCGCGCAGATCATTGTGATAGTAAAAAAACCGGCCCATAAGGCGTGTGATCTATTTTCCATAATCGCTTCTGTCCAACACAGTCAGGGCACGTCGACCACGTGCACCCAGGAAGAACTCTTTTATAAACGGATGCGGGTACTGGATTACTTCATCTATTGTACCCAGCGCGATGATATGCTTGTCTGCGATGACCGCAATCCGGGACGACAGCGCAAACAAGCTATCCAAATCGTGCGTTACCATGACAACTGTAAAACCAAGCTCCTGATGCAGTGACTGTATCAGGCTGACAAAGCTTTCGGATGAATCGGGATCCAGCCCGGCAGTGGGTTCATCCAGAAACAGTACATCCGGTTCCAGCGCCAATGCTCGCGCCAGGGCCACCCGTTTTACCATGCCGCCGGACAGTGACGCCGGCATTTTCTGGGCATGTTCCGGTGCAATGCCTGCCATCTGCAGTTTCAGGTAAGCGGCATCCCTTATCAGTGATTCCGGCAATATTTTCAGTTCACGCATCGGCTGGGCAACGTTATCAAAGACCGACAGGGCAGAATATAACGCGCCGTGCTGGAACAGCATACCTGAACGACTGCGGAAATAGGCAACCTGTTCACTGGATGCCTCATTAATGTCGACGTCAAAAATGGTGATACTTCCCTGTTTTGGCTTTTCCAGCCGCAGCATCTGTCGCAATAATACTGTTTTCCCTGTTCCTGAGCCACCGACAATCGATACTATTTCACCTTTGAAGATCGTCAGATTCAGATGGTTATGGATGATGGTCCGGCCAAATTGCGTGCGCAGATTCGTCACCCGGATCACGACCTCAGCGGCTGGTTTTTGTGCTGGCATCATGGTCAGTATCCCACGCGGCTGAATACAATGGCAAAAACAGCATCCAAAATGATGACGACGGTGATGGCGCTGACGACCGAAGTGGTGGTGCCCTGTCCCAGACTTTCGGTATTGGGTTTGATCAGCAAGCCAAAATGGCAGGCTACCAGGGCAATGGCTGCACCAAACGTCACACCCTTGCCCAGGCCGATGTAGTAATTTGTCAATGGAACAACGTAAGGCAGCTTCTGGATGAAAAAGCGCGGTGACATGCCCAGGATGAAATTGGCCGACAGCATGCCGCCAATCAGCGCCATGGCATCCGTCCAGATAACGATCAATGGCATGGCGATCGCCAGTGCGACCACTTTAGGCAGAATCAGGCGCAATCCGTGCGGTATGCCCATCACCAGCATGGCATCCAGCTCTTCTGTCACGCGCATGACGCCCAATTGTGCCGTGATGGACGAACCGGAGCGGCCAGCGACCAGTATGGCGGCCAGCATCGGGCCCAGCTCACGGATGACGCTCATCCCTAAAATATTGATAATGTAAATATCGCCACCGAATGTGCGCAGTTGTTGTGCGGACAAATACGACAGTACGATACCGATCAAAATGCCGACCAGAGCGGTAATGCCTAACGCACGAAAACCCATTTGATACACGTTGGCCGATATTTCCTTCCAGGGGGCCTTGCCAGGGTGTCGGATCACATGGGCCAGATCCAGCGTCAGCTGGCCCAGCAAGATGGTAAAGGACAATAAATGTGCAAAGAAATCCAGGACCAGTGCGCCGAGTTGCATAATTGAGGTGAGGCGCGACCGGGTTGCTCGGGGGATATGTAATTTGTTGGCTGCTTCGAGCCGGATGAAAAAACCATCCTGACCGGGTAGCAATGTCAGATGTTCAGGACGTTTCTTGTCCCAGCAGTTCCACAACAGCTGGGCGCCGATGTGATCAAGGGCGCTGATGCCGGTCAGATCCCAGTGCAGCAGCCGGCGCTGATTCATTTGCGACAGACTGTGCGAGATGTCATGCATCAGGGTGCCCTCCACAAACGCGTGCACCTGCCAGCAGCCCGACACGGCAATGGTGTCAGGCTGGGATTCAGTCAGCTTGGGCGAATCGATGTTTAGCATGTCAATAATCGCACAGTTGATTAACCTGGAAGGTCGATCAGGCAGGTGCCTTCGACAAACACTTTTAAGTCCCCTTTTGAAAATGCCGTCCAGGTTTCATTATTCGTGAGCGGTTCCGTGGCGATGACCGCGACGCGGTCCTCCGGCGTGGTAACAGCCGCGAAATCGACACTGATATCTTCATCCGACAGGTGGGCGGTATTAAACGGATGCTGGCGGATCAGGTAGTGCAATTCGGTGGAGCAGTGTACAAATAACGCTTCACCGTTGGAGAGCATCATGTTGAAGGTGCCATATCCGGCAATGTGATGGCACAGTTCCTTTAATGCCTGGGCCAGAGCCGCCAGTGTCGGTACCTGCGTGCCAAACCGGTGCCGAAATTCCTGCAGGATAAAACAGAAGGCCCGTTCACTGTCGGTATTCCCTATGGGCAGGTACTGGCCGGTCAAGTCGGGCTTGAAATCAGGTACGTCGCCATTGTGGGCAAATACCCAGTTTTTCCCCCAGCATTCACGTACAAACGGGTGACAGTTTTCCAGAGCAATCCGACCCTGGGTCGCCTTCCGGATATGTGCCACCACGTTTTCCGACTTGATCGGGTGCTTTTTGATCAGTTCAGCCAATGGGGAATGGATTGCCGCCTGATGATCAACCAGATGACGCACGCCGGCCCCTTCAAAAAAAGCAATGCCCCAACCGTCCTGATGTTGACCCGTCGAGCCTCCGCGCAGGGCGAAACCGGTGAAACTGAATACGATGTCAGTCGGCGTATTGCAATTCATTCCAAGAAGTTGGCACATAGTGGACTATAGTGAAGGCAACGTAGATGCTAAGTAAATCTATACATCAGCATTGTTGTTGGTCTGGGGCAAAAGGTCAAAGATTATTAACAGATAATAAATGACAATAAGTAAATATTAGTGCAAATTCAGACTGATTTTTAATATTAAATTCTAATTATCGGGCTAAGTTATAATTTATCGCTGAATTAACCGGTATGAATGAAATTTGAAAACGATGGGACTCTTGACATTTTGCGCCTTGGGAGGGCAGTCAGCCCGATTTATGCTGACCGCCATACCCGTTAACAAAACCATGAAGAAAGCACTGGCAGCCTTCCTTGCCCTCAGCCTGATCGGCTCATGCGCCGCAGATGCCTGCGCAGAAGAGATAGTCATCTATAGTTCCGACGCATTTCCACCGCAGATTTATCTGTCCGGCGGCAAACCGTCCGGCTTCGTGCCAGCCCTGTTTCAACGCCTTTCTCAGGATACCGGGGATACGTACCGGTTTGTTTTATTGCCCTGGAAGCGCGCCATCAATGAATCCACATCCGGACACGGTGGAATAGTCAATTTCAGCATGACGGAACAACGAAAGGCCCTGTTCGATTTTTCTGACCCACTCTATAAAAACCGGGTGGAGCTGGTCGTGTTAAAAGAGCGAAGCAGTGAATTCAGAACCATCGGTGACCTGGACGGCAAGATTTTCGGCATACCGCTGGGTGCGAGTTTTGGTGGAAAATTTGCGCAGGGACTGAACGAGCACCGCTACCTGGTGGATGCCGACTCGCTGCCGTCGTCAAGAATTCAAAAATTGCTGCTGCGCAGAATTGACGTGGCAGTGGTGGGGCAATCCTTTCTGGCTGGTCTGGCCAAGTCGGATCCGGCCCTTGTCGCCAGTCAGGATAAACTGACCGCAGTGCCGTTTGAACTGATCGATGACTGGGAATACCTGGCGTTTCCCAAAGTGATGCATATGCAGGCGGCACTCAACCGGTTTAACATCGCGTTGACGGCCTTTAAAAAAACCAAAGAGTACCGGTTGATGATGAGCAAGGCTGACTGACTCTGCTCAGGTTTTTTCACCGACCCCGCTTTTATGTAAAAAATCATTCAGTGCCGGTTCAATGTCCTCGGCAACCCAGGCCGGGTTTATGCAGTTTTTCAGGTCGTGCGCAATGAACCGCACCAGTTGTTCGGTGGCGTACGAGGCGCGTCTGTCCCTGCGGTTTACCAGATACCAGTTGCTCAACAGAGGAAAATCGTTCAGCGGTAATATCGCCAGCTTTTCTCTGCCTTCCAGCAGTGTGTGTTCTGAAATGACCGACAGGCCGAGGCCCGACGCGACACTCAGACAAATGGCTTCATTGCTTTCAATCTGCATGGTATTGCCCAGTTCAAAACCATGGCTGCTTAACCAGGCTTCGAAGATCATCCGTGTCGCCGAACCCGGTTCCCTGATCAAAAATCGTTCCTCGCTCAGGTCCTGAAACGTCAGGTGCTTTTTCCGGGCCGCCCAGTGACCCTGTGGAGCAATCATCTGCAACGGATTTTTCAGAATCCGGCATGAATTGACGTGGTTCCCGCTGGGCGGATGACTGAACAGGTAAAGGTCGTCCTCCTGCTGTCCCAGCCGCTCTATGATGCGAGCGCGATTTCCTATATGAATGGTGACACTGATTTTGGGAAACTGGCGATAGAACGCGCCGAGAATGCGCGGCAAAATATATTTGGCGGTGGTGACTATGCCAATGTTGATGTGCCCGGACTGGCCGAGGCGGGCATCCTGCAGGAAGTCGTTGAAGTCGTCAAATCGGCTGAGCACGTCACAGGCGGCCCGATACAGTTCATCACCGACATGCGTGACCCGCATTTTGCCGTTGTTCACGTCAAACAGCGGTTCATTGATCGCTTCCCGCAAATTTTTCAGCTGTAATGAAACCGTCGGTTGCGTCAGGTGCAATGCACGCGCGGCAGCCGAAACACTCCCGGACCGGACCACCTGTACGTAGACCTGTAGCAGGCGAAAGCTTAAGTGTCTGACATTCATTGATAATTATCTATAGGTGAATAGCGTATTATTTATTATTCAATATAACAAAATATCTTCATAATTTCAACTTGTTAAGAGGTTGCAAGCCAATTTTATCCGGGGAAAATCTGTTAAATGAAAGTTGCCATTGTCATGGGCTCAAGAAGTGATTGGGCCACACTCGAAGAAGCCTCCCAACTGTTGAATGAATTTGCCGTGCCCTGGGAGGCACAGGTGGTATCGGCACACCGGACACCGCACCGCATGGTTGAATTTGCACAACAGGCCCTGCAGTCGGGCGTGGCTGTCATTATTGCCGGAGCCGGCGGTGCGGCGCACCTGCCCGGGATGCTGGCGGCAATGACGCCACTGCCGGTATTGGGTGTTCCGGTTCAAGGCAAAACGCTGAACGGGCTGGACAGCCTGCTCTCGATAGTGCAGATGCCTCGCGGTGTTTCAGTCGGGACGCTGGCTATCGGACCCGCGGGGGCCTTTAATGCAGCACTGATGGCTGTGCAGATTCTGGCACTGAATGATGCACGGTTGATGGATAAACTGGTCAGCTGGCGCCAGCAACAGTCGCAACAGGTGCTGGATAACAGCCTGATAGGTGCCTCATCATGATGGTTGCCGTACTCGGAAATGGGCAGCTGGGCAAGATGCTGCAACAGGCTGGTCAGCGCATTGGTGTGGATGTACAGATGCTGGACGTACTGTCGGACCGGTATCCGGGCAACGATACCATCGTCACGGTTGAACGCGAACACTGGCCAGTCAATCCCTACACCGATGCACTGCAGAGGCATCCGAACTGGCTCAATCACGAAGCGCTGTCCAATCTCTCCAACCGGATCCGCCAGAAGACCCTGCTTGACGAGCTGGGTGTGGCCACTGCGCCATGGCACGTACCGGGCAGCCGGACCACGCAGCCCGAACTGCACGACCTGTTGGGTTCCGACATTTTTCTGAAACGCGCTGAGGGAGGTTATGACGGGCGCGGTCAGAAACGACTGTCGCATCTGACTATCGAACCGCTGCCGGAATGGGCCACAGACGCGATTGCCGAACGCGCTATTCACTTTGATCGTGAGGTATCCATCATCGGGGCACGTAATCGTCAGGGCCAGATGTGCTTTTATGGACTGACCGAAAACTGTCACCAGAATGGAGTGTTGATGGTCAGTGTGCATCAAACCGACCGTCTGGCCTATCTGCAAGAGCAGGCCGAGACCATGTTGTCCACAGTGATGACGGCGTTGCAATATGTGGGGGTGATGGCGATGGAGCTGTTTCAGGTTGGTGATCAGCTGATGGTCAATGAAATTGCACCGCGTGTGCACAACTCGGGGCACTGGACCCAGATCGGCGCGTCGATCAACCAGTTTGAGATGCACTTGCGTGCGGTGTGTGACCTGCCATTACCCGAACCGCATCAGTTTGGCACCAGTGTCATGGTGAATCTGCTCGGCATGGAATGGAATCCTGCCTGGCTTGTACAGGGGGCAGCGCAGTTTCACTGGTACGGCAAACTGCACAAACCGGGCAGGAAAATGGGCCATGTCAATTTTAACCATGCTGATGCAAAACGCATCGTTCCATTACTTGAACAATTACCGCTGCCAACCTCCTATCAACCGGCCATACAGTGGGCCTGCGACATTCTGGACGACTCCGCGAGCAGGAAAAACCTGTTTTCGTTATTGCCGGCCATTGATCGCATTTTCAGATAGCGCAGATTCAGAATAGCGATGGATCATGGAAAAAATTACACTATTGACCAAACATCGCAAGGCCGCAGCGCTCTGTTCGGCATTGTCCGGCTGCGGTTTTAAACTATGCAGCGAAACCGGTTTTGATACGGATCAACTGAGTACGTTTTCCGGCGCCCGGTCGGGCGCCACCAGTCTGCGCGGTACAGCGTTACAGAAAGCAAAGCTGGGTGCAGAACTGGGTAATACGCGCTACGGACTGGGCAGTGAAGGCAGTTTTGGTCTGGATCCGTTCATCGAGCTCACGCCGTGGAATACCGAAGTCCTGGCCTGGTGGGATAGGGTCGAACAGTACGCGGTTTATGCCTTCGTGCAGGGACCGGAGACCAACTTCAACCGGAAATTTGTTGATTCGGTAGAGGAGGCTGAGCGATTTGTGACGCAATGCAAATTTCCTGCTCACGGCGTCATCATCGGCAAGCCTGGGGAGGTCGACTATTATCAGGATCTGGCGAACACAGAGCAGATGAAGGACATGCTGGTCCGGCTGCTGCCCCAATCGGCGGTGTGGTTGGAAACCGATATGCGAGCGCACCGGAATCCAACGCGCATGCGCATGATAGAGCGATGCGCGCGGCGTCTGGCAATGAATCTGCGCAGTGCGTGTCAGGTCTGCAGCAAGGCAGGTTTTGTTGCGGTTGCCCAGATTCCAGGCGCTGTCTGCGAATCCTGCGGCGCAAAAACTGCTGCCGCCCGCGCAGAACTGTTCAACTGCCTGTCGTGTGGTCACGAAGAAGAGCGGAAACTAAGCAGTCTGGCGCCAGCGAGTCGCTGCGATCACTGTACGCCCGTCAAGAGGCGGCCACGAATCAGTGCACCACGCCGGCGTGATTCGCCACGCGTTCTGCCGCTTCGATAGTGTTGACCAGTAACATGGTGATCGTCATGGGGCCCACGCCACCGGGCACGGGCGTGATGTAACCGGCCACCTCCCGGGTCGCGCTGTAGTCCACATCGCCGCATAATTTTCCTTCCGGGTCGCGATTCATGCCGACATCGATGACCACGGCGCCGGGTTTGACCATGTCGGCTGTCACGATATTTCGTATGCCGGTAGCGACCACCAGAATATCGGCGTTTCGTGTATGTGAACCCAGATCGCGCGTCTTGGAGTTACAGATCGTAATCGTCGCACCCGCCTGAAGCAGCAGCATCGCTTGTGGTTTGCCAACTATGTTCGAGGCACCGACGACGACGGCGTTGGCGCCGCGTATCGGGTAGTTGATCGATTCCAGCATTTTCATGACGCCGTAGGGTGTGCAGGGACGGAACAGGGGGTTGCCAGTCATTAACCCGCCGGCATTGCTGATGTGGAAGCCGTCAACGTCTTTTTCGGCAGCGATAGCACCGATAATGGCTTGCGCGTTAATGTGTTTGGGCAGGGGTAACTGGACCAGAATTCCATGAATGTCAGGATCGTTGTTGCGGACACGGATGCGCTCGAGCAACTGTTCCTGCGTAAAGTCAGCATCGTATTTTTCAAGCACGGAGTAAAAACCGCATTCTTCACAGGCAGCGACCTTGTTACGCACGTAGACCTGGGAGGCAGGATCGGCGCCCACCAGAATGACACACAGACCAGGCCGGTTGCCCCGCTCTGTCAGCCTCGCAGCACGTTCCTTGACCTCCGTGCGCAATTGTTGGGATAAAAGTTTACCGTCGATGATTTGGGCGGACATGTCGAATCTTCCTTGTTAGTGCATGTTAAATGGGTAATGGGTAAGCTCAGCGCAGGCGCATTATGGTGGATTTGATTTCGGTGTACTTTTCCAGGGCATGGAGCGAATTATCGCGACCATTGCCGGACTGCTTATAACCGCCGAACGGGAAATTCATGTCAACAATCTCATCGTAACAGTTGATCCAGACAGTCCCGGCACGCAGTTGACGACCCATTTCATGTGCGGTGCCAATGTCAGCACTCCAGACCGCAGCGGCCAAACCGTATTCGCTGGCGTTGGCGATGGCAATCGCTTCCTCGGTGGTATCGAACGGGATCACCGACAGGACAGGACCGAAAATTTCTTCGCGGGCGATGGCGGGCTGGCTGTCGGCACAACTGAAAATGGTCGGTTCCACATAAAAACCACCTGCAGCCGGGCTGGAACGCGTACCTCCGACCAGCAGTTTCGCTTCGGCACGACCCCGGTCGATATAACCGAGTACCCGATTGAGCTGGATTTCGTCAACCAGCGCGCCCATGGTGGTGTCAGGATCCAGCGGATTGCCGGCCTTGAAACTGGCGGTTGCCTCTTTCAGGTGATCCAGGAAGGCCGTCATCAGGTCACGATGCACCAGCACCCGTGAACCGGCGCTGCAGACCTGGCCGGCATTGGCAAAAATACCGAATGCGGCTGAGGACGCGGCGCGTTTCAGGTCCGGGCAGTCTTTTAAAATGATATTGGGCGATTTACCGCCCAGTTCCAGCCAGACACGTTTCAGGTTGGAATCAGCCGCATTGTGCATGATTTTGCGACCCGTCCCGCCTGAGCCGGTAAAGGCGAGGCAGTCCACGTCTTTGTGCAAACTGAGGTGATTGCCGACATCGCCGGCACCGGGTAATACCTGGAACACACCCGCAGGCAAGCCGGCTTCGTGGCCGAGTTGCGCGGCTTTTAATATGGACAGGGGCGATTTTTCGGATGGTTTGATAATGACACTGTTTCCCGCCGCCAGAGCAGGGGCAAATTTCCACGAAGCCATCAACAACGGGTAATTCCATGGTACAACGGCCGCCACCACGCCTATCGGTTCACGGGTGACTGTACCGAGGAAACTGGGATCCGTGCTGATGACTTCGCCACTGACTTTATCAATCGCTTCGGCAAACCATTCCAGACAGTAGATGACGCAGGGAATGTCACCGGTCGAGGTGTCGGTAATCGTTTTGCCGGCATCAAGCGTATCAAGCAGGGCAAGTTCATCGCTGTTGTCGCGCAACAGTTGTGCCCAGCGCAGCAGCACGGCTTTTCGTTCTCTGGGGCTGACGTTGGACCATTTGCCCTGGTTAAAGCTGTGGCGCGCGGCGCTGACGGCACGATCGACGTCGTCGCGTTGTGAGCTCGCCACCTTGGCCAGCAGCCGCCCGTCAATCGGGCTGATGCAATCAAATGTGTGGCCGCCCGTCGCATCACAGAATTCACCGTTGATAAAGGCGCGACCTTCAATTGAAAGCTGCTGCGCCATGTCCTGCCATTGTTGGAATGTCTTAGTCATAGGTATCTCCGGTTATGGGTGTCACTATCCTGTTGCCACCCGATGATCTGCAGGCAGACCGTTGCTTGGTAAAATTCAATGCCTGAATCAGCTCAAGTTCAATGTCAGGATCGCGTTCAGTTGCAGGCCGATCCGGCAATGACCGGCTTGATCTGCAGCGCTATTGCTCAGGACTCAGTGCCTGCTTGATTTCAAGTTCACGCCGGCGCACACGCTTTTGCATGAAGTAGTTATTAATCACGACCACGATGCTGACAACCACGATAAAGATGGTTCCCATCGCATGAATTTCCGGATTCAGGCCAAGTCGTACGCGGGAAAATATAACCAGCGGCAATACTGTTGAACCGGGTCCGGACAAAAATGCCGACATCACGACATTGTCGAGCGAGATCGTGAATGACAGCAGCCAGCCGGACACCAGTGCCTGTGAAATCAGCGGCAGGGTAATGTCAAAAAAAACCTTGAAGGGTGTGGCTCCCAGGTCCTGTGCTGCTTCGGTCAGTGCCTGGTTCATGCCGGCCAGACGCGATTGCACCGTGATCGCAACGTACGACACGCATAACATCACGTGCCCGACCCAGATCGTAAAAATGCCGCGACCACTGGGCCAGCCGGTCCACTTCTGCAAAGCGACAAACAGCAGCAACAGCGACATCGCCTGTATCACTTCAGGCAATACCAGCGGCGCATTGACCATGCCGGTAAACAGGGTTTTACCGCTGAAGCGACGGTAGCGCGCCAGGACAAAACCCACCCAGGTGCCGACAAAAACGGAGGCAAACGCGGTGGCTGTCGCTATCTGCAGGCTCAGCCAGGCGGCCTGTGTCAGTTCGGTGTCATCGAGTAAAGCGGCATACCATTTGAACGAAAATCCGCTCCATACGGTCACCAGCTTGGATTCGTTGAATGAATAAACGACAATCGACAGTATGGGGATATACAAAAACAGAAAGGTGAAAGTTAAAAATATCTTTGACAGAGTGCGGTTCTGTTTCATGAGATTATTGCTCCTCAATCGACTTGGACTGCATGTGCTGGAACAGCGCTATCGGAAACAGCAATAACACCACCATGATGCCGGTCGCCGACGACGCAATGGGCCAGTCCATATTGTTGAAAAAGTCATCCCACATCAGCCGCCCTACCATCAGGGTATCGGCGCCACCCAGTATCTCGGGAATGACGTATTCACCAACGGAGGGGATGAATACCAGCAGCGAGCCGGCAATGATGCCACGCATCGACATCGGTATCGTAATCGTGACGAACGCCTTCCAGGGCCGGGCGCCAAGATCGTGGGCCGCCTCGAGCAGCGTATAGTCCATACGCACCAGATGGGCATACAACGGCAGAATCAGATACGGCAGGTAGGAATACACCATGCCGATGTAGACGGCTGTGTTGGTGTGAAACAGTCTGAGCGGTTCGTCGATGACATGCAGCCAGAGCAGCAGGTTATTCAGCAGACCCTGGTCCTTCAGTATCCCTATCCATGCATAAACGCGCACCAGATATGACGTCCAGAACGGCAGCATGACCGCCATCATCAGCAGGTTGCGGGTTTCAGCTTTGGAGCGCGCGATAAAATAAGCGGCCGGGTAACCGATCAGCAGGCAGATCACCGTGGTGATGGTCGCGACCTTCAGGGATCCCACGTAGGCGTCAAAATAGAGTTCGTCAGTCAGTACGTTGACGTAATGATTGAAATTGAATTTCAGTGCGACAACGCCATCGCTCCATTCAAGCAGATCGGTATACGGGGGGATGCCGAGGCGGGAATCGGCGACGCTGATCTGCATGACGACAAAGAACGGAATCATGAAAAACACGAGCAGAAACAGGAACGGGGCCGCAATGGCCACGGTGCGCCCTGATGGCACCCATTTCAGATAGAAAGGAGTTCGTGATTGTGGCTTCATTTTGGCAGCACCACGCCGCTGTCGAGATCCCAGCTCAGCCAGACTTCATCTTCATAGTGCGGGACGACGTCCATCTGCCCCAGAACCTGCCGCGATACGTTCACTTCAATCATTTTTCCGGATGGGCAGCGTACATAAAACAGCGTGTAGCTTCCCATGTACGCAATCTGTTCCAGGATACCGCGCGTATTATTGCTGGGCAAATCCGGGTTCTGGGTATGTAATTTAATGCGTTCCGGGCGGACGGAAACGGTGATCGGCGCGTCTTTGGGCAAATTGTTTGGATGGCGCGTCTGGATGGCCGTATCCAGATACGGGCAGACCAGCAAATCGGAGTCATCATCAACCAGTTTGCCCTCGAACATGTTGGTTGACCCGATGAACTCGGCAGAAAACCGGCTGTTCGGGAATTCGTAGACGTCGTTGGGTGTGCCCACCTGGGCGATCTTGCCCGCGCTCATGACAGCAATGCGATCGGCCATCGTCATCGCTTCTTCCTGATCATGGGTGACCATCATGCAGGTTACGCCGACCTTGTACAGGATATTGCCCAGTTCAAACTGGGTTTTCTGGCGAATTTTCTTGTCCAGTGCTGACATCGGCTCATCCAGCAGCAGCAGTTTGGGACGCTTGACCAGACTGCGCGCCAACGCCACGCGCTGCTGTTGACCGCCCGAGAGCTGATGCGGCTGGCGTTTGGCGTAATCCTGCATCTGTACCAGTTCCAGCGCAGACTGGACGCGTTCCCTGATTTCCTGTTTGGGTACCGATTCCTGTTTTAATCCATATGCCACGTTACCTTCCACGGTCATGTGGGGGAAAAGCGCGTACGACTGGAACATCATGTTGACAGGGCGGTGGTAAGGAGGCATCGACGCAAGATCAACCCCGTCGATCAGGATTTTTCCCGATGTAGGCGTTTCCAGACCCGCCATCATGCGCAACAGGGTCGATTTACCGCAACCCGAACTTCCCAATAATCCGAACACCTCGTTTTTGGCGATCGTGAGGCTGACCTGGTCGACTGCCGTCGCAGAGCCGAATTTTTTAACCACATCGATGATCTGGATATAGTTGGGGTCACCTCTGCCGTTAGGTGATTTCTGAATTTTATTGGGCGTGACATTGATCATAAAGTGGCTCAGTACCGATTAGATAAATGGGAAAAATGACGAAGAATGGGCCATTGTACTACCGGAGTCAGGCTTGCCCGACTCCGCCAGTCTTCTGGTCAGCCTATGATTTTATCTAATCCGCGCTTGAACAGGCTGCGAGCAATAATCAGTCGCTGGATTTCACTGGTACCTTCCCAGATTCTGTCGACACGCAATTCACGGAAAAAGCGTTCGGCCGGGTGACTGCGCATGTAGCCACGACCCCCGAAAATCTGTACCGCCCGATCCACCACGCGGTTGGACATTTCTGATGCGTAGAGCTTGGCCATGGAACAATGGGTGTGCACGACCGATAAATCGGCACCACGGTCCTGGAGCGCGGCTGCTTCATAAGTCATCAATCGTGCCGCCCATAATTCGGTGACGCTGTCTGACAACATGGCCTGGATCATCTGGTATTCGGAAATGGGTTGTCCTGAAACAATCCGCTTTTGGGCAAATTCGGACGCCATTTCGATCAATCGTGCGGCTGCACCACAACAGCGCGCCGCAATCATCAGCCGTTCGTGGCGGAACCAGCTTTTGGTAAATCCCATCCCGTCGCCTTCGGAGCCGATGCGGTTCGCCACTGGCACACGTACATTCGTGAACTGGTAGGTTGGGTGGTGCGAGGAGAACGTGTGGCCGAACAGCGGGTTGTCGGTCATGGTGACACCGGGTGCATCAATATCAACAAAGAACAGCGCCTGCTGGTTGCTGTTGCTACCGTCTTCAATCACCGCCTGCAATATGAAATAGTCCGCCTTGTTGGCACTGGTTACAAACCATTTTTCGCCGTTGATGACATAGCTGTCACCGTCGCGGCGTGCTGTTGATTTCAGCTCGCTCGGATCCGAGCCGGCTTCCGCTTCGGTAATGGCATAACATTCGCGACGGGTGCCGTCCATCAGCGGCTTGATGAAGGTGTCAATCTGTTCTTTATTGCAGGCTTCAAACATCCAGGTCTGGGCCTCTGAATTTGCCCAGCACAGTGCATTGGTGACACGCCCCATCTGTTCCCAGACCACAGCCTGGGTCAATGCGGACAAGCCCAGTCCGCCATATTCAACCGGCGCATCCATTTTGCTGAAACCCAGCTCAATGCCGATACGTTTATGACGCTCAGCCACTTCAGGAGGCAATTCGCCGTTATTCATTTCGGCGGTTTCTTCCCAGGGTATAAGCTCCTTTTCGGTGTATTCACGCGATTTGCGTTGCCACTCTAAGTCGCTTTCTGAAAGAGGATAGGCCATGGTTGTCTCCTTGTAAGGTGCTGATTAATTTAATGGGAATTCAACTGAAATTTTAGAAAAATTGGAGCGGAATATTTTAGTTGAATGATCATACAATAAATGTTTTTGTAAAACAAGAGCTTCGTGGCGTGTATTTGCTGGCCGCTCAAAACCCCTGACCGGGTTGCCATTAATGCAGCGTCGGCAGACCGGTTACCCTATGAGAGCAGGTCAACCAAGGTTGCGGCAACACAGTTGCCCGATGATCAATTGATTGAGAAAAACACCAATTTTTAAGGGATCGTAAAAGTCGGCGTTTCCCTTCAGATACATCAAATTAACCGTTTACATTGCTTTTTAATACATTTAGACCCGGGAAAGCAGCGCGCTACGGTGGTGCCCCATGCCTTGCCGGGTGCCACCGGCCTGTTCCTTATTGAACGACTATCCTTTTATGTTGTTGAACCGACGTATAATAAATTCAGAATCCCATGAAGCCGGCCAACCGTTACCATTTTTGCACGACAATCAGTAAAAAATTTTCCGGGCAGGCAATCACCGTGGCGCGGGCGGGTTTACACTGGCGTGGTGTTGGATGTTCTTGACGTTTACGTTAACGTAAGGTAATTTCGAGCTTATTCTTCCCGGTGCCTCCGATTGCAAAGAAAGCGTCCCATGACCGATTTATCCATTGCCCCCAACCTGAGTGACTACAAGCCCAAGAATAAAGTGCGCTTTGTCACTGCTGCCTCACTGTTTGATGGCCACGACGCGTCGATTAACATCATGCGCCGGATACTGATGGCCAATGGGGCCGAGGTGATTCACCTTGGGCATAACCGCTCGGTCGATGACGTTGTGACCGCCGCGTTGCAGGAAGATGTGCAGGGCATCGCGGTATCGAGTTACCAGGGCGGGCACGTCGAGTATTTCAAGTACATGCTCGACCTGCTGCGCCAACGGGGTGGCGCACACATCAAGGTATTCGGCGGTGGCGGCGGGGTCATTATTCCGGAAGAAATTGCCGATCTGCATGCCTATGGAGTGACGCGCATCTTCAGTCCGGAAGACGGGCAGCGCATGGGTTTGGTCGGAATGATTCTGTCCATGATACAGGCCTGCGACGTCAATCTGTCCGGCTACGCACCGACCACGTTATCCGCACTCCAGGAACCGGTCGCTGGCATCCGGCAACGCAGTCTGGCGCAGCTGATTACGGCGCTGGAAAACGAAGAGGTTGATATGGCCCTGAAGCAGGCCCTGCACAAACAGGCGGCGACGAAACCGGTTCCCGTGGTTGGCATTACCGGCACCGGTGGGGCGGGTAAATCCTCGCTGACGGATGAATTGATACGCCGGATCCGTCTGGACCTGAATGACAGCCTCAATATTGCCCTGATTTCGATTGATCCGTCGCGCCGCAAGTCAGGCGGCGCACTGCTCGGTGACCGGATACGGATGAACGCCATCATGCCCTGGGGTAAAAATGGCGAGCCGCGCGTATTTATGCGCTCACTGGCAACACGCGACGCCGGTTCGGAAATTTCACCCGCGTTACCGGATGTCATTGCGGCCTGTAAAGCAAGCGGCTTTGACCTGATCATGGTGGAAACCTCGGGTATCGGACAGGGGGACGCGGCCATCGTGCCCCATGTTGACATCAGCATGTACGTTATGACGCCGGAATTTGGTGCCGCGTCACAATTGGAAAAGATCGACATGCTCGATTTTGCCGACATCGTGGCCATTAACAAATTCGACCGTAAAGGCGCACTCGATGCGTTGCGCGACGTCTCCAAACAGGTTCAGCGCAACCACGAATCATTTCATTTGAAACCCGAGCAGATGCCCGTGTATGGTACTCAGGCGTCACGATTCAATGACGACGGAGTGACGGCTTTGTACCAGGGTCTGCTGGTGAAATTGACCGAACACGGTCTGCCGCCCCACCCCAGCAAGTTGCCGGTCGTAAATTCGCGTCATTCGAGCGGAAAGCACGTTATTGTGCCCCCGGCACGAAGTCGCTACCTGGCTGAAATTGCTGACGCAGTGCGCCACTATCATCACGACACAGCCCGTCAGGTGACGCTGGCGCGCGAACGACAGCAATTGCAGGCCGCGTCCAAAATGATGCTGAAGGCGGGAAGGCCGGTTGACATGAACGACCTGATCAGGGAACGTGAAGATCATCTGGATGCCAATTCAAAACAGTTATTGAAGAGCTGGCCGGATATGCAGTCCGCCTATTCAGGGGATGAATACGTGGTAAAAATTCGGGACCGTGAAATTCGCACCAGTTTGATTTCTGAAACACTGTCCGGGACAAAAATACGCAAGGTTGCATTGCCGAAATTTGTAGACCACGGTGAAATTCTGCGCTGGTTGATGCTGGAAAATGTGCCGGGATCGTTTCCCTTTACGGCCGGCGTATTCGCGTTCAAGCGCGAGGGCGAGGATCCTACCCGCATGTTTGCCGGCGAAGGTGATCCGTTCCGCACCAATCGTCGCTTCAAACTGGTCTCACAGGGCATGCCCGCCAAGCGGTTGTCGACCGCCTTCGATTCGGTGACGCTGTATGGCTCCGATCCCGCCGAGCGTCCGGATATTTATGGCAAAGTCGGTAACTCCGGCGTTTCTGTGGCGACCCTGGATGATATGAAGGTCCTGTACGACGGATTTGACCTGTGCGATCCGGCCACTTCCGTGTCGATGACAATTAATGGCCCGGCGCCAACAATACTGGCTTTCTTCATGAACACGGCAATTGACCAGCAGATGGACAAGTTCCGCGCAGATAACAAACGTGAGCCCAGCGCCGATGAGACCGCCAAGATCAACGCGTGGGTCCTGCAGAACATACGCGGCACCGTCCAGGCTGACATTCTGAAAGAAGATCAGGGCCAGAATACCTGTATTTTTTCAACGGAATTTTCTCTCAAGGTCATGGGCGACATACAGGAATATTTTGTACACCACCAGGTCCGCAATTTCTATTCGGTGTCCATTTCTGGCTATCACATTGCCGAGGCAGGCGCCAACCCGATTTCGCAACTGGCCTTCACGTTGTCGAACGGGTTCACCTTTGTCGAGGCGTACCTGGCGCGCGGGATGCATGTGGATGATTTCGCTGCGAATTTATCGTTCTTCTTCAGTAACGGCATGGATCCCGAGTATACCGTGTTGGGCCGGGTTGCCCGGCGCATCTGGGCGGTGGCCATGCGTGACAAATACGGTGCCAATGATCGCAGCCAGAAGCTCAAGTACCATATTCAGACCAGCGGCCGGTCATTGCACGCGCAGGAAATTGATTTCAACGATATCCGCACAACGCTACAGGCCCTGATTGCCATCTACGACAACTGCAATTCCTTGCACACCAATGCCTACGATGAAGCCATTACCACACCGACGGACGATTCTGTCAGGCGCGCACTGGCAATCCAGCTCATCATTAATCGCGAATGGGGTCTGGCCAGGAACGAAAATCCGATACAGGGCAGTTTCATCATTGAAGAGCTGACAGACCTGGTCGAAGAAGCGGTATTGAAAGAATTTGAACGTATTGCAGAGCGCGGCGGTGTGCTGGGTGCAATGGAAACCGGCTACCAGCGCGGAAAAATTCAGGAAGAATCCATGCATTATGAGCATATGAAACACGACGGCAGTCTGCCGATTGTCGGGGTGAATACCTTCAGAAATCCAAAATCGGGCGAGGTGCCGCAGAAAATCGAATTAGCCCGGTCAACCGAGGAGGAAAAGCAGTCTCAACTCAAACGGCTGGACGAATTTCACCAAAAACACGCCAAGCAGGCGGCAGCAGCGCTGGCAGACTTGCAGAGCGCGGCGATTGCCAACGACAATGTTTTTGCGCAGCTCATGTCGGCCGCGCGCGTCTGTTCGCTCGGCCAGATTACCACGGCACTGTTTGAAGTCGGCGGGCAATATCGCCGTAACATGTAAGCGGAGAGGTTGAAGTTCGCCAAGACCCGCCGATCCAGGACGTAGAGGGGACATCGTATCGAAAAACTGAAAGACCTGACGGCTATCACCCTGGACCACTATAATCGACGCGCGGAGCAATTCAGCGAAGATACCCGTGATCACGACGTCAGCCAGAATATAGCCGCCCTGCTGGAGTCTGTTTCAGGCACGCCGCCGTTCATGCTGCTCGATTTCGGCTGCGGTCCGGGGCGCGATTTAAAAACGTTCACGGAACTGGGACATTGTGCAATTGGTCTGGAAGGCGCAGGGCGATTCGTCTCGATGGCCCGAGCCGACAGTGATTGCGAGGTCTGGCAGCAGAATTTTCTTGAGCTTGACCTGCCAGCAGGGTATTTTGACGGCGTGTATGCCAATGCGTCGCTATTTCATGTGCCCGCTTGCGAACTGCCCCGCGTCCTCCTGGAACTGCGCGCGACATTGAAGCCGGATGGCATCCTGTTCAGCTCGAATCCGCGCGGCAATAATGAAGAGGGCATGCACAATGGCCGCTATGGTGTTTTCCATGATCTGGCGGGTTGGCGACGTTACATGACGGCAGCCGGGTTCGTTGAGCTGCATCACTATTACCGTCCTGCCGGCAAACCGCGCGATCAGCAGCCCTGGCTGGCAAGCGTGTGGCAAAAAGCCTGCTGAGGACAACTGCAGCGCAACGCCGGGCCTGACTGACCGGTGCGCTTCAGATCGCGTTTACAGCCGGTTCAGGCTGGCGCGCAATTCTGCACGGAAATCGGGATGCGCCACAGAGATCAGCTCTTCGGCACGCTGGCGGTATGATTTCCCGCGTAATTGCGCCACACCAAACTCCGTGACGACATAGTTCACATCATTTTTGCTGGTGGATACATGGGTGCCGCTGGTCAATGCAGGAACGATGCGCGATATCGTGTCGTTTTTGGCTGTGGATGGCAAGACAATAAAGGATTTGCCGCCGCGTGAAATATTCGCCGCCCGTACAAAATCAGACTGGCCTCCGGTACCTGAATAGGGTTGCAGTCCGAGACTTTCCGACCCGCACTGACCGAGCAAATCAATTTGCAGGCTGGCGTTAATGGTCATGAGATGATCATTTTTTCCGGCTATTACCGGGTCATTGGTGTAATTGACCGGGTGCATTTCCAGTTGTGGATTCTGGTGCATGAAGCGGTACAGTTTTTGCGAACCCAGCGCAAACGTGGCCAGCATTTTCCCGGGGTGAAAATTTTTCCTGCGATTTGTCACGGCACCTGACTCGACCAGCGCCAGGATGCCGTCGCCGATCATTTCGGTATGCACCCCCAGATCATGCTTTTCGGTCAGTTGAATCACCACGGCGTCGGGTATCGCACCATAGCCAATTTGCAGGGTAGCCCCGTCGGGAATCATTTCGGCCACGTATTTACCTATGGCCGACTGCACGGGCCCGATCACCGGCAGGCCGACTTCGAGAATCGGGCCGCTGCTTTCCACCAGCGCGCTGACCTGTGAAATGTGCACATGACATTCACCGTGGGTAAAGGGTACGTTGGGATTCACTTCCAGTATGATGCTGCGTGCTTTGGCCACGGCGGCCATGGTGTAATCGGTGCCCAGACTCAGTGCGAAGTAGCCGTGCTCATCCATGGTCGACGCCATCGATAACACCACGTCAGCACCAATTTGACCCTCCTGGATCTGGCGTGGAATTTCACTGAAATAATTTGGAATAAAATCGACCCAGCCCGCCTGGCCACCCGGGCGCGTGGCCGGTCCGTAGAACAGGGCTACGTGACGTACATGATGTGCCGTGGCAGGATCCAGATAACCGTATTTGCGCAATGCCAGAATCTGCGCGATCTTGACATCATGAAATCGTTGGCGCTGTTCAGACAGGGCTGTCAGTAACTCGGGCGGTTCACCGACACCGGTCGGGACGATAATGAAATCACCGTCGCGGATCTGTTGCACGGCCAGGGTAGCGCTGACCAGTTTGGCTTGATAGCTGTCGCGGATGGAATTCTTCATGGCATGCTCGCTGAAAAGATGTCGATGGATAGAGGGAATGGCGAACAAATTCCCCCGCGCTTAATTCCACGCGTGCCCAGTTTAAATTGTTTCCTCGCATCATGGTTTGTCGATACGCAATATTTCTATGCGGGACCACAGATTTGCCACGGTGTTGGGTGGGATGATAATATTTTGTTATCAAAATGAAGCGACAAACGGTCATTGTCCAGGTGTCCGTGGATGGCGGAGTCGTTGAATTTCAGCGCGTGGCCCGACTAATCGACCAGACGCAACAGCACGTCGCTATGTTCTTTCTTGCTTGAGAACATCCGGGCGTCAGCGATCTCCACCAGATGGGTATACGTGAGGGCTTCAGTCGGGAAAATTGCCCAGCCCACCGATACCCGCACCGAGACGATATGGTCGGCCAGGGCAATCGGTTGCTCTATCAGGTGATGGATTTTATCCACCGTCATCTGAATATCGATTGATGAACTGGTGCCATTAAGCAGAACCACAAATTCATCACCGCCAAACCGGGCGACCGTATCGGTGTCGCGCACGGCGGCTTTCAGTCTGGCCGCAATAACGATCAGCAATTGGTCACCGGCGGCATGGCCATAACTGTCATTTACCGCCTTGAATTTATCCAGATCCAGAAATAACAGCGTGAAGTTGACATTTTCTGCCGGATGTTTTTTGGCATGCTGTTGCAGATAGTCGATTTGTGCCAGCAGGAAGTCGCGATTGTTGACCTGGGTCAGCCGGTCTATCCGCAACCTGTTTTCCATTTCAACAAATGTCTTGACCAGATTGCCTATTTCATCCTTGCGATGGATGTGCAGCCGTGGCAGCGGCTCGCCGTTACCCATTTTCTGTGCGGCATGGGTAAGTTGCCGGATATCGCGCAACATATGTTCTATGACGACCAAACTGGCAATCAGCGCGAGGAGAATAAACAGCACGACGATCACGATGCTCTGGACCAGTCCATGAGTAATGCCGCCCATAAAATCCGACCGTGGTACCGCCACAACCGTGATCCATTTCAATCCGAACCGGTTGCCGAGTGCGGCATAGGCAACATCAATTTTTTCATCCTCCAGATTGAAGGATGTACTGGACGAGGCAGCACCGGGCGGGGCGGCAATCTGGGGTTTGATGACATTCAGATAGGTTTGCCGTATCAGCTTACTGGCCATGGAGTCGGCCAGTTTCCTCTGGGGATGGTTGTTGACCAGATCATAGGACGGCGCATGGTCGGAACTGGCAATGATGTAACCGCTGGTGTCAACGATAAATGCGACGCTATGCGCACTGATGGGCAGGCTGCGCAGGTAATCCGATAAATTTTTGAGCGTGATGTCAGTACCTACCACCCCTGCCAGACTGTGGTCAGGCTGGAAGAGCGCTTTTGCCAACGTGATCGTCGGTTCGTCACTGGGAAAGTTGTTATAGATGTCGGACCAGACCGGTGCCTCATGGTTTTGTGCGTTCTGATACCAGGAGCGCAAACGCGGATCATAGTTGGCCGAGTCGACGAAATGACTGCGATCGCCCGGGTACTGTATTTCATAGGCCCGCCGAAAGGTATCGTTGGGCTGGCGCAGATAGAGAAAAATGTGGTCATCGTCAACGCGATTAAGGCCAACGAAACTTCCGTCGGGGCGGGCAAAGTACACCTCGTTAATGGTCTGTCTGTAAAGATGGCTGGTAAACCACAGGCGCTCTTCAACCGCTTTCAGATCGGCCGGGTAATAGTGGTGCGACCCGGAGGCATTCGATTCGGGCGCGACTGTCTCGATTGCCCGGAACGCTTCATTCAAATGCCGTTCATTGTCGTTGCCGATGCGTTCAATGACATTCTGCATGACGCGCTGAGTCAAAAGGTTCACGGCATCAGTGCCGGCCTGGATACAGACCCAGACTATCGCTGACGATACAAATAACATCAGCACGATGATCGTGACGAGTAATTGTTTGCGCAGTGACGAATTAGTCATGGTCTGTTCGTTTTCTGAAACGGATTAAAATTCCAGGGTCATTCATAGAGATTCGACAGGTTTTCCAACGGCAAAGGGGAACGTCAGGTTAAATTTAGTTAATAAAATACAATAATAAAATTGTATTTAGGCAACTTATGACCAAATTCTGCTCAAGTTCAATGAAAAACAGTGTCAAACAATGCCTTTCTCCCTATTAATTTCTTTTAAGCAATTTTTATGCCTGAAAAATTAACAATAAAAGGCGCATCTGGACAATTAATGTCACCGGGCTTTGTAGGGCTGGTTGCGCCGCAGGCAGGACAGAAAGGGATCCTGACGAAAATGGCAGAGCATTTTTAACATCGATTGTTCCCAAGTTTAAAAACAAAACCGCTACAATCCTGCATTCCCCAGCAAAGGAAAGGCCCCAATGGCAAATTACGTATTTACGATGAACAAGGTCGGAAAAATTGTTCCACCCAAACGTCAGATCCTGAAAGATATTTCTTTGTCGTTTTTTCCGGGTGCCAAAATTGGTGTGCTCGGGCTGAACGGATCCGGAAAATCATCGCTGCTTAAAATTATGGCAGGCATAGATAAGGACATTCAGGGCGAAGCGGTGCCCATGCCGAATCTGAATATAGGCTACTTACCTCAGGAACCGCAGCTCGATCCGGCGCAAACGGTGCGTGAGGCGGTAGAAAGTGCTCTGGGTGAAGTGTTTGAGGCGAAAGCCAAGCTGGATGCCGTGTATGCGGCGTACGCGGATGAAAATGCTGATTTTGATGCGCTCGCCAATGAACAGGCCCGGCTCGAGGCCATCATTTCTGCGTCGTCGGGCGACAACGTGGAATTGCAGCTGGAAATGGCCGCCGATGCACTGCGGTTACCCGCGTGGGATGCCAGGATTGGCGTACTGTCCGGCGGTGAAAAACGTCGCGTTGCGTTGTGCCGTCTGTTGCTGTCCAAGCCGGACATGCTGCTGCTGGATGAGCCGACCAACCATCTGGACGCGGAATCGGTGGAATGGCTTGAGCAGTTTTTACTGCGCTTTCCCGGCACTGTCGTGGCAATCACCCATGACCGCTATTTTTTGGACAATGCGGCCGAATGGATATTGGAACTGGACCGTGGACACGGCATTCCCTGGAAGGGCAATTACAGTTCGTGGCTGGACCAGAAGCAGGGGCGTTTGAAACAGGAAGAGGCCACCGAATCGGCACGGCAAAAATCATTGCAGAAAGAACTGGAATGGTCGCGTCAGAATCCCAAGGCACGCCAGGCAAAAAGCAAGGCACGTCTGGCCCGCTTCAATGAACTGTCCGAACACGAATATCAGAAGCGGAACGAAACCCAGGAAATTTTTATTCCTGTCGCCGAACGCCTGGGTAACGATGTAATCGAATTCAGGAATGTGACCAAATCATTCGGCGACCGCCTGCTGATTGATAACCTGAGTTTCATCATTCCGGCCGGCGCCATCGTGGGCATCATCGGCCCCAACGGTGCTGGTAAATCAACCCTGTTCAATATGGTGGTAGGCCGTCAACAACCCGACAGTGGTGAAGTGGTGCTGGGAAAGACGGCCAAAATTTCGCTGGTGGATCAGAGTCGCGAGGACCTCGGCAATACAAAGACGGTGTTTGAAGATGTGTGTGGTGGCGCCGATATGTTGACGGTAGGCCGCTTCGAAATGCCCTCACGCGCTTACCTGGGCCGATTCAACTTTAAAGGTGGTGACCAGCAGAAAATCGTCGGTAACCTGTCAGGTGGCGAACGCGGCCGGTTGCATCTGGCGAAAACCCTGCTGCAGGGGGGCAATGTGCTGTTACTGGATGAACCCTCCAATGATCTTGATGTGGAAACATTGCGCGCACTGGAAGACGCGTTGCTGGAGTTTGCCGGCAGCGTGATGGTGATTTCACATGATCGCTGGTTCCTGGATCGTATTGCAACACACATACTGGCGTTTGAAGGTGATTCGCAGGTCACGTTCTTTAACGGCAACTATCAGGAATACGAGGCGGACAAGAAAAAGCGGCTGGGTGAAGAAGGTGCCAAACCGAAACGGATACGCTATAAACCGTTAAGCCACTGACAGTCAGCGGCCCATGTACCAGTTAGCGGCGCCGGTCAGCGTGGAAATTGAGATCAGAAAAAGTCGTTTTATCGGCCAGCTTTATCCCGTCTCAAGTCGTCGCGAGGCCAAGGATAAGCTGGCCGAATTGCGTGTCCTGCATCCGAATGCCGTTCACATCTGCTGGGTGTTGATCTGCGAGGGCGACTCCGGCATGGATGATGATGGTGAACCTTCCGGAACGGCCGCCCGCCCGATGTATAACGTGCTGGTGCATAAGGAACTGACCAATGTGCTGGCTGTGGTGGTGCGATATTGGGGCGGAATCAAACTGGGTGCCGGTGGCCTGGCGCGTGCCTATGGACAGGCCATCTCCGATGCCAGCAAGTGTGCGCGACTGATTGCCGTTGAAGCGCTGTGTCAACGCAGTTTTTCCGTGCAATTTTCGGACGAATCGCAATTAAGGCATTTGTGTGACCAGTTTTCAGTCCAGGTGTTGAGCGCTGACTATGCAGACGAGGTGACCCTGCATATGCAACTGTCGTCAGGCAAGGCCGCTGAATTTGAACAATGTGCCTTTAACCTGCTGCGCGGTTCACTTCGCAATGTGACAGCCAGTACTGCGTGAACCGGACCATGGACCCGCCCTGGGCTATTCAGGGGTTCTGCCCAGCCATTCTGCATAGCTGATCCGCCTGACATCAAACCGGTCGGTTGTACGGCAATACACCGAGGGTGAACCGAGGCGTCCGATCGGCGCGAAATGATTGATATGGAAGCGTGGACCGAGCAAGGCGTCGGCAACATGGAACATCACCACTTCGCCGATGATCAGCGTGTTTTTGCCCAGTAACTGGGTGCTGACTAATTTGCACTCCAGGCTGACCTGCGCTTTGGCAACGCGTGGCACGCTGATCCGGACCGAGGGCAGGGACGCCAGTTGCGCGGCGTCCAGTTCGCTTTGATCTGGCGGGAAATCGGCTGCGGATATATTCATCGCATCAAACAGCTCTTCAGTCACCAGATTCACGACAAACTCGCCGTTTGCGATAATATTTCGGGTGGTGTCCTTGTTCTCGCCGGCATCGTTCTGGCCGACGCTGATGATCAGATACACCGGATCGGCACCGACCGCATTAAAAAAGCTGAAGGGCGCGAGATTGACCAGTCCGTCGGCATTCCGGCTGCTGACCCAGGCGATCGGGCGCGGTATCACCAGATTGGTCAGCAGTTTATAGTTGTCAGCGGGTGAATTGGCAGCCGGGTCAATTTGCATGATAGTCAATCCTGTGGGGCGAGGGCGTGTCACGAGAGTATAGCCGCAGTTGTTCCCAGTGCAAAATTGAACGTTGTGCTGAACCCCGGAAGCGGTCTGTCGTTGTGCGGCCCATTGATGGCTGTGACGCGATCCGGTGACTATCGCCCGCAGCATGGATTCAGAGTGGGACGGCTGGTCTCACATGCAGGATCGATACACTTCTTCAACCGAGACCAGTTTTGACCTGGCCTGTTCAATCCCGTGCTGCGCCAGGGTGACCATGCCATTTTTGATGGCGATGGCGCGAAAAGTCCCGGCCGCTACACCATGGTGAATCTGATCGCGCATCTCGCTGTTCACTGTCAGCAATTCGTAAATGGCCATTCGACCACTGAATCCGGTGAAATGGCATAGCTTGCACCCCGCTCCGCGATAGAACGTTTCGTCCGCGGCCAGATTCAGGTTTTCCCGCACCAAAGGCGTGATGTCCTCCTCAGTCAGACAGGCTTTGCAATTGCAGCGCACCAGCCGTTGTGCCAATATGCCAATAACGGCGGATTGAATCATGTACGGCGCAATGCCGATTTCCATCAATCGGACCAATGCGCTTGGGGCGTCGTTGGTATGCAGGGTGCTAAGGACCAGATGTCCTGTCAACGCGCTTTCAACGGCAATCTTGCAGGTTTCAATATCGCGCATTTCGCCGATCATGATGATGTCAGGATCATGTCGGAGTATGTGCCGGAGCGCCTGTGGAAATCCGAAATCAATGTGCTGCATCAACTGAATCTGCCGTGCGCTGGCCAGTTCGTACTCGATCGGATCTTCGACAGTAATTATATTGACATTATCCCGGGCAATCTCGGTCAGTGCGGCATACAGCGTGGATGATTTGCCTGAACCGGTTGGCCCTGTCACCAGGACGATGCCATGACTGCGTTTGATCAGATCATGGAATCGGGCCTTGTCCTGCGGGTCAAAGCCTATCTGGTCGATGGTGCGCAAGCCCTCATTTTTATTCAGCAGGCGAATCACGATGCTTTCTCCATACTGCATCGGGATGATCGAAATTCTGAGGTCGACACGCTGGTCGCCTTCTTTTATTTTTATCCGGCCGTCTTGAGGAAAGCGGTGCTCGGCAATGTTGAGATTGGACAGAATCTTTATCCTGCTGACGACTGCGGGTAACAGTCCGATTTTAAACTGGCGGATGCTGATCAGTGTTCCATCGATTCGATAAAGCAGCTCAAAGTATTTTTCGCCCGGCCGAAAATGAATGTCGGACACATGCTGGGTAATGGCATCATGCAGGATCGAGTCGACCAGTTTGACCAGTGGGGCTTTTTTGGCCAGTTGATCTGCATGGTTCCAGACGTGCTGTTCGTCGATCAAGTCCTGGTTTCCCTGTTCCAGTTGTTCCAGCTCCTGCTCGTCGGAGAAATTCTGGTACCAGTGATGGATAGCCTGGTCAATTTCGGTTTGTGATGATAATACGAAAAAAACTGGATGATCTGCTGTAAAACGCAGTAAAGCATGAGTTTGCTGGTCAGGCAGACTGGCCGCCGCAATGACCAATGTGTCATCAAAAAACATCAGGGGCATGACATGCAGTTCTTTGGCCAGCGTTGACGAAATAAGTGCCTGGGCATGCGTGTCGACGGCAAATTCATCGAGTCGGACCTGTGGCAGGCCGGCGCTTTCGGCGATTGAAGATTTGATATCTGCTTGTGTCGCGGCAGCAATGTCAACCAGTATGTCGCCCAGCTTCCGGTCCGGTGCCGATTTTTGAATCTGCAGCGCCTGCCGCAATGTTTCAGGCCGGATTAAATTTTTTTTTAAGAGAATCTGGCCCAGTTGCTCATGCCGATTCAGATTTTTTTGCAGATACCGGACCAGTTCTGCGGGGCTGGTTACGACAGCAGGTAGCACGCTACTGTTATTTTCCGTGATCATGGGTGCGGTCACCTGGATGGATGGTCCGGATCCACATTACTGAGCGTGTAAGACGGTGCCTCAGTGGTGGACTGGTGCTCGGATAACCGGATCAGCAACGCCAGATCGGTATGCGAATCAGCATTGTGCAGAGCTTCGTCGCGCGAGATTTTGCCTTCTTTGTACAACCTGAGCAGTGACTGGTCAAATGTGACCGACCCTTCCTGATTTCCCAATTCCATTTCATGCTTGATTTCGTTAAGGTTGCCTTTGCGGATCATCTCGGCAATGTAGCCCGATTTTCTCAGCAGCTCGGCAGCCACAAGGCGTTTCCCGTCGAGTCCGCGAATCAGGCGTTGCGAGATCACCGCCTCGAGATGAAGCGACAAATCCAGCAGGAGCTGCTTATGCGCGATAGAGGGGAAATAATTCAGAATCCGCTCAATTGCCTGGTTGGCATTATTGGCATGCATGGTTGACAGGCATAAATGGCCGGATTCCGCATAGGCAATGGCGTGGTGTGCCGTTTCCATGTCACGGATTTCGCCTATCATGATCACATCCGGTGCTTCGCGCATGGCGTTTCTCAGGGCATCGCCGTAGGTCAGCGTATCAATACCGACTTCACGCTGGTCCACCAGCGAGCGATGGTGCGGGAACACGAATTCAATAGGGTCTTCGATCGTCAGGATGTGGTCATCGGCGTTATTGGCACGATAATTGATCATGCTGGCCAGGGTCGTGCTCTTGCCCGATCCACCGGAACCGACAATCAACACCAACCCGCGCTTCAGCATGGCCAGTTCGGCTGTTTCTGGAGGCAGCCCCAATGTATCCAGTGCCGGAATGACTTCCCTGATCAGGCGAATCACCATCGCAATATCGCCGCGCTGGAAGTATACATTGACCCGGAAACGTCCGACGCCATCGACAGAAAAGGCAAAGTTGGACTCCAGTTTCTGCTCGAATGTCGTTTGATTTTCCGGACTCATCATTGAGTAGGCAAGGGCTCTGGTTTCTCCCGGCAGCAGAGCCGGCGCTTCAACGACGCGGGTCGCGCCATCAATTTTCAGGTAAGGGGGTGAACCGGCGCTCAGAAACAGGTCTGATGCACCGCGGTCGACCATCAGGGTTAAGTAGTGTTGTATGCCGTCCATGCTGCCCTCCTTCAGAGTGCCTTGGTATCGCTTCCGGGATCCAAGTTATCAGATACGGCCCAGGACAACGTTGATATAGATCAATTGTGTGGGCGTGGCAAAATCGCCGCAAAAAAGCGGCCTCAACCGGCACCCGGCCGCACGGCGCTGCCGACTGGCAGCAATTTCAGGGCGGGGGCGGGGTGACAAGTGCTTTATAATGCGCGACATCGTTTCTCTGACCTCACTTCTGAACCCAATGACACCGGAACCCACATCACCCCCTGCGGTCAGTACCCGTTTTGTTTTATTGACCGTATTCCTGGATATCCTGGGTATTGGCCTGATTGTCCCGGTGTTGCCGCGCCTGGTGGCCAATTTTGCGCCCCAGCCTGACCTGCAGGCGTACTGGTATGGGGCCATTGTGGCCTCGTACGCAATCATGCAGTTTTTCTGCGCACCGCTCCTGGGTGCGCTGAGCGACCGGTTCGGACGCCGACCGGTGTTACTGGTGTGCGTGCTGGGTCTGGGACTGAATTTTTTCCTGTTGACGCAGGCACCGACACTGGTCTGGCTGCTGGTAATCCGGGCCATGGGGGGCATGACCGCGGGTAACATTGCCGTCGCCAATGCCTATATCGCAGACGTGTCGACGCCGGAAAATCGCGGTAAGGCGCTCGGCAAAATTGGCGCCATGTTCGGGCTGGGTTTTATCTGTGGGCCGATGCTGGGCGGTATTCTGGGCGAGCAGCATTTTCAATATCCGTTTTATCTGGCTGCCCTTGTTTCGTTGTGCAATTTCGGTTATGGCCTGTTTGCCTTGCCGGAATCTCTTGGACTGGAAAATCGGCGATTGTTCACGCTGTCGCGCGCCAACCCGTTTGCAAATCTGGTCGGACTGGCCCATCTGCGCAGTGTCGGCGCGTTGGTGTGGACGATGGGATTCAGCCTGTTTGCCCAGTTCACCATGCAGACCACCTGGGTGCTGTCCACTGAATTGCGGTTCGGGTGGACGCCGTTACAGAATGGCATGTCGTTGTTTATGGTCGGGGTCTGCAGCGTCATCATGCAGGGATTTCTTCTGGGCAGGGTCATAAAAAGGCTGGGTGAAGCAAGGACGGCCATTTTCGGATTGAGTTCGTCCTGTCTGGTATTGCTGATGTACGGACTGGTCCAACAGGGCTGGATCATGTATCTGCTGATTCCGTGCAATTTACTGGGTTATGCGGCCACACCGGCGATACAGGCAATCTTTTCAAAAGCCGTGGATGCCCGATCGCAGGGCGCCGTCATGGGCTCGCTAGCCTCCCTGGGTAGCGTGATGAGTGTTTTTGCAACCTTGATCGGTACGACCCTGTTTGCCCAGGTGGGTCATTTTCCCAAAGGCAACCTGGCGCTGGGAGCACCTTTTTTTCTGGCATCGCTTGCTCAAGGCATGGCTTTGTTAATATCTATGAAACATTTTTCCAATGTTAAGAAGGTAATTCAGTGACGCAATAGCCACTGTTTTTTGCCTTTCATCGACTAAACGGTATTATTCCAAGCGGTTGCTTGACGCTAGAATTTCAATTGATTATAATCCGAGGTTCCCTAAGGAGAGGTGGCCGAGTGGTTAAAGGCGACAGACTGTAAATCTGTTCTCTCTGAGTACGCTGGTTCGAATCCAGCCCTCTCCACCATAGGATTATTTTGTAATATAGAAATTGGTTATGTGCGTAATTGCAGTATTTGGCCATGGCGTAGCGCCACGGTGCAGGTAGTGCGGGCGGGCAGACAGGCGCAAGCCAACACTGCGGGTGTAGCTTAATGGTAGAGCTGAAGCCTTCCAAGCTTAAGACGAGGGTTCGATTCCCTTCACCCGCTCCAAATTGGAAATGGGTCGACTCAGTCAGTTTTATGGAGTCGGCAGCCTGGTTTTAGTAAAGTGCAGATAGCGTAGTGACTTCAGGGTGCAAGGTTGAAGAACTGAGGTGCTGAGTCATGCAAACAGAGGCTCTTGTAGCTCAGTGGTAGAGCACTCCCTTGGTAAGGGAGAGGCCACGTGTTCAATCCAC
>CAITOF010000024.1 GCA_903893945.1 uncultured Oxalobacteraceae bacterium | reverse complement strand
GCAGGTGGTCAATCTCGATTCGCTGCTGGATAGCGTGGTAACCGATGCAGCCGATGCGGGCCAGCCTGTGACGCTCGACGGCAAATCCAACATGAGCGTGAAAGCACAACCGCAGGCGTTAGTCCGGTGTGTGAATAATCTGATTGATAACGCGATCAAGTACGGCGGATACGCGAACGTCAGCATACAGAAAGAATCGGCCCAGTCGGTGTCCATCCGGATTCGTGACGGTGGCGCGGGAATGCCGGACGACGAACTGGAAAAGGTGTTCACGCCCTTTTACCGGCTGGAAAATTCAAGATCCAGAGAAAGCGGCGGCACAGGACTGGGGTTGACCATCGCCAGAAATATCTGTGAACAGCATGGCGGCACCCTGACGCTGGCGAATCTGCCGCAGGGCGGTTTGGAAGCGACCCTGATTATGCCAGCGAAAGTTCTCGGTAAAGTGTAGAATAATTTCCATCTGGGACCCTGAACAGACAACATGAATATACAACTGGACGACGTCGGTAAAATCATTCAACTGTCAATTGCACCGGTTTTTATGCTGTCGGGCGTGGGTACCCATCTGGTCGTTCTGACAAATCGGCTGGCAAGAATAATTGACCGGTCCCGCACGATAGAGGCTCATTTGAGCCAGGTCGCTTTACATCAGGAAATTGAATTGGACGAACTCTACGCGCGTTCGCATCTGATCAACCGGTCGATCACGCTGGCCTGCTTATGTGCGCTGTTCATCTGCCTGGTGATCGCGGCACTCTTTATTGGTGATGCGCTGAGTCTGGAAATTCCCAAAATTATTGCCGCACTGTTTGTATCGGGCATTTTATCGCTGGTCGGAAGTTTTGTTTATTTTCTGCGCGAGATATTCGTGGCAACCCGGACACTGGAACGTGACCGGATGCGACGCGGCAGCGGAATTCTGAGCGATTAGAGCCGGAATGCCACGCCGGGAACGACCGGCGTGACCTGACCGGCGCTGTTCAGATCAATCCTTCGGCCACCATGGCGGCGTGCACCGCAGGACGCGCTGCGACCCGCGTCAGAAAGGCCTGAATATTGGGCCAGTCTGCCAGCGACAACTTGACACGGGCTGACCAGGAAAGCACCACAAATAAATAAGCGTCGGCAACGGTAAATTGTTTGCCGCCCAGGTAATCCTCATCGCCCAGTTGTCTGGAAATAAATGAAATCCGTGGCTGCAAATGCTTGATGGCGGCTTCTCGCGCCGCATCCGTTGCCGCTGGATTAAACAATGGCGAAAAACTTTTATGCAATTCGGTCGAAATAAAGTTCAAGGTTTCCATCAGCCGGTACCGTGGCATGGTACCGACAGCCGGCGCCAGATTTTTGCCGGGCACAAGGTCCGCCAGATACTGTACGATAACAGCACCTTCGGTTAGCACGTTGCCGTCGTCCAGTTGCAGTGCTGGCACCGATCCTTTTGGGTTAATCGCCTTGAAATCAGCACCGGACGCGGTCAGTTTGGTACCAAAATTGACTCTTTCTATCGTATGCGCCAATCCGGCCTCATTCAGAACTATATGAGGTGACAGGGAACAGGCGCCGGGTGAAAAATAGAGTTTCATAGTCGTTCTCCTGAAGTAAGGAGCATGAATGTACCAGATTTATTTTTTGTTTGCAGACCGAAGCCGTATTTTTGGCGAATAATTGACTAAGAGCAATTATCTGCAGGTTACAATAGACGCCAATGCAAAACCTGTACGCGCCATGACCATACTGTTATCAACACTGAATGCACGCTATGCGCACGCCTCGCTGGGCCTGCGCTATCTGTTTGCCAACATGGGTGACCTGCAGGCTGAAACGGTGCTCAGGGAATTTGTCATAGGCGGCAAAATTGCCGATACCGTTGAAAAAATTCTTGCGCATAGGAAGAATGGTGAGCCACTGATTGTCGGCTTCGGTGTGTATATCTGGAATGTCGACGAATTGACCCGAATCGTGACGACGCTGAAACGCGTTGCGCCTGATGTCACTGTCATTCTGGGTGGTCCTGAAGTATCGTTCGAAACGGCACAGCAGGCGATCGTGCAGGTTGCCGATTATGTCATTACCGGATGGGGTGATGTCAGTTTTGCGTCACTGTGCAAACAGATATTACGCGGTCCCAAGCCACTGATGAAAATCCACGCGGGAGTGCAGCCCGATTTGAATCAGCTCGCCCTGCCCTATGGCGGCTTTACAGATCATGATCTTGCGCATCGTATCCTGTACGTGGAGGCCTCACGCGGCTGCCCCTTCAAATGCGAATTCTGTCTGTCGGCGCTTGATAAGACCGCCTGGCCATTTGACCTGGATTTATTCCTGGCGGAACTTGACCGACTTTATCAGCGTGGCGCCCGCCTGTTCAAATTTGTCGATCGCACGTTTAATCTGAACATTAAATCGAGTCTGCGCATCATGCAGTTTTTTCTCGATAAACTGGCCGCGCATCCGGAGGATCCGGTATTCGCCCATTTTGAAGTGGTGCCGGATCACCTGCCCGACGCGCTGAAATCCGCCATTCAACAATTTCCGGCCGGGACGCTGCAGTTTGAAATCGGTATCCAGACATTCAATCCCGAGGTACAGGCGCGGGTCAGCCGCAAACAGGATAATGGCAAGGCCGCGGCCAATATCCGCTGGCTGGTCGAACATTCCCGCACGCATCTGCATGTCGATCTGATTGCCGGGCTGCCCGGTGAAGACATCGAAAGTTTTGCACGGGGATTCAACCGCCTGGTCAGCCTGCAGCCGCATGAGATTCAATTCGGTATTTTAAAGCGGCTGCGCGGCACTCCCATTATTCGCCATACCGACGAATACCAGATGGTGTTTGACGATTTTCCGCCCTACACCATTTTAGCGACGCGCGATATTGATTTTGCCACCATGCAGCGCCTGGTCAGGTTTGCGCGGTACTGGGATCTCATTGCCAATTCCGGACGGTTTCAGCGTACGCTGAAACTCATACTCGCAGAGGATCCGTTCAGGCATTTCATGGCGTTGTCCGACTGGTTGTACGAACACACCGACGCCACCCATCGGATTGCCATGGAGCGTCTGGCGAAACTGGTGTCAGAGTGGTTGCAGCACGAGCGAAGCATGGATCGGGCCGAAATTGCCGGGCAGTTAAAAAGCGATTATGCAGGACAGGTTTCGCCGGAAAAAATCCCGCGCAGTGAACGCGGAAAAAATGCGGACGATAATCTGAAGGCTGAAAAAAATGCCGCACCTGTACGTCAGGTACGGCATTTAATCTGAACAGCTGAATCAGTTGAATTTATAAACCAGGCTCAGGCGCAACATCCGTCCTTCCGCATCCTGCAGGCTCGTCGGAATCACACCGCTGACACCAAATGCCCGCAGATCCGCAGGGGCCCTTTGCTGAAACAGGTTGATGACGTTCATTCCCAGTGTCAGGTTCTTGTAGCCGCTGTAGAACAATGCATAATCTGTTGTCCGGCTCGAGGCGACACGACATTGCGCTGAGGAAAACGAATTTGATGCGCAACCGGCCAGACTCCAGCTGGTATCAGACTGACCCAGTTGCAAATCATAGCCGCCAGTGAAATTATAACGGAGTGAGTTTGAAAAATTGTTGTAGTCCCAGATTGCGGTGAGACTCGCGATGAAATGCGGGTAACCGTATTGACCAATCAGGTTTTCGGAGCTGGTACTGATGGAAGTGTCATAGTAGGTCAGATTGTACGTGCTATCCATGATACCTTTTAACTTACCCCACTGACCCAGACTGGTCATTCCATTGAAGCCCAAGTCAATGCCACTGGTACTCTGTTCAGAGATATTCTGCATACCGCGCACGATATCCTGAATCGGTCCCACTGTTACGCCGTAATGGGTAAAATCGTTCTGCCCCCCCAGCGCGCCATCGTTGGCCGAGAATGACGGATCGGCCGCGGGATTTAACGGCAAGCGATTGACGGTTGAACCCGCTGGCGTCGCACCCGTTGCGGCCTGGGCCAATAATTCCTGGGCGGTCTGCAAGCCAATCGTGTTGGAACGATTTATATGCCAGTAATCCAGTGACGTGCTGTAGCCCTTGACAGGTTCGAAAAGCAGGCCGAAGCCGAAACTCTTTGAGGTTTCCGGTTTCAGATTCGGATTGTTCTTGACTTCGTCAGGAATGGAGTTATTACACTCATTACCCTGCACCTGATAGGCACGGGCATAATCCAGCGACGCCTGGGTGGGTGAGGCCGTGCCCGCGGCAGTGGCCAGATCGTTTGCCAATGCGGTGGCCTGCGCGCAGCGCAAAGGATCGGTTGTGCCCGGGTCAAAGGCAAATTTCAGCGAGTTGGCGCTTTCCACCAGATT
>CAITOF010000023.1 GCA_903893945.1 uncultured Oxalobacteraceae bacterium | reverse complement strand
GTTCGAACTGTCAATCACGAAGTTACCATTGCTTAATACGGTTATGCCGCCAGCACCAACGTAATTACCGGTTTGACCGAGCAAACTGTTGGTCGCGTCAATCGTACCAACAGTACCGGAGCTGCTATTGCCAAACGTTACCGCACCCGCGCCGCCATTCCAGCTGCGACTATCAACCACATAATTCCCGGTCGACAAACCCGTTATGCTGCCGCTCGCACCTAACTGATCATTCGCATAACTTCCCACCAGGCTGTTAGCGGCACTGACGGTGCCCGACAATGGTCCGGTCCCGCTTGCCCAGGTCACCGCACCTTTACCACTGTTATAACTCGGGCTGCCAATCACAAAATTGCCGTTGCTCAGGGCAGTGATGCCACCCGACCCAATCGAATCGCCGCTGTACATCCCCATCAGACTGGTCGACGTGCTGGCTGTACCGACCGTCCCGGTCGTACCATTGCCCCAAATCACAGCCCCGACCGAGTTGTAGACTCCATAAGCATACGCACCAGGTGCCGCCACCACGTAATTGCCGTTGCTTAATGCCGTCACCTTAAGTCCACTATAGCCTGCCAAATACACATCGCCCGGGGATGAATACCCGCTCACCAAACTGTTCGCCGCGCTAATCGTGCCGCTCACGCCGCTACTGCCACTTCCCCAGGTCGCTGCACCTGCATAACCATTGGTTACCTTTACCGGACTACTCACCACATAATTGCCATTAGTTAATATCGTCACCCCGCCCGAACTCACCATATCGTACGCAGATGAACCATACAACGCAGAAATCAATGCACCCGTGCTACCGTTATACAGATACGCCGCACCAGCATGAGTGTTACCAAAATTGTCGTTCGGAGAACTAACGACTATATTGCCATCAGAGAGTACCGAACTGCCCCCCGAGCCATGGGAATTGCCCGATTGCGGTGAAGGATCGGCCAGGTTCAGCACGGTGTAAGTTGTCGCCGCTGAGTCAATCGTTATATTAGCCGGGTCAATTAATACCTTACTGTTGGAACCGGAATTGATCTTGCCGGCAAGTGCAAGTGTATTGGCCGACGACACCTCTATCGCGCTATTCGCGCCAGTAGTCACTTCACCAGAAAATTCTGTTGATTTGTCTGACCATACCACCACTTGCGCACCGGCACCATTGGCAGTCAAGGTACTCGTACTGTTAATCAACACCGAATTGGCGTTTGCCACTGACGCATCGGCCCCGTGCTGTCCGCCGCCAACAAACAACGTACCCGCTTTGCTGGTACCCGACACGTCGAGCGTGGCATCAGCCAGCGTGACACTCTGTCCGGTCACCGTGAGTTGCCCTCCGATATTGCCGGAAGTATTGATCGAACCAGACAAAAACGTATTCTGCCCACCGTCCACAGTCACCACGCCATCGGGCGAACTGATTTGACCCCGCGACGTTTGTAACAGTGCATAGGTGGCGTTCAGATTGACCGTGTGCGCGGTGAGGGTGCCATCCTGCATAATGCTGCGGCCGGTTACGTCAACACCACCAGCATTAACGGTTCCCTGATTCGTCACGATACCGTTAGCCGTATCACCACCTAAATGGACCACCCCATCATGGCTACTTATACTGGTCGCCTGTATCACGCCGCTGTTATTGACCACGGACGACACCAATGTATTGGCAGCCACTGCGCTCATCACCACAGTGCCGCCATTCGCCGCAATCAATTGCCGATTTTCCGCCAAAGCATTCACTACACCTTTATCAACCTGCAAATTAATTAATTTGTCGCCAGCAAAATCAAGCGTAATCTGCGACCCGGCAGCCTCAACAACGGAACCCAGAGTGGCCTGCACGCTACCCTGATTACTGACCTGTGTCCCTAGCAGTGCCACATACCCGCCGGTCCCAGCCGAAATAGTGCCCAGATTGGTAACATTTCCCCCACTGGTGGAGCTGAAAGTTCGTTTCCCCGCCAGAAAATCGCTGTCGCTTAAATCCAGGGCAGACGCAACCAGTCCACCCACATTGACCTGCGCCGTATTACCAAACAGTATTCCATTCGGATTGATCAGGAACACCTGTCCATTGGCATTCAAGTGTCCGTATAGTTGGCTGGGATCGTTTCCAAGTATGCGGTTAAGCGCAACTGAAATCTGGGATGGTTGAATAAAATTAACCGTCTCGTTAGGCGCTATATTGAAGCTGTCCCAGTCAATAGTTACATTCTGTGTCGACTGATTAATATCCAGTGTCAATCCACTTTGGGTTATGGTCGCCTTACCGGACGTCACATGCCCGTCTGTGGGGTTGGCATATACGGTCGCTATCAGGCTGGCCAGAACCGTTCCGAGAGCGGCACTCACCACAGAGGATTTCGATGATTTACCACGGCTGCGGGCAAGTTCATGGGTAACGACCCAGCCCTGGGTCACATAACTCCATATCACACGGTATATTTTATTCATCGCTCCCCCTACGATCTTATATTTGATTTTCGCTTTTCAGATTATTAAATTGTGCACGATACCCGTCTTTTTTCTTCTTGCATATTTACCAGATTTTCCCGAATCCGCATCACCACAGACTGCCAATCATGCGCGTCCGGTTGACGCCATAAGATTGATTTTGCATGCCAGGAGGCGACGCTATTTCTTACGCCCCAACGCCAATCTGCCTGCCACGACAACATAACCCAGACCGGGCGATCCAATGCTGCCGTTAAATGGACCAGCGAGGTATCTACCGATATAATCAAATCGAGCTCACTGACGGCTGCCGCTGTTTCCGCAAAATCGGTCAACTGCGGTGCCAGGTTGACGATTTGAGGATAGCTACCAAGCTCGTTCACAACATCACCACATTGCAAGCTATACCAGTCGATATGACCGACTTCAAAAAGTGGCGCCAGCGTTTCGAGACTGACAGACCTGCGCCGGTCATGCTTGTGCGTACTCCGGCCCCGCCAGGCGATGCCAACTCTGAGTTTTCTGTCCGTTTGATCAGGCGGTCTGCTGACCACTTTATCCCAACGCTGGGACATCAATTGCGGCACATGAAAGCGCGCACTGTGTATCTCCGGAACTATCCCCTTGGTCACACCCAATTTGGCAGGCAGTGACATAATCGGACAATGCACATCAAACTTGATCCGATTTGCTTTCAACCATGCAGCTTCGTTGTTTTGTTCAATGACAGTCACACCTCTTGCAGTCCATAGGTCATTAAACAATCTGAACAGTTCCGGTTGAACCACAAACAATACCGTTGCCCCTCTTTGTACCAGATCAGGCACGTAACCCGAAAAAAGTAGAGTGTCACCCAGTCCCTGTTCTGCATAGACCAGTATCGTTTTACCGTCAATGTTTTCACCCTGCCAGACGGGTTGTTCATGCTTCGGCAGCGGAAACGGAAACTCTGACCATTGCAACCTTGCCTCATAAGATTTCCAGCCGGGGGCATATCGTCCCATTTTCAACAGAAATAAGCCATAATTCCATTGCATCCAAGCGGAGATAGCTGGATCCCGCAAGATTTTCAGTCCTTGACAATACGAATGCTCTGCCTCCTCATAACGACCCAGATTGTTAAAACAATTGGCCATCGTATTAAGCGCCTTTGCCATTTCGAGGCCCAAGATATCGCGTCGGCCTATGGCAATCTTTAAATAACTGATCGCCTGGTCATACGCGCCACACTCTTCCAGCGTGCTGGCCAGATTGATCTGTGCCGCAATATCGTCCGGCGCCAGTTCCAAAACTTTTCTAAACGCGCTTTCTGCTTCACCAAAACGCCGGAGCCGGTACAATATGCAGGCAAGGCGATTCCATGCGGCGGCCAGTCGGGGTTGGTCACCTGCATTTTGCAATGCAATGCAGCGATTATTCAATACATCCACCTGGAATTCGTCGAGATCAAGCGCCGCATCGAACAAACAGATTGCTCTTGAAAAATCATTCTGTTGTGCTGCAATCACACCCAATCCATTCAGTGCCGACGCTTCCAGCTCACGATCCCCAATCAGTGCGCTGAAAACTTTTTCAGCGTCCCGTAAATTATGATTTTGCAGCAGCGATGCGCCATAACTCATCAACTGCGCAGGCGTCATCTCATACTGCTGAGATCGGTTGTGAGTAACTGGCTGTCCATCTGATGGCAAGGCAAGTCTCCCTCTTAAAATACATTTTGCAGGCTAAGCCACAGCCTTGGAACATGGTCGGTATCTGAAGTCGCCCGGACGCGACCGCGCCATGCCAGGGCCATCTCCAGATTGAATCCGCCATAACTTCCATTGACTCCAATGCCCGTGCCATGGATCTGGCGATTTTCCAGGGTTTCAGCAGGTACAGGATCCCGATTGCTGTGACCCCTTCCATAATCGTAAAATAATTTACCCAGTAGCATATCGTTAAGGCTATCGCGCAGCTCCATGTGACTAATAAACCCCACGTCAACCGGTGCTTCCCCTTGCGGATACGCCTGGACACCTTGCACGCCACCCAGATTCATTTTTTCTGATGTGTCCATATTTTTGTCTGCGTTTTGACCTGCCACCCTGAGTGAGCCTGACCAATTATTGCCAATAGCACCCAATTTCTGTACGCGTTCTACGCTCCATGCAAATTTACTGTATGCGCCTGCCGTGTTATATGCGCTTTTATCTTCAGCTAATGAAATCGCATCCAAACTCAGTTGACCATGTTCAATTGTCGTATTCCATACCCAATTTCCGCCGCCAAGGTAGCTGTCAATACTATTTCCAAACAACGAAGCGCTAACAAGGTTGACAGTTTTCTGACTACCTGTGTGCGTGGCGTCCTGATTATCTCTGAGGTCTTTATGATCTGCATTGAACTGGACATAAACGCTATTTGAGCGCGCTCTGTATAGTGGATAATTGGCAAATAGCGTACTGTCGAGCGCCTTGCCGTTTGCCTGCAAACTGGAAAAACTTTTACCAAGTCTGTATTGCACAGAAGATAATGCTAAACCTGTCTGGAGACCGGTATCTCCCGCTGGAAGCTGGTATGCCAACCTGCCGTAAGTAAAGGACCCGGTAGATTGAACCGCATGTATAGAAAGTTTATCCGCGCTATCAAATAATTCGGCCACATTCAGATCAACACCTAACTGAATCTGACCTGTATAAGAATTCCCGTCATTATTCACTTCGACCTCACCAGTCAGCAAGTTTTGAGTGACTACATTGAGTATGATGTCAGTGGAACCTACCACTGCACCCGGTTTTAAAACCGACTGAGCACTTACTCCCGGTATATCGTTCACCAATAACAAGGCGCGCTCCAGATTTTCACGCGATAACGGCTTACCAATTTCCAGGCAATTAAGGTATCCCTTTATTCTTTCGTCACTGACCGCACTATTATTTTGTATCTGCAGGCTATTCAAGGTACCTTCAAGCACAATCACGCGAATCAATCCTTGGTTGATATCCTGTTCTGGAATATAAGCCTGGGCTAAAAAATAACCCTTATTTCTATAGTACAAAGTGACTGCCCCTGCGATTTCATTCAGCTCTCGAATACCCAACGAACGCTCTCTAAATCTGTCAATGACCATTTTCAGTTCGGCATTGCTGTACACCGTATTATTTTCAAACATAAAATCCGTGACATTTATCGTGACGTCAGACTGCTCCTTCAATAGCGGACGAAGTAATTGTTCAATGACAGGAAAATTGTCTTGATCCTTTGGCATTGGTGCATTATTACGTTGTTGGTCATTTAAAAGTCGACCCGCATCCGGTACTTGTGCTACCGCCAGAGATGGCAGCCCAGCAAAAAACAACAAACAGAATCTCATGGAAATGGATCGTTGCCAAAAGCGCAAATCAACTCCCTCTTGTATTGGTTGAAAAAAAGCGGTCGAATCCAGAATTTATAAAACGTAAAAAACATACATTTCCATTGCCAGTAAAAATCATCACTTGCAACGACACGACCCGTTCAACATAAATGATGCGTAACACATGGTTGAAGATTTCCAGTACCTGTTCAATTCAATACTGAAATTCATTTCCCGATCAGCATTTACGTTTCGGCAATTTATTTTAATTGCTGGTAAAGCGATGTACCTAATATTTATCGGAGTAAATAGCAGGATTAAAATAATATATTAGGGTATTTTTTAAAAAGTTTTATATGCGGCAAATAATTTTTCATTAAAAATTCAATATGATTGCAACAAATAAATTTGTTTAAATAGTAATTAAATTAATCGATGTTTGATTAAATAACAGAAAATAATAAAACCGAGTCCCGCCGAAAGCCACGCAGGTGGCTTTCTCCACTCCATAAAATAAAAATGCCCGCTTTCGCGGGCATTTGTATCTGGCTTCGTTCCCGGGACTCGCCTACACGAGTGCAGGCCGCCGATTCGCCGGTAGGCGAATCGCTTCGAGTCCCGCCGAAAGCCACGCAGGTGGCTTTCTCCACTCCATAAAATAAAAATGCCCGCTTTCGCGGGCATTTGTATCTGGCGGAGTGGACGGGACTCGAACCCGCGACCCCCGGCGTGACAGGCCGGTATTCTAACCAACTGAACTACCACTCCAATTTCATAATCTGTATTTCATCAGTTCATCTGGTGGGTGCTGAGAGGCTCGAACTCCCGACCTACGCCTTGTAAGGGCGCCGCTCTACCAACTGAGCTAAGCACCCATTTCATTGCTTAGTCAGACAAACTAATAACACATGTCATTGCGTCAGGGTCACTATTATATTACATAACCAAAGAGCCAACTACGTTAAGTTGTTAAATTAATGGCTATGAATCTAATCTCTTACATCAGCTGATTAAAAAAACAACAGCTCTCACTTTAAGCAAAAACCCCCGCCAGGACACTGGCGGGGGTTTTCGGGTATAACAGCCTGACGATAACCTACTTTCACACTGGTTGCAGCACTATCATTGGCGCAGAGTCGTTTCACGGTCCTGTTCGGGATGGG
>CAITOF010000022.1 GCA_903893945.1 uncultured Oxalobacteraceae bacterium | reverse complement strand
GATGCAACCCTTCGCTGCGTGATGCCGATGCTGCCGGGGTCGGAGATGAAGGGTGAGTGTCATAGATCATTTCGTATCGCCTCTGTTGGTGTTCGCGTGGTGAAGACAGGAACCAGACGAAAATAGGCAGCGACGGCATGTTTTATGCCGGAATGCCCAGTGAAAATCGTTGAACCGTAATGGTCGGGTTGATGCTAGGGGTATTCAAAGACGAAATCTGTACGTTACCGCACGGTCTGTCCAAGTGCTGACCACCTTAATCGCATTCTGCTGAATTAAAACAGTACCGTTGTCGGGTGAGCTGTCTGGGCACTTATGTCAACCGACGCCTGAATAACCATGCCGCACCGAAAAGAGTAAATATGCCAATTAAAATCAGCGGAATAAAGTCAGAAAGCAGCAAGATAAACCCGGCATGTTCCAGATAGACGCGCTTGGTGATATCGAGGGCGTAACGCAACGGATTAATGACCATGATCGTTTGCAGTACCTGGGGTATGCTGCTGAAGGGCGTCGCCAGTCCGGAAAGCATGGTAAACGGCATCATCAGCAGGAATGCATACAGCATGGCCTGCTGAATGGTGGCAGAAATCGATGAAACGAACAGGCCCATGCCGACCGCCGCCGTCAAAAACAATCCGAGGCCGGCATAGAGAACGAAAAATGAACCTTCGAAAGGGATATGGAACCAGAACTGCGCCATCAGCAGAATAGTGCTCGATTGGGCCAAACCGATAACCATATTCGGTATCGCTTTGCCCACCATGATTTCCGAAGGGCGGAATGGCGTAACCAGCAATTGGTCAAACGTTCCCTGCTCGCGCTCGCGCGCCACCGACAATGCAGTCAGCATCATGGTACCCATCATGGTCAGGGTTCCAATCAGACTGGGTATCATGCTCCAGCGCGAATCCAGATTGGGGTTGTACCAGGCCCGCAATACCACATCAAGCCCTGGACCAGCCTGACCATGTCGCGACTGCCAATCGCGATTAAAGTCGGCCACGACCGTGTTGAAATACCCCAGCGCGGTGCCTGAAGTATTCGAGTTGCGACCGTCGGCAGCGACTTCAACAGGTGCCGGTTGCCCGCTTTTCAGGCGACGTTCGAAATTCTGGTCAATCTGGATCACCAGCAACGCGCGACCACTGTCGATCCAGTCTGCGATATCTGCAGTACTGGCCAGGCTTGCCTTGCGCTGAAATACGCCAGAACCATCCAGCCGGGCCACCAGAGCCACCGATGCTGCGCTGTGATCCAGATCGAGCACTGCATAGGGCACGGTATTCAAATCAAGACTGGCGGCATAACCAAAAAGCAGGCACTGCAGCAAGGGTGGAAAGAAGATAATGAAACGGCTGCGCGGATCTTTCAATACAGCGAGAAATTCCTTCTGTATCAGTGCGAGGATTCGGAGTAAGGAAGCACCCATGGTAATTCAGGAAGAGAGCTGTTTGCGGGTGGCCAACCTGGTAGCAGTGACCAGTGCAATTGCCATCGCCGTCAACACCGCCAGATTAAGCCAGATCACAGATCGGACATTGCCGGCCAGATAAATCGTCTGCAGCAATGCAACCGCGTATCTGGCAGGCAGCACATATGTAACCAATTGGATAGCGATTGGCATGCTGCGCAAATCATACAGAAAACCGGACAGCATCATCGCTGGCAGGAAGGTCAGCAGCATGGCCAGCTGGCTTGCCAGAAACTGACTTTTGACCAGAGTCGAGACCAGCAAACCAATTCCCAGCGCAACCACCAGATAAATCATCGCGGCCAGGCACAGCAGAAAAAAGGAACCGCGCAATGGCACATGGAATAGAAATTTTCCCGCCAGCAGGCACAGTACAAAACCGATCATGCCCAGGCCAAAGTAAGGAATAAATTTGCTGGCCAAAAATTCCCCGGCCCGCATCGGTGTGACAAACAGTGCTTCCAGCGTGCCACGCTCCCATTCGCGCGCCACCACCATGGCGGTCAGGAATGAGCCGATAATGGTCATGACTAACACGATCAGGCCAGGTATCAAAAAATAGTGGCTGTCATTGGCTTCGTTAAACCACATTCGACTGATTACAGCCACACCGCTGCCTGCAGCAGGAGTACCCAGCGCAGCAGCAGCCCAGACAGCAATCGGACCTTGTGCATAGGCTTGCATGATACGTGCCTGATTGGCGTCCGTGCCGTTGACCAGGATCTGAATCTGCGCTGCGCCCATATGAAGTTTTCGTGAGAAATTGGCGGGTATTTGCACTATGCCATCCACGGCGCGGTCCATTACCAGCGCTTGCGCTTCGCCCAGTGAATGCGTAACCGTCAACCTGAAATAAGGGGAGAGCCGGAAGGCACCGATCAAGCGGATGCTTTCTGTCGAGGCATCATTGTCCAGCACCGCCACGGATACTTTGGCTACATCCAGCGATAAACCATATCCGAATAACAGAATCATCATCAATGGAAAGACAATGCCAATGGCGATACTGCTCGGATCACGTAGTATCTGGCGCGCTTCTTTCACCGTCAGTGCGCGGATTCTGCGCCATTTTGCGCGTAATTCATTCATGTCGCCAGCTCCCGACGCGCTTTACCCACTACCGCGATGAATGCGTCCTCCATTGTTACGGTATTGGCGAGTTGACCGGGTGCCAGCGGTGTCAGGGCGCGCAACTCGGTCGGTGTTCCCTGTGCCAGTACTTTTCCGCCATCCAGAATCAGTGCGCGGTCACAGTATTCGGCCTCGGCCATGAAATGGGTGGTCACGATCACGGTGACACCATTGGCTGCCAGCGCCGTGATACGCTGCCAGAATTCACGTCGTGCGAAGGGATCGGCACCGCTGGTCGGTTCGTCAAGAAACAGAATCTGCGGTCGATGCAGCAAGGCTGCCGCCATAGCCAGACGTTGCTTGAAACCGCCCGGCAACTGCGCACTGGGCAGATTCAGAAAATTCTCAAGATTGAACTGTTCCACAGCCCAGGCTATGCGCTCACGTTTTTTGTCACCACCAAGACCATAGGCCTTTGCGAAAAAATCCAGATTTTCGGAAACGGTCAATTGCCCATAGAGTGAAAACTTTTGTGCCACATAACCCAGATTCTGGCGCGCCGACGCGCGGCCGTGCCGAACATCGACGCCAACCACTTTCAATGTGCCGGAGCTGGCTGGCAGCAAGCCACATAACATGCGAAAGGTGGTTGTTTTTCCCGCTCCGTTGGGACCCAGAAGACCAAAAATCTCCCCGCGCCGGACCGAAAAGCTGATTCTATCAACCGCCGTGAATTTGTCGAAGGTGCGCACCAGATCCTTGACTTCGATGACCAGATCACCGGGGTTATTGCCGGTTGCTGTGGCTGGTTCGCTCACCTGGTTGGTATGCACTATGGTATGCGTTTTGGTTTGCTCTGACGTGATCGACTGATGCAGTAACACCATAAACCCATCTTCAAAGCGGGGTGGTACCGGTTGCGCGGTAATCCCCTGAAAAACCGCAGAATTGGCAGCGCCTTTGCTGACCAGGCGTACCTGATCACTCTGCGGTACGGCATCGATAATGTTTGGATCGCGTAACAACAGCGCCTGAAAGTCGCGCGCCTTGACTGCCGGTGGTGGCTGGATCAGAAAGGTACGGTTTTGCGCCAGAGCACTGACCAGTTTGGGCGGCGCTTCCTTCAGTTTTTTTCCGTCATTGAGAACGACTACACAATCGCATGATTCTGCTTCGTCAGGGTCACTGCTGCTGAGCACAACGGTCAACCCATCCTTGATCAATTGACGGATGATTTCCCACAGTTCATGACGCGAGAGCGGATCGACGCCGACGGTGGGTTCATCAAGCAACAGCAATTCAGGGGAGCGAACCAGTGTGCAGGCCAGACCAAGCTTTTGTTTCATGCCGCCGGACAGTTGACCTGCGAGGCGTTGCTGAAAATTGCCAAGGCCAGTCATTTCCATCAGGCGCTGATATTGCATCTTGCGATCTTGTTGGGATACGCCGTGCATGTCCGAATACAAATCCAGATTTTCACGCACCGTCAAATCTTCGTAAAGACCAAAGCGCTGCGGCATATAGGAAATACGCGATTGAATTGCCTGCGGATCCAGCGCGGCATCGATGGCAAGTACTCGCACAACGCCGGCATCCGCTTTCATCAAACCTGCCAGCAACCGAATCAACGTAGTCTTGCCGGCGCCGTCCGGGCCGACCAGCGCTGCAAGCCCTCCCTGTCGCAGAGAGAATGAGATCGTGTCGAGCGCCAGCACCGTTTCACCGGTGGCCCGTTTGAAAGCCTTGCGCACGGCCTCCAGCTGCAGCGCTGGCACTTTGTCAGTACTCATGGCGGTGCAGTGGATGGCTGTGTTGCACCAATTGCTTCCCAGCCACCCCCGAGTGCCTTGTACAGCACAATCAGATCAAGTACCACCGCCTGATCGCTCACCGCCAACTGGTCATCGGCCTGAAATACGGTGCGCTGAACGTCGAACACGTCCAGGTAATTCACTCGGCCATGCCGGTACAGATCATTGGCCAGTTTCAACGTGCGCTGATTGGCAGTGCGAGCTTCGCTTAACGCTTGATGGCGATTCAGTTCCTGCGCATAGCTGACCATGGCGCTTTCGGCCTCCTGCAGCGAGGTCAATACCGATTTCCGATAGGTTGCCAGCGCAGCTTCCTGTGCGGCCGTTTGCGCATTTACTTGCGCATTCACGCGACCGAAATCGAAAATGCGCCACTTAAAACTGGGGCCGAATGACCAGAAGCGGCTGTTCGGCTCAAACCATTTTCCGGTCGAGACAGCTTCATAACCAAAATCGCCTGTCAGAGAAAATTTGGGAAACCAGTCCGACTCTGCCACGCCAATACGTGCCGTCTCAGCGGCCAGCTGACGTTCGGCGCGTCGCACGTCAGGACGGCGCTGCAACAATGTCGAAGGTAGGCCGACGGGCACCAAAGGGGGAGCCGACGGTATGGCTTTAACGGGAGCAAGTTCAGCGACCAGTTCGCCAGGAGATTGGCCCACCAGTGTCGCCAATCCATACATGGCAATGCGCAATGAAGTTTCCAGTGGTGCCAGTCCAGAGCGCGTGGTTGCCTCAAGCGCGGCTGCGCGCTGCACATCAAGATCGGTGCCGATCCCGCCATTCAGACGCGCGCTGGTGAGTTCGGTGCTCTCTTTTTGTAAAACGAGGTTACGCCGCACGATTTCCAACCGTTGCTGGGCGGTGCGCAGGTCGATATAGTTGCGGGCCACTTCGGCCAATAAAGTGACCAGCACATCGTTACGCCCTTCGACTGCGCTTTGCCATTCGGCGTCAGAAGCCTGCAGCGCACGCTGTTTGCCGCCAAACAGATCAATTTCCCAGGAGGCGTCGAAGCCAGCCTGAAATACCTTATATTCGAACGGAAAATTGGCCGGCAACGGCAGGGCGCCGATCATCGGTTGATTCTGACTTTGCAGTTGCTTGAACGCAGAGGCACTGGCATCAACCGTTGGGCCCAAATCGGCCTCACTTGCGGCACGAAACGCTCTGGCCTGTCGTAAATGCGCTTCGGCTATTTTCATATCCAGATTCGATTTTTCAGCACGTTTTATCAGTGCATTCAATTCTGGATCCTGAAACACGGTCCACCATGCTCCCGGTGCAATCACTCCGCCATTCAGCCCGTTGCTCAATGGCGAACTCCAGTTGGCCGGTGCTTGTGGGTCTGCAGCATGATAGTCGGGTCCAACAACGCAGCCTCCAAGCACAGCGAGCACTAGGCATGCCGTCACATTGCGTCTCATTGAACATGTCGGTGCCATACGCTAATCCTTCAGGCGGGTGCCGGGATCCAGTTCCAGCCGTACAGTTGCCGGCATTCCCTGACGCAACTGGTCTTGCGGGTCCTTTACAAAAACGCGAATTTCATAAACCAGACTGGACCGCAATTCCACTGTTTCAACCGACTTGGGGGTAAATTCTGCTACGGAAGAAATGAATCCAACCCAACCGTCGAGGGCATGTCCCGGAAAGCTGTCGTTGCTGATCAGCGCTTTCATCCCGGTGCGCACTTTACCTAAATCGGTTTCAGAAACGTAGGCTCTGATCCATTTCGGATCGCCAATTGCAAGATTGAATACCGGCCTTTGCGGAGATGACATCTCACCCGGTTCAAGCAGGCGGGAACGAATTACGGCATTGGCCGGTGCAATCAATTCGGCATCCGCCAACTGCTGCTGAAAGACCAGCAACTGGGATTGCCTGACCCGTAATAGCGCCTCTGCCGCAGAAATGTCCTCGCGGCGCGGCCCGATATTTGCCAAATCCAGATTTTTTTCAGCGACCACCAGATGTGCCTGCGCCATTTCCATTGCATCTTTGGCGCTGTCCAGATCCTGCTGACTGATCGCCCTGCCCGTAGTGGCTGCAGTTAGAGAGGCCAGACGCTGCCACTGTTGCGTCGTATTGGTCTGATCAGCCCGTGCAGATGCGACACCGGCTTTGGCTTGATCGATTTCCTGAGGACGGCTTCCATGATGTAGTTTGTCGACTGCAGCCTGCTGTGCATCCACTTCAGCGTTTGCGGTGGCCAGTTGCGGCTTCAGTCGACTGGTATCAAGACGCGCCAATGGTTGGCCAATCACTACCTTGTCGCCTTCCTGAACGAGTACTTCATTGATGCGCTCGCTATTATTGAAAGACAGATCAACCTGACGCAAGTCTACATTTCCATACAATACCAATTGGTCTTTCTTTTTGTCTGAATCGGTTCCAATTCGACCCAATCCAAATCCGACAGCTATAGCGATCAGTACCAGAGCGAGGGCTGTCAGGACGAATTTATACCGCAAAAAAAAGATAGGCTGTTCCACTGCTACAGCAGCTTTGTAGTCAGGTTTTGGCGCTTCGGATTTTTTGTCGTCTGCGTCTTTTTTTGGGTCAGGTTCCATTTTTTTGTTGGGTAGGCAAGTAGTTAGAGATCATTTCGCGACGAGCTTATTACTGTCGCATTGTCAATTCGATTGCTGTATTTGGTATGTACGGCAGCGAACCAACCCGATAAGCTCTCACTGCTCTTTACACTTCAGGGCCTGCGTTCTGTTTAACAGGTGATGTGGTATCCGGCGTCAATGTATTCAACATTGCCGGTAAGCGCGACGGCGCTGTCCCCGACCAGAAACGCGGCGAAATTGCCGACGTCGGCAACAGTGACCCGATAATGTTCCGGAGTCCGTTCACGGGTTCGGTTCATTAATGCGTCGAAATGATCAATTCCGGAAGCGGCACGGGTCTTTAATGGGCCTGGGGATAGTGCGTGTACACGAATTTTCTTACCTCCCAATTCCGCTGCCAGGTATCGAACCGAAGATTCCAATGCGGCTTTTACTGGACCCATCAGGTTATATTCCTCAACCACTTTTTCCGAACCGTAAAATGTGACTGTGAGCAGGCAGCCGCCATTCGCCATCAACGGCTCAGACAGACGCGCCATGCGGATGAAGGAATGGCACGACACATCCATGGCGATACCGAAACCGGTCTGGGAACAGTCAACCACCCGGGCATGCAGATCTTCTTTGGGCGCAAAGGCGATCGAGTGTAGAACAAAGTCCAATTTGCCCCATTGTTTTTCAATCTCTTTGTATACCGCTTCGAGGTGACCCGGCTTACTTACGTCGCATTCGCGAATGAGCTTACTTCCAAGAGCTTCCGCCAACGGACGAACGTATTGTTCAGTCTTCTCATTGACAAAGGTAACTGCCAATTCTGCTCCTGCGGCGCGAAACGCCTGCGCGCAGCCAAAGGCGATACTCTGATCGTTGGCAATACCGACAACCAGCCCTTTTTTTCCTATTAATGACATGTTTTTCCTCAAAATAACTGTTAATGCGGTCAACGATGGCTCGGGCACACCAAGGCATCTGTGTAGTTATCAGATATAGCCGGTTATCTGGGTGACATCTGTTCGATACCGAACATCAGTAAATTGACCTGTCTTGCATTTCAACAGCCATCGATGTGCATTGGGATTGGATGTGATTTCTGTAACTCCAGTCATCAATTGATCTTCCATTCGCAAGGTTCGATGGCGCACAGAGCGATCCGGATTGGCCCGGTAATATCAACACAACACAGGACACAGTTGCCGATTGGGAGTCCTTATCCAACTTAGGGAGAACTACATGAAGAAGAAAGATGATGGCAAACTGAAATCCGCGCACACAATTCCATCAAGCGCACCAGCTGACGTGAAAAATATCAAAGAAAAAGCCGAACAGAATGAAGTCGTCGGCCGGCACAAAAATGAGGGACAGATCGGGCACAAGGGCGCCCGCTAAGCAGTGAGATATCTCCCACGGAAATCGCAACGACCGACCAGATGACATCAGATTCAGTATCCAAGGCTGGACGCTCCAGTCAAGGGCGGATCAATTCCCCCGGATTTACCAATGCAAGTGCTTTCCCGGCCATGACAGCCTGGCCGGATTACATCGTTGACACATTTCAGCGCAGCGTATTGTTTCTTGACTTGTTGCGCCAGCGCGGCAACCAGCAGCTTGATACTGCCGCGCACCCGCTGACGACCGTGTTGCGGTTTGAACATGAGTTGCTCATCGATGGCAAGTCGTTATCACGTCCGATCAATTACTCACTTTCCCGTATCGTGCCGCCGTCTGGATTTGTGCCTGACCCACAAAAACGACCGGTGGTTGTAGTTGATCCACGCGCCGGCCAAGCCTCGGGTATCGGCGGTTTTAAATCAGATAGCGAGATCGGCGATGCAGTCGCAGCCGGGCACGTTGTTTATTTCATTGGTTTTTCTGCGGTACCTGAACAAGGCCAGCAGTTTCTCGACGTGATTGAAGGACAGGTGGAATTCTTCGGGCGGGTGGTTGAACTGCATCCTGACGCGCCTTTGCCATTTGCCACCGGTCCGTGGCAGGCCCGTTTCGAAGGGCGAACGATAGATGATATTCGCGCTGTTGGACGCAACACCCGGCAGGGTGATCGTGCTTTCGCTGTGGTTGCCAGACTTTCTGAAATTAATCTGGCGCTCTACCGTAACTGGTTGCAG